>JAFUBM010000011.1 GCA_017460225.1 Candidatus Saccharimonadota bacterium
GCCGCCCTCTACAAACAGCGCCTTGCTCAATTAGAAAAAGACATCAAAAAACTTGAAAAATCTGGCGCCGCCAAAGAAGAAACCCCCGTCCTCACCGAGGCTGACCTCGCCAAAGCGATCTCCCTCAAGACCGGTATTCCCGTTTCCAAGGTTCACGGTTCCGAGCTCCAGCTCCTTACCAACCTTGAGCCACACCTCAAGAAGTCCATCATCGGTCAAGACGAAGCCATCGTCACTGTTTCTAAGGCTATCCGCCGCGGCCGTTCTGGCATTGCCAACCCCAATCGCCCTATCGGCAGCTTTCTCTTTATGGGGCCCACCGGCGTCGGCAAGACTGAGCTCGCTCGTGTAATCGCTCGCGAAGTTTTTGGCGGCGAGAACGCTCTAGTCAAGATTGATATGTCTGAATTTGGCGAGAAGCACAACGTCTCCCGGCTGGTCGGTGCCCCCGCTGGCTACATCGGCTACGATGATGGCGGCAAACTCACCGAAGCCATCCGCCGCCGTCCTTATTCTGTCGTCCTTTTTGACGAAATTGAAAAAGCCCATCCTGATGTCTTTAATATGCTCCTTCAGATTCTGGAAGACGGCATCCTCACCGACGGTCAGGGCAACAAAATCAAATTCAACAACACAATTATTATTCTCACCTCTAATCTCGGCGCCGAAGAAATGTATCGCGAGTCCGAGCTCGGTTTTACCGCTCATACCGAAAAACAGCAAAAAGATCTTGAAGCCGAATACGAGGCCAATAAATCTGCCGCCCACCGCGCCCTCAAAAAGATTATGCGTCCCGAACTGATTAATCGCCTTGATGCTATTCTCGTCTTCCATGCTCTCACTCGTGCCAATGTCGAGAAAATCTTTGACAACCTCACCGAAGATCTTCGCAAGCGCCTCGCCACCAAATCCATCGGCCTTAAAGTCACTGCTGATGCCAAGCAGTACCTCATAGATAAGGGCTACGATCCTAAAAATGGCGCTCGTCCGCTCCGCCGCGCCATTGAAGATCAAGTTGAATCGCTGATTTCCGAAGAAATCATCAAAGACACCCTCAAGCCTGGCGATATCGTCCAAATTTCTCACCCCAAGAATGCGAAAAAACTTAAACTAGAGGTCACCCAAGAATAATGGCCGCCAAGACTCCCCCTTCAGTTTATAATCCCGAGGCCAAGCGCCCTCGCACCCCTTTCCCCAAGTGGCTACTTGCTCTCGCTATTATTGCTCTGCTTGCCACCTTCATCATTCCGCGGCTCAACTTCACCGCCCTCACCGACTGGATTCGCACCATCGGCTACGAGCCCTCCGCAGAGATTACTCAGCTAGAGAACAAAGTCAAATTCACCGACGAAGGTCGCAGCATTTTCCGCGCCACCCGCCCTGCTCTGGAAGACAACGAGGCCTTCAATCGCGACTGCTCCAGCCACAACCACGACATTTCCATCCTTGGCTGCTACACTGGCGGACAGATCTATATTTACAACGTCAGCGATTCCGCACTAGCCGGCGTCAGAGAATCTACCGCCGCCCACGAAATGCTCCACGCCGCCTGGGATCGTCTCACTTCTGCCGAGCAGCAGCGGCTCACCCCGCTCATCAATCAAGTTTACTCCGAGCATCATGATGCGCTAGCCGAAGATCTTAAAAATTACAACCAGTCCGAGCAGCTTGACGAGCTTCACTCACGTATCGGCACTCAAATTGCCGATCTTCCTGCCGAGTTAGAAACCCACTACGCCCGCTATTTCCAAGATCAAGACGC
>JAFUBM010000012.1 GCA_017460225.1 Candidatus Saccharimonadota bacterium
CTTGGTGAGCCATTACCTCACCAACTATCTAATCGTACGCAGGCCATTCCCAAACCGCATTACTGCTTTAATCCGTAGATCGTATGCGGTATTAGCTAATCTTTCGACTAGTTATCCCTCAGTCTGGGGTATGTTCCCACGCGTTACTCAGCCGTCCGCCGCTCGTCAGCAGCTTCACTGTTCCCTCGAAAACCAACCTCCCGCGAAAACGCCCGGAGTGTCAAGGAAACGGTGAAGCCCTGTTACCGCTCGACTTGCATGTATTAGGCACGCCGCCAGCATTCATCCTGAGCCAGGATCAAACTCTCCATTAAAGATATTTGATTGTTCTCAAATAAAATGAACTGACGATGATAGTCTTCTCAAAAGAAAAGACATAATTGCACAACTAAATTGTTAATTCTCTCTAGGACTCGGAAATAATACCTCTCGTTCCCTAGACTTTCTCTATCTTATCTCAAACCTATCAAAGTGTCAAGAGTTTTTTGGCAGATTTTTAGGATTTTTCAGGTTTTTCTTCTTCCTTTTCTTCCGGCAACACAATCCCAATCGACGCCACCGTATCTCCCTCGCCCATCTTCATAATTCGAACACCTTGCGTCGCTCGTCCCAGCGTCGGGATTTCTTTCATCGCTACTCTTATCGCTTGCCCCTTAGACGACATCATGATTACTTCTTTTGCCGCCGGGTCTAACGTATGTACCGCGATAATCGGCCCGGTCTTCGCTGTTACCGCCGCCACGCGTACGCCTACCCCGCCCCGCTTATGTGCTGGGAAGTTCGAAGCTAACGTAATTTTGCCATACCCATTTACAGAGATAACTAGAATCTTTTGTTTTGGATCCGTAATCACATCCATCCCCACCACTTCGTCTTTCGGACGCAGTCTCGCACCCCGTACTCCTCTTGCCGCTCGCCCCATCGCTCGGACGTCCCTCTCGTTAAACCGTATCGCTTGTCCTGCCGAAGTAGAAATCACTACATCATTCTCCCCTGTCGTTCCCTGAACCCACTTCAGCTCATCCCCCGCATCCAGCTTGATCGCCACCAAACCACTCGAGCGAATGTTCAAGAAATCTTTAATCGGTGTCTTCTTAATCGTCCCTTTCTTCGTTGCCATAAACAGATAACCGTCTTCCATTCCCGTTCCCTGTTTGATAATCGCCGTAATCTTCTCTTCCGGATGCATCGACAACATATTTACTGCCGCCGTTCCTTTAGCGCTTAGCGATGCCTGCGGCACTTCGTAAGCTTTCAGCCGGAAAATCCTTCCCTGGCTTGTAAAGAACAGAAGGTAATCGTGTGAATTCGCCGTCACAATCTGGGAGATTACGTCCTCTTCCTTTGTCGTCATTCCACGCTTACCCTTCCCGCCTCTGTTTTGCTTCCTAAAGTCATTTTGCGAGACTCGCTTCATATAATTCTCTGCGGTTAAGAGAATCACGCTCTCCTCTTCCGGAATCAGTTCTTCCTCGGCAAACTTCCCCACTTCGTGATTGATAATCTTGCTGCGCCTCTTGTCACCATATTTCTCTTTCAGCGCTAGCAACTCTTCCTTAATCACGCGCAAAATTTCTTTTTCGTCGGACAATATAAACTCAAGTTTCTTGATTAGCTCGTGCAATTCTTTTAGCTCCGCCTCAATCTTGTCACGTTCTAGTCCTTGGAGCCGTCTTAGTTGCATCTGCAGAATAGCCGCCGCCTGGATTTCGCTCAACCCAAACCGCTCCATCAACTGCTTGTCCGCATCATCATAGCTCGCGCGGATTACTTTAATCACCTCATCGATGTTATCCAGCGCAATCTTCAACCCCTCTAAGATATGTGCTCTCTCTTTCGCTTTCCTTAGATCAAACTCCGTCCGTCGCCTTACTACCACTTGTCGGTGTTTGATAAACTCTCCCAAGATTTCCTTCAGCCCCAGAATCCGCGGTTGCAGCCCGTCCACCAGCGCCAACATATTATAATGGAACGACGTCTGCAAGCTCGTCATCTTATATAGCTGATTCAAAATCTTCTTCGGGAACGCATCCTTCTTTAATTCCACTACCACTCGGACCACGCCTCGTGCCGATTCATTCCGTATGTCGGCGATATGATCAAGCTTTTTCTCATTTACGAGGTCACGGACTTTGTTCATAAAGTCCTCTTTACTCACCCCATACGGCATTTCTTTCACTACGATGTTATAGCGCCCATTTTTGCGTTCTTCTATCTCCGTCACCGCACGAATCGTCACGCTCCCCTTCCCCGTCGCGTAAGCCGATTTCATCGGCGCGCCGCCATATACTTCCGCCCCCGTCGGAAAATCCGGCCCCTTTACGTGCTTCATCAGCTCTTCTAGTGAAATCTCCGGATTGTCAATCTGTGCCACCGTCGCATCCACCAACTCCCCCAGGTTATGTGGTGGGATATTGGTTGCCATCCCCACGGCAATCCCCATCTGCCCGTTCAACAAAATGTTCGGCAACGCCGCCGGCAACACTACCGGCTCTTTTTCGCTTCCATCAAAGTTATCGCGGAAGTCCACCGTCTCTTTTTCGATGTCCGACAGCAGTTCCACCCCCACCTTGTCCATCCTTGCCTCAGTATAGCGGCTCGCCGCTGGCTCGTCACCGTCCGCCGACCCAAAGTTCCCTTGCCCTTCGATCAACGTATAGCGCATCTTCCATGGTTGCGCCAAGTTTACCATCGCCATATAAATCGACGAATCGCCGTGCGGGTGATACTTCCCCATCACTTCCCCTACGATTCTTGCCGACTTTACCGTCGCGTGTGGTGCTTTCCACCCGTTCTTATTCATCGCATAGAGAATCCGGCGGTTTACTGGTTTCAAACCGTCTCGCACATCCGGCAACGCCCGGTCTACAATCACCGACATCGAGTACTTCAGGAAATACTCCTCCATCGTGCTCTCAACGTTCCGGTTTTCAATCCCGTCAATAATTCCCGCGGTTACGCCGCTCTCTATCGCTTCGCCATTTTCATTGATTTTCTTCTCGTTCTCTTCCATACTTCTTCCTTAAAAGTCCAGATCATCTAGGTCAACTTTTGCCGCCCCAGCCTGAATAAAGTTTTTCCTGAGGTCCACTTGGTCACCCATCAACTTCGTAAACACCGCGTCGGCCTTTTCTGCGTCTTCGATATGTACCTGTACTAGCACTCGGTTCTCCGGGTCCATCGTCGTCTCCCAAAGTTGTTTCGCGTCCATCTCGCCAAGCCCCTTAAACCGCTGTTGTGCAGTATAGCCCGCTTGCTTAAACCTCTCTTGGCTCTCATCAATCTTCATCCCGTTTTTCTTCTTCTCCTCAATCTTCTCTGTCAATTTCGCTTCCAACGCCGCCTCGTCATAGAGATAGTCAATCTTCCGCGTATTCCCCGTCCCCTTAATCAGTCCAAACAGCGGCGGCTTCGCAAGATACACATGTCCCGTCTGGATCACTTCTGGCATATATCGGAAGAAAAACGTCATGAGTAGCGTCGCAATATGTAGTCCATCCACATCCGCATCGGTCATAAACACAATTTTGTCATATCTCAATCCCTTGATATCAAACTGTTCGCCAATCCCCACGCCTAAGCCTTTGATTAGCGAAACCAGCTCTTGATTCGCTAGCATCTTATCAAGCCTTGCCCTCTCTGTGTTCAAAACTTTACCTCTCAGCGGCAAAATCGCCTGGATTTTTGGGTTTCTCCCCTCTTTTGCCGAGCCCGCCGCCGAGTTCCCCTCCACGATAAACAGCTCACACTCGTCTCGATTCCTCGACGAACAATCCGCTAGTTTCGACGGCAAGTTTAGCCCCTCAAACGCTCCCTTGCGAATGACGTTATCCCTCGCCGCTCGCGCTGCCTTTCTAGCCCGCGCCGCCAACGTCGCTTTCTGCACAATTTTCTTCGCAATCGCCGGATTTTCTTCCAGATAATACCCAAAATATTCCGTCATCACCTTATCGACGTAGCCACGCACCTCTGGGTTCCCCAGCTTGTTCTTCGTCTGCCCCTCAAACTGCGGGTCGGGCAGCTTCACCAGAATCACCGCCGTCAACCCCTCTTTAATATCGTCCCCCGTCAAATTATCTTCCTTTTCTTTCAAGAGCCCGTTCTTTCGCGCATAGTCATTGATTGTCCGGTTCAGCCCCGTACGAACCCCCACCACATGCATCCCCCCGTCTGGCGTCAACACGTTGTTCGCAAACGGCTTCATAATCTCTGCAAAGGTGTCGTTATACTGCACCGCAATCTCCACCTCGCTGTCCGCAATCTTTTTCTCTACATAGAAAATATCATCCGTTAAGACTTCTTTCTCGCTGTTTAGTCGCTTCACATAACTCCGGATCCCCC
>JAFUBM010000013.1 GCA_017460225.1 Candidatus Saccharimonadota bacterium
ATGGTATGGGCGATGCCATCCGTCACAGCGCCAGCGGCGGTAACCGTACCAAAGGAGCAAGACGGAGCAACAGTGATGTTGAGGGTATCAGTGTGCTTATCAGACTCGTTGGTGCGAGTGATGGTGGCGAAGGTCGCAAGAGGAGCCAAAGCTACTGCGAAAGACGCAACAACGCCTGCGCCAGCAATTAATTTTTTGGACATAATAATTATTATTTCCTTTGTTTTAATTTTATTTTATATGACCTTTGTGCTTAAGATTATATATTAGCGGAAGCGGAATGTCAAGGCAAAAATTCCGGAGCGGTTTTCTCATCTTTTTAGGTGAAAAAAGATGAGAGTTTTTTTAACTTAAGATTGATCCAAAAACTCCGGCAGATGCCTCGTTGTCGTTTCGTCTGGCGTCTCATTTTCTGAATTGTACTTTAGCTTCATTTGCAGTTTTTGCTTCAAATATTCGTATTGCGGCCTTAACTCGTTCTGGATAACCTCTGGCCAACGCCTGACATATATTTTATATTGTCTCTCACGAGACGATTCGAGCATGATTAATCCCCTGCTGGATTCTCCATGATTCTTGGCACTTTCTATATACGAGCTGATCTCTCCATCTTGAGAATAGTCTTTGCCGATTAGAATAAAGGTCCATTCCATATTCTCTCCCTTACATACCGAATCTTTAAGTATGGCTTCCTTATAGTCCTTAATCTGATCGACTTCTTTTCTACCAAGTTTAATCTCTGGGCGTTTTAGTTCCACTATTATATTGTGGATTTTGCTAATTCCGTTAGATTGCGGGGTTCTTTTTTGTTTACTTAGGAATAACTCCATTTCTCGTTTAGAATCAGCCTCTGTTTTATAATCTCCGCTAGATAACAATTCTTGAGCATATTTTTCGATTACCTTTTTAATCTTGCCCTCCGTAGATGAAACCATCCTATATTCTTCTCCAAAAACCCAGAACTCATTATCTAAAATCTTTTGCAGATGTTTTACTTCTTTTGTATCCCTATATTTCTCTGGGTCATATATGAGCGTTTCTAGGTCGTCGAGCGTCTGTAATCTATGATCTATCTCGCTAATAGTATCGACGACATTACCTAAACTGGTACGATTTAATAAGTCTTCTAATTTTCGTTTTTGATCTTCAGTCAGTTTATATATTTCGTCTACCGTTTTTAGGATTAGATTGCGCTCATTTGTCCCCATGAGCGAGGCTAATAATTGCAGTGTCATTTTTTTGTTGGTTGCAGATACATTCGTAAATAGCTCTGGGGCGATTACGTAAGTTTGCCGAACCAGTTCATTAAAATCTTCTTCTGGCACCAGAACCGCGTCGGCCGTCGGCATGACTCTTTCTTCTTTTAGCTTATCTATGATATTATTAGATATTTTTTCAATATACGGTTTCCTGAAATTTTCTAGAAGTTTTCTAATTTCATTTTTCGCTTGAGTAACCAATCTTTTTTGATCGGTGTCCAATAAACTTGCTTGACCCTCTACCTCCATTTCCGACGGAATATAATTGTCAAAAATCTCTGACGTTGCATAGGCAGAATGGGCAAAAACATCTGATTTATTATTGAGACCGCTTGGTAGTTTAAAAACTTCTTCGCCGTCGCTACCGATGAAATATATTTTAGAATTTTCTTTGTCGGCTAGGGGTTCTTTCCATTGAATAAGTTTCACCCTCATTTTTTTATCGCCTAGCAGGCTTTCTTCTTCTTTCTCTCTTTCCACTATACCGTCTAACTTAAGCGCCGTTCCATTAATATAGATGTTTTTGTTCGGGTACAGACATAGAAACCATGCAAAATGTTTTAAAAGTTCCTTAGGCAATGAATCCTCAAAAAATGTTTCTGTAAGCTTTTCATTGTCAATATCAAATATTGCTTTCGTCCCTTTGTTTTGTTTAGCCTCATCGTTGCTAATTTCACTTAGTTCGTACTGACTTATCGATGCCTTTTGTAACTTTAGGCTGTAGCATTTACCCTGGAAAACAGTAATCCATTTTACCGTATTTGCTATCGCGTAAAATGAGAATCTTCCAATCCCGCGACTACCGTGCGGAGTGCTTTTGTAGCTGATTTTCTTCTTGGAAGAATCCAAGAAGCTTTCTATATTTTTTGAGTCAGACATATCCCATCCGTCACCGTCATCTGCGATCTCTAATGATGGGTAGCCGGTTACTAGTCCGTTTATTTTTTGCGGGAATCCGTAATTAATATCCACTCTGTTGGCGCCAGCATCAAACGCATTCCACACATACTCCACTATTACCAATTCATGTTTCTTTTTATACTGTTCGAGTATTGAAAGTATCGATTTGTTCGTAATAGTAATCGGCTTCATTCTGTATCTATTTTAACACATTATAAGTCGTTGTGGCGCTATTATGTTCTATCCAACTCGATGTGGTTTTGTTCAATAGCCTTGGTTGTCATGGGTTTATTTCTAGGTGGTTATTGTATTGATTTTTTGCTCCAACTTTTTTAGTTCTTCTAAAATACTATCGAATTCAGGAATTTCACCGTAAAGCATAACTTTCATTTTCTCGTAGTCGGTTTTTAATTCCTTAATGTTTGTCTCTGGGGGGATTAACTTTAAACTGCCTGGGTAAGCCAACTCATAGTGAGCCCAGTTTTGGGGATAAAATTTAGACTTAAAGTTTGCGACTTTGGCCAATAGATTAATTTGTTCAATAGCATTTTCGGAAACTGTCGACTGGCACATTTTGTATATGTCGTAATAATGCCTGGACAACCTTTTGGGCAACGCGTGTTCGCCGTCATTCGGACGAAAGGCTTCTCGATGGAGAATGGTGATTTTTTCCCAAAAGGTTCGCTCGGCTGTCGTCGTGGCTACTTCTACGGCGTCCATATTGGCATACTTAGATATAACAGGGGCTAAGTCTGGTTTGATTGAGACATTTTGCCATGGAGTCCATGCCGCTAATGCCCCTATTTCCAGTACGATAGCTTTTTGTAAATATTCTTCTTCGTAAAGATTTGGGTACTCCGCCAAAATTACGCCACTCTCTCCATCGGTGCCTTCTTTATATATAATTTCCATGTCTATATTTTTCTTTGACACTAGCAGCTGCAATTCCGGAGTTAATACGTCACGTAAAAAGTTCGCAGTTTTGTTTTCGATTTCGTTGCATAATATTTGTTGTTGAGTCTTCGATCTGTCGTCGAGTGGGAAGGTTTTTTCGTAGCCTAAAACGCGCCAGTCTAAAATCAAGTCGATATCTTCCGAGAAGCGTTTTATGAGATTATATGCCTTAGATAGGCTGGTTCCTCCTTTGAAGATGGTCTTGTCGCGCATGGTACTCTCTTGGAATATGACGTATAGCATGAAGCATACCCAGAAGTCTTTTTCTACGACAGCCTCATGTATTTTGAGTCGTTGGGCGGCAATTCTGAATAGATCTTGCCTGTCTTGTTTGGATAAGATTGCAATTTCTAATAGATTACTCATCTAGGGCAATTCTCTTTAAAATTTTTGCAATCCACTCTGGTTCCGATGCGCTGTCTTGGAGTAATGTATTTCGGTCTGCCGTATTTATTGACTGACTAAAATGATTTATGGTGCGGTCATCGATTTTTTCTTCACCGATAGCTTTGATGGCTTGAACTATTATTGCTGTTTTTCTGCTTACACTTGCCACTTCCCTAGATCTTACATGATAGAAGGATAGGGCGACGCCATATATATCATATTCTGTATTTGGACCTGAGCTGGCATACCTCCACTGGCTAGGGACTTGAGTTGATAGTCCAAGGATATTCAGAGCGGTTTCGCCGTCTGGGACTATTGACCAGTTGTTTTTTCTCGCTATCGCTTCTGCCGTTTTCGAGATTGACGGAGATATTACTTCATTCAGCAATTCATTGAATCTTGGACTGTAATAAATTCCCGTTATAATTCTTTTTATTTTACCTTGCGACTCTAGCCTGTTCAGGCATTGCCTGACGGTTGTTGGATCATATTCCGGTCTAGAAAAATCTTTAGCAGAAAAAACCCAATCAGCATCGTGGGATCTGATAACTTTTTCTATACTATCTATTATCGATTTATTTTCCATTCATTTTTCCATTCATTCTATTTTTCTCTCATTTTCCCTATTTTTGGTCTTTTTGTCAATAGCGTTTTGTCACGAAATTTTTGGGTTTTTCGTGACAAAATATTATACTTTGTTCAAGAGTCCCGTGTCGGATTCCGACCGTGGCTGGTGTTTTGCGACATCACCATCGCTGCAGTACCGTTCGTCGCGTATAGTTTGACTTTTTAGAAAATTATTTTTCGACGAACTTTAGGAACTCGGGTTCGGAGAGGGTGGGGATGCCGAGGGATTTGGCGCGGGCGAGCTTTGAGGCGCCAGGGTGAGCGCCGAGGATGAGGGCGGTGGTGGATTTTGTCACCGACGAGGTAACGGTGGCGCCGAGGGAGCGGAGCAAGTCTTCCGCCTCTTCGCGAGAATAATTTTCCAATGTGCCAGAGACGACGTAGCTTTTACCAGCAAGGGGAGCTTTCGACAAATCGGCATGAACCGGCGCAACGCCGAGAGATTTTAGCTCGGCGAGAAGCGCAAGGTTATCTTCGTCGGCAAAATATGCCAAGATAGACTCCGCCACGACTTCGCCAATGTCCGGAATGTCGAGCAAGGTATCTTTCTCTGCCGAGGCGAGGGCGTCGAGCGAGCCAAATTTGTTGGCTAGAGCAATGGCGGTCTGAGCGCCAACATGGCGAATGCCAAGAGCAGTAATAAACTTGGCGAGCGGGGCGGTTTTGGATTTTTTGATATTATCCACTAGCTTCTGGGCGGAGAGTTCGGCAAAGCGGTCGAGCGAAGCAACCTTTTGGGTAGTCAAACGGTAGAGGTCGGCGAGGGATTTGACTAGCCCGGTATCAACCAGCGCGGCGACGTTTTTCTCGCCTAGACCCTCGATGTTGAGCGCGGGCTTGGACGCAAAGTACTCGATGCTACGTTTTAAGATAAAATCGGAAGTCTCGCCCTTGACGCGATAGACAACTTCGCCGGCAGGACGGACAAACTCCAGCTCGGGGTACTGGGACTTTAACGCTTGTTCGTAGTTAAACGGAACGGCGTCTTCTGGGCGGAGAGCGGTCAAAACTTCTTTGAGCTGCGGGATGATGTCGCCGGCCTTGTAGACAATCACCGTATCACCGATACGGACATCGAGGCGAGCGATTTCGTCGGCGTTATGGAGCGAGGCGTGGCGGACTGTACTGCCGGCAACTTCTACGGGGTCAAGAATTGCAACAGGTGTGGCGGCACCAGTCCGGCCGATAGAGATAACGATGTCGCGGACCTTGGTCGTGGATTCTTCTGCCGGGAACTTAAAGGCTACGGCGGCGCGCGGAGTCTTGCCGATAATGCCAAGGCGGTCATAGATAACACGGTCGTTGATTTTGATCACCATACCGTCGGTGTTAAACGGGAGGCCTTTACGGTACGCATCGAGATTTTTAATATACTTAAACATTTCTGGAAGCTCGGCGGACGTAAAGACCTTGTCTTCGTTTGAGGTACGGAAGCCCAGAGTGCGGAGCTTGTCGTAGGCTTCGCGATGAGTGGGGAGATTAGGTTTGACGAGATCGTAGGCGATAAACTTCAGATTGCGCGAAGCGGCAATCTTAGGATCTAACTGGCGAATCGTCCCGGCGGCGAGATTGCGCGGGTTGGCAAACTCTTTTTCTCCCTTCTTACGTTGTTTTTCCTGGATCTCCTCAAAGTCCTTTTTGAACAAGATGATTTCTCCGCGGACTTCGACGCTACCTGGCTCGGAGATGCGGAGCGGGATGTTTTGGATGGTGCGGACGTTCTGAGTGACGTCTTCGCCAACGAGACCGTCACCCCGCGTAACAGCCTGAACAAACAGACCGTCTTGATATTTGAGCGCGCAGGCAAGGCCATCCATTTTAATGTCGGTAAAAAACTCTTCAATGCGTCCGCCTGGGATAAGTTTCTCGTTGCGGGAAATCCAATCTTTAATCTCCTCCTCGGAGAAAACGTCGGCGAGAGAAATCATGCGTTTTTCGTGACGGACCTTCTCGAACTTGTCGAGAGGTTTGCCGGCGACACGCTGAGTGGGCGAGTCTGGCGTAATCAAGTCTGGGTACTGCGCTTCGAGAAGCGAGAGCTCGTGTTTCAAAGAATCGGCGGCCGCCTCGGACATAATCGACTCGTCTAGGACGTGATAATGATAACGATAATCGTTAATCAGCTCGCGGAGCTTATCAATCCGCGCGGCGGCGGCTTCCCTAGTTAGTTGTTTCGGCATCTAAAATCCTCCTGTAATATATATATAAATATACCGCAAGATAGACAAAAGAAAAACAGGAGAGCGCGAGAATGCAGAGTGAGACAAACGGGAAGCTGCTGAGGAAAGAGAGAAGATTCTTAAGCCAGAGGTCGAGAATAATCAGCGGGAGCATCACGATAGCCCAGAGGAGCAGAAGCGTCAGCGCGAGAAAGAGAAGCCGCAGAATCACCCGCAGACGCCGGCCAAGGACGAGCGGGCGAGTCTTGTCCAAGGCGGCGGCGGGATACATCCCGGGAGCGGTAGTAGCGAGCAGGGCAAAGGCGGAGTGGGCTAAGAGATAAGCGGAGAGCAGAATCATCGTCGCGGCAAAGAAGAAATATACTAGAGCATAAAACGGAGTCTCGAGAAAACCGGTAGTAACGGCGGCGGAGTAAGAAATCGCCACAGCGGCAAGCGGGAGCAACTCGAGGATGATTAGCCCAAAAATCAGCAGACAAGAGAGCAAGGGCGCACAAGAGTTATAGAGGGCATCGCGGAGAGTGATTTGCTTTTTTGCAAAAATATGGCGTAGTATATATATCGTCACTAGCCAGAGCAGCAGAAAAGCTGCGGCGAGAGCAGAGGAAGCGTTGAGGTTGACCAAACCAGAAAGGAGAAGCAGGCCGGATTTTTTGAGGTTATCTAGGTCGCCGTGAGAAATCTCAAGCGATTCGCGGAAAGATTGATATGCATCTTCAGAGATGACGCCGGAGAAGAGTATGCAAAAAAGAACGCCAAGCCCGACGAGCGGAAGAAAGAGGCGTTTATAGCGCCAAATCAGTTTAAACGCATCTAGCGCCAGCTCAAGAAAGCCAAACTGCTCCGGCGGTTTCCTAAAATCTTCGGCATATTCTCGCTTAAAACTTCGTCTTGCCATTTTCTAGCCTCTCGATTCGCTTTTCTATCGGCGGGTGAGTCGAGAAGAGCGCAGCAAAAGATTTTTTCTTCAGAGGATTGGCGATAAACATGGCCTCGGTGGCGGGGTTTTGCTGGCGCATGGGCTGGGCGTGAGTCTCGAGCTTCTTCAGAGCGGCAATCATCCCCTCTGGGTAGCGCGTCAGCATGGCGGCGCTGGAATCAGCAAGGTATTCCCTTTCGCGAGAGACCGCCATCTGTGCAAGTGAAGCGGCCAGCGGCGCTAAAATAGCAGTAACGGCGATAATGACCAGACCGATGGGGCTAGAATCGTTGTCGGAACGGCGACGGCCGCCGTAATAAACCATCCGCCAGCCCATATCGGCGATAAAACCAATCAAACAAACCAGACCAAAGACGATGGTCGAGACGCGGATGTCGTAATTCTTGACGTGGGAGACTTCGTGTGCCATAACGGCGGTGAGCTCCTTGTCGTTCATCAAATCAAGCAAGCCGGTAGTGGCGCAGACGAGAGCATGCGCTGGGTCTCGCCCGGAGGCAAAAGCGTTGGGTGCGGGATCGTCGATAATGTAGACCTCCGGCATAGGCAAGCCGGCGGTCAAGGTAAGGTTCTCGACGGCGTTGTAGAGGCGCGGGCAATCCTTTTTCTCGATTTTCTTGGCGCCGGTCATGGCGACGGCGAGCTTGCTGGCGGCAAAATACTGGAACAGCGCATAGATTGTAGCAAAGAAAAGGACAGTCAATGCGATGGTCCAGTCGTTATAGTACAGGGCAAAGCCATAGCCAATCGCGGCGATAAGAAGAACAAAGCCCAGCATAATCAGGACGGTGTTTCGCTTGTTCGCCGCGATGTTTTTGTACATTTAGAGCCTAGAACTTAACTTCAGGAGCGTTGGCAATCTTGGCGCGCTCGGTCTCGGCGACCTCAAAGTAGTCGCGAATCTTGAAGTGGCCGATCAGCTTGTTGATAACGTTGGTCGGGAAGGTCTTGATTTTAGTGTTGAGCTCTTTGGCGCCGGCGTTGTAGAAGCGGCGAGAAGCCTGGATCTTATCCTCAACATCCTGGAGCTGCTCTTGGAGCTTTTTGAAGTTTTCGTTGCTTTTGAGCTCAGGATAAGCCTCAGCGATGGCAAAGACCTTAGAGAGGGCGTTGGTCATCTCGGCCTCAGCCTTGGCGGCGGACTTGACAGACTTGGCACCCATAACGGCGGAACGAGCCTCAGTAACGCCCTGGAAAACTTCCTTTTCGTGCTTGGCGTAGCCCTTGACGGTCTCAACGACGTTGGGGATGAGGTCTGCGCGGTACTTGAGCTGGACGGTGATATCAGACCAAGCTTCGTTGACCCGCTCGTCGAGTTTGACGAGAGCGTTATAAGTCGACCACATCACGCCAATGATGAGGAGGACGATTAGTAAAATGATGATTAGAGTTGTCATCGGTTTCTCCTTTTATACATATATATTATATAGCTTAGCTAGCGTTTTGGCAACCAAAACAGGCTCTTGTCCTGCGGCGAAAGATTTGGTATAATAGGTTTATCGGTACGTTCTTATGCGTGCGAATGTAGCTCAGTTGTTTAGAGCGCTTCCTTGCCAAGGAAGAGGTCGAGAGTTAGAGTCTCTTCATTCGCACCACATAAGAGCGTATTTTTTATGAGAAATATGGTAGAATAAGAATAATGAAAAGGCTTGTGACTTTTATCATCATCTTTGCGCTGGGATTTCTGGCGTGCTATACCTGGATGCGGCCGGACTGGTTCCGGGGGATTGGGCTGGGCGAGGTGAAGCTCGCCACGAACAACTGCGCTAAAGTGGAAGCGGAAATCGCGAAATATGACTGGGACACGAAGCTAGCAACGGCGGTGATGAAAGCCGAGAGTAAGTGCGACGTCAACGTGAAGGGGGACACGGATTTGATATTTACCGAAAACGGGCGAGAATATGGCTACTCGGTCGGAGTGTTCCAAGTGCGTATCCTGCCGGGGCGGGAAGACTGCGACACCTACGACTTAGGGACAAACGTACAATGCGCCTATAATATATATACGAAGGCCGGGCGGGAGTTTACAGACTGGTCAATGTTCCTAAACGGGAAATATCTCGAGTATCTTGACGAAGAAGATTAAGCTCGATTTTTGAGCTCAAAAATGCTATAATGCCGGACGGGTGGCGCACCTTAACTTGAAAGGATGTGATTTTATTAGCACAACAACTACTCGGCGACTGATTTGGGTCGCCTGGCTTGTCGCCGCAATCTCGGCAGTGCTGCTGTTTATTTGGGTTGGCGTGAACGATCCGAGGCTCGCGATGTTTGGAGTGATTTTGTTAGCAATTTTGAACATAATTTACAATTATGTGAAAGTGCGGCAAATGAGCTCCGGGACGGAGGAGATGATTCGACTCGCCGAAACCATACGCAACGGCGCATCGACTTTTTTGAAAGTCGAATATCGCACGATTAGTGTCATCGTTTTGGTGCTGGCGGGTATCTTCTCGCTATTTATCGAAAAGACCAGCGGAGCGACGTTTCTAATCGGAGCGGCGATGTCGAGTGCAGCGTGTATTCTCGGCATGAAGAGTGCCACACACTGTAACGTGCGGACAACAAACCGCGCACGCATTTCCCTTTCCATTGGCGAGACGGTAAAAACCGCGCTAAATGGCGGGAGTATCTCCGGGCTATCGGTGCACGCGTTTGGCCTGCTCGGGCTGGCGACGATTTATTTCGCGTTTGGCGGAATCAAAGTCCACAGTCCGGGAGCGGGATTTCTCGCTAATTTTGGGACAAACGCCTCGGTGATGCGGTTTACGACGTATTCGCTGGGCTGTTCGACGGTCGCGATGTTTAATCGCGTGGCCGGCGGCAACTACACCAAAGCGGCCGACATCTCCGCCGACATTCTGGCGAAGATTCGACACGATATGCCGGAAGATGACAGGCGTAACCCTTGCACGATTGCAGACTTTATCGGCGACAACGTGAACGATATTGCCGGCAACTGCTCGGATCTGCTCGAGAGCTTTGTGGCGACCATGGTCGCGGCGATGATTATTGCGATGACAATGTATCGAGCAGAACTGGTTGGCGAGACGCCAGCCGTTCCTGAAGCAACGTTTGATGCAATGGTGATGTTCCCGATGATGATTGGCGCGGGAGGGCTGCTAGCTTGCATTTTGGGGATGTTGTATATCTCGGTGAAGCGGCTACGCGGACATCCCGGTCGCGATCTTGACTCGGCAACTTACACCTCAGCAATGTTGACCGTCGTGCTCACAGGCGGAATCGCTTATCTGACGTTTGCAGATAAGCCGCTCTATCCAGAGTTTTTACTCGGATGGGCCTCACCGTGGATTTCTACGGTGCTAGGGATTCTCGCCGGCGTGATGATTGGTATGGTGACCGAAAGATACACCAGCACGGATTTTGCGCCGACTAGGAAGTTGGCGGAAATTGCTCCGGAAGGTGACGCGTTTGTCGTGACCAAGGGCGACGCGATTGGTTCGCGGTCGGTGTTGGTGCCAGCTATCATCATCAGCGCAGCAATTGTGTTTTCTGGTAAACTCTGTGGAGGTTACGGAATTGCGATGGCGGCACTAGGGATGTTGTCCTTTGTAGGGACAACGGTCTCAATCGACGCGTTTGGGCCGATTTCTGACAACGCGGGCGGAATCGCCGAATCGTGCAATCTCAACGCTAGTGTTCGCAAAATTACGGACGAGCTCGACGCAGCCGGCAATACTACCGCCGCGATTGGTAAGGGTTTTGCCATTGGATCGGCGGCGCTAGCGACTGTCTCGCTGATTACGGCCTATGTAGGAAACTACACAGCAGTTGGCCAAGAGCCGGTACTCAACGCGGCGGCGTTTGCGGTAGTAGCGGGGATGATTCTCGGCGGCGGGCTGATTGAGTATTTCTCGGCGCTTTTGACCGACAATACTATCGAAGCAGCGCGGAAAATGGCGGACATCGGCGACGAGATTTTGACCGACGAAGTCATCGCCGGCACAGCCGAGCCCGACTATGACGCCTGCATCCGCGAAGCCTCCAACAACGCCCTGGGCTATATGGTCTTGCCATCGGTACTGGCGATGCTAGTGCCGGTAGTAGGCGGGATCCTGCTCGGGTTTGAGTTTGTGGGTGGCATCTTGGTCGGGGCAACTATCGTAGCCATCGGCAAAGCCATCTTTATGGGTAACTCCGGCGGCGCGTTTGACAACGCAAAAAAGTACATCGAATCCGATAAACTCAAAGGCCACCCTAAGGGTTCGGATGCACACAAAGCGTCTGTCACAGGCGACACCGTGGGTGACACTCGGAAAGACGTGGTGGGAGTTGCGCTCGACATTTTTATCAAGATGATGTCGACCGTGGCAAACACCTTGGCGCCAGTATTCACTTCCTTACGACTGTTCCATTAAGTTAGTTTGATACTTTTTGGGACAAAAAGTATCCCCCAGATTCTGGGGGATTTTTTAAGACAGATTTTACGCCTAGAGGATTTCGCCGGTTGTGATGCCGGAGAGGACGCCGGCGGCGTTGCCTTCGTCGGTATCGAGGTGCATAGTGCAGGCGTATTTGTCGCTGACACGAGCGACGACGTCGCCGAAGACGGTTCCCCGTTCGGTCGAGTTGATTTTGACGGAGACGATGTCGCCATTTTTGACGCCGAGTTCGAGCGCGTCTTTTTCGGAGAGATGGAGGTGACGCTTGGCGACGATGACGCCCTCTTCTAGCTCGACCTCGCCTTTCGGGCCGATTAGCCGACAAGAAGCCGAGCCTTCGAGATGACCAGATTCGCGAATCGGAGGCTTGACGCCGATTTTGCGCGCTTCGGTCAAGGTGATTTCGACCTGAGTTTTTGGGCGGAGCGGGCCGAGGATTGCGACGTTGTGGAGCATTTCGCGCGGGCCGGCAATGGAGAGACGCTCGGTCGAGACAAACTCCCCCGGCTGGGACAGCGGTTTTTCCGGCGTGAGCTCATAGCCCTCGCCGAACAAGACGTCTAAGTCTTTTCGACAAAGATGGACGTGACGAGCGGAAACTTCAACGATGATACGGTTAGGCATTTGATTTTTCTCCTAAGTTTAGAACCATATGATAAACATCGACCGAACCGTCGGGATAGCACGGGAAGGTCGAAACTTTTTTGAAACCTTGTTTTTCGTAGAGGCGGATGGCGTTTTCGTTGTTCGCGAGAACGTCGAGGTGAAGCTCGGCGTATTTTTCGGGATTTTTCAGATAGGCAAACAACTCGCTGGCGATGCCTCGACCACGTGCTTCAGGAGCGGTCGCAAGAAACTCGATTTCGACGGCGTTTTCCGGAAGTTCGGCGTCGGTGATTTTTTGCATATATTTTTCGTTGGCGCGGGCAAAGTTTTCTGGGAGAGGCTCGCCGGTTTCGACGAATCTTTCGGTGATTTTTGGCGTATCCCAAGGCGCAACTTTGGTTTCTCGGAAACAGAGAATCGCGAGCAATTCACCGTTTTCTTCGGCAACAAGAGTGTTTCCGAACGAGAAAAGCCCGTTTTTCGTATTGTCGAATAATTTTGTGCCAAAAATCCGAGCGCGACGCGTGTCGCCGAGAAAATCTGGGAAGATGTATGGGTCAACCAGGAATAATAATTCCCCGGCGCGAGCCAAGTCATCATCCGCGCGTAAATTTCTAATAGTCATGAACCTCCTTTTGGGCTATTATACTACATTTGAGGCATTAATTGTTTTTATCGTTATCGAGACAAGAGAATCAATTCTTCAAAACACGAGCATAGGAGTCGATATCGACAGCGAAAATCTCTTGTTTGTCGGAAATTAGATTTGCTTCGGTCAAGACCTCGGCTACGCGATGCATAAAGTTTTGCCCGTCTATATATGCAATGTTCTTCATATTTGTCAATTTTACCTCACTTTTTCTAAAACCCCCGGCGGGAACGAATCCAGGCCGGGTCGAAGTACTTTAATTACAGTTCACTTCCGGGGGCTAGTCAATAGTTTTTATGCTATATTTTGGCTAAAAGATGTATTCCAGGCGCCAACGATGTAGTATAATTGAATTATGGATACAAATTTTGTTATTGCACAGATATTTGGGATATTAGGGATTGTGGCAAGCGTTTGCTCGATGCAATTTAAGAAACGGAAGCAGATTTTTATCGCACTGCTTTTGCTTAATCTATTTTCCGCACTGAACTTTGTTTTTCTCGGAGCGATGGCGAGCGCATACGTTTGCCTGTTCGCGATTCTCGAGATGATTGTCAACCACCTGTTCGAGAGAAAGAAGAAGAATGTACCGGTGTGGGTCGTTGGCTTCTACGCCATAGCCAACATTGCGCTCGGGACATTAGGTTTCTCCGGCTGGCTCGACATATTACCGATTCTTTGTGCCTTGATTTTCTGCGCGACGATTTTGATGAAGAAAGAACAGAATATCCGCAAGGCGACGCTCGCCAATCAAACACTTTGGCTTATCTTTGATTTGTCAGTCGGCGCATACTTCTTCGCCGTTTCGAACGTTTTGACGCTAATTTCTACCGGAATTGCGCTATATCGTTACCAAGACAAGAAAAAGACCCGGACAAAGTCCGAGTCTTAAGGATTACCAGAAAGCGACAGCGGAGACTGATGCGACGTAATGATGATAGTCGGTCTGCCCAATATATTTAGAAATAGTATCGCTGGCGACTTCAACCATAATATCTACCGATGAATATCCCCGATCGAGCATAGCCTGTTGAGCGGCTGTTTTGACTTGATATTCGGCCTGCTCTTTCATGCGCTCATGAATCCATTCACTGGGGTCGGATGCAAATTCATCAACAAATTCCATAATGACGCCGATTTCGTCGAGACGACTCTGGGAGCGAGCGACCGCAACGGCGGTAGTAAGTGTTCTCTGCAAATTCGTGACACTTTGAGCTAGCGCGCAGTGGAGAATCGAACCTTTGCGAAGTTCACTACGGAGGTCCTCCGGAGTGCGCAGAATTGCCCCCTCAGGTAAAATTGAGCTGACCTGAACGAGGTTGTAGTCTGCGATGCCGGCGGCACGGTAAGCACGATCGACGGCTACAAACCTATCATCGGCAGCGCCGTGCCCTGAGACTATGATGTAATTTTTAAAGTAATCCATACAAATACCCCCTATATTCTTAAATCAGTCGAAACTAACTTACTCTTTTATTTTATCATAAAAAGTTTATTTTGTCAAAAATCCCCTGGGGGGTCGCCTAGGGGCTTGCGAATTAAAAAGGCGCCCATTACTGGGCGCCGCGGCCAAAGAGCCGTGCGAAGAAGCCAGGCTTCTTCTTGGGAGTGCTGGTAGCGCCAGAGGCGCCGGGAGTAGTTTTCCCCTGATATCCGTCCGGAAAGACGAAAGTGACTTTGCCTTTGCGAGCAGAGATGAGATCATCGAGCGAGGAAATTTTATAACTATCCTTATGGAACTTGTCACTTACCTCCTCGAAGTGCTTCTCACGATAAGCCTCATCCTTGGCATTGAACTCGTCAATACCGGCGTCGTGTTCCGCCTTGAGGCGTTCGACGAGAGCTTCAAGCTCAGGAAGCGGCATTTTGGAGTATTCGTCATAATCGACGATCCAATCCTGCTCCATGAGCCACTTGACGCTCGCTGGGTTCTTAAAAACAGACTCGAACCGGAAGCCATCGGCAGGGCTATTCATGAAGAAGAAGTTGCTTTCGCCATCGCCGAAGACCTCATCTATAACGGTTGCGGGAAAACTATTGAGACCGTGCAAGATATGAGCGACCTCATACTTCTGCAAATAGACCTTCTCGCCAATCCTGATTTTCATACCTAATCCCTCCTTAGATAGAATTTGGCCAGCAATAAAAAGAGCGTAGTTTGCCTACTCTGTAATTTTAATATATTTTCTAAAAAAAGTCAATAATAGTGCTACAAAATCGATACAAATTGGAACCCTAGAATCCGTAAGAAACTTAACAAAAATCCGCCACTAAAAAATCGGCGAAAATGCCGAGTTAGATAAAATCTGGTGGCTCCGACTGGACTTGAACCAGTGACACAAGGCTCTTCAGGCCTCTGCTCTACCAACTGAGCTACAGAGCCAACCTTTTGACATTATATCATAGAACGGGGTATAATAAAAGTATGAAAAAAATCAATACTTCCCCACTCTCTGGCATGCAGGAGTTGTTGCCTCCGGCGCAAGCCACGTTTAATAAATACAAACGTAAGATAGAGGAAGTATACGCTAAACACGGATTCTTAAACATTGAGACGCCAACGATTGACCGGACGGAGATTTTATTAGCCAAGGCGGGCGGCGAGACCGAGAAACAGATCTACAAAGTCGTCAAGACCGAAGAGACAGCCGACGACGCTGACCAAGCACTGCGCTTTGACCACACGGTTCCCTTGGCGCGCTATGTTGTTGAACACGAAAGCGAACTAGCCTTTCCGTTTAAGGTGACGCAAATCGGGCGGAACTTCCGGGGAGAACGGGCACAAAAGGGGCGCTTCCGCGAGTTTTACCAGTGCGATGTAGACGTGATTGGACGGGGGAGCCTACCGATTAGCTATGACGCGGAGGTAATCGCTACACTCTACGAAGCTTTACAGAGTTTTGTCAAAGCCAAAATAAAAATCCGCATCTCTAACCGGAAGCTAATCCTCGGGATTCTTGAGGGCTTGGGCATCGCTGAGAAGAGCGCGGAAATCTGCGCTGTTATCGACCATAGCGAAAAAGTCCCGAAAGAAAAAACCGAGGCGGGCTTCCGCGAGCTTGGGCTGTCTGATGATGCAGTCCAGAAGCTTATGCAACTGCTCGAAATCCACGGTCCGGCAGAAATTGCGATTCCGGCGCTGGCATTCCTCCGCGCTACAGCCGTAGATACAAACGAAAACTTTGTAGCAGGAGTAACCGAGCTAGAAAAAGTAATGATTGAACTGTCCGCGCTGGGGCTAGACGAGGCGGCGGAAATAGATTTTAGGATTATCCGCGGGCTGGATTATTATACCGGGACGGTGTTTGAGGCTAGCTTGCCAGAGTTTCCAAAAGTCGGCTCGATTGGTGGCGGCGGGCGCTACGAAAACCTGACCGGATTCTTCTCCGACGCAAAGTTCCCGGGAGTGGGCGCGAGCATTGGGCTGTCGCGACTGTTTTATATTCTAAATACCAACGGACTCGCTCACGAAGACCAAGAGGCGCCGGTAGACGTGGCGATTATTCCGGTCTCAGAAAACGAGAACTTGCCGGCGTTTGAGCTAGCGAAAAAACTACGCAAAAGCGGCAAGAAAGTTGACGTGGTGTTGACGGAAAAGCGCTTGGGCGACCGCTTGTCTTATGCCGCCAAAATCGCCAAGGGCGGTATCGTCGTGGGCGAGACAGAAGCGGCGACAGGACAGTTCCGTCTAAAGAACTTTGAGACGGGCGAAGAGACCGAACTATAATGCCATCGAGAAATCATTTGCTCTCCCAACATTTTTTGCGAAGCCCGCGGCTAGCACTGATATTGATTGGACATTCTAACATCAAAAAGCGCGACACGGTGATAGAAATCGGCGCGGGGAGTGGCGTGATTACTTCGGCGCTGGCCAAACGCTGCGCAAAAGTTGTTGCGTTTGAGCCGGACGCGGCGACGGTCGCAAAACTGCGCGAGAACTTAACCAAGCGCGCGATAGAAAATGTAGAGATTTATGAGCAAGATTTTTTGGAGTTTGACCTAGGGGCGATGCCGGAGGGGTACAAAGTGTTCTCGAATCCGCCGTTTAGTCTTTCTTCGGCAATCGTACACAAGCTACTCGAGGCGGACAATCCGCCGGCGAGTTTTTATCTCATCTTGCAGAGACAGTTTGCACTAAAGCTCCTCAACACCGACCGGCACTATACTTCCCAGCTAGGACAAGCGCTAATCCAAAAATACACGACCAAAATCAAATATCCTTTGCGAGCGACGGATTTTACGCCGCCGCCAGCAGTGCCGACGGTATTGTTTGAGGCAAAGAAGATTTAGCCGCGGAGACCGGCGTTTAGCATGGTCTGGACTTCTGTCCAGCCCCAGTCGGAATCGAAGCCGCCCGTGGCATATTTGCCAAAGACAAAATAAGGCAAGCCACTCGCGGTCGTTGCAGCGCGATAAGTATTGTCGCGAAGCTCGGCGTAGGTGTCGTGGTTACTGAAGCAAGAAGCAAAACTTTCCCCTAGGTCTAGCTGTTCGCCCATGGCGAGCCAATAGCTATCATCGAGATCCGTAATCTTAGGCGCGGTCTTGGAGCTGCCGATGCCGCGGGCATAATAGTCCGTAAAGAGCGAGCTGAGCGCGAGATGATAAAACTCCCAGAACTTGCCTTCCCTTGCGGCGCAATAAGCGGCCTCGCCGGCGGGGAGAGACAGTTCGACGCCGGAGCTTTCGTAAAGCATATCGGTCATACGGACTTCGTAGAGAATATGATGCTCGGCAAGATATGCCTGGAAGGCCTCGTCGTTATCGGCGATTACTTTGGCATAATAGTTGCAGTAAGGACACATCAAATCCGTGTAGACGATATAGTGGCGCGTGGCTGTGGAAGCATCGCCAAGCGTCATGGCTTCTGTCCAGATATTGCCCTCGATTTCCACGGGCTTGACCGTGCTGGTGATGATGGCAAATAAAATTAGTCCAAAGACGGCGATAAGAGCACATATCCTAATTGCTTTTTGCATGATGTTTCTCCGTATAAGTTTCACTCTTTATTGTAGCATAGGCGATGAATCCTAGCTTCTTAAATACCAAAATTGCGAGCAAAATCGCTAGAATGTTCAGAACGAGCGAAAGCGTCCCCGCCAGCGCTACGGCGCTAGCTGAGCCGGAAAGCAACGCGCCGAGGACGGGCGCGAGGAGCGTCGTACCGCAAGTGGGGCATCCGGAGCCAAGAACGGCAAGCCCGGCGACGAGGGCAGCAGAAGTCCGCTCGGACTGACGCTGCTGACGATTATGCCGCGCGACAAAACAGACCAGCGCAACCAAGACCGACTGGAGCAAAATCAACACTAGATTGAGGAAGAAATCACCAAAACTTTTGCCGACACCAAAAATACCCAGAAAAGCATTAAGCAAAATCTTGCCGGCGCCAGCGAGCGAGCTGGCAAAGATGAGCGTAAACGAGGCAAAACCGTTTGAGAGGAGATTGAGCAGAGTACCAAAAATCAGAAAAGTAAGGCAAAACGGCGGCCAAAACTCCCGGCGGCGTGTGGCTAGCAGAAAGCCTTGCGCGGCAAGAGCAAATTGGTCAAACCAATTAGCTAGCCAGTCGAACATTAGTCGACCGTCCCCGTCCCCACCACGCGTCCGTCTAGCTCGATAGAATACTCACCGGCAGTAAGCGACGGAGAGCTAAAGATAAGGGTGGAGAAGTCGCCTTCGGTCTTGAAGTTGAAGACGCGCTCGGTGGTACGATTGCGAATGTAGACGGTAGAGCCAGTCTTGACTGTCTCAGTTAGCCCGACGGAGAGGGATTTTTGCGCCGACGTGGCTTCCGGGGCGACAAGAGCGGCGGTGCCGAGAGCGACAACGTTGCCGCCGTTGATAATGATTCCTTGGTCGCCGTCGAGAGCGCCGTCTTTGCCCTCTGCGCTACCGATAACGAGGAGATTGCCACCAGAGATGGTGATCTTGGCGTTGGAGTCGAGACCATCACCGCCAGCTTTGACCCAGAGGATGCCGCCGTTGATGGTGATAGATGCGCTGGAGCCGCCGGCATTGATGCCGTCGTCTACGGAGCTAACCATAATTTTGCCGGAGTTGATCGTGATGTCGGCGGAATCGGTGGAAATACCTTCGCCAGATTTCTGGCGGCCGGAGACCACAAGCTTGCCAAGAGTAGAGTCTGCGCCGAGACCGTTGATTTCTAGCGCGCCTTTGGAGAATAGAGCGCCGTCGTAGACGCTAGAGCCGCCGTCGGTTAAGGTGTTGGTGGTGTTTTCTAGGAGGTTGACTATGAGAGGAGAAGTTGTTTGGTTGGCGATAGCGGCGGTCTCAACGGAAGAAATCGTAACGCCGTTGAGGTTTAGCGTGACGGCGCCGCTGGCGTTGACTAAGACGGCGTAGTTTAGGATGCCGGAGAGAGTATGAGTGCCGGGGGCGGTAATAGTGATGTTGGAATCGTAATCGGTGAGGTTTATCTCTGTATCGTTGACAACAACGCCGGGATCGATGTTGTCGAGCTTGTCTGTCTTGGGCGCATCTTCTACGTTGCCGAGAAAAGCTTCTAAGTTGTCTCCGTGGATGCGTTGGTCGGCACGGCCGGAAAAAATAAACCAGACAATCACGCCGAGCGAAGCAAGAAGCGCGAAAGCCAGCACAATAATCCAGACTGTGCGGTTGCGATCTTTGCGAATCTCGGCCTTAGGTTCTTCAAATTTGGTCTCTTCCGGAAGGTCGGTCTTTTCTACCGATGGAAGAGTAGAGGGGATTTTGCTCATAATTTCTCCATTTACATAAGTATTATAGCACGTCGCCGCTCGCGCGAGAAGCGATAACACGTAAAGTGTCTTTATAGACGCCGTCGCCGGCAGAAAAGGCGGACTGGACGACGTGGACTTGGTCGGCAAACTTCTTGGCGTGGTCAAGGGCGGGGTGGAGAGTTTGGAAGGAAGAGTGTTTGGACAAGGCCAAATCAGACACGGAATTACGCAAGGCGTCGTCAAAGGTATAGTATAGCTCTTCTAGTGTTGCGGTCTCGGGTCTCTCGACGTCTGGATCGGACTTTAGGAGAGACTCGTAGTTTTGCTTGGCCTGGGCAAACAATTCTGAAAGAATCTTGAAGCGGATGCGTTCGTTGGCGGGAGAGCCGGGGGATTGTTTGGCGATAGATTTGTCGTCAAAATAATCCAGGCCAATGACAAAGCGCGGAAGGATTTCGTCGCCGACTTCCTCGCCATCGTCAAAATACTTGACACGGCCAAACCCGCGCGGGAGAGTCCGAGCAAGGACGGTGTCGTTGGTCGGGCGGGCAAGTTTGTCGGAAAGTTTGGTGGAGTTATAAGTAACGTCAATAGCAAAAGAGAGCTCGCCGGCGGAGACAACGAGGTCGTTGCGATTAAAATAGTCATCGTAGGCATACGTCTGGAAAACTTTGGCCTCGGCAAAACCTTCGCCGAGCCAATTGTTTTTAGCGATGCCCTGCCCGACGACTTCCTCTAGGACTTTGGCACGGTGGCGTTCTTCGCCGTATTCGGCGTAGCGTTTGTTGGCATAGCGAGCGTCGGAGATGATTTCTGCGGCGGGGTGAATCTCGAGAAAGGCGTCTAGCGGGAACTCCGGACCAAACGCTTCTGAGACCTCAGGGTTTTGATGAAGCCGGTCTGAAGCGGTGAGCTCTAGGGCGCGGCGGCCGTAATTTTGGAACGTCTCGCGCGAAGAACGTGGGGATTTTTCGCCGGAGTTTTGGTTTTTGTCTTTCTCCATAATGCTTATATTATAACAGTTGTGATAAAATAAGAAAATATGGAACCGCAGGTTTGTAAGATTAAAGAATACCGGATTGAGGCTGGGGCGGCAAAGCGGAAAGTGACCGTGGCGCTGACAGGGGACTGGCATATTTCTCATATTGTAGGGCCGAGGCAGCAAGCTTTTTTGCGGGAAAGCCTCGGGAAAATCCAGCCGGACGTGATTTTGGTGCAGGGCGATATGATAGACTCGCCGGCGGCGCTCAAGGAGACAAGATTGCGAGCGCAACTTGTGGACACTCTATCTAGTTGCGCCAAGATAGCGCCGACACTAGCGGTGCTGGGGAATCACGATTTGGTTGACCCAGGAAAGAAAGTTGTCGGCAAGAGACGTCAGAAGACTACCTTTGCACACTTCTTAAGCGAACGAGTTTTGCCGGAAGCGGAGAAGGCTTGGCGAGAGGTCTGCGAGGAAGCAGGGATAAGACTATTGCTTGACGAGACGGTAGAACTGGCTGGGATCAGATTTTTTGGCTTTTATCAGGACGCAAAGTGTAGCTTCAAGGACGGGAGATGGCAAGACAATCTAGAAGAAGACCGGCGGAAGCTGAAGGAACTAAGAAAAGCCGGAAAGTTAGCACCAAAGGCAGGAAAAATAAACTGGTTTCTGGGGCGCACGCGCCGATGGGCAAACTGATGGATGAGGCAGAGCTGTTTGAGGGATTTGACGTGGTTAGCTTTGGACATACGCACGGCGGGTGCATCCCGCGAGGGCTAGATGAGATCTTTGACTGGCTGGGTTATACCGGCGGATTGTATGGACCGTTTGGGAAGATATTGCCCCTGAGACAGATGCGCGGAAAAGAAAAATTGCCCGGCGGCGGGGTGATGATTATAAATACTGGGATGGTCTTTGCGCAAGAGTGCGCGCCGGAGTTTTTGCAGAAGCTAAACTGGATGAAAGCAGCAGAAGTGACAAGTGTCTGTGTGGTCCCCGGAATGGGACTCGGACCCATAACCCGGTAAAGGGAGCAGATTTTAAGTCTGCCGCGTATACCAATTCCGCCATCCGGGGAGGGATGGATTTTGGAGGTGCCGACCGGAATTGAACCGGTGTACGCGGTTTTGCAGACCGCTGCGTGACCACTCCGCCACAGCACCATGCCCTTTTATTATAACATACATGGAGTAAAAATGCGTCCGGCGAGACGCATTTTTGGTTTGTTTTTCCATTTTCTAGGTGGAAGTTTGCCCACCATACTCTCCGAAGCTCAGGCGGCTCTCAACGTCAGATACGTCCGAACTTCTTATCTTTATTTTATCACAAGCAAAATCGGCGTCAATATTGATTTTGTATATTTCTTATGGTCTGATTTGTGCTTTTCCCTGTTCGGGCTGTTCGGTTTTTTAGAAAATGTTTCTCGGAAAAACGCAAGGAGAGAAAACCCGCTCTATACGAGCGGGTTTTGGTACTAGGCTAGACGGGCTAGAACTTGTCTGACTCGGCTTCGACGTAGCGGCGATGCGTACGGCGAGTAATGATGATAAACGAACCAACGATGAAGAAAGTAGAGATGCTCCACCAGAAGACGTCGAGCGTCTCAAAGGCGTAGAGGAGCGGCGAGCCTTCGAGGAAAGCGCGGTAGGCTTCGACGATGGCTTTATACTTAGCCATCAGACTCGGCCCAACGAGGGCTTTGCCGTACTCAGAGAGCTCATTATAGGCAATCATCGCGGCTTTAACATCGGTGCGAGAGTTCCAGTTGATGTCATTGGGGTTTGGGAGCTTGGAGACAAGCGCCTCAAACTCAGCGACTTGGTCGAGAATATCGAGCGCGGAGTTGATGATAGAGAGGCGGGAGTTGATGTCGAAGAGATCCGCAAGGGAGAAGTTGCCGTCAAAGACACCGAGGGCTTCGGCGTAGCCTTGGGAGGCATCTTCTAGGGTAGTCTGGTCTTCTGGGCGGACGTTCTCGGGGGTGATGTCGCCGGCTTGGTCTTTTTCTTTGGCTTCTTCGAGAGCTTTCTCGGCTTCTTCGATGCGCTGTTCTAGCTCGGCGATTTGGTCGAGAAGATCTTCGAGATGCTCGCGCTCGTCATCGGTAAGATTGTCTGTGTCGAGCAGGTCCTCAATACGGTCTTTGAGCTCTTCTAGAGCGGGCAAGTCATCCTTGGTGACGGTGGACTCGGAGTAGTTATCCAGAGCGTCGTCGATGTCGTGGATTTCTGTGGCGACATCGTCGATGCGGTCGAGAAGGTCTTGGAGCTGATCGAGCAGATCCTCGAGATATTCGCGTTCGTCGTCCGTGAGATGGCTGCCCGGGGCGAGTGCGTCTTCAATTTCGGCGATCAGTTCTTCGATGGTCTCTCTGTCGTCGCTGGTAACGTGGTCTAGCTCAGGGAGAGTGGCTTCTTTGTCTTCGATGTCGTCAACGCGGGCTTCTGTCTCGGCGATGTCGTCTACGGTCCGATAATAATCGTCTAAGATGTCTTCGGCGACGGTAGAATCAGGGTGTTGCTCGAGATAGGCTTCGAGCTCGGAGATGGCATCCTCGAGATCATCGACGTCGTCGACGGTTTTGTGTTCCAAGTCTTCTTGGAGGTCGATGTGACCGGAGCCGGAAGCGTCGGTTGAGTAACCAGAATCAGTTGAGCTAAACTCAAGCTCGACAGCCTCGACGCCTGGCAGAGTGAAGAGAATCCCGTCTAGCCCAACAACCGAGAGATTGCCGGCGTTATCGGTCAAGCGATAGTAGACATAGGCGGGCTGGTCTGGGTCGACAGAGACAGTGCCGGTGGTAGTCTGCCACTCTGTGTAGGACTCACTCAAGGCAGTAACAGAAAGCTCGGTCTCGGAGATAAGGTATTCTACCTTGGCAACGCCGGAGCGGTCATCCGAAGCGGCGAGCTCAAAGCTCTTGGTTTCTTTGAAGAAGAGACCAAAGGTGATAGTATTAAGTAACTCATTCAAAGAGTTGTTGGTCTCGGCGATGGTACCGGTGGGGACGACGGAGTCCTTTTTGACTTCGGCGGAGACGATATCGCTTTCTAGACCAGCGGCGGAGACAGCCTTGAACTCATAGACTTTGGACGACGTATCTTCCGAGACGATGACGGACGTGGCGTAATCTAGCCAAACATTTGTGCCGGCTTCGCGGTAATAGAGCGAGACGGGCGAGAGATTGGCAGCGGTGTTATGAGCGGTCAAGGTAACCGGGCGGTTGGTCCAGGAACCAAGAGTGTAACCGTGGGAGTCGACCGCGACAACGGGCTTTACCGGGTCGATATTATGATAAGTGACGGAAGTTTCGGCGGAGGCGCCGGAGGCATCCGTAACGCGGAAGAGGTAAGTACCGTTTTCTTCGACAGTATAAGTAGTAGAGCTAAGAGTGGTTAGCGTCTCCCAGGTAACCCCGCCGTCGGCGGAGACCTCTAGCTTGCCCGCGCCGTCTAAATCGGTGGCGGAGACGCCAGCAATGTCAAACGGAATCCAATCGACAGTATCGGCAGAGACGGAAATCTCTAGGAGGTCTGTCTGGACAGTCTTCTCGGTCTGGTTGCCGGCGAGGTCGGTAGCGACGATGGTGTAGGAGCCGTTGTCCGTGGCCGGGAGGGTAATTACGCCACTCTGGAAAGCGACTGGCTCACCGTTGACTGTGACGGAGGCGAGAGCGATATTGTCTGAGACACCGACGGTAACCGGAGAATAATAGACTAGGCCATCATCGACGTCGATAACCGGCGGGATAGTATCGCGCTTGATGAGGACGGAGATGACGTCACTTTCTTTTCCTGTCTCGGAGACAGCTTTGAAGGAGACGGTGGCGCCGGATTCGGCGGTATCAACATCGTAGATAATCTCCTCGGTATATTCGTACCAGGTAGTGCCGTCGAGGGAGAAGTAGAGGGTGTTGTTTTCTGGGTGTTCAGAAAGGTCTTCTGCGGTAAGAGTAACGTCGGCGGTAGTCCAGGTCCCGTCTACGTAACCGTGTGTATCGGCGCGGATGACTGGGGTTGGATCTTCTGGTTCGGGATCGGGCTCTGGCTCCGGGTCGGGAACGACTGGTCTAGTTAATGTTGTAAAACTTACAACATTACTACTGATGCTCTGCCCCTCGGAGTTCTCGGCGCGGACGCGAGTGTAGTAAGTGGTTCCCTCGGCAAGTCCCTCGGCGGTGAGCTCGGTGGCGCTGACCTGGAGGTTGTTGTAGCTGGGGAGAATGTTCTGGAAATCTGGGTCGAGAGCGATGTCGAGACGATAAGACGTGGCGTTGACAACGGACTCCCAGAAGATGTCGGCGGTCTCGTAGGAGACGTTGTCGACATAGATGATTTCAACGGGGTTTGGAGCGGAGACGTTGACCATACCGGTTACGCCGTAAATCCCGCAATAAATCCCAGAGACATCGGAAGAACCGTTTTTGCCGGTCAAAACAAGATCGACAGAGGAGACGAGCTTCTTGGCGTCGACGGAAATCGTAGCGGACTGGAGATAAGGAGCGCCGGAGGTGTCGCCTTCGTAAGAATAGCTCTCCGTGACGGTCTGGGAAGCGGCTTGGCCAGGGCGCCAGCCGGTGTTGACGGAGCCTGAGGTGACGACGAGACGACGAGCGAGGTTGGGCCATTTGTAGACGCCGGAGACGGGAGTGGCGTCATACCAGTCGTAGAGGCGATAAGAGGTCTCGTCGACCGTGCCGTCTGTGTAGTTGACTCGGACGGCAAAGTTGGCGTAGTTCCCCTCCCCGGGGCCGCCGGCGGTACCGAGGACATAAAGCTTCTCGTAAGCGCCAACGGTCTCTAGCGTAATCCGAGCGGAGGTGTGACCAGAGTAGAGACGGATGGTATCGTTGCCGTTGTAATCGCCAGCGCCAGTCCAGGATAGCTGATACGGGACGCCGTCGATACTCAGCGAGCCGGAGGGGTCGAGACCGCCAGAGGCCTTTTGGTTTGCGGAGTAGAAGGCCGCCCATTCATCGAGGCCGCCAGCCGAGACGACATTATCATAAGACTCGCCGCCGCCCCAGATGGAGTTGCCGTTTAAGGAAGAGTCCGCAACCTTAAGCGACTCATAGTAAGAATAAGTCGCGGCGATATCTGGCTTTTTGAACACAAAAACAGACCCAAAAATGAGTCCGACAGCCATAATAGATAAGGCAAACGTCTTAATTTTATATTGTCTGTATGTCATATAACCTCCAAAATGCTCTACCTTTCTATTTTACTAGAGCTTAAAAATTTCTGCAAGCGTATATTTATCTGCCAAAATATTGTATAATATATATTATGAACAGAGTACCACTGGCGGAGAGAATGAGGCCAAAAACGCTCGACGAGGTGATTGGCCAAGACGAGATTATTGGCGAGGGGAAGATTTTGACGGAAATCCTGCGCAAAGGAGAGCCGGTAAATCTGATTTTTTGGGGACCGCCGGGGACGGGCAAGACGACGATGGCAAAGATTCTAGCACAAGAATACAAGGCGGACTTTGTGGAGATTTCTGCCGTGACGAGTGGCAAGAAAGACATTGAGGCGGTAGTAGAGCGGGCGAAGGTGAACTGGAACTTGAAGACCCGGACGGTGTTGTTTGTGGACGAAATCCATAGGTTTAACAAGGCGCAGCAGGACGCGTTTTTGCCGCACGTGGAGAGCGGATTGATTATTTTGATTGGCGCGACGACGGAGAATCCGAGCTTTGAGGTGATTTCTCCGCTATTGTCGCGAAGCAGGGTGGTAGTAGTGTCGCCACTATCCAAGGAGGCGATAAAAAAGGTGATTCGGCGGGCGGCGGAAGTTGAGGGTATTACAGAAAAGTTGACGGACGAGGCGGTAGATTATCTGGCGGAGCTGTCGGGCGGGGATGCAAGGAGCGCGCTGGGAGACCTGGAGCTGGCGATGAGCCTGGCGAAGAAAAAAATCGACGTGGAGACTGTGAAAATTGCGGCAGGCAAAAAAGTCCCTGGATACGACAAAAAGGGCGATGCACATTATGACAATATTTCCGCGTTTATTAAGTCTATGCGCGGAAGCGACGTGGACGCGGCGCTGTATTATCTTGCACGAATGGTAGAGGCAGGAGAGGACCCAAAGTTTATTGCTAGGCGCATGGTGATTTTTGCCAGCGAGGATATTGGGCTGGCTGGCAACGGGGCGCTGAGCCTGGCGACGGCGTGTTTCCAAGCGGTGGAAAGAGTGGGGATGCCGGAGAGCGGGCTAATCTTGGCGCACACTTGTATTGCTCTCGCGAAGTCCAAGAAAAATCGCGACAGTGCCAACGCGTGGTATGCGGCGCAAGACCTTGCGCGGAAGTCGATGGGGCTACCCGTGCCGACATGGCTAAGAAATGCGCCTACGAAGCTAATGAAAGAGCTTGGCTATGGCAAGGGGCAAAAATGGGAAGCAGGGTTCCATCTGGATAAAAATTATCTCCCAGACGAGATTGCTGGGGAGATAATCTTTAAGAGTTCGTAATATATATATTACTTAGTAGCGTCTTCGATGGCTTTTTTGGCGGCTTTGAGACCTTCTTTGAGGGATTTCTTGGCGGATTCGGCGGTAGATTTGAGCTCCTTGGCGGCCTTGAGTTCCGGGTGCGCCTCGATGTAGCGGTCGATCGATGCGGCGATGACGGCCTTGGCAACCTTGGCGTCGGCAAATTCCTTGACCTCGGTGGTGCCGGGTTTCTTGAGATCCTTGTAGTGGTTGAAGTGGAACTCGATTTGTTTAATCAGCTGCGCCGGCAAATCTTCGAGAGTTTGATAGGCGTCGCCGTTGTTGCGGTCGTCGGCCGGGACAACGATAATTTTGTCATCGACTTCGCCACCGTCGACAAACTTCATCACACCAAGGATGCGAGTCTTGAGCCAAATACCGGTCGTCAAAGGTTGGTCAGTAATAATCAGGGCGTCGAGCTCGTCGCCGTCTTCGTCGATGGTTTGCGGGATGAAGCCGTAGTTGCAGGGCTTAGCGAAGGCCATCGGCTCGACGCGGTCGAGCATGAAGCAAGCGTGCTCGCGATCCCACTCAATCTTATGGTTGCTACCGGTAGGAATCTCAACGACCACGTTGAGTTCACCCTTTTCGTAATCCCCCGGGGTCAAAACTTTATTAAAGTCTGCCATGATAACTCCTTATATATTATATATGTTATTATACTATAATTCGGTGGGTTTGACACGCACTTGCTGGGCCGTGTCGCGGTCGCGCACGGTGACCGTGCCGTCTGTCAGCGTGTCAAAGTCTATCACAACACACTTTGGCGTGCCGATTTCGTCTTGCTTGCGATAGCGCTTGCCAATGTTACCGGAATCGTCCCAGGTAACAAAAGTGTATTTGTCTTTCAAGAGCTGGTAGACCTCGCGGGCTTTGGCGACGAGCTCGGGCCTGTTTTTTAAGAGCGGAGAGACGCAGAACTTGTAGGGCGCTAAGTTTCCCGGAAGCTTGAGGACGGTGCGGGTTTCGTCTTTGCCATCGACTGGCTCTTCGCTGTAAGCGTTGGACAAAACCGCGAGCAGGAGACGTTCGACGCCGATGGATGGCTCGATGACGTGCGGAACGAAGACTTTATTATCGGTCTTGTTGCGATATTCCATGGACTTGCCGGATTCGCGCTGGATGTTTTGCAAATCAAAATCGGTGCGATAGGCCAGACCCATGAGCTCTTGCTCACCGTTGGGGTAGGCAAACATAAAGTCTACGGTGCGCTTGGAATAGTGCGCGCGGTCTGCCGGGGCGACTTCGAGATGGTTGATGTCCGCGAGATTTAGACCCATAATTTTCGTCAAGAACTCGTCGTTTTCTTTGAGCAACTTCTCGAACTCGGCTTCCCAATTTTCCGGGTCGACAAAATACTCAATCTCCATCTGGGAACATTCGCGGTCGCGCAGGATAAAATCACGAGGAGAAATCTCGTTTCTAAAAGCCTTACCTTGCTGGGCAAGACCAAAAGGCAGATCCGGATAAAGCGTATCAACGACGTTTTTGTAGTTAGTGAAAATACCCTGGGCGGTCTCCGGGCGGAGATAGGCGGTGGATTTCTCCGCTAAGTCCTTCCCTTCTGCACTGGTTAAATCTTCTGGCAGGACGGCACCGACGTGGGTAGTGAACATCATGTTGAACTTGCGAATCGGGCCCCAGTCGGTCTTGCCACAAGTGGGGCATTTGGGCGCGGCTTTCGCAAACTCCTCGGTAGAGATAGACTCGTTGGCACCGTTGACGAGTTTGTCGGCGCGGAAGCGGCCGTGGCAAGATTTACACTCAACCAGCGGGTCGGCGAAGGTGGCGGTGTGGCCGGAAGCGACCCAGGTGCGCGGGTTCATCAGAATCGCGGCGTCGACACCGAAAATGTCGTCGCGTTGGTCGACCCAAAAGCGCCACCATTCATCCATGATATTTTTCTTAAGCATGACGCCGAGCGGGCCAAAGTCCCATGTCCCGGCAAAGCCACCGTAGACCTCGCTCCCCGGGAAGATAAACCCGCGGCGTTTACAGAGGCTGACTAGATTATCCATTTTTGACATATATATATAATAGCATAAAACGCCGGGGAGGGACAGGGCTAGCGGAGAACACAGCGGACGGTGCCGCCGTAGGGTTTTTCGAGGTCTTGATTGGAATTTTTTTGCCCGGCTTTAGCGCTGGATGCGTTGGCGGCTTGTTTAGTCCAGTTACGCGGGTTAGTTGTAGAGATACTTCCAGTAGCAGTGTAGCCTATAGACAATCTAGATAACGGAATGTCAAGAGATTTAGTGTAGTTGTCGTGGTTGGCGTCATACGCAGTAGCAAGTATATAGTACCAGTCGGACGGGAGCGTCCAGCGGCGCGGGCAGATGGTGTCGCTGGCATTGCCGGAAGTTTTGGTATAGGTGCCAGATTCGGCCGTGGCGGCATACCAGTTGTAGAAATGGAAGTCGCCGTAATCGTAGCTCCGGGCGATTTCAACATTGGCATTGTTGGTCCAGGAAGTAAGCTCGTTGCCTTCTGTATCAAACTTAGATCGCCAAGAATAGAAAGTGCCGGTGGGCTGGAACTGGACGGTCTGAGTAGAGCCGACCTGGATGCGATTTTGAGCAAAGACTGGAAAGTAATCTTCTAGCGTAACCGTGGGGTCATACTCCTGGGCGATGGCGAGCGCCTTGGCGGCGGGATCCCAAGAAGTTTTGGAATAAAGATCCGTGTTAGTGTTGTTGAGATTGTCCGTGCCAGCAAAGGCGGAAAGGTCGAGATCTAAATCTTGCGCCATGTAGCAGTTTTTGGTGCTGCTGTTAGTGTAGATACGCCGGATGAGATAAGGATGCTCATCACGTTTATCTTTAAGTTCAAAGGAGGCGATACCAACGAGGTCGGTGCCAACGGGGACTTCGGAGAGAGCGGTCGTGCCGGTGGGGTCGTAAATCTGGGCAGAGGCGCCGGAAGTTTTGCCCCAAAGATTGGTGTTGGCGCAGATGGCAGTAGTAACATCTTGCATATAAGTCACGTAGTTCTTTAAGGCATTGCCGTCGGAGGCGTCTTTGTAGCGAGACTGGAGACCAACATAGGCAAAAGCCTCCCTAGTGCCATCGGAAACTTTGGAGACGTAGTCGATGCCGTATTTTTCGATATGAATCCAAAAGTCATAGCGGCCGGCCATGCCCTCCGCCGTGGAGGCGTCGGCATAGGAATCGGCGATTTCTGAGATAGTGGGAATAGTGCAAGTGAGGGCGGCTTTGGTATCGTCGATCGAGAAATTAGTAATAGCACAGATATTGGTTTGTTCTGCGAGCTCGGACGGGTCGTAGTCGGCGGCGACCATGTCGGCGTGTTTGACGAGATAGACCGTAACGTCGCTGGATTGAATCAAGTTGGAGTCAACGCTTTCGGCGACGTCGAAAGCTAGGGTTTCGGTAATACCGCTGGTGCCGTAGGTGTTGCTGCGGGAAAGATTGGTAGAGACTGCATCGAGAGACTGGGAGCTGGCGAGGACGGTGTAGACAACCTGGTTGGAATAGACGCCAGCGAGAACATCCGTGCCGACCATCACGGCATAGAAAATGTCGAATGTGTCGAGGTTAGTGTCGCCGTGTTCGCCGCCAAAGCCATGGAGGTTGGCGGTTTCCGCCTTCCAGATTTGGAGCGGATTGTTAAGATCCGGGACAGCAGACCAGGTAGTGGACTTGTAGACGTTTTCGCCGGAAGAGAAAGTGATTTCGTTGTCGAGATTACTAGAATAGAGCGAGGCGGCGGCGTAGGTCGGGGCGTCGGGGAGACCGGTGCTTTCGACGCCAGGAACGGCAAAGCCCCAAGAACTCTTGGAGAAGACAGCGGGCGAAGAGAAGGAGGAGGAGACGGGCTCGATGCCAGTCGTGGAGTCGCCCGAGAGGTTGAGCGAGTTGTTATCGGTAACGGTAGAGAGGTAGACGGTGTAGTATTTGCCGGTAGATTCAATCCCGAGAGTTTTCCGGAGGATCTTTAGCGTGCCGACGTTGCCGGTTGCGGCAGAGGCGGTGCCGGATTCTTTGCTGGTGGGGACAATCGTGCCAAATTCGATGTTGCCGTGGTCGGAGTCGGAGATACTGCCGCCGGCTTGGGTGGCGGCGACGTCTGGGTCGAACGTGAGGCTGATAGCCGTCCAGTCGACATCAAAATTGACGTCGACGGCGGCGTTGGCCTCGGCGGAAAGATATGGTACGAACAGAAAAGAGAGGAGGAAGACCGCTAACCCAGCGAGTGAACAATAGAAGGACTTCCGGACAGCCTGACGGCCCAGAGCGCGATAGCCAATATAATCACCGTAGCTCCTTTCCCGGACGGTTAAAGATTTTTGCTGGTCTTGCATAGTTCCTACCTCTCTTTAGATTGTTGCGCCCTCAGAGGTGGATTTTTGCGTCATATTACAAAAATGGCACCACGAGGGTGCATTAGAAAACTTAACGCCAAACTGCTTGCGCAATTAGTGCTAAATTGACTTCCTCAATGGTGCCAATTTCAAGCGCTGATTACGCAACGTTTGGAAAATATCCTACGATAAATGTGCAGCTTTCTTGATTTATAGTACCAAGAAATGGCGTAAAAATTTTCTAATGCAGCTTTATTTTAACACGAACCTAGAGCGCTTTGCAAGCCTTGAAATTATATTTTGTTTATGCTATGACGCGAGACGACAAAAATTAAGCTAGAAGCGCCGATGGGGGAGGAAGAATAAGATTATTGTTTGTTGATAGTTTTGGCGATGTAGAGGAGAGTGGGGAGGGAGGAGGCGACGTCGGAGACGCGAGAAGTGGTCTTTAAGTCTGAGGCGAGCATAAGGCGCATCAGCTTAATCTCCTTGGCGCTGACGTTGCCGCCGCGGCGTTCGCAGAGGGCAGATTCGGTGGCGTCCCAGACGTAAGAGAGGAACGGGTCGAGTTTGGCGCCGGAGACATCACGGACAAGGTTGATTTGTTCCCCGCCGACGCGGGCGAAGTTAAACCAAAACCAAGTCTCAACCAGCTCCGGGTTGACCCCGGCGTTTAGGGCGGCGAGAACTTGTTTTAGCAAGTCAAAATACTCCGGGCCGGTAGAGTTCTCGGCGACAGCGGCGATTTTTTTCATAATCGTTGAGGCGAGCTCTAGCTCGGGAAGCTTGTAGACGATGTTTTGATAGTGCTCCAGCATCTTGGCGCTAGTCAAGACGCCGAGCTTGTTGTTGCGGCCTTCGTGGACGGTGATCTCCGAAAGCGTAAAAAGTTCTACCGAACCGGCAAGCTTAGACTTTTCTTTGCGGACACCCTTGGCGATGCAGGCGACGACACCTTGTTCGGTGAGAAAATTGATGATGCGGTCGGCTTCGCCGAAATTGGTGCGGCGGAGGACGATGGCTTTAGTGCGTATATCGTTTGGCATAGGAGACTATACTTTCTGGTGTCATGGTTTCTTTATTTAGTATAGCGACAACACCGTAATTTTTCAAATCAAACTTTGGCAAGTCGAGCGAGGTGACCAGGATGATAGGGATTTTGGCGGTGTCGGTGTACGAGACGAGCTCGTTGAGAAAAGTAAAGCCGTCTACGCCCGGGAGTAAAACGTCGAGAAAAATGAGCGCCGGGAGAGGGCCGGTGAGGGAGTTGATGGCATCTATGGCGTTCTTAAACTTTTGGCAATCTATGTTTTTGAGCTGGCGTTCTATGTTTTTGGCGATGCAATCGGCGAATAAATCATCGTCGTCGATGATAAAAATCTTGGACTGAGCAGGACGAGACGGCATCAAAACAGAGTTCCTTGGCTAGAGACGGGGAGGTCGATATAGAAGCTGGTGCCGTCGCGATGACGAACGGCGCCGAGCGAAGCGTGCATAAACTGGGCAAACTTGGAGGCGATAAATAACCCAAGACCGGAAGAATCCGGACGGAAAGAAATGTCGACGGGGGCGTCGAGGGCATTGCTGACGAGCTTTTGGTAGATGTTGGACGGGAGGGCTGGACCAAAATCACGGACGGCGACGCGGACGGAATTATGGCAATCCCTGATGGTGAGACGAGAGACGGACTCGGCAGAAGAATATTTGAGGGCGTTGACACAAAAATTATAGACGACGGAGTAGAGCAAATCGCGGTTGGCAACGACGAGGCGGGATTTGTTGGAATACTTGGTACAGAGACCGAGCGAGTTGAACCGGAACAGATAGTTTAGCTCAGACAAGACTTCGTCGCAGACGCTGCGGACGGCGACGGGCTCCAACTCGAAGAGACCGTCCTCTAGACGAGCAACCTTGGCAAGATCGGAGACTTGACGGAGAGTGCGTTCGGAGACGGAGACGAGGCGAGACTGATAATCTTTGACTAGGCGCGGGTCGGCAGGGTCGAGCGAGAGCGCGAGCTGGCGCATGAGGGCAAGCGGAGCCTTAAGCTCGTGCGCCGCAACAAGAATACCATTTACCTCCAGATTCATGGTATCTATTATAGCATAGATTACTTAATGATTTTGTCGATGATGCCGTAAGATAAGGCTTCTTCGGCGGACATCCAGTTATCGCGATCCATGTCTTTCTCGACTTGCTTCAAATCCTTGCCGGTATTTTTAGCAAAGATTTCCGCGAGGCGCTGTTTTAGGAAAATACCTTCTTTTAGCATGATTTCTTGGTCGGTGATCTTACCTTCTGTACCAGAGGACGGCTGGTGAATCATAATGCGCGCGTTGGGCAGGCAATAACGATGACCCTTGGCGCCGGAAGACAAGAGCATGGCACCCATCGAAGCTTGGAGACCGATGCCGATGGTCTCAACGTCTGGCTCGATGAAGTTCATAGTGTCGATGATAGCAAGACCGTCGTAGACGGAGCCGCCGGGAGAGTTGATGTAGAGCTTGATGGGCTTTTTGGGATCTTCGTGGGCGAGGAAGAGGAGCTGTGCCACAACGAGGTTGGCAGTGTGGGAGTTTACCTCTTCGCCGAGGAAGATGATGCGGTCGTTCAAAAGCCGCGAGTAAATGTCGTAGGCACGTTCGCCACGCGAAGTTTCTTCGACAACAGTGGGGACGAGATAGTTTTTGGTCATAAGTTTCCTTTCTATTCTAGGTTTTTAGTTTCGGAGTTAGAGTTGATGAGATTCTGGAGATTGTTACTACGGAGAATGTTGGAGTTGTACTGCTCAACCTTGGCGTTGTAATCGTCAATCATGGAGTTTAACTCGGTATAGACGGCGTCGAGCGAATCGGAAGTGGCGACGAGTTCGGCGCGGCGAGTGCGGAAAGCGTAGTCCGAAGCAAAACAACCGGCGGTCGAGGCACAGTTGTTGAACTCGTCCACAGAGCGGTTAAACTCGGCGGAGGCGGACTCATACTCGGCGGTCTTGGCGTCGATAGTAGCGCGAAGAGACTCAAGCTCGGTGCCGAGGCGGTCGATTTCGGCGTTGAGTTCGTTGAAAGGAGTGATGTAGGCGTTGTAAAACTCGACGATACGGGCGCGGCTAGAGAAATACTTGGCAAAGTGGGCCTCTAGCTCCGCTGGGAGAGAGGCGATTTGGGTCGCGGAGCGAACATAGAGCTCGTCTAGGCGCTCGGCGTCGGAGTAGGCAGCGAGCGTATCTTTGAGAGAGTCGCGGTTCTCGGCATAAACCTCTTCAAGGAGCGGGACGAGGCGGTTTTTCTCAGCGCCAGAGAGACGTGCCCAGACAGCGTGAAGCAGCTCGTGGGCGGTGGTGGACTCGCGGATGCCGGCGAGCTCGGCAGAGTCGATATTATAGACATAGACGTGGTCATTAGTAAAACACCCGAGGACGGCCGTCTCAACATCAAAAGATTCACAATCTTGGTTAAAATCTTCGCGAGACTCAAGCGTGGGCGCGGTAGCGGCAAAGATGCGCGAGCCGGCGGAGGTGAGCCCGAGCGAATCGCGAATCTCGGACATCTCGGCGGAGGGAGTGTAGCGCAGGCCCTTAAAGTAGTCGCTAAGCTCGACCCGGAAGAGAAAGAGCAGAGCAACGACGGCGACACCGAGCAGAGCGCCAAGAAGTTTAGGCACGAGAGAAGATTTGGGCTGGGCGCTGGATTTGGCGGGTGTTGTATTTTTTACAACATTAGGCATGTTCGACTCCTAACTTTAGTTTACCTTTGGCGAGCGAAACCACGGCGACATCGCCCTTTTGGAGCGTGCCGTTGATGATGGCTTCGGAAAGTAGAGATTCTAGATAATCCTCAATCGCGCGGCGAAGCGGGCGGGCGCCGTTCTTGGGGTCGTAGCCCTTGTCGATTAAGAACTGCTTAACCTTGTCATCGAGCTTGAGGCCGAGATTTTTGGCGGCGAGACGCTTCTTAAGATCGGCAATCAGGTTGTCGAAGATTTTGGCGACGTCTTGTTCGGTCAGAGCGCGGAAGACAAGGATGGAATCTAGGCGGTTGATCAGCTCGGGGCGCATGGATTTTTTGAGGGCGCGGAGAGCATATTCCTTGGACTCGGCATACTCACGCTCGAGCTCCTTTTTCGTCTTCTCCTTGGCGGACTTTTTCTCGGCGAAGCCGAAGGAATCTTCGCGGTAAGCTTCGTTGGCGCCGAGGTTGCTGGTCAAAATAATAATCGTGTTGTTGAACTTGACCTTGGTGCCTTGACCGTCGGTCAAAACGCCGTCTTCGAGAATCTGGAGAAGCATATTGAAGACGTCTGGGTGCGCCTTTTCGATTTCGTCGAAAAGCACTACGGAGTAGGGCCGCCGGCGGACGGCTTCGGTGAGCTTGCCGCCGTCGTCATAACCGACGTAGCCGGCGGGCGCACCCACGAGGCGCGAGACATTGTGCTTTTCGCCAAACTCGGACATGTCGATTTTTATCAAAGCGTTGTCACCACCAAAGACTTCCCGCGCAATCACCCGAGCCAGCTCGGTCTTCCCTACCCCGGTGGGGCCCATAAAGATGAAGGAGCCGATGGGGCGCTGAGGGTCGGCAATCCCGGAGCGGCCACGGCGGATGGCTTTAGAGACGGACTTGATTGCTTCGTCTTGGCCGATGACGGACTTTTTGAGATGGTCTTCAAGATGGGAAAGGAGTTCAAGCTCGGAACCGTGGACTTTGGAGACAGGAATACCGGTTTTGAGGGAGATGGCTTTGGCAAGGTTTTCTTCCGTTAAAACGGGGATGTCTTCTTCTTTGATACCGCGTTTGTTGAGCTCTTTGATTTTTTCTTTGATTTTTTCAACTTCGGTTTTGTGCTCGGCGGCTTTTTCGTAATCGTTTTTCTCGGCGGCAGCTTCCATCTTTTCTTCGAACTCGTTGAGGGAAATCTTGAGTTTTTTCAGCTCCCCGCCACCCTTTTTGTCGGCCTCGACCTTGGCGATAGCGGAGGCTTCGTCGATGATGTCGATAACTTTGTCCGGCATAAAACGATCGTTGATGTAGCGCTGGGACATGGTAATGGCGGTCTCAAGCAGCTCGTCTGGAATAGAGACGGAATGGTGCTTTTCGTAATGGGGCTTGATGCCTTTGAGGATGCGCAAGGTGATGAGCGGAGAGGGCTCTTCTACTAGGACAGTCTGGAAGCGGCGGGAGAGAGCTTTGTCTTTTTCGATGCCTTTGCGATATTCGTCAAGAGTGGTAGCGCCGATGAGGCGGAGCTTACCACGAGCCAGGGCCGGCTTCAGGATGTTAGCGGCATCCATCGAGCCCTCGGACGAGCCAGCACCAGAGAGAAGATGAAGCTCGTCGATAAATAGAATGATGGAATCGTCGGACGAAGCTTCGTCGACGATGCCTTTGATGCGCTCTTCGAACTCGCCGCGGAACTTAGTGCCAGCAACGAGAGATGATAAATCGACTTGGTAAATATGTTTGCCGATGAGAAGGGAGGGGACGTCGTTTTTGACGACACGTTGAGCAAGGCCTTCGACGATAGCGGTCTTGCCGACGCCGGCTTCGCCGATCAAGACGGGATTGGACTTGGTGCGGCGGCAGAGGACGGTGATGGTGCGCTCGATTTCAGCGTCGCGGCCGATAACGTTGTCGAGTTTGCCGATGCGAGCCATCTCGGTGAGGTCGGTACCAAAGCGGGCGAGCCACTTGAGCGGAGATTTACGCGTGTATTTGGCTTTTTCCTTAGCGAATTTAGCTTCTTCGGCGGCTTTTTCTACCAATTCTTCGATTTCCGTGGCGAGAGCGTCAAGTTTGACTCCTTGGGACTTGAGCAGCTCAGCAGCATTGGAGTTTTGTTGATTAACGAGCGCGTAGAGAATATGCTCCGTACCAACTTGGTCCAGCCCCTCATCGCGAGCGAAATTGGACGCCATTTGGAGCGTGAGCACGGTGGACTCGGACAAAGACATCATAGCCATTTGCCCCTCTTTGGGGACGTCGGCTGCGGGTTTGCCTATTAGCTTTTCTGTGGAGTCTAGGTTGACATTCCAAGTAGAAAGCAGGCGTGCGGCCTCGGAAGCGTCTTGGGCGAGCAGGCCAAGCAGGAGATGCTCTGTTCCCATGTAGCCGCCGTTGTACATTTTGGCATAGTAATCGGCTTTTTGGATGGAGAACCGAGCGTTCTCGGAAAGATGGTGCATAATTTCGGAAAATTCGTCTTGCATGGTTTCTATTATAGACAATTAGCAGTCGAGAGTCAAGAGTGCTAATGAGCAGTTTAAGAAAAAGCCCCGCGAGGGCGGGGCGAGGAGGGGTTAGGCGTAAATGGTTCCGAGAGAGTGGCTGGCAGGGTTGCTGATAGGTGGCAAAGCGGGGTAAATAGTGGTCAGACCCCGAGAGGGGTGAAAGAACTGCACGGGATAGAGAACCGCCATAGAACGGGCGTTCTCGTAAGCGGTAGCGTAGCTTTCGCCTTCGGCGGGAACATAAGAGAGCGGAGTGCCAAAACCAGTCATTTTTCATTTCCTCCTAAGATATAAGGTTCAGTGCGAGGGGTAGACCTTTATTATATCACAGATTTGACAAAAAAGCAATCCCCTTTCGAGGATTGCTTCTTCTTAGACCGGAAAGATTATTTCATAAATCGAGAAATAGCTACGTTTATTCGGAATAGGAAGAACAAGTTCTTCCTATTCACTCATAAACTTGCTATTTGATAACCTTGGTGATAACACCAGAACCAACGGTCTTGCCACCTTCGCGGATAGCGAAGCGGTCGTTGTTGTTCATCGCGACAGGGGCGAGGAGCTTAACGTTGAAGGTAACTTGGTCACCAGGCATGACAATTTCCTTGTCGGCCGGGAGCTCAACCTCACCAGTAACATCCGTGGTGCGGAAGTAGAACTGAGGCTTGTAACCCTTGGCAAACGGCGTGTGGCGGCCACCTTCCTCTTTCTTGAGGATGTAGACCTGGGCCTCAAACTCGGTGTGCGGGGTGATGGAGCCAGGAGCAGCGATAACTTGACCGCGCTCGATTTGCTCACGCTCAATACCACGGAGAAGGAGACCGGCGTTGTCGCCAGCTTGGCCTTGGTCGAGGGTCTTGTGGAAGGCCTCAATACCGGTAACGACGGACTTCTGAGTCTCTTTGAGACCGACGATTTCAACTTCGTCGTTCAACTTGACAACACCTTGCTCGATACGGCCGGTGGCAACAGTACCACGACCCTTGATGGAGAAGACGTCTTCAATCGGCATGAGGAACGGCTTGTCGAGATCGTGCTCAGGGATGTCGAAGTATTCGTCCATAGCTTTGACGAGGTCCATGATGGCTTGCTCGTTCTCGGGGTCGCCCTCAAGAGCCTTGGTGGCGGAACCTTTGATGATAGGAGCGTTGTCGCCGTCGAAGCCGTATTTGTTCAAGAGTTCGCGGACATCCATCTCAACGAGCTCAACGAGCTCAGGATCGGCGAGGTCCATCTTGTTCAAGAAGACGATAATCTTCGGGACGTTGACTTGGTGAGCCAAGAGAACGTGCTCGCGGGTCTGCGGAAGCGGACCATCGTTCGCCGCAACGACGAGGATAGCGCCGTCAACCTGAGCAGCACCGGTAATCATGTTCTTAATGTAGTCGGCGTGGCCCGGCATATCGACGTGGGCGTAGTGACGCTTTTCGGACTCATACTCTTGGTGGGAAGTGGCGATGGTGATACCACGAGCCTTTTCCTCAGGAGCGTTGTCGATTTGGTCGTAAGCGACCGGCTTGTTTACCTCGGAAGGAAGCTTCTTCGCGAGGACGCTGGTGATAGCAGCGGTAAGGGTGGTTTTGCCGTGGTCAACGTGGCCCATGGTACCGACGTTGATGTGCGGCTTGGAACGGTCAAAATTTGCCATTCAGAGATTTCTCCTTTTTATTATAATTCTCAAGAGCGCTAATAAAAACCAGCTCCAGAGACTCTACCGTATTAGTATATTATATTTTTGGCTCGAAGTAAAGAGTTATTATGGTTTGTTATTGCCTGAGTTCGCCAATAAGATTCTTTTTCGCTAGCTGGTTAAGAAAGCCAAAGACATATTTTTATTACGAGTTCGCCAATAAGATTCTTTTTCGCTAGGGAAAATCCAGTCTGATTTTTCTCGACGTCCAGTCGAGCGGCTCGCAAAGCGATTCGGGTAGCACCGGCCATCGTTTGCTCGCCTTCGTGTCCGTCTCGAAAAATCCGTGGATTTTCTTTAGTCGCTCAAAAGAACCTATTGGCTCACTTATATCAAAGAGCCGGAGGCGAAAGACCGCCTCCGGCCAAGACAGTCTGCCCGAGGCGCGAGCCTGCGAAGCGCCACGGAGCAGACCATAAAAAATGCCCTGCTAGTGGGTAGCAGGGCGGGGGGTGAGAGCGTTGGGGAAAACTGGGGGATGGGTATAGGTAGACGCGTAGCAGCCAAGAGCGCGCGACAGTTGCTCGGTCCAGGGAGCGTCGTAGTGCGCAATCTCCTCAAAGAGGAAGAGCTTGGCGCGCTCGCTGGCGGTAGCTTGGGGATTTCGCGTTACGCTGTGGGTAATGTGGAAGGGATAGAACTTTCGATTGAGCTGGGCGACATAATGGACGGCGCTGAAGCGGTTCAGATGCTGAGCGACCCAGCGCAGATATGCTGCTATCTCCTGCTCGGAGAATATGTAAGGCTTAGGGGCAGCCGAAGACCCAAACGGGTCGACGGAGATTTCTCTCCTAACCAGGGCGTTATTGGTTCCAGCGAGCTTTTCATCAAGTTCCCTCTCTACGAGGTGAACAATGATGTCCTTACCAGAATACTCCGGATTCCATTCATAGGAAAATACTGTTTCTTTCACGATATTCACCTCCGAAATGTACGATAATTTGTCAAGCGGGAGCTTGAACAAGGTTATTGCCTACATTATATCACAAGCTTTACAATTTGTCAAGAAAAAGCCCCTACGTTGAGGCGTAGGGGCGCGAGGATAAGGAGGGTATAGAGAGGGTTAAGCGTGGTGCGGGGAAGCATAGACGAAGCGCTGAGGCTCGTAATCGAAGCTGGGCAAGTCCTTATCGTAGGGAGCGCCGAGTCCGGCGAGCTCGCCATAGGCCTTGCGGAACAGCTGAAGATACAGCTTGTAGAAGTGACGAGCTTTACCGCCGTAGAAAGTGCGGTCATTGGCGCGGCGACGCATGGTCTGCTGCCAACGCTCGACAGTCTTCCAAGGGTATTCGTGGGCGAACGCATACTTGGCGTCCGACTCGGCCTTGCGGGCGATTTTTACCTCAAAAGGCTCGGTTTCCATCCGCTTGCTGAAGTTTTTCTCGAAAAACACTTTACTCATGTTTTCCTCCTTAAAGAAAATGTACCCAACTCTGGCTTTTGCCATCATTGTTGGGTACATTATAGCACAAACGCTTTATATTGTCAAGCTATTTGGCGTTGCGCTTATCTATAATCTCTTGCGCAACGTTAGGTGGGACTTCCTCGTAGGCAAAGAGTTCCATAGAGGACGCGGCACGGCCTTGGCTCATGGAGCGCAAATCGGACGTGTAACCAAAGAGGTTACCAAGCGGGCAGAAAGCACGGATGACTTTGGTGCCGCCAGCGAGGTCTTCCATTTCGTCGATGCGGCCACGGCGAGAGTTGATATCGCCAATGACGTCGCCCATAAACTCCTCTGGAGTGGTGATTTCTAGCTTCATGACGGGCTCGAGAAGCACTGGGCTAGCTTTTTTAATACCTTCGCGGGTGGCGAGAGAGCCGGCGAGTTTGAAGGCGAGTTCGGAAGAGTCGACATCGTGGTAGCTACCGTCGTAAAGCGTGGCTTTGACGTCAACCACAGGGTAGCCAGCGATAACGCCGCCGTTGAGAGTTTCTTCGATACCCTGTTGGACAGGCTTGCGATATTCTTGAGGCACGACGCCACCTTTGATTTGGTCGATAAACTCAAAGCCTTTGCCAGGTTCGTTTGGCTCAAACTTGACCCAAACATCACCGTACTGGCCACGACCACCGGATTGTTTGATGTGTTTACCTTGAGCTTCGGCGGTGCCGCGGATGGTTTCGCGGTAAGCAACTTGAGGAGCGCCAGTGTTGGCCTCAACGTTGTGCTCGCGTTTGAGACGGTCGATAATGATTTCTAGATGAAGCTCACCCATGCCAGAGATGATGGTCTGGCCGGTCTCTTCGTCGGTATGGACGCGGAAAGTCGGATCTTCCTCGGCGAGCTTGGAGAGACCAAGCGCCATCTTTTCTTGGTCGGCCTTGGTTTTTGGCTCAACGGCGATGGAAACTGGCGGGTCTGGGAATTCGATGGACTCGAGGCGAATGGGGTGCGCAGGGTCGCAGATGGTGGTACCGGTGGTGGTATCTTTAAGCCCAACGACCGCGGCGATATCGCCAGCGCCAACAGAGGAGATTTCCTCGCGCTTGTCCGCGAACATCCGGACAATACGGCCAACACGCTCTTTGTCCCCGGTAGAGGCGTTTAGAATATAGGAGCCGGTCTCGAGTTTACCGGAGTAAACACGGATGAAGATAAGCTTACCCACAAACGGGTCGGAAGCGATTTTGAAAGCAAGGGCGCAAAGCGGGTCTTTGTCGTCGGCATGACGGACTTCGTCTTCGCCGGATTTGGGGTTTTGGCCCACGGTCTGACCTTGGTCGCGGTCGAGCGGAGAGGGGAGATAATCCGCCACGAGGTCGAGGACTTTCTCCACGATAACACCACGGCCATCGCCACCGGTGACGAGGTAAAAATCGCCGTCAAGCACGCGCTTTCTGAGCGCGGCTTTGAGTTCCGCCTCGGTGATAGCGTCTTCGCCCTCGGCAAAGTATTTTTCCATCAACTTTTCGTCAGCGGCAACGGCTTCTTCGACGAGGATGGCGCGGGCATTCTTGGCCTTTTCTTTCATATCTTCGGGGATTTCGCCAACGGTGAGCTCGTGGTCGGCATAGTCTTTGTAGGTGTAGGCTTTCATGTCAACGAGGTCAACCACGCCGCAGATGTCTTTTTCGAAGCCAATCGGGAGATGAATGGCGACGGCGTTTTTGCTCAGGCGTTTGTGAATAGAGTCAAGGGATTTGTAGAAATCGCCACCGATTTGGTTGATTTTGTTGACAAAACAGATGCGGGGGACGCCGTATTTGGTAGCTTGGCGCCAAACAGTCTCGGACTGCGCCTCGACGCCCATCTTGCCGTCAAAGACCACCACGGCACCGTCGAGAACGCGAAGCGAGCGCTCTACCTCGGCGGTGAAGTCGATGTGGCCCGGAGTGTCGATGATGTTGATTTTGTGCCCTTTCCAGTAAGCGGTAACGGCGGCGGAGGTAATGGTGATACCGCGTTCTTTTTCCTGCTCCATCCAGTCGGTGGTAGCACCGCCGGTGTCGCCTTTGACGAGGTCGATTTTGTGTTTGAGACCGGTGCGGTAAAGAATTGCCTCACTGGTCGTGGTTTTGCCGGCGTCGATATGCGCGATGATACCGATGTTGCGGAACTTAGATAGGTCTTTGACTTCTTGGGCCATAATTTCCTTTGTTAAATTATTTTTAAGCAATAAAAAGTTCAGGACTTATCTTATCATAAAAAATAGAGATTTACAAGAGGTTGCTCGGCTCGTTGACATTTGTGGTAATTTGTGATATAATGAGGGTATATATTTGGCAGAAGCCAAAGAACATTTACAGGAGGGTTAGATTATGGCGAAGTTTGAAGCGAAAATCATTGGTGGCTCGAGTAGCTACGAGATGGGTCTGGGGTTTGAGTTTGTCGACCACGACGACATGAACCTGGCGCATTTTGAAATCAAGGGCACTGCGCTTGAGAAACTGGCGCGCCGGTTTGGTGGCGCAAAAGACGTCAAGCTCGACGTACGCCCGACCAGCCTCGAGTACGAGGATGGCAGCCACACTGGGCTGAACATCGCTGGGACCATCGACAAAAACTGTGGCGTCGAGGAGTTCCGAGGCAGACCGTTTAAGGCCTACTACAATCCGAAATCCCTGAGGAACCGCGGCTATATCGAAATTGAACTTTGAGGAGGAACGAGAATGAAGTTTATTGTTACAGGCGGTCCGTCGGCCGAGTTGATGCTGGCCAATCTGGAAGAAATCAAGACTGGCGGGCGTCCGAGTTTTATCTCGGAGCTGAGATTCCCGGACGAACATCAGTTCAAAATCATGGGAGAAATCGAAGATATTTCCCGCAACAGAGCTGAAGCAGAGTGCTACACTGTCCGCCTCAAACACGTGCGCGCCATTGGCGATGTCACCGAGGAGGACAAGAAGCGCACCCCGCGTAGGCTGGCCATCAACCTTTACTACTCCAACATCCGGAGTGGCGAAGCAGAAGAAGACTAACCCTAGCAAAAGCCCCCTATACAGGGGGCGTTTTTTATTGGTTTTCTACGGCGTCGAGGCCTGGGAGAGACTTGCCGGAAAGGAACTCGAGCGCGGCGCCGCCACCAGTAGAAAGCAGCGAGAAATGGAGCGCGGAATCTTCTTTTGCTAGCTCTTCGGCGAAAGCAGTGGTGTCGCCACCGAGGATAATCGACTCGATTTCCGGAGACTCGCCGAGGGTTTTGAGGAAGATGGTGCTAGCGGTAGCGAAGGCGACGTCTTCGGCCTTGCCGAGGAGACCGTTCCAGACGACAGTTTTGGAGGCTTTGGCGGTATCGACAAAGCGCGCCGTGGAGACCGGGCCGCAGTCGAGCTTATTGCCCTCACCGTCTTCGTCGAAATCTTCGGCGACGTAGATTTTGTCTCCCGGCTGGACCGCGCCGTCGGCGGCGATTTTGCCACCAACGCAGATGGCGTCTGCCTTGTCCCGGAACGCATCAATCAGCGGAGCTTTGTCGTCGACTTTGGCGCCACCGAGCATCAACATCAAAGGCTTCTTAGGGTGGGCTAAGACTTTTTCTAGGGAGGAGATTTCTTTTTCTAGGAGGAGACCGGCGTAGACCGGGAGATGCTTAGAGACGGCGGAGGTGGAAGCGTGGGTACGGTGAATCACGGCGAAGCCGTCTTGGACAAAAACAGTGGCGCCGGTACTGTCGATGATTTCGCGGATAAAGTCCTCAGAGTTCTTTTCTTCGCCCGGATAAAAGCGCAGGTTCTCAAGTAGCAGGACGCCGCCTTTTTTGAGATGGCTCACGGCGTCTTCGACATCGGGGCCGGAGACGTCGTCGACAAACTCGACCGGCACGCCAGGGAGAAGCTCAGCGAGCTTCAAAGCAACGGGCTTGAGACTCAAATCTTTGACTTTCTTCCCTTCTGGGCGACCGAGGTGGGAAATCAAGATGATTTTCTTAGCGCCCTTGCTACGGAGATAGTTGATGGTGTCGAGGCTGGCACGGATGCGGAAGTCGGAGGCGACGGCGCCACCGGCGAGAGGGACGTTGTAGTCTGTCCGGACGAGGACAATTTGGTCGCGGACCTTAGCGTCTTTGACCGTTAATTTGTTTTCCATAAAATATACCTTCCTTAGATAAGACTATTATAACAGACTTGGGGCTAAATGTGACGGATTTTGATGGTGTCGGTGCCGTGGGCGCGGGGGGAGCCGGAGATAACGACGGCGAGGAGATCTGTTTTACCCTCCTCGGGCTTCAAATAGCCGGTATTTTTGAGCTCGCGGGCGAGGTCGATACCGTAATCCTCGGAGTATGGGCGGACAAAGGCGGCGTTGGCGTAAGTCAGGGCGAGCTGAGCGGCGACGCGGGCGTTGCTGGTAACGGAGACGATGGGGACGTTGGGGCGCTCGGCGGCAAGCGAGGCGGCAGTGGCACCAGAGGCGGTTTGGCAGACGATGACATCGGCCTCGATTTTCTCGGCGAGGCGGGCGACGGCGGAAGAAATGGCGTCGTAGGTCTTAGAGGCGGAGACGGGATCGGACTCGAGAGGAGTGACCTTGGAGTGGTTTTGAGTGTAGAGGATGACCTTTTTCATCTCCTTGACAGCCTCAAGAGGATACTTGCCGTTGGCGGTTTCGTCGGAGAGCATCACGGCGTCGGCGCCTTGGATGACGGCGTTGGCGACGTCGGAGACTTCGGCGCGGGAAGGCTCGGGATTGTCAACCATGGAGCCCATCATCTGGGTGGCGACGATACAGAGCTTGCTGTGCTTGCGGCAGAGGGCGATGAGCTTGCGCTGGACAATCGGGACGACCTCGGCGCCAGCTTCGACCGCCATGTCGCCGCGGGCGACCATGATGCCGTCGGAAGCTTCGACGATTTTTTCAAGATTCACATCAGATTCGATGGCCTTTTTGGTCTCAATCTTGGCGATGATTTGAGCGGAGGAACCGTGGGAGAGCAAGATTTGGCGCAGTTTTTCGATATCTTCCGGCTTTTGGACGAAGGAGAGGGCAACATAGTCAAAGTCGCGCGCGGCGCCAAACTCGATATCGGCCATATCTTTCTCTGTAATAATGTCGCCGCCAAAATCCGTGTCAGGCAAGTTTAGACCCTTTTTGCTCATTAAGAAGCCGTCGTTTTGGACCTGGATTTTGATGGCGGTGCTAGAGGAGACGTCTATGACTTTTGCCTTGATTTTGCCGTCAAAGAGGAAGATTGGCTCGCCCGGCTGGACTTTGTCGGCGAGGTTGTATTGGACGGGGAGGGTCTGGCCGCCGTCGTGGGTCTCGCAGGCGAAGTCGAGCGTGAGTTCGTCGCCGGCTTTGACGTCTAGGTGATTACCCTTGAGCTCGCCGAGGCGGATTTTGGGGCCCTGGAGATCTTGGACGATGGCGACAGAGCGGCCTTTTTTCTCGGCGGCGGCACGAATCCAGGCAATTTGTTCGTCGCGCTCGAGGTAATTACCATGGGAAAAGTTGAGGCGGCAGCCGTTGACCCCCGCCATAATCAAATCTGTAATCGCGTCCTCACTCATCACGGACGGGCCGATAGTGGCGAGGATTTTGGTGCGTTTAAAAAGTTTGCTCATACCTTTATCTTACAAAAAAAATAGATTTTCTTCAACGGTTATGTTAAAATTACAATATGGATTTTGCTCGGTTTTTGAAGAACTTGCGTCGGAAGTTGCGCCCGCGCTCAAAAAAGCGGAATAACAGAGGTAGCGACGTCCGTTTGGTGACCAAGATGAACGCGTCGATCAAGCGGCGGAACGACCCGGTGTTTGCACGGAAATTTGTGACCTGGGGGGTGATGATTTCTTCGGTGATGGTGGTGGTGTCGGTGTTTGTGGCGGTGTATTTTAACCCGGAGGCGGTGGCACACCGGAAGTTTGAGGCGATGGCGCGGGAGTACTACGAGGATTATTATTATGACAAGTTTATGGCGGGGATTGTAGACGAGGTGTTTGAGAGCAAGATGGCGACGTTTGAGCAGACGGGGCTCCAGCCGGTACTCCTAAGGCAGTTGCTGCTCTACCAAAACGGGAAAAATGCGGAGATGAAAAAATACTTTGAGACGGGGAGTTTTAGCTGTGACCGCAACACAACCAGCGCGAAGTTTTACCCGGTCGCGCCGTACGGGCGGACGGATTATACGGTGGAATATAATTATAGTTGCGTGAGCGAGTAAAATTTGGTATAATAACGGGTGAGGTCTCTTAGTATAACGGTTAGTACAACGGGTTTTCATCCCGTCAACGCGGGTTCGACTCCCGCAGAGATCACCATTTGACAAGAGTAGAAAAATATGTCCTGGTATGGGCATATTTTTGTTGTGGGGCGGGGCTAGACGTTGAAGCGGAACTCAACGACGTCGCCGTCGCGCATAACGTAAGTCTTCCCCTCGGTGCGCATCAGGCCGGCCTCTTTGACGGCTTTTTCGGAGCCGAGGCGCTGGAGGTCGGAGAAGTTGCAGACTTGGGCGGAGATAAAGCCGCGTTCAAAATCGGAATGAATCGCGCCGGCGGCCTCGGGGGCGAGAGCGCCTTGTTTGATAGTCCAGGCGCGGCACTCTTTTTTGCCGGCGGTGAGGAAGCTTTGGAGACCGAGGGTGGAGTAGGCGGCGCGGATGAGCTCGCCGAGGGCGTCTTCTTGGACACCGTAGCTCTCTAAGAACTCACGGCGCTCGGCGCGGGACATCCCGGACATTTCTTCCTCTAGCTTGGCGTTGACAAAGACGGCTTGGGCGGGGGCGACGAGGGCTTTGAGTTGAGACTGCAAGGATTGGTCGGTCAGACCAGCTTCATCGACGTTGAACATGTAAATCACCGGCTTGTCCGTGAGAAACGGGATGAGGGCGTCGGCGGGGTCGGGCTTGCGCTTGGCGGCAATTTTGGCTTTGGTCTCTTCGTCGGCAAGCTGGAGCTCAAGGTTGATGATGTCGATGTCGTCCTTGGCTTGTTTTAAGATGTCAGACTCGGGGAGATTGTCGGCGCGGACGATGTCACCACTCTTAAAAGCACGGACGACGTGGCAGATGGCGTGGCACTCGCGGATGTGGGCCAGGAACTTGTTACCAAGACCTTCGCCCTTGGACGCGCCAGCAACGAGGCCGGCGATGTCAACAAACTCGACCGTGGCGGGGACAACCTTGTCCGTGTCGTACATTTTGGCGAGACAGTCCAGCCGGTCATCCGGGACGGGGACGATGCCGACATTAGGCTCGATGGTAGCAAAAGGATAGTTGGCGGCGAGGGCGCCGGCGTTGGTGAGGGCGTTGAAGAGAGTAGACTTGCCGACGTTGGGGAGGCCGACGATGCCGATTTTTAAATTCATTATTATATTATATAACTTTTTGACAGATAGATAAAGAGCAGGGGGTTAGTTGTCGCGGGAGGAGGAGGCGGCGGGCTGCTTAGCGGGCGGAAGGAAGGCAGAGAGCCAGGCGAGCAAAGCGGCGGAAATCAGCAGGCCACCAAAGATGTCGGTCAGCCAGTGGACGCCGGAGAAGAGACGGGTAAAGACGACGGCTAGTGCGAGCAGAGCGAGAGCAGCGCGAGCGAGCTTGACTAGTCCGGGGTGCGTTTTATCAAATAGGCGCGGCAGAACGAGTAGCGCCGAGCCGCAGAGAGTGAGCGCAAAAAGCGTGTGAGACGAGGGGTAGGAAGCTTCGAGGCCTTCGCCGTCTAAAATAACCGGGCGGAAATTGAGCGCTAGCTTCTCAAAGAGGAGATAGAGCGCAAGGACAACGGCGTAGAAGCCAAAGAGCAGAAAGAGCTCGCGCGGGAGCTTTTTGAGGCTTCTGCGGCGCAACAGCTCAACAAGCGCGACAAGGAGAAAGAAGGCGATGGTTAAAAACGGCAAGACGCCAAGAAGCTCGCTGAGCGAGAAAAAGGTTTGGTTGAAGCCGAAGGCAGTATGGACCTGGGCATTGAGCGTAGCGAAGCCGACGGACGAGCCTTCCGGGCCGACCGACTGGACATCGACCTTGGTGATGAGGATGGTAAAGGCGACCGCGGCGGCTGTTAATAAACCGGCGGGCAAAAAACGTAATGGAGAATGTGTGAGTTTCATAAAACTATTATAGCACGCGGGCCGGAGGCTTGGGGAATATGATATAATCTAAGAGAACGTGCAAACGCGTAGTACATTAGAAAGGAAGGTGAAGACGCTATGGCGGGACTTGGACTGGTGATACAGCTGCTAGCGATGGTGTTTTTGGTTCTGGTCTTGGTGGACTTCTTACTCTTTGGCTTTTACTTTTTAGTAATCGGCCTGCAAGACCTAAGGAGAAACACCAAAAGAAATCCCTACGGGACACCAGACGGAGATACGAGCGCGGCTTTGGTTGCGGTCATAATCGGAACGGGAGTGTTTGCTCTTTCGGTCACCTTCTTGATAAAGCTGTGGCCAAGAGTAGTAGAAACGTTCTATACCATCTTCCGCTGAGACCCACAGCTAGCCCCGGGAATCCGGGGCTTTTTCCTGGCTTAATCTAGCGCAGGACGAGCCAAGCGTCGAGATGAAAATCCGCGCCGGAGACCGAAGCGGCGGCGAGAAGCGGAGAGTAAGCCGCTTTGAGGGCGGGAGAGTATTTGAGAAAAGCCTCGGCGGCAAAGGTCATTTGTTGGAGCTTCTTCCGATCAATCATTTCGAGAGAAGTGCCGCGAGACTGGGACTTGCGATATTTGACTTCTGTAAAATAGATTTTGTCGGCTTTGGTGGAGATGATATCGATTTCGTAGAACGGGGTTTTGTGGTTGCGGGCAAGGATGGTGTGGCCTTGGTGCGCGAGGTAGTTTGCGACAATAGACTCGGCTTTATGACCTAATTCTACGGTAGTTGCTCGCTGAGGTCGTTTGCCGTTTGCGGAGGCGCGTCGCGCCAGCCCGCCGTCGCGGGTGTCGCGCGCTCGTCCTCGCCGTAGCTCCGGATCCTCCGCAACCCGGCAAACCTCCCCGCTCGCAACTGCAACTGGACCGAAGCTAAAGCGGTGCTCCGGGCAGGGGCCGAGCTGAGCGAGCGCGGCGCGGTGGGCGGCGGTGCCGTAGCCGACGTGGCGCTCAAAACCATAGCCGGGGTAGACCGTGGCGAGGGAAGTCATATAGGCGTCCCGGGCGACCTTGGCGATGATGGAGGCGGCGGAGACTTCTTTGATGAGGAGATCGGCTTTTTTGAGCGTGGTAACGTAACGCTCGAGGGGCGTGCCGGCGAGAAAATTAACCGTGCCGTCGATGATGATTTCCGTAAAGGGGGCGTTTTTGAGCTTGACTTCGGAGACGGCGCGGCGGGCGGCAAGCTTCAGGCTCTCGGCGAGGCCGAGGGAGTCGATCTCGCGGCTGGAGACCCAGCCGAGGCCAGTAGCCGGGGCCTTGTCTAAGATAGCTTCGGCGAGGGCGGTGCGCTTTTTCTCGGTCAGTTTTTTGGAGTCGGTTAGGTCGGCCGTCCAGGCGGGCAGTTCCCCGCTAGCTTCCCGCGGGAGGATGCAGGCGCCGATGACGAGTGGCCCCGCCCACGGCCCACGCCCAACTTCGTCGAGCCCGAGAATAGCTTTTGGAATCATGAAGTAATTATAGCACGCTAGCGGGCGACACAGCGGATGGTGGTGCCGAGGCCTCTCGATGTGTTAATATAGTTATTCCCGTTGGTATTGTAGTTTAAAAACCAGGAGTGGGCACCTAATCTATTAGAGGTTGTGTTGATAATATAGGCATCGTAGAGCCTTACTTTCCCGGAAGTTGCGTAGTATTCAGACGGATCATACCAGCCCGCCAAAGGCGTGGAGACTGGCGCTAGGACTACGGTGGTCGCGTTTGTCTTGCTCCCAGCGAGAGAATCTAATAAATTATTGTAGGAATAGCTGCTTCCATCTGGTAGTTGCCAACCCTTTGGACAAATGCTTTCGTCCGTTACAGTAACGGTAGTTAGTCCAGTTCCTGCCGTTGCGGCATACCAGTTGTAGTAAGACCCCGCTAGGTGCCAAGATGCTAGCGGCTGATCGTTGGCGTCCGCACAAACAGGAAATTCTAGAGTCTCACCGTTCAATTTTAGGGTGCCGCTGACTACTGTGGCGGTAGAACAGCTACTAGCCGGCGTGCGGATCTGTTGCATTGTTTCCCCTTCGGGGATGTAGCTTTCGGCCGCGCCATCAATGTTTGACCCAGCGTAGTTATTAGCAGGGCCCCAAGAGTAGGCGTGCGCGCCGTCGCTACCCATATTTAGCCAACGATAGTCGGCCGCCGAACTTGGATGCCTGATATACGAGCTAGCTTGCGAGTAATTGCTGACGGCGCCAACTCGATTTGAATTTACGTTGGCCGGAACGGGATTCCCGGAACTGGTGCTAGTTACTGTGGGCAAAGAGGCTTCATACTCGCTGTTTTGGAGGCTCCCAACTTGAGAAATTAGTGGCGCTCCGCTAGTCTCTATGCGGCAATAGCGATTGGAAGTGCCTAGGTCGAACAAATTGCCGTCGCCGTTGACATACATCAGACAGCTGCTACTGCCCACTTGTTGCGCCTGGTAAAAGTTGCTGGAGTCGAGGTCTAATTTGTAGAGTTTGAAATCATAGGAAGCGTATGTGCTTGTAGAATTAAGATACGCTTGCTGATTTGAAGCCGTAAGATTGTTTAATGCGTCTGCCGTCCAAAACTTTGTTTCGCTCTTAGCGAAGCATGGATATTGTTGAGTTCCGCCCGTGCAGGCCGCCACCACGCTCTCGACCCAGCCGCCAGCTCCGTCGTTGGCGGAAGCGTCCCAAGTGCCTTCGTAGAGCGTAACTGTTTCTACGCCGTGCGTATCCTGCCAATAGCTGGAAGTGGAGCCTTTTTTGGCTTCGTCGGATGTTTGCGATGGGGTTAAGGTCCAGTCCTCCTCGATATCCGTGTCGGCGGCCGACAGGGTTAGACCGGAATAGAGTTGCAAATCGAGATTTTGCGCCATCCAGCAATTTCCGTCTGCCAACCGGCGGACAAGATAAGGTTTGCCGTCACGAGTGTCGGTGAGCGAGAAGCTACCGACGCCTTCGGCGATGCTGGCCGCGGCGGCGGTAGAATCGTGGAGTTGCGAATAATCGATGCCGGAGAGTTGATCCCCGTCTGGGTCGAGAATCCGGGTCGCGTCGCCCCATTTGTTGTTGAAGCGGTTGGTATTAGCACAGATGCCGCTTGTCATCTCCTGCATCTTGGTGACGATGGGGGTGTTGGCGGTATAACGGACGTCGGGATAGGTGGCGCCAGCAGCGGCGTTGGCATAGAGCGATTGGAGCCCGGCGTAAATAAAGGCACCGACTAAGGAGTTGCCCGAACCGTATTGGTAGACCGAGACGTAGTTGTAGTTATAACCGGCGATCGTGAGGAGGATGTCGTAAGTGCCAACGCCAGTGCCGTCTTCGACAGAACCTTCCGGGACAGTACACTGAATGGAAGTGGTCTTACCGGCAGAGACTTCGGAAGCAGAGCCAGTGAGTAAGTCTAGGGAGCCGGCAACAACAGGACAATCGAGATTAGTACTGTTAGCCTTGATGGCGGCGAGGTTGATGTCATTCTCATCGGCGTAGTCGTTAGCCATCATAACATCATGGGGGACGAGAGTAATCGTGATGTCATCTTCTTCTAAGTAGGCGGTGGAGTTGGTGAGGTCGAAGTTAATAGTGAGAATATCCCCGGCGCCACCGTAGGCGAGATCGCGCTGGAGATTGGAGGAAGCTTTGTCGATAGCGGCGGCGTTGGCGACGGCGGTATAGACGACGTTGTTCTCGTACGTCCCGGCCAAAGTATTCGTGTCGACAACTACGGCATAATAAACATCAAACGTATCATCTTCAAAGCCGGTAGAGTTAGTGGTTTCTTGTTTCCAGATTTGGACTGGAGAGTCGGCGGTGGGGACAGCCGCCCAAAGAGAATTAGTATAAGTGTCGGAAGCGCCTGTGGCAGTGGAGGAGACGTTGATTTCTGAATCAGTGTAGTAGGAAGTGAGGAAGTTGCCAGCGGAAGAGATGTTGCCGGTAGTCTTGGCGTTGGGTACAGCAAAGCCCCAAGACGGGCCGGAGAGAGTGGTTGGACTATCAAAGGTGCCGGCGACGGCAGGGAGGTTGATACTAGAGTCGGTGGCGACGGTACTGCCGGCACTGGTGGAGGTAACGAGGTTTAAGCCGTTGTTATTGGTGGCGTTGTTGATGTCTTTTTTGGACATCGAGAGGTAGACCGTGTAGTATTTGCCGGTGGTGGAGACGCCGATGGTTTTCTTGAGAACGCGGAGGGTGCCGTAGGAGCCGGAGGCAGTATCCCGCGCGGTAGGGTTCAAAGTACCAAACTCGACGTTGCCGTGGCCGGCGTCGCCAATCTGCGAGCCGGAGGCGCCGGAGGTTGCTTCGTATTCTTCCGTGGCGTCGACATCTGGGTCGAGTGCCAAAGAGATGGTGCCCCAAGCGGTCTTGGCGCGGGCAGTCTCAGCTTGAGCTTCGGCTACTACATAAGGAGCGACAATAAAAGAGAGGAGGAAGAGAGCGAGACCAGCGAGTGAACAATAGAAGGACTTCCGGGCGCTACGCTGAAGCATAGCATACGGTGCGGATTTGCAATAGTCTGTTCCAATATAATCACCAAAGTGATGACTATCCGCTCCTTGCCGGACGTTTAACGATTTTGGCTGGTCTTGCATGGTTCCTACCTCTCTTTATGATTAGCACCCTCTGTGAGTGCCAAGTTTGCGAGCCGGCAAGAACTACCGCTGACAAAAATGGCACCACGAGGGTGCATTCACCAATCGATCCGCCAACAAGAGTTAGTGGCGTGGCGCAAAAATCCATAAAAACGCTACATTTAGCGTAAAAAAGGCTTGACAGGCGCTATATGTAGCGTGTATAATCATAAGCGTAATCAATTTTGTAAAATAAAACCTGAAAAATAAGGAGAGAAAATGGAAAAAATCGTTTATTTTGAGCCCTCGGACGCGGTGAAGTTTGACCTTGAGCGCTTTGTTATCTCACTAAACCGCTACGCGACGGTGGACCGCGCGGAGACAGAAAAAGCCCTGAAGGATCTCGAACAATACGACACCTTGCATGTCTCGCGGCTAGTGAAGGCTGGCGTGCAGCTGCTTGACCAAGCCGGAGGCGAAGAGGCGGCTAAAGCTTATTATGACGACCACAAACAATACTTTGGCGAGAAATTTGAGCGGTTGCGTCGAATCACGGGCTACCTCGTAGGGACGCTTGAGCGATGGAACGACGGAAAGCGGGCGGAAGAATCCCAAAGAGTAAAACATTCGGTCAATTCTTGCGTCAACGACCTAGTCCGGGCGGCGAAACTACAAGACCAAATGCTAGCTTACAATGCAGCATACGCTGGGAAAATATCAGAGTAGCTAAAAAGAGCCCCGGAAAGGGGCTCTTTTTGAAGATGGGTCTAAAATTATTCGGCTTTGGGAGAATCTTCCGTAGTGGGCTCGGTAGGAGCTTCGGCGGGCTCTTCTTTGGACGGAAGAGCGTTGACGGCGGCGCGGTCAAAATCTTTGCCGGCAAGACGGGCGGACTTGCCAGAGCGCTCGCGGAGGTAGCTAAGATTGTTGCGGCGGACTTTAGCGCGGCGGACAACCTCAATCTTCTCGACGAGCGGAGAATGAATCAAGAAGGACTTTTCTACGCCAACGCCGGAAGCGATTTTGCGGACGACGATGCGCGCGGTGTGGGAATCCTTGCGATCGACACGGACGACGACACCCTCGAATACCTGAGAGCGGAACTTCTCGCCTTCTTTAATCTTTTGGGTAACCTTTACGGTGTCACCAGAGCGGACGTCGACGACGGACGATTTTTTCTGGGCTTCACCAATCTTCTGTAAAATAGAAAAACTCATTTTATTAACCTTTAATTTTAGACAATTAGGTGTATTTTACCATAGACTTAGCGATTTTTCAAGGCTAATCTTATTCTCTCGTCCACCGGAAGCGCGGCGTCGATGCCATCGAGCGCGGCGGTGGCTTCTTTGAGCGGGAAGCCGAGGGAGATGAGCGCATCGAGGGCTTCGTCACTCTCTGGCTTGGCGCCAGGAACGTGCGCTTCGGTCGCGCCGTAATGAGTCGGGAGGCCGACCTTGTCGCGCAAGTCAACAATCACGCGCTCGGCGGACTTTTTGCCGACGCCGGGGGCTTTGGACACAAAAGCTGAGTCGGCATTGGCGATGGCGTTGCGGACTTCTTCTGGCGAGGCGAGCGAGAGAATCGAGATCGCGGCTTTGGGCCCGACACCGTTGACGGAAATCAGAAGCTCAAAGAGCTTTTTGGCGGCGAGAGAAGTAAAGCCGTAAAGAGATTCGTCGGTCTCGGAGAGTTTGTGATAAGCGTAGAGCTTAACTTCGTCGCCGAGATTAAGCGATTCAAAATCCGGCGCGGTAACGGTGAGTTCGTAGCCGACACCGTGGACGTCAATAATGACGCTGTTGCCAAATTTTTCTTCTAGAGTACCTTTGATGTGGGAAATCATATCGTCTATTATACCATTTTGCTAAACATACTGTGGACGATAGCGGCGGCGACGGCATCGGCGGCGTCGTCGGGCTTGATGACCTGGTCCATCTTGAGAAAGACCCGCACCATCTCTTGCATCTGCTTCTTATCGGCGTGGCCGTAGCCGGTCATAGCCTTTTTGATTTCGTTAGGCGAATACTCGAAAATCGGGAGCTGGGCTTGGGTGGCGACCAGGAGGACTACCCCGCGGGCTTCGGCGACGGAAATGCCGGTGGTGATATTCTGCATGAAAAAAAGCTTCTCGATGGAGACACAATCCGGCTGGTCTTCCTGGATTATCTCATGGAGTGAGTCATAAATGTCGAGCAGACGCTCGGGGAGCGGAGTGTGGGGCGGAGTAGTGATGGCGCCGGAGTCGACGAGGATAGGCGTACCTTTTTTGGGTACGTCGAGGACGCCAAACCCGCAGATGCCTGTACCTGGGTCAACGCCAAGGATGCGCATCAAGCAACCTCGCCAAACTGATGATATTTCTTGCGCGCGGCGTAGGCTAAGCCGAGCGGCGAGAGCGGGAGAAGATACGTCCCCCAAAGCTCCTCGACTTCGGCGCGGAAGCCCGCCTTAAACTCAAAGACGCCGTTCCCTGGCTCGGGACGGACACCGTAAAAATTGTAGCGCGGAAAGCCCCGGGCGAGAGCTAGCTGGAGCATCTGCCACTGAATGGCGTAAGAGCCGGCGTATTTGTTAAACGCGGGGTCGGCGCCAGAGTAGAGATAGACGACTTCGTGGCCGTAGAGGACAAACATGGCGGCGGCGATGGGGGTGCCGGCATGGAACGTGGCGAGGACCTTCAGTTTGTCGCCAAAGGCGTCAAACATTTCTTCGTAATACTTCAGACTTTGGTCACGGAAGCCATGCTTCTCGCCGGCTTTCTCGGCGAGGGATTTGAGGATGGGGAGCTCAGCGCGGGAGAGGGCGCGAGTCTCGAGGTGGAAGCGGGAGTCGGTGTATTTGATCGAGTAGCGATGCCCCTTGCGGAAGGAGCGAAAGAGGGCGTCGGCAGACGAGACCTTGGACAAGTCGAGCGTAGAAATCCATTTACACTGGATGTATTCGCCGAGGGCCTTGGCGCCGGGGATGGCCGGAGCGGAAGCGCCGGCGGGGACGGCGACGTTGGGAGAAAAGAGCAGAGCAAGACCGTGGCGGCGGCGGAGGAAACGCTTGACCTCGGCGAGAAAAGCGGAGAGAGTGGCAAGAGCGCTAGGAGAGGAATAGTCGAGAATCGGGCCGCCGGGGAGCGAAAAAAGTTTTTGGCCGTGGACCGTGGAGAGCTCGACGACGAGCGCGGCGGCATGGCCGTTGCCAAGGAGATAGGCTTCTTTGCCGGAAGCTTGGTAGCGGGCAAACATCTCGGCGCTTTGGAGAAAATTGTCGCAAGCAAAGCGTGAGACAAACCGAGCGAACTCGGCCGGAGAGAGTTCTTTGAGATGAGAAACGGTAGCCATTAGGAGTATTATAACACTATTTGACGTGGTCGATAAGAGTCTGGCGGAGATCTTTTACGGGGATAACAAACTTGTCCTTACAGGTAGCGGGGGCGATAGCGCGGCGAAAGCCGAGCTTTTTGGCCTCAGCAATACGCTGATCCGGGCGGAAAGCAGAGCGAATCTCCCCACCAAGGCCAACTTCGCCAAAGACAACGTAATCTTCACTGAGCTTGCGGCCGGCAACGGCAGAGGCGATGGCGAGACAAACCGCAAGGTCCGCGCCGGAATCTTGCAACTTAATCCCGCCGACGACGTTGATGAAGATGTCTTGCTCGGAAAGATTGAGCTTGGTCCGGCGTTCAAGGACGGCGATGAGGAGCTTGAGGCGATTCAAATCAAAGCCGGAAGCGGTGCGGTTGGGGTAGCCAAAGTTGGTTTTGCTGGCGAGGGCTTGAATCTCGACGAGTAGCGGACGCGTGCCCTCTAATGTGGCAAGAATAATCGAGCCGTCGGTGTTTTGGCGCTCGGCGAGGAGGGCGGCAGAAGGATTTTTGACTTCCTTCAAACCGGACTCGGCCATCTCAAAAATCGCGACTTCGCTGGTAGAACCAAAGCGGTTTTTGACGGCGCGGACGGTTTTGAACCCGCCGTAGCGGTCGCCCTCAAAGTTGACTACGACGTCGACAAGATGTTCGAGGACTTTGGGACCGGCGAGCGTACCTTCTTTGGTAACGTGGCCAACGATGACAACGGCGGTGTCGGAAGCTTTGGCGGCGCGGATGATGAGGTTGCCGCAGTTGGTAACCTGAGAGACACCGCCGGGGGCGGAGGCGATTTCCGCGAGGGAGAGAGTCTGGATTGAGTCAACAATCACGAGGTCAAATTCGGCAGATTCGATAGTCTTGGCGATGTCGTTGCCGGACGTGCTGGAAGCAAAGGAAAGGTTATCGCCGCTAGCGCCAAGGCGGACGGCGCGAAGCTTGACTTGGCCGGCGGATTCCTCGCCGGAAATGTAGAGGACGGGACAAGTCTTGGCGACTTTGGCACAAATCTGCATCAAGAGCGTAGACTTACCGATGCCGGGCTGGCCGGTGAGGAGAGTCACCGAACCTTTGAGAATCCCGCCGCCGAGGACGATGTCTAAGTCCGGGAAGCCGGTAGTTAGGCGCGCCTTGGACTCGGCGGGCTCAATGGTGCCGATGTTGACATAGCTCAGTTTTTTGCCGGAGACCTTGGCGCTGGCGAGGGCATTCTTCCCTGCCGCTTCGGAAGCGGAGACGGTCTCAACCAGCGTGTTCCAATTGCCACAGTTGGTGCATTTGCCGGCCCATTTGGCAAAGGTGGCGCCGCACTCGGTGCAGGTAAACTCACTACGGGGCTTGGCGGACAAGGCTAGTTCCCTCCGCAGACAACGTCGTTGGCGTGGACCCAACCTTCGAGCGAACCGCCGTCGAGGTATTCGCCGAAAGTCGGCGCGACGCGGACGGTGCCACCCTGCTCGACAAACGTAGCCAGCGGGTCGGTGGCCATGTATTCCTGATCCTTGGGGCCAAAATCGTGCGCGTGGACGTATTTGACCATTTCTTGAATCAAGTCGGGAGACATAATGAACTTGGAGACATGGACGAGGTTAGACGTAACGTCAGTGAGCGCGGGTTTTTCTACGATGGTGGCGAGTTTGTTGTCCTTGACGGTAATCATACCGTATTTGACAACCTCCTCGCGCGGGACTTCAACGCCGAGAATCGCCGACTCGTCCGGAGACTGGACAGACTTAAGCAGCGACTCAGCTGCAGATTCGCCACCGGGATTCCAAATAAAATCATCACCAAAGAAGACAAAAACCGGCTCGTTTAAGTTGTATTCCTCTGCAACCATGGCAACGGGGACGGCGGTGCCGTATTTGCCGGAAGGGTCTTGGGAGACATAGTGGATTTTGACGTCGTCCGGGAGGGTCTTGGCGAGAGCAAGACGGTCGGTCTTGCCGCGAGATTCGAGATATTGATTCAGCGCGATGTTGTCTTTGTAGAACTCGCGGACTTGACATGGCTCGACGTTGGAGATGACCATATAGATGTCCGTCACGCCGGCTTTGATCAGCTCCTGGACAGAATAGTCGACGAGCGGGCGATTGCCCACGGGGAGCATGGACTTCTCGATAATCTTGGTGATGGGCAGACGGCGAGTACCCCAGCCGGCAACGGGAATAATAGCTTTAGTGATGGGCATGGTGAGTCTCCTTTGAATCCTCCTTAGATTCTTTTATCATAGCAGAAATCTCTTCAAACGCAATATAGAGAAAGAAGCCGGCAATGAGTGCCAAGAGAGGCGGGAGCGCCGGCAAAAGCGCGCCGCCCACAAAGAAAGCTAGCAGAGCGGACGGGACAAGTAGGAGCGCAGAAGCAACTTGGAGTTTTATAATCTTACGTTTGAGGATGTGTGAGCGAAGCATAATGCCAAAATCACCGATTTCTTGGGGGATTTCATGAGCAACGGTAGAGGCGGCGGCGAGGAGGCCCGTGCCGAGAGAGGCGGCAAAGGTAACGCCAAGAACGACGCCGTCGACGACGGTATGGAGCGAGTCAATTACGAGCATAGAATAAGCCTCGGTCTTAGAGTGGAGCTCCTTAGCTTCGCCGTGACGGTGGAAATGGCCAACGAAGAGCTGGACAAGGCAACAAAGAGCAAAGCCGGCTAGCACCAGCAAAAAGACCGCCCAGAGAGGGAGCGAGCCAGACTCGAGCGATTCCGGAAGAAGGTCAAAACAGGCGCAATAGACCAAGACGGCGGCGGCAAAAGGCTTACCGATTTTGTTTAGGAAGCTGGCGAGTTTAGACTGGCCTAGGAGCAAGAAACCGCCAACGAGCGAAAGCAAAGCGGTCAGGACGGAGGCGAGGAAGAGAATCAAGAGTTCCATGGGGCTATTTTATCATAATTAGAGAATCACGCCATTCGAGCGGGAAGTCCGTAAACCCAAAGAGCGTAGCGATAGTAGCGGCGACGTTGGAGAGGCCGGGGTCTTTGACGCTGCCGTTTGGAATGTAGCTGGCGCGGTTTTTGGTGTTGTCGTAGAAAATGCAGGGGACTTTGTTGGTGGAGTGGGAAGTCTTGGGCTCGCCCTTTGCGTCTAAAAGCTCCTCGGCGTTGCCGTGGTCGGCGGTGATAATCATCATCCCGCCGAGCTCGTCGACCTTTTTGGCGAGGCGAGAAAGCTGGAGGTCGATAGCCTCGAGCGCGGTGACGGTAGGTTCAAACTCCGCAAAATGCCCAACCATATCGCCACCGGGGAAATTAAGCCGGACAAAGCGATACTTCTCTAGGTTGGCTAGGACAGCATCGGTAATCTCGGCGGATTTCATCCAAGGGCGAGTGTTGAAGGGGAGAGTATCGGACTCAATCTTAAGCTGGGTCTCGCCAGGGGCTTTGTCGTAACTGTTGCCGTTGAAATAATAGGTAATGTGGCCAAACTTGACAGTCTCCGAGACGGCGAGCTGAGTAAGCCCCTTTTTGCTGAGGAAACGATTAAGTGGGTGTTTTATCTCAACAGGCGGGACAAGCTGAAGCTCGGGGACATGGGTGTCGGAGTTATACTCCGTCATCCCGGCAAAAATTATATCATCTGGCGAATAATCTCCGCGGTCAAACTGTGGGAAGTCGCGGTAAGTAAACGCCATGGCAATTTCGATGGCGCGGTCGGCGCGGAAGTCGAAGTAGATAAAAGAGTCGCCCTTTTCTACCGGGCCAACGGGAGCGCCGGACTCATCTACAACGACGAAGGCGGGAAGATATTGGTCCTGAACGGACGGGTCTTGTTCTCGGAAAAACTCGATAGCGGCACGGGCAGAGGTAAACTCATGGTCCGCCTGGCCGTGGACAATCATATCCCAACCGGTCTTGACCATCGCCCAATCGTTCTCGTAACGGTCGGCGACGGCAGTCATCCGGCCAGCGCCAGAAGCGATGCGATAATCCCGGCCGGCTTTGTTAAACGGCGCAAGAAACTGTTCTAGACGGTCGATAAACTTTGGCTCGCTCTGGGGCGGGACATCACGACCGTCAAAGACACAGTGGACGCGAATCTTCTCGATGCCCTCGCGGTCGGCCTCAAAAATCATTTTCTCAAGATGAGAGATAGAAGAGTGGACGTTGCCGTCGGAAAAGATGCCGGAGAAGTGGAGAGTGTGCGGACGAGAAAGCGTAGCCTTGCGAGCGAGATGGTCGATAACTTTGCGCCAGGCGGGAGAGCTAAAAACCCGACCGGTAGAAAAATCATCTTCAATCTTAGCGATGCCCTGGCGGATAATCTGGCCAGAGCCGAGGGCGTTGTGACCAACCTCACTGTTCCCCATGTCGCCCGGGAGAATCCCCACGGCTTCGCCAGAAGCCTCCAGCGGAAGAGTCAGGTAATTATTCTGAGCATAATCTAAGAACTCAGTATGGGCGCGGGAGACAGCGTTGCCGGGACCGTCCGGAGCGAGGCCGACGCCGTCCATTACAACTAACAAAATTGGTCCTTGATACTCTAACTTGCTCATGGTTATATTATACCACGCGAAAAAGAATTATAGAAAATTGTCGGGAGTGTCGGACGTAAAGCGATTGATTGGAGTCAGCTGAAGGCCGCTACTGGTCCAAGTAAGCTTGCCGATAATCCAGTAACTTGGGATGAGTGAAGCAGAAGCGTCGGCGCCAGAAATCTTATGCGCCTTTTGATGGTCGGAAATCTTGTAAGAGTTGTGTTGGGTCGAGTAGAGATGGAGCTGGGGGAAGCCCATGCCGCGGTCTGTGTTGGACATAGTGGCGGAGGAAGCTTGGTCGACGGTGAATTCGTTGGAGTAATAGTAGACAAAGCTGCCTTTGGTCTGGGCGTTGACGCGGTGGCCCTCAGCCAGCCTGAGATAGATAACGGCGGTGCCGCCAGAAGCGTCGGTGGGGAGGTGGAAGCCAACAGCCGACCAAGCGTTGGCCGAGCAAGGCGGATTCTCACAAGCGTAGTAACCGTTGTCGTAGCCCGCGTACCAGACCATAGGCTCAAAGTCTACGGTGCTGGAGCCAGTGTAGAGACTGGGGTAGGAGTTGGAGACAAAGCGCGGAGCAAGGAGGAGAGTGTTAAAGAGCTTATCTGTGCCCAGCATTTCTACGGTCTGGTGGCCGCTGTCGGCATCGTTGACCTTCCAGACGGCATAGAGGTCGAGATTGCCGGAGACGGTAATCTGCTGGCCGATATTATACGTAGTCCCGGAACCGTTGGCGGAGGTGTTCCAGCTGGCGACCTTGTACGCCTCGCGGTAGAAGCTGCCAGCGCCCTCGATAGTATAACTGCTGTTTTCTTGTTTGACGGTACTGCGGGTAGAGTTGAGGATGTTACCCTCGGCGTCCGTATCGCCATTGCCGTGGTAGGTAATGGTGTAATCATGGAGAATCTCTTCCCACTGGGCGTAGAGAGTAATCGAGCCGAGAGTGTTGATGGCGTTGCCGGGCTGGTATGACGTGCCGGAGCCGTCGGCTTCGGTGTTCCAGCCGACGAAACGATGGTTGCTCGACGGAGCAAAGAAAGCGTTGCTGCCAACGATAGCGTTGCCGGAAACGTCGGTGCTCTGCGCCGGCATATCTCCAGAGCCGCCGTTGGCTTCATAGCTAATCACCCCAACCGTGTCCCACTGCGCATAGAGATAAACACGAGAACCTTTAGAGGCATTAAAGTTAACCGACTGGCCCGGGGAGTAAGAGTTGCCGCTACCGTCGGCGTTTTCGGTCCATTCTCTGAAGACGTGGCCACCCCAGCTAAAGGTGTCAGCCGAAGCGATAACCGTAGAGCGTCCAACTACCGGATTATTGTCTACCCAAGTCGAGGGAGAACCATCATTTTTGTTGTAGACGATATCGTAATTGTCGCCACATTTGGAAGCGAGCGCACTCCCACTACCGCCGGTCTGGAGCATCTGGATGTCGGAGATGTAGACGACGGCGTTGTTGCTACAACAATGAGCGCCGTGGGTGAGTTTATAGTCTACCTTGAGATAGGAGCCAGCGGGGATGTCTTTAGTTGTAGTGAAACACTGCTCGGTGCGGCCGGTCTCCGTGATACAGACGGTAAAATCTCCGCGATTATAGGTCATGGCGAGGTCAAAATCTGGCGTACCGATAGTAACGTTTGAGTTTAGGCCGGTGATAGTGCGGGAATTGCTACCAATCGACACGGCGACCCCGTCGACAAGGGTCTTGCCCTCGGCATCGACGATATCGAAGCCAATCGTAAAACCGCCACTCTCGCTAGGGTGGGCACCTATATTGCTAGCGTCGACGTGGAGAGAAAGCGAGAAGCGAGAGTTGGTCTCAAACTTGTCGTAGTAGGCGCCGAGAGAGACCGCATCCGCCGTGGAGCCAATGAGCCGGATGGAAGTTTCGTTCGGGAAAGTAACGTGTTGGCCGGCGTTGGGCTCGCAAGAAGTGTCGTAATAAGTGTAAGTTCGGTCGCCGTAGGCGTAGGAACGCTTGACGGGGTTGGGGTCTTGGCTTTGGGCGCAGACGACGCCGGAGCAGCTACGGTAGACACGGTCGCCATAAGTCTTCCACTCGTAGTTGGCAAAGGTAATCTGGCGATTCTGGTTAAGGGAGATTTGGTCGGAATTGTACAGGCGGACGGTAGTGGAGATGGTCCGGGAGCTATCCCCGCCGGGGGATTCCCAACAAGTATGGATGTAAAAATCGTAGAAGTCAGCTTCCCGTTCTTTGACTTCGTCGTCACAGCCGACCTCTTCGTAGCTAGCAGACTTGACGGCGGTGACGATAATCCCCTGCGCGCTGTTAAGCGTACGGTCGTTAACTATGCCGCTGTCTGCGTCCGAAAGGGCAGAATCGCCATAAAAGAGGCGAGGAAAAGTCATGGTGGGAGAAAGATAAGAGGTGCTGTTGGGGCTATAATAGAGGATTACGTCTTGGAGATGGCCGTTGTCTAGCATCTCCTGTAAGGTAGCTTCGTCTAGAATGGACGGGTTGACGGCGAAAGATTTCTCCGGGATGATGTTGTTGGCGGAGCTATAAAGATCCGCGCAGGAATTATAAGTAACGCCGTCGATCTCTCCCCCGCCGGCAGCGACGGCTTCGTAGGCGGCGAGAAACTTGGCAAACTTACTATCGTCGTATTCTACGGCGCGGTCTTCGATAATCTCCCAAAGGGACTTGTAGACGTTGCTGGTGGAATGTTTTTTGGAGGAATAAGCGTCGTGAATAAAACGCAGGGCTTCGGCTTGGGTGTCGATTTCGTTACGCGCCATGGTGGTCTCTAGCGTGCCCTGGGCGGTATAGAGCCCGCGATTCATCAAGGAGATAGCGCCAACGGCGACCATACCAAAAATACCGACGGAGAACATCACTTCGATCAAAGTATCGCCGCGTAGTTTATGCATAAGCCTATTATAACACAGAAAATAAGCCCCGAGAGGCTTATTTTCTAAAAAGTCGCCGGACTAGGCTTTGGGGACTTGCTGGGTGATGCAGTGGATGTCGCCACCGCCGAGCAAAATCTCGCGAGCGTAGATAGGCTCAATCTTACGATCCGGGAAACAATCCTGGAGGATGTTGATGGCGGCTTGGTCGTGTTCGTCGTTGAAGATGGGTAAGATAATCGCGCCGTTGCAGTTATAATAGTTGATATAACTGGCAGGGAGACGGTCACCCTCATTGCGCGGGAACGTGCCCTCGACCACGTCGACGCCCTCGGACTCTTCCTTGGTAATCGTGATAGGATTGGGGACGTGAATCTTGACCACTTCGAGCTTGCGACCCTTGGCGTCCGTGACAGATTCTAGATATTCTAAATCAGCTTTGGAGCGCTCATGCTGCGGGTCTTGTTCGTTGTCTTCCCAGGCGAGGACAACCTTACCCGGCGCGACAAATTGACAGATGTTGTCGATATGACCGTTGGTGTCTTCATCCTTATAGATGCCGTAGGGGAGCCAGAGGACTTTCTCCGCGCCGCAATAATCGAGCAAATACTTTTCAATCTCTTCCTTGGAGAGGCCGGGGTTGCGACCCGGGTCGAGACAAGTCTCTTCCGTAACGAGGAGTGTGCCTTCGCCGTCGGTATGGACGGAGCCGCCTTCGAGGACAAAGCCATCGGTGCGGTAGCGGTCGACGCCCTCGATAGCGCAGACCTTGGCGGCGATAGCGTCGTCGAAGTCCCACGGGAAGTAAATCCCGTTGACGAGACCGCCGTAGCCGTTGAACTCCCAGTCCACCGCGCGCATATCGCCCTTGCCGTTGACGACAAAAGTCGGGCCGGTATCGCGAATCCAGGAATCGTTGTTGGAAATCTCCACAACGTGGACATTTTGCAGGTTCATCCCGAGGACGTGGGCATACTGAGACTGGTTGACGCCGAGGACGACAGGCTCATACTTAGCGATGGTCTCGACGACCTCACGGAACGCGGCTTGGGCCGGCTTGGCCCCGCCCCGCCAGTTGTCGGGGCGTTCGGGCCAAAGGAGATAGGTAGCGGCGTGCTCACTCAGCTCGGACGGCATATAAAAACCGTCTTTTTTGGGAGTAGAGTTAGCGATTCGCACGGCGGAGAGCCTTTCTAGCTTCGTCTTTTTTGCCAGCGCGGAAGACGAGGACTTCGCCAACCGCTATACAGACGAGAGAGCTGATGATGAGGATTTTGTTGTCGGCGATAGCCTCAAGGCTAAGCTCCGGAATCAGCGTAAAGAAGAGGGAGATGCCAAGCAAGATAGCCGGGACTATGCCGAAGATGATGCGCTTCAGGCTGCCACCAGAAATCCAGTAGCCGTTTTTGTCTTGGATGCCCTTTTTGTGGAGCTTCATAAAGGCGAAGAACATCGGGACGTAGCCAATCAACAGACAGAAGAGGGAGAGGTCGAAGAATGCCCAGAACATATTGGTTAGTTCCTCGGCTTCTGGGAAGACATAGGCGAGGATGATGCCCGCGACCGAGAGAACGGCAGCAACGATGCTGGTCCAGAGAGAGACGCGAGTAGCCACACCATCACGGTTGGTCTTAGCCCAGGACTTGGGGAAGATGCCATCTTTGGCGGCGTAAGCGGTGACGGAATAGACACCAAACTGCCAGGAAGAGATGTTGGCAATCAACGTGTAGAGGAAGAAGCAGGCGACTACGGTAATGACGGCGTTGATAGCGCCGGCAGAAAGACCGACAGCCTCGAGCAGGATTTGATAAGAATCAAGCAAACCGGAGTTGGTTGCGAGATCGTCGAACGGAACGGCGACGCCGATGCCGAAGCTCGGGAGGATGTAGAACAAGGCAATCAAAACTGCGCCAAGGATGATGGCTTGCGGAATTTGCTTCTTAGGATTGTCCATATCGTCGATAAAGGTGCCGACAACTTCGAAGCCGAGCATATTGAAGATAATCAACGAGACAAAGGACACGCCAGCCCAGTCAACACCGCCTTCGGCAGAGACGAGCGGCAAGAGGTCGTGGAAAGACTCAACCGGGTTCGCCGAGCCGTGCTTAGCAAAGACGTAGATGCCGAGCGCACCGATGCCGGCGAGGGTGATAAACTTCACAATCGCGCCGAGGTTCGCCACCCAAGCAGACTGAGAGATGCGAAGCTGACCGAGAATCGTGACGAGGGCGATATAGCCAAGCTCAATCACGAGCGCGGTGACGATAGTCGGCTCCATACCGAGGATGGTCATTACGAGGGTAGTCGCGAGGTCTGCTAGCGAGGCAATCCAGAGCGGGAAGTTGACCCAGTAGAACCAAGCCACGCGGCCGGCCCACTTTTTACCGAGGGCTTTCTTTACCCAGGTATACATACCGCCCTCACTGGGGTATTGCGTACCGAGCTCGGCGGAAATAAGAGCGTAGGGGATGAAGAAGCCGAGAATCATAATCACCCACCATGCGTATTGAGAGTTCCCGATGGCGGCGGTCGGCGCGACGGCGTCAATCACGAGAACGATACAGACCGTTGCGAGAACCGCAGAAAACAGCCTGAACTTAGGTTTTTTAGTTGGCATTTTAGTGTTTGCCCTCCTTTTGTTGTTTTATTAGATCTAGAGTCGCCTGGGCGGCGCCGCCAAAATACAAAACTAGTCCGCGTTGAGCGGTCAAACGATTCTCCGCTTGGTCGAAACAGACGGAGTTGGGTCCATCCATGACGGAATCGGAGACTTCTTCGTTACGGTTGGCTGGGAGACAGTGCATAAACTTACAGTCTGGATTCTCCGTAGCGGCCATAAGGTCATCATTGACCTGGAAGGTGGGGTAGAAATCTTTCATATAGACTTCTTTAGGGGTCTCTTTGTCGTAGAGACCGTACCAGACGTCGGTATAGACAAAATCCGCGCCCTTTAGCGCTTCGCGGTCTGACGTAACCGTAACGGAGCCGCCGTATTTTTGACAATTTTCTCGGCCGATTTTCTGGAAATCCTCGGAGAGGAGCTTGTTTTCTGGGCCGTAATGGACGTAGTTCATACCGAGCTTGGTGGTAATCATCATCAGGCTGGCGCAGACTTGGGTACAGTCGCCAACAAAGACGACTTTGACGTCGTTCCACTTACGCTCAGGCTCGAGATTGTCTAAGATGGTGATGATGTCGCCGATCTCCTGAGTAGGGTGGTTATAATCTGACATACCGTTAATCACGGGGACGGCGGCAAACTTGCCGAGCGCCTGGACAGACTCATGACGGTCGACACGGGCCATAATGAGGTCACACATCCGGCCAAGGACCTGGGCGGTGTCTTCAATGGTCTCGTGGGCGCCGAGCTGAATCGCGCCGGGAGCGAGATTAAGCGCGTGACCGCCTAGCTGGGACATAGCCACCTCAAACGAGACGCGAGTGCGCGTGGACTTTTGCTCAAAGAGCATAGCGAGATTTTTATGATAAAGGGTATCTAGCGTACCGCCAGATTTGATGAAGTCCCGAACGACGACGGCAGTTTTGACGATGTCGAGAATCTCCGACTGGTCAAAATCTGTGGTGTCGATAAAATCCTTTTTGGACGGGACTGCATGCGTAAGCTTATACATACTATCCATAGAGCTATTTTAGCATAAACGGAATAGAAATTAAAGCTTTATTTAGTAATGATGGTGCCGGAGCGGAGGCGGAGGGCATCTTCGAGATTGTCGAGCGAGCAAATCACGCCGACTTTGCCCTTCCGTGCAAACTCGGTAGTGGCAAGAATCTTGGGCAGCATAGAGCCGGCTTTGAAAAAGCCTTGGCGAGCGTAGTAGGTAGCTTCTTTGGCGGTAAGATTTTTTAGCGCGGTTTGGTTGTCTTTGCCAAAGTTAAGATAGGCGAAGTCAACCGCGGTGACGGAAAGGAATATGTCGGCTTTGATCAGCTCGGCAAGCTTCTCGGCGGCAAAATCTTTGTCGATGACAGCATCGACGCCCTTAAGGATGCGCAGGACTTTGGTCCGGTAGACCGGCACACCACCGCCGCCGGCAGCAATCACAATCGTGCCGGACTTAACAAGGTCTAAAATCTCACGTTTTTCTACGATAGACTTAGGCTTGGGGCTAGGCACAACCCGGCGCCAGCCACGCCCGGCGTCTTCCTTGACAATCCAACCTTTGGCTTTGGCAAGAGCAAGAGCTTGTTTCTCGGTATAGAACTGACCAACGGGCTTGGACGGATTGCGGAAAGCGGGGTCGTTTTTGTCGACTTCGACTTGGGTAACGACGGTGGCAACCTTTCTATTCTTCCCTTCTTTGATAAAGGCGTTGGAGATGGACTGGGCGAGCCAATAGCCGATCTGTCCCTGAGACATGGCGACGGCGGTCTCGAGAGGCATGGCCGGAGCGTTCTTTGAGCTGGCTTCTTCTTCGTGGATCAAGATGTTGCCAACCTGGGGACCGTTGCCGTGGGCGATAATAATCTCATAGCGGCTGGAAAGCTCTGCGATGAGCTTGCCGACCTTGGCCGCGACGGCCTTTTGGGCTTCTGCAGAGACTTCACCGTTTTTTTGGAGGGCGTTACCTCCGAGAGCGATGACGACGCGCTTTTTTGCCATATATAATACCTCCTATTTGCCTAAAAGTTTAAACATTTCTTTCTTGTATTTCTCAACGCCAGGCTGGTTAAACGGGTCGACGCCGTGGAGCATGGCGGAAATAGCGCAAGCTGTCTCAAAGAAGAAAATCAGGAAGCCGAGACTGCGCTCGGAGAGACCGTGCGGAGAGGTAGAATCAAGGACTTCGATGGTGAACGTGGAAATGCCGCCAGATTCGTGGGCCTTGACCGTGGCATCGAACGCTTTGTCGGAAATCTTGGTAAGCTCGGCGTCTTCGAGATAATCTAGCTCGTCGAAATTGTCCGCGGTCTTGGGGACGGTAAGAGAATCCTGTTCCGGAGAGAAACGCAAAAAAGTCTCAAAGATGTTGCGGCGGCCGTCTTGCAAATACTGACCGAGAGAGTGAAGGTCCGTAGAGTAGATGACTGAGGCGGGAAAAATGCCTTGGCCGTCCTTCCCCTCCGACTCACCAAAGAGCTGCTTCCACCATTCGTTAAAATATAGCAGGCTGGGCTCGAAGCTGGCCAGGACCTCGACGTCGCAACCACATTCATCGTAGAGATAAAACCGCGAGAAAGCGTAAGAGACAAGCATAGAATCTTCTAAATGCTCCGGGGAGACTTGGGTCTCCTTGCACTCGCGCGCACCGGAGAGCAACGCCTCGATGTCGCACCCGGCGACGGCAAGCGGAAATAGCCCCACGGGAGACAGGACAGAGTAGCGGCCGCCGATGCCGAGCGGAACATCAAAAGTCTCGTAGCCACTAGCAACGGCTTCGTCGTGGAGAGCGCCCTTTTCTGGGTCCGTAGTGGCGATGATACGTTTTTTGGCTTCCGCCTCACCGTATTTTTTAATCAAAGCTTGTTTCAACACTCGGAAAGCGATGGCCGGCTCAAGAGTGGTGCCGGACTTGGAGATGACGTTGAGCGAGAAATCATGACCGTCGAGAGTCTTGAGGAGCTTTTTTAGCTCACGGGAGGAGAGGTTGTTACCGGCAAAGAGGAGCTTGCACCTGGCAGTAGAGCCGAGGTCAAGCGCTTCATAAACGGCGCGGGCGCCAAGATAACTCCCGCCGATACCGATACAAACGAGATAATCGGAATCTTCCTGGACGCGTTTAGCGACGGAGCGAATCTTCTCGAACTCAACTGCCGGAAAACGGTCCGGCAAGAAGAACCAGTCCCCCATGGGGTCTTCTTTGATGTCTTCGATGATTTCTGCGGCTAAATTATAATCTAAATCTATGTCGTTTCTCATAGGTTTATTATAACATAAGCGAGTTAGGATTTGTGTTTTTCGAACTTGTTGCGGAACTCGGAACGACGGCGGCTAAACTCTTGGCGACGGACAGCTTGGCGCTTTTCCAGCTCGCGCTGGATTTCGGCGATGCGGCGCTCGAGGTAGTTCTTTCCCGTAAAGAGCTGGGCGATGGCGCGGCCGGCGAGCTTTTTGACTTCGTTGGTTTGGTCGCCCGGGAGGAGCTTGAGCTTGATGCTGTGTTTGACCTTCTCGACGGCATAGACGGAAGCGACAAAATCGAGCAGGAGGAGGGCGAGCAAGACAACGGCGACGGGGAGCTGGGCGGCGCCGAGAAGCGCGACGAGCGACTCAACGCGCGGATGGACTTGATAGACGATGAGGCAGCCAGCAATGCCAAAGGCGAGACAGTTGCGGGCGCAGATGCGGCCGTTGAGATTCCAGCGGTCAGACCGGGAATAGTCCCACCATTTGAGACCAAAAAGTTTTTCCATGGCCCAGCTGGTGGCGTATTCGAGGAGAGAGCAGGCGAACATAGCAACGAAGAACGTCCCGCTGAGATTGCCGCGGACGGGGAAAGTAGCAACGAGGATGAGTGACATCCCAAACCCATAGACCGGTAGAAGCGGGCCAAAGAGGAAGCCGCGGCTGACGAGCTTTTGCTCGCGCAAGGAGCAGAGGAGAGTCTCGACAACATAGCCAGAAATAGCGTAGACAAAGAAATAGAGAACCCAAGGAATGACGTTTTCTATCATAAGCTGATTATAAGTCGATTTTTGGATTCCGGCAAGTTGTGATATAATATCCTTGCCCCCGAGTGGCGGAATTGGTAGACGCGCTAGCTTCAGGTGCTAGTGTCCGCAAGGACGTGCTGGTTCGAGTCCAGTCCCGGGGACCATTTTTATTTTATTGTTTGTTGATGATTGAGTCGATACGGGAGAGCAGGAGAGAAATCTCGTGCTCCTCTTCTAGCTTGGTGATGGCGAAGCTCTTCTCGCCGGCGTCTTTGAGCGAAGCGCCGACGTGGTAGAGCGATTTTCTATCTAAGATTAGGAGACGGTCGTGGAAATCTTTGGTGCGGTGGATGGTAAGAGTGGGGTACTCGGAATTAAACTTCTTGACCTCGTTGTTGCTCAAGTGGGAGGACGGGAGAGTCAGCAACTCTACGGACACGCCGGGACGCTTGCTACGCAGAAGGTCCAGAGTGTTGACGTTGACATAGCCGTCGACAACAATCAACTCCTTTTTGGCCTTGGCGATTAGCCCGGAGAGAAAACTATATGCATCATAAATCTGGCCAGAGAAGAAGATTTTTTGGGTGGCGTCGGCACATTCGTGCGCTTCTAGGTGGGCAAGGAGTTTGGCGAGCTTTTGGTCGGTGGAGACCTGGAAAGCCTTTTGTTTGGTCTCTAGCTCATCTACGCGAGAGAAGAGCGGAGCGTTTTTGACGATGAAGCCGCGCGTCTCCACAAAAGCTCGGATGATAGCGACGCTGGATTTGACAGCGGCGGGAGTAGCGAGCAACATAGCGAGCATGGCGATGCCGGGCTCGGTATAGACATAAGTCTGCTTGAGATTGTCCGGGAGATCTAGCGCGGAGGCTTCACCCTGGGTCAGCTTAAAACAAAAATCTTCCGGGAAGCGCTCCGCGTGGCGAGCGCGGATGCGGTTGAGGGATTTTACGTCCATCTTGTAAATCTTGGCAAGATCACGATCTAACACGACTGGACGGTCGTGGATGAGCCGGACAAACGCCGCGATGTCGGCGCCGTCAGTAGGGGTTAAATCTCGATTGATAGGCATATTTATGATAAATTACCATAATCAAGAAGATTTGTCAAGCGCTAGACGGCAGGAGGAGTAGGCTGAGTAGGGGAAGCGGGTGTCTCCGGAGCGACGGGAGGCTCGGGCGAGACCGGAGGCTCAGGAGTTACGGGCGGGAAAGGTGTAGCGCTAGGAGAGCCAGGCGTGTGAGTTTTCTTGTTGTGGATGACAAAGGCGATAACGGCGATGATGATAACCGCAAGAGCAACACCGGCGATGATAATGGGAGTTTTGACTTGACCGGAACATTCGGTAAAAACGGAGCCGTTGGCACACTCGGTGGTAGATACGCCAATAGTTTCTACGGCGTCTGTGGTGGTTTCTGCGGTGAGGATAACTTCGGGAGCCTCTGGGGCTTCGGAGCCGTTGACGGCGACTTCTTCGCCGGAAACGTAAAGCTTGTAGCCGTTGCTGTAAATGTTTTGGTTGGTGGTGTCAGCATTGGTGAGTTGGGTGAGATAGGTGTCGCCGGCGAGGATTAAGTTTGAGTCGGCATCAAGCGTGACGGAAACAGATTTGGCAGTGTTGGCGGCGTTGATGGCGCCCATGTAGTAGCTTTGTGCTAAATCAAGCTCGAGCGTCGAGATATTATCGAGGACAATGTCTCCTTCTACAACTTGTTGACTAAGCGAAAGCGAAACGTCGCCGCCATTAGAGCCACTGGTTCCCCACTTAGCGCCCTCAGCACGGAGAAAGACCGAGCTTGCGTCGTTGTTGATGATTTTGTTGTTAGCAAGAGAAATCTTGGCGGTGGTGTTAGTGATGTAGAAGGTATCGCCGGCATTGGTGGTAATGGTAGAGTCTGAAGCGGCAAAATTACCCGTGCCTTCTTCGGCGTCACCAGACATGGATTGGTAGATAAAAATGTTTTTGTAGGTCTCGGAATTGCCGTTGAGAGAGGTATTGGTGGCGGTTAAAGTTGTGCCGTTGCTGAGAGAAACGGAATTGCTACCCTCGATAACGATGCCTTCGGACTTGTTGGAGACGAGCGTGGCGTTGTTGACGCTAATAATTGCAGTGGAGTAAATGGCGGGGGAGCCGACGCCGTTTGAGGTGTACGAGCCGCCGTTTACGGTAATGTTTCCACCGCCGCGGTCGGACCGAATGGGGGCGGAAGAGTTGCCGGAAGTTTCGACAATAAGACCAGAAGCGGTGATGGCGCCGCCGCCAGTGACCATGATACCACCAGAATTGTTGCCGGTGGTGGTGATTTGGGTATTGGTAGCAGTAATAGATGACTCGCCGTAGGCGAAGAGGGCGTTGGCGTGAGAGCCTTTGGTAGTAATGGAGCCGCCGGTAATTTTTAAGGACCCGCCTGTGGTAAGCACTGCGGCGTTGGTGCCGTAGAAGTCTGAGTTTTCACTAGATTCGTCGCCGGTTTTGGTAACAACTGGGGTTTCTAGGGTAATCTCTCCGCCAGTAATGAGCAAGGCGTTTTCACCACCGGTGGTGCTAGAATAGTTTGGAGAATCAAGTATGGCGGAGCTAGAGAGAGTTGTTGCGCCTTGATGTGAGACGCTAGCGGAACTGGTGCCGCCTGGTGCGTTGCCAGCACTACCAGATGGTTTATCGGGAGGAGTTTGGTTTTGCATAAAAAACTATTTCCTTGTTTAGCTATATATATTATACATCAAAAAGCTTAAAGTAATATATATATTAGACTTTGTTAATCACGGGGATGACGATAGGGGTGTGGCCGGTGGCGTCGTAGAGGATGTGGGTGATGTCTTCTTTGATCTCTTCTTTTAGAACCTTTAGCTCAGGGTCGGTAGAGATGGACTTGTCGGTCTTGGCGCGGAGATAGTGGCGAATCTTGCCGATTAGCTCCTCGGAATTGTCGAGATAAATAAAGGCGCGGGAGACGATGTCCGGGGTCTTAACGAGGCGGCCGGTCTTCTTGCTCATAGTGAGAACTATCACAAAGATACCTTCGCGAGAGATGTGGATGCGGTCTTTGACCACGGCTTCATGGACGGGTTGATCGGCGTCGTCGTAGAGTTTGTTGCCAACGTGGATGCGGCCGTTTTTGCGAATCTTTTGGCTAGATAAAAGCTCAACCACGTCGCCATCATCCGCGAGGACGATGCGGTCGCGCGGGATGCCAATGACGTTTTCTGCCATCTCGGCGTTGTGTTGGAGCATATAGAACTCGCCGTGGTAGGGCATATAGTTCTTGGGCATCAGGCGAGTAACAAACTCAACGTGGTCTTCGTAATAAGCGTGGCCGGAAAGGTGGAGCGGGCCGAGGTTGGTAATATGGGTCTTGCCGTTTTGGATGACGGTAGCGCCCTCGCGCAAGAGACCGCCGACGGTCGAGACGACATGGGGCTCGTTGCCCGGAATAGGGTTGGACGAGAAGACGATGGTGTCGGTGGGTTTGATCTTGATGTATTTGTGGGCGCCGGTAATCATACGATTCAACACGGCGTTTAGCTCACCCTGGGAGCCGGTACAGACGATACAAACGCGCTCGTCCGGGAGCTTGATGATGTCTTCCATCTTCATGATGGTGTCTTTGGGGACTTTAATCGCGCGAGCGCGGAGAGCGACCTCGACGTTGTTGATCATGGAGAAGCCGGAGAAAGCAACTTTGCGCCCGCGAGCGGCGGCTTCTTTCAAGACGAGCTCGATACGGCCGATCTGAGACGAGAAGCAGGAGACAATCACGCGACCGTTGGCGTAGTTGTCCATTACCTTACCAAGGTTCTCCCCAACGTCAAACTCGGAGTGGGGGTGTTTGCCGGGAGAGTCGATGTTGGTGGACTCGTTGACCATGAGAGCGATGCCCTCTTGTTTGACGATTTCGTCGATGCGTTCGTAATCTGTCTGGACGCCCATAGGGTTGGCTTCGTGGCGCCAGTCGCCAGAGAGATAAATCACACCGTTGGGGGTACGGACGACGATGGCGGCGTTGCCGGGGATGGAATGGAGAGTATGAATAAACTCGACGGAGAGATGCTCGGAGACCTGGAGCTTTTCGTGCTTAAACGGGTCGACCGGGCAGTAGTTCAAATCTGGGACGTCGGAAAGCTCGGACATTTGCTTCTTAATCATGCCGAGGGTGAAATCCGTGCCGTAAATCGGCGTGGTCCAGTTGAACCGGGGGAGAAGATGGCGGCAGGCACCGATATGGTCGAGGTGGGCGTGGGTAAAGCAGATGGCTTTGACCTTGTCGATGTTGTCTTCTAGGTATTTGATGTCAGGGATGAGGTAGTTTACGCCGGGATAGTCTGAGTCGGCAAAAAGGACACCCATATCAACAACGATCATTTCCTGCTTGTATTCAATCACGGTCATATTTTTGCCGATGCCGATTTCCCCGAGACCGCCAATAGGAATAATCCGGACGGCTTCTGGGTCTGGGCGAGCCTGCTTCAGCATGGCGTTGGTGACTTGCTGGCCGTTGTAACCGTTGTAACGGGATTTGTTGACGGGGATGCCAATGATGTGTTGGGTAGCCTGGGCGTTGACGTCTTGGGATAGCATCTTCTGATGATGGACCATCTCGCCCTTGCGGGTGGAGACGGAGAGATTAACCTTGCGCTTCTCAGCCTCAGACTTCTGGGGCTTCTGAGGCTTGGGGGATTTTTGGGACTTTGGCTTCTTCTGGTTTTTCTGATTCTTAGGCTTACGATTGACAAAGCCGGCGTCTTTGCCACCAGGGGCGAAGTTGGAGTTGAAGTTGCGATTCTGGGCTTCTTCAAAGCGTTTTTTGATGTCGGGGAGACGCTCGGCTCCTTGTTTTAGCAAGCGCGCACGACGCTCTTGTTCGGATTGGTTCATGTTTGTCCTTTATAGAGATTGTTAAAAACAAGTAAAATAAGTATCTCTATTATACCAAAAAACCGCGGGCGGTGTCAAGCTCGCGGTTTTATGAGGGGTTATGCCTCAGCGGGTTCTTCGGAGGATTCTTCGATGGCGGAGAGGAGAGAATCTTCGACGTTGGCCTTTTTCTTCTTTTCGGGGGCTTTGGCGAGGACGATGTCGAGCTCGTAGCCGGTGAGCTTGGAAGCTAGACGGACGTTTTGGCCCTGGCGACCGATGGCGATAGACTGTTGGTCTTCCGTAACGTAGACTTTGGCGTGCTTCTTATCAATCTCAACTTTGACGACTTCTGCCGGAGAAAGAGCTTCGCGGATGTACTCAGAAGCGTTGTCGGACCAGGTAATGATGTCGATTTTTTCACGCTCGCCGATTTCGTTCATCACGGCCTGGACGCGAACGCCGCGCCCGCCAACAAACGTACCAACTGGGTCGACACCGGGGACGGTGGACATAACGGCGATTTTAGTCCGGCGACCGGCTTCGCGAGCGATGCCGCGAATCTCAACCGTGCCGTTTTCTATCTCGGGGACTTCCTGGCGGAAAAGATATTCAACAAACTCGGCACAGCCACGAGAAAGCAGCAGCTGGCCACCGCGCTCGTCTTTGTCAAAACCTTTGAGATAGACTTTGATACGAGAACCAACGGTGTAAAATTCGCCGTCGATTTGTTCGCTGCGTGGCATAATGCCGGTGGCTTTGCCGACGTCGAGGCGGACGATGTTGCGCTCGACACGGTTGACCATACCGGTAATAATCGTGCCGATTTTGTCCTCGTACATAGAGAGGACAGCATCGCGCTCGGCTTCACGCAAGCGTTGGACCACAACTTGCTTAGCGGTCTGGGCGGCCACCCGACCAAAGCTTTCGACTTTGTGCTTTTCTTCGACGATGTCACCGAGCTCTTTACCCTTGGCCTCGGACTGAGGAATCTCCGTAGCGGGGTTATAAGCCAGGCCGTCTTCTATCACGGTGCGAGCAACAAAGACGTTGGCCTCGCCGGTGTTGACATTTAGCACGGCGCGGACATTCATATCTTTGTCGCCGTTGTCCTTGCGCCAGGCGGCGGCGATAGCCATCTGAATCACGTCCAGGACGGTTTCTTCGGGGAGGTTTTTTTCTTCCGCAATAACTTTGACCATTGCGGAGAGTTGTTTGAGGTCAAGACCTTCCATAATTTTCCTTTCTATTAGTAAAAACGCCGACCCTCTTCAGGCCGGTCAATATCAGTATGGGTATATTATATATAATATATACAAAAAATCAAGAGGGAGTATAATAAACTTATGATAGAAATTAGACATGTGGTAAAAAAATACGGCAATAAACGCGCGCTCGACGACGTGTCGTTTACGGTAGAAGATGGTGAAATTTTTGGATTTATTGGGCACAACGGCGCTGGAAAGACGACGCTAATAAAAGCTATGGTGGGGATACACGAGTTTGACGCGGGGGAGATTTTGATAAACGGAAAGTCGGTGGCGAAAAAGCCGATAGAGTGTAAACGCGAGATGGCCTACGTACCGGACGACCCACTGCTCTACGAGGAAATGAAGGCGATAGACTTCCTTAACTTTGTGTGTGATATGTACGAAGTTCCGGAGAAGACTCGCAAACAAAATATCCTAAAATACGCCCGGATGTTTGAGATTGAACATGAACTGGGGAGTGAGCTTAAGACTTTCTCTCACGGGATGAAGCAGAAGGTTGCGCTGATTGCGGCGCTAGCTCATGAACCAAAAGTCCTAGTGATGGACGAACCGTTTGTGGGGCTGGACCCGAAGGCGATTTTTGACATAAAAAGCGTGATGCAAGAAATGGCGAAAAGCGGTAAAACGATATTTTTCTCGACGCATATTCTGGATGTGGCGGAAAAACTTTGCTCTAGAGTCGCCATCGTGAAGAAAGGCAAAATTGTTAAGGTTGGCAGTATGAAAGAAATCAAGGGCGATAAGTCGCTTGAAAAAGTCTTTTTGGAGCTTGAAAAATAATGCGTCGGTGGCGGTCATTACTGCGCGCGGCGATGTCGGAGGGGATGCGACTGTTTAGGTATCGCGCAAAAGACGAAAAATCAAAACGCGCTTTGCCGATTTTCTTGGCATCAGTGCTGTGGCTGTCGATTTTTGGCTACGCAGAGACGATGATGGCGTCGCTAAAAACGACCGGGACGGAGTTTGCGTTGCTATCTATCTTCACACTGTTTACGGCGGTAATGACTCTAATCGAGGGCATCTACAAGTCTGGGTCGCTGATGTTTAGCTGCCGGGACAACGATTTGCTGATGTCGCTACCTTTGGGGCGAAGCACGATTGTGTTTTTGCGGGTGTTTAAGTTTTATGTCTTTGAAGTGATTTATAATGCCCTGTTCCTAACGCCAGCGCTGGTAGTCTACCCCATCCAGGTGCGGCCGGGGATGGAGTTTTTGGCAGTAGCGGCGGTGATGATTTTTGTGTTGCCGATTATACCGGTAGTGATGGCTTCGGCAGTTGGCGCTATCACTACGGCGCTCTCAACGCGGTTTGCTAAAAAGAACTTGGCGCAGACGCTGCTATCGTTTGTTTTTCTGGCGGCAGCCTTAGGGCTTTCGGTGAAGATTGGGCAATTTACGGACGGGGTGGGCGAGATTGCAGCGGGGCTTTCGGCACGAATCGAGACAATCTATTATCCGGCACGCGTAGTGGTGCGGCTGGCGACGGAGTTTGACGCGCTGATGCTTCTACGGTTTATCACCATAAATCTGGTGGTGATGGCGGCGTTTGTCATTATAGCGGGCAAATTTTATTTCCGGATAATCTCGCGAGTTAATGTGGGCTCGGCAAAGACAAAGACGAAGAAAGTGGCGTTTTCCTCTCAGACCCAGACGGGCGCGCTCGTGCGGAAAGAAATCCGACGATATTTTAATACGCCGGTCTTAGTGACAAACACCTGGATTGGGCTGTTGATTTTTCTGGTGGCGGTGGGTGCGGTTTGTCTGAAGGCGGACGAGCTGGCTGCAAAGTTAGTTACTGAGCTAGAGCTAGGATTGACGGCGGAAGAAATCTTTTCTTATGCGCCAGCGATAGCTACGGCACTGGTAGCGTTTTCTAGTTTGTTGACTTATATCGCCACGACGATGATTTCGCTTGAGGGGGCGACGTTCAACCTGCTAAAAACTTTGCCGGTGAGCGGGCTGAGAGTGTTGATGGGGAAAGTTTTGGCGGCGCTGGTTTTGACGGTACCGGCGCTGATCGTCGGGAGTTTGGCGATGGCGGCGAGATTTAAGTTTGGCGCGGCGGAGACGGTGCTGGTTTTATTAAGCTCTCTACTTCTGCCTTTGGCGACGGAATTGTTTGGGATTTTGGTGGACTTACGCTATGCGAGGTTTGACGCGGAAAGCGATGCAGAGACGGTCAAGCAAAGCACCGGAGTAATGGTGTCATCGTTTACGGGACTGGGGATGGTAATACTGACTATTTCCCTGTTTAGTATGGCGGTGGTAGCGGTGGGACAGATTATGGGGATGGCGATACTCTGCGGAGTATATCTGCTGATTTGCCTAGGGTTATTATGGCGGCTGAAAAAGCGGGGCGAACGGCGCTACGGAAAACTAGTGGCGGACTAGACAAAGAAAACTAGACTATAATAACCGGTAAACATCAGGAGCATCATAATTCCCTCGCCGCGAGTGATTTTGTGGCTGGTGGCGGAGAAGACAAAGAGGAGAGCGGCGGAAAAAACGAGCATAAAGAGATCGATGGCGGCGAAGCTGGCGGGCGTGACGGCGCCAAAGAGAGCGACCGGAAGACCGAGCACGATACAGATGTTGAAGATGTTGCTGCCGAGAATGTTGCCGATGGCGAGCTCGGCTTCGCCCTTTTTGGAGGCAGTGACGGTAGTGACGAGCTCGGGGAGGGAGGTGCCGAGAGCGATGACGGAGAGAGCGATGACGCGCTCAGAGACGCCAAGAGCGGTGGCGAGGGCGGTGGCGGAGTCAACTACGAAGTTGCTACCAAAGACGATGCCGACGAGACCCAGGGCGGTGAGGCCGAGAGATCTCCAAAGACCCCAACGAGGCTTCTCCCTCTGGTTTTTGTCGCGGGAGTGGAGCGCCATCGAGACGAGATAATAAAGAAAAACGGCAAAGAAGAGGAGGATGGCGATACCGTCAGAGCGGGTGATGATGTTTTCTGGGGCGGCGTTGAGTGAGACGTCGAGAAAGAGGACGACGAGCAGGCTGGAAATTAGGATGCAAATCGGGATTTCTTTGCGGATGGTTTCCTTTTTGATGGCGAGAGGACGAATCACGGCGGCGAGGCCGAGGATGAGGAGAATGTTCAAAATGTTGCTACCGATGACGTTGCCAAGGACGAGGTCAGTAGAGCCGGAGGCGATGGCTTTGATCGAGACGGCGAGCTCTGGCGCGGAAGTGCCAAACGCGACGATAGTGAGGCCAATGAGAGACTTGCTAACCTTGAAGTTGGAAGCGGTAGAGGAAGCACCATCGACGAAGAAGTCGGCCCCCTTGATGAGAAGGACGAAGCCGAAAACTAAAATCAAGGATTGCAACAAAATAGTCATAAGAAGATTATAACACGGATTTGTGCTATAATGGCGGGATGAGTAGAAGTTTTGATGTGAACAGGCTGAGCGGGTTTGAGCCGGAGAAATGCTGGGTGGGCGAGACACACAAGATTATTTATCGCACGCGAGAAGAAGCGGAGATGGCGGCAAGAGTAGCGGAACATGACCACCACCTAACAGGGCGACTCTCCGTCTACAAATGCGAGTTTGGGGAGCACTGGCACCTGAGCTCAAAGTAAGCTCAGGGCGCGAGGCTATTTCTTAACGATAGTGTAAACGCCGACACCGAGGAAGATGACGCCGAGAGCCGAAAGAAGAATCCAAATGAGGTTTTGGTTGCTGCCGGCGACGATGAACTCTTTGGCGTTGGCGGGATTGTAGAGGATGTCGACGGTCTCGCCGAGGCGATAAGCGGGAGTAGTGGAGCCGGAATCAAGCTCCTCGGTGAGAGTCTGGCCGCCAGCTTGGTATTCGATGACGGGATAATAGACGTAGCGGAAGGCGCCGTCGCTGTCCGTAGTGTAATCTTCGCGCATATCGACGACGGTGGCGGTGGTGGGCTCGGTGCAGACGCGAGTCAGATAGTTGGCGCGGAAATACATAAAGACCGCGGCGCCAATCAGGACGAGACCGACCAAGGCGGGGATGAAGTTTTTGAACTTTTCCATAAGAATCCTTTCGAAATTAATTAAGCTTATTATAGCATAAAAAATAAGCCGGAGAGGCTTTTATGGTGCGGGTAGAGGTAGTCGAAACCTCATCTCAAGTTTGGAAAACTTGCATACTAACCGCTGTACTATACCCGCGCGGAAATCTGGGGTGGGATATCGGGATCGAACCGACGACCTTCTGGACCACAATCAGACGCTCTAACCAGCTGAGCTAATCCCACCAGATTCTAGGTAATTTTAGCATATTATGACTGCGAGTTCAAGAAGGCAACGGCCTGGGTGGCAGCAACAGCGCCATCGGCGACGGCGGTAGTGAGTTGATTGACCAGCTTCTTCCGGCAGTCGCCAGCACAGAAGATACCGGGGCGGGAAGTCTGGCAAGATTCGCTGGACTCGATATAACCCTGAGAATCGAGGTCGACAAAGCCTTTGAGGAAAGCGTTGTCCGGGATACGGCCGATGGAGACAAAGAGCCCGGAGACGGGGAGGCTGGAAGTCTTAGCGGAATCGACAGTCTTAAGGGTGATTTCTTTGAGAGAGGGAGCGCCGGCGAGGGCGGTGATTTCTGTATTCTCTAAAAACTCGACGTTGTCAAGCGACCTCGCCTTTTCGACGAGAGATTTATCGGCTTTATAGCGAGAGCTATGGTTGACTAGATAAACTTTTTTGACGAAGTTTGCGAGATAAAGTACGGAGTAAAGCGCGGTGTTGCCGGCGCCGTAAACGGCGACGGACTTGTCTCTAAAGAATGCACCGTCGCACGTTGCGCAATAAGAGACGCCGTGGCCGATAAAACGCGACTCTTCTGGCAAGTCTAGCTTGCGCTCGGCGGAGCCGGGAGCAAGAATAACGGAGCGCGCGACGGGAGAAACGTCTGGGTCGTCGGTCTCTAGGCGAAAAAGCGGAGCAGAGGCGGAGTCGTCTGTTGTAATTTTTACAACATTTGCATAGGAAAACTGACCGCTAAAGCCCTCAACCTGGCTGCGCAGACGCTGAGCAAACTCCGCGCCAGAGAGGCCGGGAGTGGCGGGGAAGTTGTCGATTTTGTGGGTCTTGAGGATTTGGCCACCGGGAGTAAGCTTCTCTAGGAGCAAGACAGATTTTTTTGCCCGGAGGGCATAGAGCGCGGCGGTCATCCCGGCAGCACCGGCGCCGACAATGGCGATATCGTAAAGTTTCTTCATAACCTTATTTTATCATATTCTAAGCATTAAAAATCCGCCCAAGTGGGGGGGGCGGATTTAGGTTAGACTACTTTTTCTTATTTGGTTTGGCATAAGATTGGCAGCGATAAGAAAATTATTCCAACTGCCGAATCTTTTGATACAAGAAGCGCCGGACGGCTCAATCATCTCTCTGCGAGTTATAGAGCTGCCTTTTTTTCTTGAAAGTTCTTGTGCTTTTTCTATCATCTCTTCATCGGTGTATTCGTGTTTTCTGCATGCGTACGGTATGTTGGCTAATTTACATGCTCTTTCGAAAGTGCCGAATCGCGCAACGAATACTTTGTATCCTGGGTATGTGACGGAATCGAGCTCTCTTTTTCTTGGAGCATATCCGTTTTCTTCATAGAACGCTCGCAATTGCATCAAAAGCTCCTCATCTCTGTATGTCCTAACAGAATTTACTGCTATTTTATTTGCTCTCAACGCGTTGTTGAGACTGCCGTAATATTTTTCGCATGCATATCTATAGCCACGATCGAGTTCTGCGTTTTTCGGAGCTCTTCCAAGTATTTCAGTGGCTTTCGCAAGATAGGCGTCCAGTTCGTCTTTGCTATGCATGCCAAAAGGCATGATTCGGCATATTTTATTTATAACCTCTAGAGGACTAAGCTGCCTTTCTTCAAATTTTTTACCGAGTATAGACACACTGAAAGCTTCGGCGAGAGAGCGAGCTCTGGAGCTTGTCCGAGTTCCCTCCTCGATTTCCTCTTCCATTTCTTTCTGGAGATGGTTGAGGTCTTGAAGACGGTAGATATTCGCGACAAAGTCAAGAATGTGGACAAAATCCTTGCCGGGGACGATGCGGAGTCCGCGACCCATTTGTTGAAGCAGTATGGTCGGAGAAGTTGTGGTTCGGAGAAAGACAACCACGTCAACTTCGGGGATGTCGACACCTTCGTTGAGCTTGTCGACAGCAATCAGAATGCCGATTTTTCCCTTTTTAAAGTCGTGGATGCGTTTTTCCGATTCTTCATACTCCATATCGGAGTGAACAACGGTTGCTTCGGGCATCAGGCGCGCAGTTTCTTCGGCGTGTTGAATATTTTTGCAGAAGATAACCGTGCGCTTGCCACCAAACTCGGCGATTTTCTCGCGAATGATCCGGACAATTTCTTCGTCACGCAGAGGAAGAAAGAAACGCTTATTGAGTTGAGCCAAAGAAATCTTCTCTGAGCTCTGCATGAAACGTTCAATTTCCTCGGCGTTCAGTTCGTCGTCCATGATACGATAGTCGATCGGGGTCAAGAGACCCTCGACGAGAGCGCGGGCGAGACCGAGGTTAAAAATCGGTGCGCCAAACAGGTCCTCGATATTCCGCTGGTCGAGCCGGACCGGAGTCGCGGTTAGACCGAGAAGATACTGAGGTCGAAAGTGGAGCACGACTTTTCGGTAAGTCGTTGCCTGGGCATGATGAGCTTCGTCAACTACGATGTAGTCGAACTCGTTTTCGGGAAAGTTTTCCAAATTGTTTGCCATTTTGCCAAAGGCGCCAAAGAGAAAATTGACTTTTCGCCCTGGCGTGTGTTTGGCGTCGAACAGAGAATAGGAATATTCTTCGCCGAAATACTTTTTGAACTCATCCTTTGCCTGAGTCAAGATAGGAATCGAGTCGCAGAGGTAGAGGAATTTCGCATTAGGGTGGTCTTTCAGATACCGGTCGATGTCGAAAATCACCGTCATAGTCTTTCCGAGGCCGGAAGCCATAACGACGAGACCTTTGCCAGATTCACGAGAGCTTGCGATGGCTTTTAGAGCTTCTTTCTGATATTCACGAGGGGTGCGCTTGGTTTTAGCCAATAAAAACACAACCTTTCTTAAAGTAGTCTGTTAAGCTGCTTAGATTAACAGATATAATCTATTTTTCTGTTATATCATAGATTTGATAAAAAGTCAATGCTGGGTAGTTCTATTTCGACGAGAGGGTTATTTTGGCAGGAGGAAGTAGACGCCGGCACCAACGGCGGCACCGAGAATGATGGTCAGAATAATAATCAGGGCGAGGGGGAAGCCGGACTTTTTCTCCTTGTTGTCGATAATCTTAACGGGCTTCTTTTCTTTGTGCTTTTTCTTGGACTCGGGCTCGAGGTCGATGATTTCCTTTTTGTCGTAGACGTTTTTACGGGACTTCTCCGAGGAATCGTTTACGCCGAGATAAGAGACTTTCTCAAAGTGCTCGGGCTTTTTATCCGGGACAGAATCCGAAAGGCCGCGCTTCTCGACGGAGACGTTGGGGAGAAAAGGAGACTTGCCGCCGAGGGAATAAGAATTGTTGTCTGGGGTATCAGGCTTCTTGGAAGCGGGCTTAGCGGCAGGCTTCTCAGTAGGCTTTACGGCGGGGGATTTGGTAGGGTAAAGGTCTCGGGAAGTAGCGGGTTTGCGGGAAATCATAGGCTTTTCTGCGGTCTTCTCGACCTTGACGGAAGATTTGTCCGCAGGCTTAGGAGTGGGCTTAGCGGCCGGCTTTACGGGAGGCCGCTTGGCAACGGGACGAGAAATCAACGGATCAGTCGACGCCGCGCGGCGCGTGCCGACGAAATCCATATAGCGGACGGGTTTTACTTTATGCTCGGTCATCTCTTACTCGTTTAGCTATTTCTATTATATCAAGAAATTCAGGAGCAATCAAACTGGCACCGCCAATCAGCAGGCCGTTACAATCCGGGAGAGACAAATAGGACTCGGCGTTGAGGGACTTGACACTACCGCCGAAGAGGAGCGGAGTTGACTCGGCAACGGAATCGTCGTAGGTCTCGGAGAGGATTTTGCGAATTAACTTAAACACATCTTCGACATCGAGCGGAGAAGCGACGCGCGCCGGCTTACCGTGACCGGAGATAGCCCAGACAGGCTCGTAGGCGATAATGACTTTGCCAAGGTCTTCCTTTGAGACGTCTTGGAGGCCGCCGAGGACTTGGTCTCGGACTACATCGGTAGTCTCACCACAGGCCCGTTCCTCTGCTGTCTCGCCAACACAAAGAATAGGCGTCAGTCCGCAACGCAGAGCGGCGGCGACCTTAGCGCGGACGTCTTTATCGGTCTCACCGAAGATGTAGCGGCGCTCAGAATGACCCACAAGGGCGTAATTAACGAGGGAGCGAATCTGCGAGACGGAGACCTCGCCGGTATAAGCGCCAAAATCTTTATCGTAAAAGTTTTGCGCGGCAAGCTTCATCTTGCGCCGGTCAATCTGAAGCGAAAGAGGCTGAAGCGCCATCAAAGAAGGAGCAACGACAACTTCTAAATCGCGCATAATCCGGACTTTTTGCAGAAGTTTGTGCAAAAAGAGCGAAGATTCGCCTACGGTAAAGTTCATTTTCCAGTTACCAACAATATAAGTCTTCATAGTCCTAATTTTACACGCAAAGCTAAAAAAGCGCAAGCGGGAAGGCTAATCCTCGAGCGCGCCAACGACGCCGAGAATCCCGCGGAGGGCAAAAGAGGTGTCTTCGTGATTGCGGACGGTGATAGTGTCGATACCCATCATGACGACGGGATAATCATTCCCGCCGGGCTGAGTCATATCGCCAAAGTAGAGGATGTCGGACTTCTCGACGTGAAGCTCCTCCATCAGATGAGTCATACCGAAGACTTTGTTCATGCCGGGGATGAAAGCGTTAATCGAGGTAGTCCCGCCGATTTCGTAAGCGAAATCCGGGGCAAGCTCCTTGGCGCGGGCGACGATCTTTTCGCGTTTTTTGCAATCCGGGTCCCACTTGTACTTCTCATCCGTCCCGGCAGACTGGCCGAGGGCGGAAAAGGTGACTTGGGAGAGGCGGTTTTCGATGATTTCGTCACCGGGCTTTAGCTTGTCTTCTTCCCAGAACCCAAGCTCCCGCGCGGCAGTCTCGAGCGCGGAAGAAATCTCCGCGACTTGGGCGTCAGTCAGGGGGAAATTATAGACGCGTTCCCAATCTTTGTCGCCAAAGCGATAATACTGCGTCCCCTGGGCAACGAAGAGATGTAGGTTACGCAGGTCCGCTGGCTCGGCACCGACTTTTTTTAGCGGGTCAACAATCTGGACGAGAAATTGGTCGAATTTTTGGCCGGAAATCGGGCAAATCAAAAAATCCGCGCGAAGCAGGCGGAGGAGAAGCTTGGCGACGTCGAGAGTAATCGGGGTCTTGGCGACGTTTAGAGTTTGGTCTACGTCAAAACTGAGGACTTTTTTCATGGTTAGTTTCTGCTCCTTTTTAAATAATCGTCTTCTTTTTCCAGGACGGCGCGCAAGATGTAGCTCTTACATTTGCCATCTTTGCAGTTGGTCGCTTCGTAAGAGTAGGCACAGCCCGACTCGCCAAAGTAGATCCCGCTAGGGTCCGTGAAGAGGGCGGGGTCAATTACGGTCAGGACTTTCTCGGAGATTTCCTCCGGATAATAGCCATGATCTGGGTAATACCCCTCTTCCAGGGCAAAGTACATAGCGTTCAGAGCGGTCTTGCGAGCGTCGTCGCGGTTCATGGCGTCGACATTGCTTTTTTGGACAAAGAAAAGAATCAACATCAGCGAAGCGAAAGCGGCTACAATAATGATTTCTAAGAGAGTAAAACCGGATTTAGCTTTATGCATAAAACTATTATAGCATAGAGTCAAAAAATATGATAAGATTAAACGCGGAAGGGTGGCCGAGTGGTTTAAGGCACCGGTCTTGAAAACCGGCATGGTAACCCCATCGCAAGTTCGAATCTTGTCCCTTCCGCCAGAGCTCTGAGGAGCTTTTTTGGTCTAGATTTAAGTCCCGATGCTGGCGGTGTGGGGAGGGGTGTGGTCGACTTTGCCATCGGTGTGAGTCGAGCCGTCGTGACTGATTTTGACGGCGGCACGGATGATGGAAAAAATCAAGGTGAGCACAAAAACTGCTGCGGCACCAGTGGCAATAGCGCTAAAAATGGCACCGGGAGTGACATTAGTAAGAAAATTGACCACGGGAGAGGAAGTCTCGAGGACATCGGTGCTAAACTCGGCCCGCGCCGCCCCGCCAGCAACAGACATAAATGCCCCAAACATAGTAGACACGAGAAAAACAATCAGTGAAGTGCCCAGAATCTTGGGGACTTTGTCGTCGAACTTTTGCATACGAGCATGCCAGGTCTTTTTCCGGGTCTCGGGATCGTGATATTCTTGATGAATAATCTCCTCGCGCGGATGATAAGACAGAGACTCATCATCGGTAGCCTTAAACCGGCCGCTAGAAGGCGTGGGATAAATCTCGGAGGGGTCTACTTTTGCCATTAGGTTTATTATAACGCGCTAGTCTTCTTCCGGCAAGATGGCAAGATGAGCTTCGTCGAGCTGGGACTGGTCGACGACGGAGGGAGAGTTCATCATGAGGTCGATACCAGAGCCGTTCTTTGGGAAGGCGACGATGTCGCGGATGTTTTCCGTGTTTTCTAGTATCATAAAGATGCGGTCGATGCCAAAGGCGCAACCGGCGTGCGGTGGCGCACCAAACTTGAAGGCGGAGAGCATCCCGCCAAAACGCGCCTCGACGTATTCGTTGTTGAAGCCGAGAATATTGAAGACTTTGTACATAACCTCCGGGTTGAAGTTGCGGACGGCGCCGGAGCAAATCTCGTAACCATTCATCACCATATCGTATTGGTCCGCGACGATGGCAAGCTTTTCTTCGTCGGTCTTGGCCGCTTCAAGCGCAGCGAGACCACCTTTGGGCATAGAAAACGGGTTGTGACCAAAGTCGAGCTTTTTGTTCTTGTCATCCCATTCGTAGAACGGGAAGTCGACAATCCAAGTCAAGGCGACTTCGTCGTCGTGTTTCAGACCAAAATGGTCGGCGAAAGCAATGCGGAGTTGACCGAGGACTTTGTTAACTTTGTCTCGCGTGTCCGCACCAAAGAAGACGGCGTCACCATCCTTGGCACCAGTGAGCTGCTTGACGGCGGCGATTTCTTTCTCGGACATAAACTTTAGAATCGGAGACTTAGCCTCGCCATCTTGATACAGAATGTAGGCAAGACCGCCGGCGCCGAGCTTTTTGGCTTGGTCGGTAAAGGCGTCAATCTGGGAGCGAGTAAGCGCGGCACCGCCAGGAACACAGATGGCCTTAACTACCGGGGTCTTAAAGACCTTGAACTCCGTATCTTTGAAGACATCGGTCAAGTCGACCATTTCTAGAGCGTAGCGGAGGTCTGGCTTGTCGACACCGTAAGTGTCCATGGAAAATTCGTAAGGCAGGCGCGGGACAGTGCCACCTTTAGGAATAAACTTTTTGGCCGGCGCGGAGCGAAGGACGATTTTCTTATCCGTAAACTCGGTGGCGAGCTTGATAATCAACGGCTCCATCTCCGTCCGGACGATTTCGCCATCGTCCGCAAAGGACATCTCGAGATCAAGCTGATAAAAGTCACCATAGAGACGGTCGGCACGAGGGTCTTCGTCACGGAAGCAAGGAGCAATCTGGAAGTAGCGCTCAACCCCACCCACCATCAGGAGCTGCTTAAATTGTTGTGGAGCCTGAGGAAGGGCGTAGAACGTCCCGGGGTGGAGACGGGATGGAATAAGAAAGTCGCGGGCACCCTCCGGAGAGCTGTTGGCAAGAATCGGTGTGGTAACTTCGATAAAGCCGTGGTCGTACATATAATTACGCAAGAAAGCATTATAGCGAGAGCGCTCACTCAAGAGATGTTGCATCGACGGGCGACGAAGATCGAGAAAGCGATATTTTAGACGCAAGTCTTCGTTGGAGGCGGGACCGTCGTCGTGGGTGTTAACCGGAGGAGTGTCGGAACGGTTTAGAAGCTCTAGCTTCTCAACAACAAGCTCGATGTCGCCGGTGGGGATGTTGGGATTGACTAGCTCCGGAGCGCGGCGGCGCATCTTCCCTGTCGCGCGCAAGACGTATTCGTCTCGGACGGATTCGGCAAGCTGGAAGCTCTCGGCGGTATCGGGAGTAATGACAAGCTGAATCAGACCAGCGAAGTCACGCAAGTCGATAAAGATCAGACCGCCGTGATCCCGGCGAGAATTGACCCAGCCGGCAACGGTTACGGTTTTGCCAAGAAAATTGTTGAGCTCGAGAGATTTGGTATACATGATTCTATATTATACCATATTTTTTGCTAGCTGGTTAAGAAAGCCAAAAACATATTTCGCTCTGAGTTCGCCAATAAGATTCTTTTTCGCTAGGGAAAATCCAGTCTGATTTTTCTCGACGTCCAGTCGTGCGGCTCGCAAAGCCGTTCGGGCAGCACCGGCCACGTTTTGCTCGCCTTCGTGTCCGTCTCGAAAAATCCGTGGATTTTCTTTAGTCGCTCAAAAGAACTTATTGGCTCACTTATATCAAAGAGCCGGAGGCGAAAGACCGCCTCCAGCAAAAACAGTCTGCCCTACGAGGCGAAGCCGAGAAGGCGCGGACCGTTATGCTAGTTTTCGCGGATGCGTTTGGCGATGTTTTTAGTGGAGAGTTGGTCAACGGTAAGGATGGAGCAGAGCGGGGCGGTGGCGAGGATGGCGGCAAAAATCAACAAGACTTCTTGGCCGACACCGATGAGAACGCCGGAATCAATACTGCGAGAGTAAATAGAAGTCATAATGGCGGAAAGAGATTCGGCGTTTTTGAGCGAAATGACTGCGGCGACCGCAACCCCGAGCAGCGTGGCAAAGACGACAGTAATCAGACAAAGCTCAAAGAGATAGGAGAGATAGATAAAGAAGATGTCAAACGTGGAAGCGCCGAGCGAGCGATAGAGCGCAACGGACTGAGCGTTCTCGGCGATGAGCCGCATAAAGGTAAACACAGAAATCGTGACGGCGATAAGAAGCAACATGGCACCGGCGTAGTTGAGAATGATATAGAGAGTGTCGAGAGCGTCTTTGGATTGGAGACGATTCCCTACCAACTCCGTGACGGTGAAGCTTGAACATTTGCCGTAGTTGCGATCGAGGGCACAGTTCTCGGTCTCGTAAAAATCATAGGCGTCGGCTAACGAAGAAAACTCGATGATAGGGACAGAAAAGTCGGAGACTTTGACGGAAGAGGAGGCGGACTTGGCAGTCTCAAAGATGGTATCGTAATCTGTGGAGCTACCAAGAGAGACAAAAGCCTCAGTAGCGGAGGAGACTTGGCGATTGACACGGCTAAGGAAGAAATCGAGGAGATGAACTTCACCGTATTTAGTAGACAGAGACAGCGGGGTCTTTGAGGTGCCGATAATGCCGGCGACAACGTAGGAAAGCTCCTTGGTCTCGTATTCTGTAACGTCGGGAATAGACGCGGGGAGAGCGCTGGACGGGGACTCTGAGTCTGCTGAATCTGCGGCGAGAGTATCGAGAGAGTCCGAGAGGCTAACGGAAGCATCCGTCTCGGCGGCGAGCGGGACGCTATACGTCTCCTTAAACTCTTTGCCGAGCACCTTTTCTTTTAGCTCGGAGATTTCGGCGAGAGAATAGGTCTTTTGGACGGTGTAAAAATCTTCTGGAGCGCCGTTGATTAGGCGGTCGGCATCATCGAGAGAAATCAGCTTGAACAGCGTGCCGGTCTCATACTCGCCGAGGTCAATCTCTACTAGATTTTCGACAAACTTTTCGTCGAGGACATAGAAGCTTTTGCCACCGTTTTTGTACTCATAATAAGACATTTTGCCAACAACCGAGCCGCCATAGGCGCTGGCCTTTTTGCTGGCGAGGGAGCTGATGTCGTCCCACTCGAGACAAACCCCACCGTTGGAGCAACTAGAGGCGGTAACGTAAATCTTGTTGCCGGAGATGAGTTCTGAAGCGTGGATGAAAAGATTTTCTAGCCCCTCAAAGAGGAAAGTCAGTCCCATCACCGCGCCAAAGAGGAGACCGATGGTCAGGACAGCTAAGACAGACTGGCGCTTATGGGCGGAAATGTGTTTGTGGCCGAGGCGGATGAGGTCAATAAGTTTCATCGGGATTCTCTCCTAAGGTAATAATCTTTGTGGCGTAGGGGCGGACGAGCTCGTCGTGGGAGGCGATGATGACGGTAGTGCCGGTCTTTCGTTGGAAGACCTGGAGAATCTTCAGGACGTTGTCGGCGTTTTTCTTGTCGAGGTTAGTCGTGGGCTCGTCGGCTAAGATAATCTTTGGCCCCATAAAGAGGGCGCGAGCGATACAAGCGCGCTCACTCTGGCCGCCGGAAGCCTCGGACGGTTTCTTGTCTAGGCAGTCGGTAATGCCGAGAATCTTGGCGAGAGTAGCCGTGCGCTCGGCGCGAACCTTGGGCTTTTGCTTGGCGAAGATGCCGGGGAGGGCGATGTTTTCGCGGATGGTGAGCTTGGGATCGAGATAGAAGCCCTGGAAGATAAAACCAACGTATTCTTGGTAAAGCTTGGCGCGGTCTTTGCCCTTCAGGGCGCGGATGTTTTGGTTTTGGATCATGACCTCGCCGGAATCGGGAGCTTCCAGACCGCCGATGATGTTTAAGAGAGTAGACTTGCCGACGCCGGAAGCGCCAGTAATCATAACAAACTCACCGTCTTGAATCAGAGTGGAGAAAGAAACGAGGACGGGCTTGCCCTTGAAGCTTTTGGAGATGCTGATAAGTTTTACGCCTGCCACCCTTTTGTCCTTTACTCGATGCCTTTTTCTTTTAGCTTTGCGTCGACATAATCCTGGAAGAACTGATAAGTCTCAGACATAGTCTGTTTTTCTTTGTAGTACCAATCAAGCACGTTGCCGTCTTCGTCGATAAAGGTAGGGGTAGAGTCTAGCTTGTAAGCGTCTGTGGCGATAGCGTTGTCGAACTTGATCTTGGTCTTGACTTCGGCGGAAGCCATATCGGAGCGGAACTTAGCGACGTCGCCAGCGCCGTTAGTCAGCGAGCGGAAATAGTCCATAAAGAGAGTGGTACGGGCGGTACCGGTAGAGTAGAACCATTCGGCTTGGTTAGCGAAGAGCATGGAGCCGTATTCTTCCCAGTAGCCCTGGAGGCCAGCAGCCTCGGCAGCAGAGACGGCGGCGATAGCGTTGGGGTGGAGAGAGGGGATGGGATAGTTGCGGTAGATAATGCGGAGCTTGCCCTCATACTCGGAGAGGAGTTGGTCGACATAGGGCGCCATCATGGCGCAACCGGAACACTGGAAGTCGGCATACTCAAAGAGAGTGACGGTGGCGGAAGGGTCTCCCTTGATGTGGTCACCAATGTAACCGTTGGCCTCGGAGGGCTCGATGACCGAGAGCAAATCATACTGGGAAAAGTCGACGGAGTAGGCTAGCGGGTCGGCAGAAGCGCCAGAGGAAGAGTTGAGCTTGGACTTATAGATAAGTAATCCAACGATAGCGGCTACTACCACGGCGACAATAATCAGAATACGCAAATTCTTCTTCAAAAAGTTCTTCATATATGTTGATTATAGCACAAAAGACGGAGGGATTAAAGATTTTCTAGCAGATAAATCAAGACGATCGAAGAATAAATGAAGACGCAACCAACCACGCCGATAATCCCGAGAATAAGCCCGGCTTTGCCGAGACGTGAACCGGTGCGGCGAGCAGAGGTGGCGCCAAAGATAATGGCTAAGATGCCGGTGGGCAAGCCGATGTACCAAAAGAGCCCAGTAAGGAGGCTGAATAGCCCCAAAACAAAGGAGGCGATATGGGCGGAGGACTTTTTGCGGAGCTCCTTTTTCTGATTGTAGTCTAACATTTTGGCGTATTTTTCTTCCATGTGGTTCCTTTATTTATCATTTGTAGTTAAGCTGAGTTCGCTGAGCAGAGCGAGCGAGGCAAGATCGTTTATCATCAAGGTCTTTTCTGAGACCGTCACAAGAGAGTTGCCGATATAGGCGCCGCGAATCAAGGAAGAATCGGCGTGGGTGATGACCCCCTTCTCGGAGAAGCCGTCTGAGAGATTGACGCGGAAGACACGGTAGGAATTGTCATCCGTGGGGATGGCAATGACTTCCTTTTCTCTAGAGAAGAGGAGGGCCTTGGCGTTGGTCAGAATGGCGGAAGAGGTCAGCGAGTCGCCAAAAGAAATCTTGGCAACTTCCTTGGGGGCGGAAAAATCGGAGACGTCAAAGAGCGACATCTTAAGCCCCTCGACGGTAGCCCCGGTAGAGATGAGGCGACCGTTTTCGTCACGAGAAGTGGTCTCTTCTGTATCGACACCAATACCGAGGAGATGGGTCTCATCGTATGGATGGAGATAGGCGGAATAGCCAGAGATGTTGAGCTCGCCAAGGACCTTAGGGGAGCTAGGAGAGGAGAGATCAACCACAAAGAGCGGGTCCGTGTTGCGGTAAGTCACGAGGTAGGCCTTGTCGCCGAGGAAGCGGGAAGATTTCATCCGCTCGCCACGGCCTACGGCACTAGACTCGCCAAGGAGACTTAAACTATCGTCGAGGACGGCGATGCGAGTGGAGTATGTGCCGCCAGTATACGACTCAAGCGCGAGACGGAGGAGACCGCCGGATTCGTCGAGAGAATATTGGTTTAACGTAGATCCGCTGACTTGGCCATGGGCGGAGAAAGAGACGGCGCTGGAAGTCTCGTCAATCTTGAACTTGAAAATCTCCGTGGCTTTATGGAGACTATATTCATACGAATCATAGTCTAGGTCTAGGAGGAAGCCAACAACGCCGCGAAGGCCAAAGAGGCTTTTGAGCGAGAAGGTGTCTTTTGAGACGTAATGGGTGTCGAGCAGATAAATCGCCGACTCGGAAACGTAGGCGTTCTCAGCGTCGAGCAAGAAAGGCGAGAGCGTCAGCGGGGCGTCGAGGTTAGCGAGGTCTAAGGCGGCGATAAGGGTAAGGCGGTCTGTCTCAAGGTCTTTGAGATACTGGACGCTGGTAGCGGCGAACTCCTTGGTCTCGTAATCTTCCTCATAAGTACGGTCTACCTTGCCGCCAGCGAGACGAAGCGAGCCGGAAGAGATAATGAAGAGCTTAGACCCGAGGCGACGTGAAGTATAGTATGGCTCATAAAGAGTAAAAGTCTTCTCTAGACGCGGGTCAGAGCGGGCGGAGTCTAGACGGTAGACACGGACTACTGTATCGGCGGCGCGACGCGAGGAATAAAACTTCCTGGTAAGGCTAGAGGTGGACTTTTCTGATATTACGACAAGGGTATCGTCTGATAGAATCAAGTCTACCGGGACGGAAGAATCTGAAGATTCTAGCCGAGAGACTACGCGCGGGGCGGTAGAATCAGAAACGTCAGTGATGACAACCTCTGAGCCGGAGAGAGAATAGAGGAAACGGCCGTCGGTCTTCAGAACATCGGCTTCGTCGACGTTTTCTACCTGGAGATTAGTCTCGGAATAGTCGACAGAAGCGGCCTCGGTCTCGGACTCGGCGCCAGCTTTAACGTCGTCTGTGATGTCGTTTAACCTGCTGTCGGCATAATAAAACGGCTCAGGGAGCGCTATATCAACCGGAAGATAATCATAGACGTCGTAATAAAAGAGGGAGAACGGAAGCGTCAACAGGCGGACCAGCAGCTCGTTCGCGGACGAAGCGGGGCGAGAATGTTCGTAAAAGTTATATAACTCAGCCTCCGAGCGGACGGAGAGGACGGTCTCAGAGCGAAAGGCGGGCTTGATAATGTAGAGATAAGACCCCAGACCGGCAAGCAAAATAACAACCGGAAGGAGGATTTTCCAAAGCAAAGAACGTTTCATACTGTATATTATACTATAAGTTTAAGCATTTTGACGCGACTTTACAAAAAAGCCCCGGAACGGGGCTAAGGTTCGCAGTTAGATTTCGATAAACTCTTGCCAGGGAGCAGGAGCTATCTTAGACTGTTTGCGCGAGCTTTTGGCGTGGCGCTTGAGTCCGATACGCATTTGGCTGTTCGCCTCCTGTTATTTGGTTTTCGCTCTGTAACGACCAATTTAGGAAAAGAGCGATAGTGAGTATTTTAGCAAAGGTTTTAGACCAGCGCAAGACTTGAAATGTGGCGGGAATATGGCTTTGTTTTATCTGGCGACGCAACGGACGGTAAGGCCAGCGGATTTAGCTGTTACTCGGTGTTGCGGAAGAGGATGTGCTTGAGCTTGGAGACGATAGGTTTGACTTCGTCGAGATCGAGGAAATAGCTGGCGGCGAGATAAGCGACGGCGGAGACGAGAGTAATGACGCAGAACTTGGGGAAAGTGACGAAGAAGGAATCGTCCGTAGCCATCAAGGGTAAGAACTTAGTCATGGAATACGCCACGCAGGCGGTGATGAGGCCGGCGAAGAACATCTTGCGCATGGTCTCCCAGAAAGATTTGTTGAGGAGCTGACCTTTGGCGCGACGATTCAAGATGAAGAGGAGAATGATAATCTCCAGCACAGCGCCGAGGGATTGTGCCCAGCCAAGCCCCTCGGGGCCGTAGCCGAAACGATAGAAGAAGACGGAGAGGAGAATGGTAGTGCCGATGGCGATGATGCTGACGATGAGCGGGGTTTTAGTATCCTGATAGGCATAGAAACCGCGCGAGGCAATATGGAAGACGCTTTGAGCGAAGATGGCAACGATGAAGGCACCGAGAATCGAAGCGATCAAAGCGTCACCGCCGTTCATGATGAACGAGACGACGTAGCCGCGGCCAAAGAAGGCGACAATCGAGACGGGGAGCGTAATCCAAACAATCATCCGGAGAGCAGTGCGGAAAGTATCATGGAACTTGTCATCCTCGCCCTCGCCGAGCTCCTCTGTGAGCTGCGGGAAGAAAGCGGTGGAGATGGCAACACCGATGAGCGAAACGGGCATTTGGTGGAGGCTGGAAGCTTGTTGGAAGCTGCGCAAAGCGCCGGCACCCATACGAGAGGAGAGATTGGTACTGACAATCGTGTTGACGTAGTCGATTCCTTGGTCGAGCGAGCGAGCGGGAAGAAGCTTCAAGACGCTCCGGAGACCTTGGTTTTTTAGGTTGATGCGGAAATTGTAGTCAAAGCCAAGGCCAAAGAGCCCGAGAAGCGAGGTCAGAAGCTGCAAAACGGCACCAAAGGCAACCCCAATGGCAACCCCCATGATTCCCCCCTCGAAGAGCGTGAGACCGAAAAGAGAGATACCGTCAGTAAAGACGGTGATACCGATCAGAATACCGATATTGTACATCGCCGGGGCGAGAGCGTAGAAGACAAAGCGACCGAGGGCTTGCTGAATCGAGGAGAGAACGGTGGAGATGGAGAAAAGGAAGGGGTTGATGGCGATGACGCGCATCATATTAATAGCGAGAATCGTCCCGGATTCGTCTAGACCGGGGCCGACCACATAGCGAACGAGCGGGTCGGCAAAAATCATAATCAGGACGCTGGCGATGAGCGTAATCAGCGCCATCAGATTTAGCACGCCGGCGGAGAGCTCCCAGGCGGACTTTTTGTTGCCCTTCATCAAGCGCTCGTTGAAGACAGGAATAAAGGAGACGGCGAGAGCACCGGAAGTCAGGATAAAGAACATAAAGTCCGGGATGGTAAAAGCGGCGGTGTAGGCGTCAATGCCGGTGGGGTAAGTCTTGAGATAATAAGAGTTGAGCAGGCGGTCACGGAAGATGCCAAGCAGGGCGGAGACAAGAGTGGAAGAGGCGAGCAAGACCGCGGCGGATTTGACGCTGAGCTTGGCGTTGGCGAGGGCGACGACGGATTTGAACTTTAGCTTTCCCACTCTTTTTCCCTTTTTATTTATGTAATTTTACGGTTTCTGGGAGGACGGCGGGCTTGAGGAGCGGGACGAGATCAGCTTCGTCTAGAGTCTCTTTCTCGAGCAGCTTCTCGGCGAGAGAGTCGAGGACGGGGCGGTTGGACTTTAGAATCAACTCGGCACGTTTGGCGGCTTCTTCGGAGAGAGACTTAACTTCTTCGTCAATCAACTCAGCGGTCTTCTCAGAATAAGGCTTGGTCGTGGCAAGAGTGTAGTAGCCGGTCGACTCGTCTGGGAAGACGAGGTTGCGAGTCTTAGACCCCATACCTTCTTCGACGATCATTTCCTTGGCGAGGGAGGCGACGTTTTTGAGATCGGAGCCAGCACCGGTAGTGACGGCTTCGGCACCAAAGACAAGCTTCTCGGCGATACGGCCACCCATAGCGCGGGCAAGGATGTCTTTTAGCTCGTAAATCGACTTATAACTACGGTCTTCTGGCGGGAGGAACCAAGTAACACCGCCAGTGCGGCCACGCGGAATAATCGTGACTTTATGGACGGGATCGGAATCCGGGAGGACGTGGCCAACGATGGCATGGCCGGCTTCGTGGTAGGCGGTAACCCGGCGCTCGTGATCGTTCATAACTTTGGACTTGCGCTCGGGGCCGATAGCGACACGCTCAAAAGCTTCCGTCAAATCGGAGTTTTGGATGGCGGCGTGGCCGAGGCGAGCGGCGGTAATGGCGGCTTCGTTGGCGATGTTGGCGAGATCGGCACCGGAGGAGCCGGCGGTCTTGGCAGCGAGCGAATCAAGGTCTAAGCCAGTGGCGACGGGCTTACCCTTGAAATGGACCTTAAGAATCTCAAGGCGATCCTTGCGCTCCGGGAGAGCGACGGTAACGTGACGGTCGAAGCGGCCGGGGCGAAGTAGGGCTTTGTCAAGCATATCGACACGGTTGGTCGCGGCGATAACAATGACGCCGGATTCGTTGTCGAAGCCGTCCATCTCCACGAGGATTTGGTTTAAGGTCTGCTCGTCTTCGCGGCCAGCGCCGCCACGGGCATCACGCTTGTGGGCGACGGCGTCGATTTCGTCGATGAAGATGATAGAGGGGGCGTTTTTCTTGGCCTTGGCAAAGAGGTCGCGCACGCGGGAGGCACCCACGCCGACAAACATCTCAGAGAACTCCGAGCCGGAGATGGAGAAGAACGGGACTTTGGCCTCACCCGCAACAGCGCGCGCCATCAAGGTCTTCCCTGTCCCGGGATCACCAGCGAGGAGGACGCCGCGAGGAATCTTAGCGCCGAGGGTTTCGTATTTTTTGGGGTGTTTTAGGAAGTCGACGATCTCCTGGAGGTCTTGTTTGGCGGATTCGTTGCCGGCGACATCCTTGAAGGTAACCTTTTTCTTGTCTGGACCGTAGAGGCGAGCCTTGGCTTTGCCGAAGCCGAGGGAGGAGTTGTTCATGGACTGGGCTTGGCGCATAACGTAGGAGAAGAAGATAATTAGAGCGACAATCGGCAAGACGACAAGCGCAACGTCGAAGACGATGCCCCAGACGTCGGTATCTTCGACATATTCAATCACGGGGAGGGTGGACTCGCAGGCGGACTTCTCCGTAGCATCCTCGACGCTATCACAATAGTTGACGAGACCTTGTTCTTGGAGCGTGCCGGAAGCGTCTTTGCGGGACTGTTCGGTCGGGTAATCCTTGCCCTTCAACGTAATCTTTAGATCTTGACCGGAAACGGAAATCTTGGCGATGTCGCCGGAGGGGCTACTAGCGCGAGCGATGACGGAGGAGAGAGGGACAGTCTCTAGGGGGACTTGGTTACCGTTTAGAGAGTTCAGCATGGCTGAGCAAAAGAAGATGACTAGTAAAAAGAAAAAACAGCTCCGAAGAAAGTTGCTTAGTCCGGCGGACTTTTTGACGTTCTTGGGAGATTTGGGGGTAACGTTTGATTTAGGCATATATATAATATATCATAAAGTTATGCGGATTTTTAGACTTTTACCGGCGGATCTTACGGCAGGAATAATGCTAAGCATCGTAGTCTACTGCATCTTGTCTGTGGTGCTAGGGACGGCGGGTGGAAGCGCCGAGACTTTGGCGCCACTCGCAGGGGAGACGGTGACGGTCTCCGGAACGGTCAAAGGCGACCCGAGCTACGCGGAGGCGGGCGCGGGAATAGTCAAACTCAGGCTGAAAAATATATCACTAGGCGAATACGCGGAAAATGAGTTTATGCAGGAAGTGAATATTCCAGGGGAGATTTTTCTCACTACGGCGGGAGGCGGAATCGAGCGGGGCGACCGAATCGTGGTCCGGGGGAAGCTGGGCGAGGGGTTTGGGGCTTACGCCGGGACAATCTTCTCGGCAGAGACGCTTAAGCACGCCAGACCGGAGCCGCAAAGCTTGATGCTGAGATTCCGGAAGATGTTCTCACGGGCAGCGACGGAGCAATTTGGCGAGAACGAACGCGAAGCGCGGCTGGGGCTAGCGTATCTGCTCGGAGAGAAAAACGGGCTAGATGCGGAGACAACAGAAATACTGCGGGCGGTAGGGCTAACACACTTGGTAGTGGCGAGCGGAACGCACCTAGGAATCTTGGTAGAATTTTTTAAGAAATACTTTGGTAAAATATCAAGATTTGCAGGACTGCTGTTTTCTGGTATATTCATCTTCTTGTTTGGGGAGATGATTGGCTGGACGGCCTCGATTACACGAGCGGCAATTGTGGCGGGGCTGAGCCTACTCGCTTGGTATGGCGGGCGGAGAGTGGAGGCCTGGCGGATGATTCTGATTGCGATGGCCACGACGCTAATAATCAACCCGATGTATGTGGTTGACCTGGGGTGGCTACTGTCGTTTGCGAGCTTTATCGGCATAATGATTCTAGCGCCAGGGATGCAGAGATTTTTCTACGGTCCGCGAAAAAAGCCGGGAGTAGTGGCGGAAATGGTGATGGCGAGCGTGGCGGCGACGCTGATGTGCGCACCGATTTTGCTTTATTTTTTTGGGAGTTTGTCAATCTTGTCAATTGTGGCGAATGTGTTGATTCTGCCGACGATGGCGGTGGCGATGGGACTGACGTTTTTGGTAGGTGGGCTAGGGCTTTTGCCCGGGGCGCTGTTTGGAGGATTACGGTGGATTGTTGTAAAAATTACAACAATCCTGCTGGATTATCATCTGATCGTAATGGAGTTTTTCTCGCGACAAGCGAGCTTTATAATCCAAATCCCGAGCGGGATAGCCGAGGTGTTTTTGCTCTATGTCCCGATTCTACTGCCGTTTGTGGTCGGGGGTTTGATCCGCGCCGAAAAAACGCAGAAGCGCATCAGATTGTTCCACGAAAAACCGGAGAAATATCTCCGGTTCTCGAACGAGTAGTTAGGCGCCGACGCGATCTTTGCCGTTTTTGCGCGGGGCGTTGTGCTCGATATATTCAATAATCTTAGAGGCGACATCTTTGCCGGTGACCTTTTCGATACCAAAGCCAGGAGAAGCGTTGACCTCGAGAACTAGCGGGCCGCGAGCAGAGCGCATCAGATCGACACCACAGACGTGAAGGCCCATAGCCTTGGCGGCCTTTAGGGCGACCTTTTTCTCTTCGTCGGTCAGCTTGACTGGAGTACCGGCGCCACCTTGGTGGAGGTTGGAGCGAAAATCGTCGTCGAGCGAGGCGCGTTGCATCGAGGCAATCACACGGTTGCCCACGACAAAGGCGCGGATGTCGGTGCCGGCGGATTCCTTAATATACTCCTGGAGGAGGATGTTGGTGCCGTCTTCGTTGTAGAGGTAGAACGCCTGGAGGGCGGACTTGGCAGCCTTTTTGGTCTCGGCGAGAATGACGCCGTTGCCGTGAGTGCCGGTAGCGAGCTTGATGATGACAGGGAGACCGATTTGTTCAATCAGATCGTCGATGTCGGAGGTGTTGCGCGAGACAAGGGTCTTTGGCGTGTCGACACCGTACTTGGCGAGGATCTGGGCGGCGCGGAGCTTGTCCCGGGCGCGAGTAATGGCGACGGAAGTGGCGGAGGTCCAGACGCCTTGCATCTCAAACTGGCGCACCACGGCGCAACCGTAGCGGGTCATATTGTTGGAGATGCGAGGAAGAATGGCGTCGAAGCCCTTAAGCTTCTCGCCCTTGTAATAGACATCGGGATGCTTATCGTCGAGAGAGAGATAGCAGTTTTTGTACTTAATCACCTGGACGTCGTGACCACGGTTCTTGGCTTCTTCGACGAGACGCTTGGTCGAATAGTTAGCGTTGCCGTTAGAGAGAATTGCTAGTTTCATAAAATCCTTTCTTCTCTACTTTAGATATTTCTGATGGAATTCGTAGGGATTCTCTGCGAGTTCACGGTTCAAACCCTGGGTCTTGGGGTTTGAGCTTTTCTCGACCGACATCTTTGAGACGTCGACGAGAAACTTCCCCTTCAGGGTCTTCCGCCCGATCAGGACGGGAAAATTATTTTTGGAGCGGTCGGCGAGGGTGAACATGGCTTTTATCGTGCGGTCGCCGAGCTTCAGGGGGAGTTCGACGCGATAGCGGATTTCTTCGTCGCCGTTGCTAGACCGCACAATCTTGGCCTTGTAAGCCTTGCGCTCAAGGCGCTCGCCAGAGTAGAACTTTGAGCCTGGACCGAAGAGAGAAAAGACGAGCGTGCCGTCTTTTTTGACGTCGAGGTCTGAGACCCAAATCGCCGAGGAATCAGCGCCAGTATCAATCTTGGCTGGAACGTTTTTTATCCCGGCGACCTCAATATACTCGGTAGAGCCGAGCAAGTCAAGTTTTTTGCGACCATGAAGACGAATCATTCTTATATTATACCATTTTTAAGCATTTTGGTCAATAACAGCGAACTTGTTTTTGCCTTTCTTGAGCACGCCGGAGGCGGTTAGCTGAAAGCTCTCGGAAATCTTTTGGTTGTTGAAGGAGATGGCGCCGGACTTGAGGAGCTTACGCGCGTCGGACTTGGAGCTAGCGAGGCCGGTTTCGACGAGCAAGCCTAAGAGATCGCTAGAAGGTTTGACGCTACCGAGGAAAGCGCTGAGTTTCTGGATGTCAGCTGGGGAGTAGCTAGCGGACTTGTCAAAGAGGATGGATGTGGCCCACTCGGCGGAATCGGCGGCGGACTTGCCGTGGACAACCTCCGTAACACATCTTGCGAGCGTGCGCTGAGCGAGACGCCGCTCGGGAGCTTTGGCGTGATCGGCGAGGACTTTTTCTACCTCGGGTTTGTCTAGCAGCGTGTAAATCTTCATTAGGTATTCTACGGCGGAGTCGGGCTGGTTAAGCCAGAACTGGTAGAAGTCGAAGACGGGGGTGAAGTTGCCCGAGCCGTTGTCGGAGCTGGCGAGCCAGACGGCGTTGCCCTCGCTCTTGCCGAACTTGCGACCGGTCACCGGGTCAATCACGAGCGGAGTAGACCAGACGTCGGCGTCGGCGTTCTCGAGACGCTTAATCAGGTGGATGCCGGAGGTGCAGTTGCCGTATTGGTCTGCGCCGCAGAGCTGGAGTGCGACACCGTAGGTGCGATAGAGGTGGAGGAAATCGTAGCCTTGGATCAAGGTGTAGGAAAACTCAGCGTAGGAGATGCCGGAGCCGCCGGAGCCGATGCGGTTTTGGACAAACTGGCGATCGAGCAGCTGGGTCATAGAGAAGCTTTTGCCGACTTCGCGCAAGAAGGCGAGGTAGTTCATATCCTTAAACCAATCGTAGTTGTCGACCATCGTGACATTTTTTAGACCAATCACACGCTGAATCTGCTCGCGAAGGCAAGCTTTGTTGTGCTCTACCTCGTCCAGAGACTTGAGGTCGCGCTCGCCGTTGTCCTTGGGGTCACCAATCTGGCCGGTAGCGCCGCCAACTAGCAAATAAGGTTCGTATCCGTGACGTACAAAACAAGCACACATCATAATAGCGGCGAGATTGCCGATGGTGAGAGAATCGGCCGACGGGTCAGCCCCCCAATAGAACCGTTTGTTCTCCCGATTATCTAAATCTGCGGGGTGTTTGATAGTGGTCTCGGCGGAAAAGCCGCGCCACAAAAGTTCTTCGGATAGTTTCATCATAGGATTATTATAACAGGCTAACAATTCTTTTGTCTAGCGACGGGGCGGCGATCGAGCTGGTAGAGAGCGTGGGCGGCGGAGATAATTTCTAAGACTGAGGTCAAGATGGCGACATAGGCGCCAATACTCAAACTATACGCGATGGAGATAAAGCAGGTCAAAATGTCGACAATCCGAATGGTTTTGAGGCTGCCAAAAGTCAGGCCAAAGGTGTAAATCAAAATCGCGAGAGTGGGCAGAAGGGAGACTGGACCGTCGTAGCTAATCGCTGTCAGCGCAATCAAGAGGAAGATAATCAAGAAAAACAACCCAGTAGAGACAATCTTTTTGCGGCGATATTTATGGAAAAGGTAGTTGCGGAGGACGCAGACGAGATGAGTCAGCCCGCCAGAAGTCCCGCCCAGGAGGAAATACTGGATCGCGGAGGAGAAGTTGGAGACCATCTGGAGCACGAGGAGCTTGGATTTTTTCTTTTGGTGCAGAGAAATGACCAAAATTACGAGCGAGATGAAGCCGAAAACTTGGGCGAGGAGCTGCAACGGGGTCATACTAAGTCAACTCAAATTTGTCGACGCCAAAGAGACGAGTATAGTCGCGATTCTCGGCGAGCTGGGTTAGCATTTTTGCGGCGAGGTCAGAGTGACCGAGGTGCTCGAAGATGTCGGCGGCGAGGTCAAAACGAGAGTTGTGACTCAACGCTAGCATTTCTAGCGGAGTGGTGGTTGAGCCCTCCTCTAGGAAGCCGTGGACAGAAAGCCGGCGGCGGTCGGTGTAACTTCCGAGGATGTCGCGGAGAGTTGCGGGGTAGCCATGGAAGCTGGCGATGATGGGGCGCTCAAAGGTAAAGTAATCATCGAAGGTTTTTTGGGCTAGGCGGGTCTGGGCGGTCCCGATGGCGCCGTAGGTCAGGGAGTTGATGCCGACAAAACGCAACCTCGCCTCTGGCAACTCGCGTTTGACGAGCTCGCGCGCGCGAAGCATTTCTCGCGTGGCGAGGTCGCCGGCGGCGGTCAAGATAATCTCTGGGTTGTCGTCGCTCGCGAAGCCATAAATACTAGCTCCACCGTTGTCGAAGAGGAATTGGGCGTGGTAGCTGTCAATCCAACGAGGAGTCTCGTTTTTATCAAATGTTGTAAGATTTACAACATTCTCAGAAGAGAGCATAAACTCAAAGGTCTTCTCTGCGGCCGCGTCGTCGACCGGGAAGAGACAGTTGACCCGAGCGCTGGGGACGGCGAGGAGAGCGGAAATCAGTGCCGGGGATTGATGAGAGAAGCCGTTGTGGTCCTGGCGCCAGCACATACTGGTAGAGAGGAGATTGACCGCTGGTAGATTAGAGCGCCAAGGCGTCGCCTCGAGCTGTTTAAAAAACTTGAGCTGCTGGAGAATCTGCGGATAGACGATAGAGAAAAACGCTTCGTAGCTGCCCATCATCGCGGGCTCGCCGTTGCCGAGATGGCCGATCATGGCGGCAAAGAGGGCGTTCTCAGACAGAAGCTCAACAATGCGACCGTTTTCCGCCTCCGGGAGATCAAACTCTGCCCGCGGCAAATTCCAGGCGCGCTTTTCGACATCGTAAACTTCCGTGAAACGGTTGCTCGTGGTCTCGTCTGGCGAGAAGAAATAGAAGCGCGGGTCTTTCTCAAGCCGCTCACGGAGGAGGTGGCCAAAAGTCTTGGCGAGGTTGATAAGTTCGGTCCCTGGATGTTCGACGCGTTCGATCATAAGCTAAACCCCTTTCCTTCAGTATAAAGCTCAGAAAAACCGTAGGATACTAGCCAGTCTTCTAGCTGGCGGAGCTGAGTCTCGTCGCTGCCGGCAAGCGGCAGAGGGATTTGGTGCGAGAGGAAGTTGCCGCGGACTTTCTGGCCGGCGACTTCTTCCGGGCCGGTCTCGCCTTTTTCTGACTTGTAGATAATAAACGGAGCGGGAAGCTCGCTAGCCTTCCCCAAAGCAATCTGCCACTTGGACGGATTATCGGTATCAACCACGATGGGCTCAAAGCCAAAACCGCGCAACATCTCCTTTTGCTCACGTTCGGACTTGCGCGAGAAGACGGTGGGGCCGGAAATCTTGTAGCCGTTGGCGTGGAGAATGGGCAGGACGCGGCCATTGCCGGACTCAGCGGAGCTGCTGAAAAGCTTAGTGAGGTTCAGGCTGGCGAGGGTAGTGCCAGTCTCAAACTCGCCGTCGCCGAGCAACACCGCCACGGTTTTTTCTGGATGTCCGAGACTAGCGCCATAGGCCGCACCGAGCGCGTAGCCCAGCTCGCCACCCTCAACAATCACGCCAGGAGTCAGCGGGCTGGCGTGGCTCGGAAAGCCACCAGGGGCAGAGAAATTTTTGCAAAGGTATTCAATCCCGGCGAGGCTCAGCGAAGCCTTTGGGTCGACTTTGGCTAGCTCGCCGTCGAGGAAAAGATTAGCGTTTAGGGCGGGGAAGCCATGCCCCGGGCCGAGAATAAACTGGAGATCTGTGCCGCCGCGAAAATCCCGGAAAAAATGCCGGAGATTCGCATACGCGACGTTGATACCATGACACGTCCCCCAATGCCCGAGAAGGCGAGGCTTGATGTCGGAAAATGCCAGCGGCTTCTCCAGAAGAAAATTAGACTGCAGAAAAAGCTGCGCCACGGTCAGATAATCGGCCGCTCGGACGCGCCGACGGAGACTTTCGACTTCTTCCCCTAAGATGCCCACGGTTTGCATAAGTCTATTTTAACACAAGAGGAATACTTTTCCAACCTCCCCCAAAAGACGCTTCACTTGCTTTTTTATCTGAGATGTGGTGTAATAGGGGTATGGCTTTATTTATTTTGATTATATTAATCGGCGTGTTTGCCGAAACAAGTTATTTGGCCCTAAAAAGTTGGCGCGGGACGCGAAGAGCTAGCGGACGACGCAAAGTCTATGTCGATACGAGTGCGCTGATGGACGGGCGGATTCTAACGATAGCTAAGACTGGGTTCCTAGCAGACGATTTTATTATTCCCCGCTCGGTCATCCGCGAGATGCAGCTCCTAGCCGACGGCAAAGACAGCGAAAAACGGACTCGAGCGCGAGCGGGAATGGACGTAGCAAACGAGCTGGAGAGAGTAGTGTATTTTGACACGGAGATTTTGGACGACTCAGAATATGGACGCGAGCTAGTTGATGAGCGGCTGCTGAAGCTAGCCAAGGCCAACCGCGGGATGCTCCTAACCTGTGACTATAACCTAGAAAAAGTAGCCAAGACGGAAAATATAGAAGTCCTAAACATCAATGACTTGGCGCTAGCGCTGGCCAATAATTTCCGGGTCGGAGACAAGTTCCACATCAAGGTACTGGAAAAGGGCTCAAACCCGAAGCAGGGCGTGGGGCATCTGCCGGACGGGACGATGGTGGTAATCGACAATGGCGAAAAACTGATTGGCAAAGAAGTAGAAGTGGAGTTTGTACGCTTCTTGCAGACGAGCGCCGGAAGAATGGTGTTTAGTCGTCTATCGAAGGCTCAGAATCGTCAGAAGAAGTAGGCGAGACGGGGATAGCTAACGTACGGGAGGCGACGGAGACGCCAAGCGTGTCTCTAACGGTGACAGTGATGGTCTGTTCGTTGCCCTTGACGGTATAAGCGTTGAAGGAGGCTCTAGAGATAGTGCCGTTGATGGTCTCGCCGGTACCGGTGGTGAGGGTATAGGCGCCGCCGAGGATGGACGAGCCGGTCACGGTGACTTGAATATGGCCGTTGATGTTGGCGATGGAGACGGAAGGCGGAGTGTAGGTACAATCGTCGGCGGTCTCGCGGTCGTAACCGTCGGGGATGTTCCAGACCTCGCTGTTGGTCATAGGATCGATGGACTTGGTGACTTCGACGGACTCGACTTGGTCGGCGGGGGTACAGGTGGAAGCGAGGAGATGGTTGTAACGGTTGAACTGGAGAGTCTCTTTGGAGACGCCAGAGGTCTTTTCGTTGTACCAGGACGGCCAGATGTCGGTCTTGCCGTTGACGGTGAGGGTCTGGATGCCGGCGGGCTTGGACGGCTCGCTACCGGAAGACCACTTGCCGTTGCCGGCGTAGACGTCTTTGTGGACAGACTCCATGTAGTTGTTGATGACGCGGCGGACGACGGTGTTGGACGAAGAGGTGAGGCCGCGGCCGTCGTGGTTGCCGTTCCAGACGATAGTAGCGATAGCGGTAGAGTAGGAGACCATGAGAGAATCCTTGGCGACGCTGGCGTTGGAAGTGGTGGTGGTACCGGTCTTAGAGGCAGTCCAGACACCCGGGACGACGAAACCAAAGGAGGTGGACTGAGAACCAAAGTTGAGCTGGCGGGCGGTAGAATCGGAGAGGATGCTAGAAATCATATAGGCAACTTGTTCGTCGACGACGCGCTCACCGGCGGTATCAGACCAAGCCTCAAGGACGTCACCGGCGGAGTTCTCAACCTTGAGGACATAAGTAATGTCCTTATAGGAGCCGCCACGGGCGAGGGAGGCGTAAGCGTTGGCGTGCTCCACCAAGCGGACGTTACAGCCAGAACCGATGGCGATGGAGAGACCGGCGGATTCTTCTGTGCCGGAGCAGTAGGAGACATCGCCGAGCTTATGGGCAACTTCTAGGGAGTTTTGGACACCGTTGATATACAGAGCCTTAACGGCGCCGATGTTGAGCGAGCTAGCGAGGCTCTGGCGGATGGTGATGTTGCCAAAGAACTTACCAGCGGCGTTGGAGAGCGAACAGGCGCCAGCGGTGCCACGGCAATAGATAGAGTCGATGTTTTCATCCTTCAGGATGGTGCCGGGGCCAAAGTTTTGGCCGGAGCGTTGCATAAAGAGCGGAGTGTAGTCAAGAATGGGCTTGATAGTAGAGCCAGGCTCAAGAAGAGAGTTGGCGGCGTTGTAGGTGCCGTACTCGGCGTTGGTAAAGTCGATGGAACCGACCATGGCGATGACCTGGGAGGTCTCGACATCTAGCGAGACGAGGGCGATGTTGTCGGAATTGTTGGTATACATCAGCGCTTCGCCAGCGGCAACGGCGGCTTCTGCGACTTCTTGGGCGTGGTAGTCGAGAGTAGTGGTAATAGTGAAACCACCAGAACGCATGGTAGAGTAGCCGTATTTTTCTTCGAGCTGGGACTTAACCTCAAGGACAAAGTGTGGCGCAAGAATGCCCTCGTACTGGGATGCTTCGGGGCGGACGGTGTCGAGAATGGCGACTTCTTTGGCTTCCTCGGCTTCTTCGGCGGTAATGTAGCCGAGCTCGGCCATACGGTCGAGGACGCGGTGTTGACGCTCAATCAGCATTTCGTGGCCGTAGCTGTTGTAAGGGTTGAGCACGGCGGGGTTGTTGGGGATGCCGGCGAGAAGAGCGGACTCGGCGAGGGTGAGGTCCTTGGCGGACTTACCGAAATAAGTCTGGGCGGCGGACTCAATACCGTTGCGGCGGCCGCCATAAGGCGACTCGTTTAAGTACATAGTCAAAATCTGTTCCTTGTCGTACATCTTCTCGAGCTCAACGGCAAGAATCAACTCCTTGATCTTACGCGCGATACCACCACGGTTTTCTGAGGCGGCCTCGTCGGCGAAGTAGAGCTGCTTAATCAACTGCTGAGTTAAGGTGGATCCGCCCTGGACGGACTGATGAGTAGCGGTCATCACGACGGCGCGCATCAAACCGGTAAAGTCGACGCCGGGGTGATTGTAGAAGTTCTTGTCCTCGATAGCGATGGTGGCCTGGCGGACGTAATCGGAGATTTCGTCGCCCTCAACTACGAGACGGTAGTTCTCTGTACCGGTATCTTCCCAGAGGACGACACCGTTGCGGTCTAGGTAACGGTTGACTGTCTCGGAGATGGAGATGTTGGAAAGTTTGACGTCGGCCACGTCCTTTTTGAAATAAAGGAAGAGCGCACCAACAAAAATCACGCCGAGCAAGAAACAGGCGAGACAGAAACGAAAGAAGGTCTTCAACCCACGGAGGGAGAACCAGTAGCGAAAGACGCGCTTAGGGGAAAGATGGGCAAAAAAGCGTAAGATGGGCTGCTTGGGTAGAGTAGCAAGGTCTTCTGCGCGGCGGCGGGCTTCGCGGTCGCGGCGAAGCTTGCGCTTGTAGCGGCGACGCTCAAAAAAGCCCATGGACTTCAAATCTCGCTTAAGAGCCTTTTTGGACTCGACCTTCCGAAGCTTCTTCTTAGCTCTCAATTCTTTTTTCTCAGTAGCCGACTTCTTGACTTTGGCCGGCTTTTTCTTCTTTTCAACTTTAGCCATAAGACTATTATATCACAAGTTTGACGCGCACCATAGCCGGACGTAGAACTTCGCCTTGATAGAGATAGCCGGGACGAAGGGTCGCGCCAATCACTTCCCTTTCGCCATCGCCCTCGGTCATAACGGCTTCGTGGAACTCGGGGTTGAACTCGGCACCGGGAGTGGTATCGATCTTTTTAAGGTCGAGAGAGGCGAGAGTTTTCTCAAAATTTTTTGCGAGAGGCTGGAGCTCGGGGTAAGTAGCGAGGGCACGATCGAGGTCATCCAGGAGAGGGAGGAACTTCAAAATAGTGGCGTGAGCGGTGAGGGTCTTGACGTTTTCGCGGTCTTTTTCGACATTTTTGCGAAAGTTCTCAAAATCCGCACGAGTGCGCTGGAGATCGGCGGTTAGCTCGGCAATTTTGGCGTCGCGAGGGTCTGGCTTTGGGGTGGCAGTTTTGGGTGATTCTTTCATAATTCCTCCTTAAAATGAACTTTCAAGCATCTCGCCAGCGTGGCGGACGAGAGTCATAACCTTTTGGTAGTTTTGGCGCGTGGGACCGAGGACACCGATATAGCTGTTGTCGGAAAACGGCGAGCGAAACTTAGAGATAATCAGCGAGACTTCGGAGGATTTGCCGATGGGGTTTTCCTTGCCGATGAAGATGTTGAGTGGCTCACCAGGGGCGGCTTCTTGTAGCCAGGGCTCGAGATTGTCGAGAAGCTTGGCTACGGCGTGGACGCGAGAAAGGTCGACAAACTCCGGCTGAGTCAAAAGGCGGGAGATGCCGGCGAGGTAAAGCTGGTTGCCAATGGTGCCGAGTCCGAGATTACCGGTAAGCTCAACGAGGGAGTTGACTGCGGTCTTGATGGTGGCTTCGGCGGAAGCTTGGGAGGAGACGCGGACTTCTAGGACATGGGCGGAGCGAGTGTACGGCGCGTCGTAGGCGCCGGAGTCGAGATGTGGGACGGCAGTAGCGGGACCCTCAGACTCCTCGACGAGAGAGTTGACATAATAACGGTAGCCGGCGTCGGTAGGGATGCGGCCGGCGGAAGTATGAGGCTGAGCAATCAAGCCAAGCGACTCGAGCTTGGACATCTCGGCACGGATAGTGGCGGAAGAGACGTCAAAAAGCTTAGCTAAGGTGACACTCCCGACAGGACTGGCGAGCTCGGCGTATTGTTCGATAATGGCGAAGAGGATCTCTCGCTGGCGCTCAGTTAGGTTCATGCCCTATATTATAGTCGTTTAGCAGTCGAGAGTCAAGAGTGCTAGGAAATCGCGGATTTAACTTGCTTATGCTTGCAAAATATGTTATTTTTGCTATAATTTAGGACGATTAGTGGGAGTCATCAACCCAAGAAACTTAAAAATTAGGAGGAATATATCATGAAGAAGGTCTTGTCTATTATCCTGGTCCTGGTACTGATGATGTCTTTGTCGGTGGTGGCGTTTGCGGACGGCGAAGGATTTGCCGTGACAAAACACCCGACCTCGGAGACGGTCAGCGCAGGAAGCAAAGTCCTGTTTGTTTCCTACCCCAATGCCGCTGTGTACGACCAGTACTGGTACTTTGAGGATGGAGCCGGACAGGTCATTCCAGCAGAGAATCTGCCAAACTACTACGCCGGCGTGCGAGTTGAGTTTGACGGGACGAAGCTGCGCCTGCTCAACGTAGCAGAAGAGATGAACGGAATCAGCGTCTATGCGGTGTTTGTCCGCGAAGGTGTGGAAATCCGCTCGAACTACGCAAACCTTTATGTGACCCCTGGTACTCGGTGTGCCGAAACGGCAAGTCCCTGCGCGGAGACCGCAACAGTGTCTTGCTTAATTGCAATCTCCAAACAGCCGGTCGACGAGACGAAGCTGAATTACAGACGGTCTGAGACCTACTTTAGCGTGGGCGGTAGTAATATTGCGCGCGTGGAATGGTTCTGCAAGATTGGTAAAACTGGTACAGAAATGTCTGTGGCGGAAGCCATCTCAGAATACGGCGTGAGCGCCGAGGGCTACGACACCTGTAAGCTGATTCTCTACAGCAACAGCGCTGGCTGGGAAGGCATCGACGGATGGATGTGGCGCGCGAAGCTCTATGACTGCAACGGCAACTATACCTACTCAAAATGGGTAACAACCATGGTGGGATGGTGTGGTGAGCCGGAGCCGCCGTGCCAGCCGTGCACGCCCTGCATACCTTGTGTGCCGGTCTGCCAGCAGCCTTGCCAGCCGATTTGTCAGCCAGTTTACCAGCCGACTTGTGGCTATGGCGGCTGGGGCTACCTTGAGACCACCTACGACAGCACTACTACGACCCATACGGAAACTGATACAACTATCACTCAGCACGGTTTTGGCGTGCAGCCGTGGTATTGATTCCCCCTAATCACTCCTTTTTCCCCCTGGCCCCGAAACGCGGGGCCTTTTTTATGTGGTACAATATAAATATATGGAAGCGAGTTTTGAGCAAAAAATACAACAAATAAAGACCTGGCTCGGCACGGGCAGTATCAACATCTTTGGGTTGCCGATGTCGGGAAAAGATACGGTGGGGGTGCGTTTGGCGGAAGCAATCGGCGGGAAGTTTTTGTCGTCTGGGCTGATTATCCGCGCGATGGAAGCGATGGAAAACAAAAACTTGACCGGGAACGGAGAGTTGATTGATACAAATGTGTTTTATGATTGGGTGCTGCCGTATTTTGATCGAGAAGATTTGAAGCCGTATCCGCTGGTACTGTCGTCGATTGGACGGTGGAGCGGAGAGGAAGACACGGTGATGGATCGAGCTAAGACGGCGGGGCACGAAATCAAAGCGGCGATAGTGTTGAATGTGTCGGAAGCGGACGTGATGAACCGGTGGGAGACGGCGCAGACGACGCAAGACCGCGGCGCGCGGCTGGACGATGAGAAGCCGGAGGTGTTCCAAAAACGGATTGAGGAGTTTAGAGAAAAAACACGACCGGTGCTGCTAAAATACCATCAGCTGGGGCTGCTAGTGGAAGTAGCGGCAGACGCGGAGCGAGATGTGGTGTTTATGAACCTGGTGGAACAGCTTTGGAAGTTTAGTCTCGCTTCAACATCACAGTAAAAGCGTCGGAGGGGATGTCGATTTTGCCGAAGCGTTTCATACGGGCTTTGCCACGTTTTTGCTTCTCGAGGAGCTTGGCTTTGCGGTCGCGGTCACCGGTGTGGATTTTGACGGTAACGTCTTTACGGTAGGCGCCGATGGTCTCGCGGGCGATGATGCGGGCGCCGATGGCGGCCTGGAGGGCGACCTCAAAGTTTTGGCGCGGGATGATGTCTTTGAGCTTCTTGGTCACTTCGCGACCGATGCGGTCAGCCTCGGAACGGTGGCACATAACGGAGAGGGCGTCGTTTTTGTGGCCAGCAATCAGGAAGTCGACCCGGACGAGGTCTTCTGTACGGTAGTCGGAGAGCTCGTAGTTGAACGAGGCGTAGCCGGAGGTGATGGATTTGAGCTGGTCGTAGAAGTCGGTCAAGAGGTTGGCCATGGGTGCTTCAAAGTCAATCACGGCGCGGTCTTCGAGGTAAGACAAGTTTTTCTGGAGGCCGCGCTTTTCGACAATGAGGTTTAAGACATTGCCAATCATAGATTTAGGCAAGATGATTTCGCCCTTGACCCATGGTTCGCGGATTTCTTTGACCTCGGAGATGTCCGGGAGGTCGGCGGCGGATTTGATTTCTAATTCTTCGCCGGAGTTTAGGACGACTTCGTAGTTGGTGGACGGATTGGTAACGACGAGGTCGAGTCCAAACTCGCGCTCAAGGCGCTCGCGAATGATGTCCATATGGAGAAGGCCGAGGAAGCCGATGCGGAGGCCAAAGCCCAAGATCGGGGAGTTTTCCGGCTCAAACTGGAGGGCGGAGTCGGAGAGGGCAAGCTTCTCAATGGCTTCTTTGAGAGTCTTGTAATCTTCGTTTGAGACGGGGAAAAAGCCGGCGTAGACAAAGGGGAGGACGTTTTTATAACCCGGAAGCGGAGAGGCGGCTGGGGATTTGGCGAGAGTAACCGTGTCGCCAACGCGGGCTTCACGGGTGGACTTAAGGTTGGTGACGATGTAGCCGATTTCGCCTTGTTCGAGCGCGGGTTTGGGAGACATGGCGGGTGTGAGACTGCCGACTTCCAGCGCGAGACCGTCGGAGCCGGCGGCCATCATGTGGATGGCGGAGTTCTTGGGCAGAGAGCCGTCGAAAATCCGGACGTAGAGGACGACACCGCGGTAATCGTCGAAGTAGCTGTCGAAGATGAGCGCGCGGAGCGCAGTTTGTGTTTGGGGCTTGCGGTCTAAACGCAAATTGATTATAGCATCTAGCACCGCTTCAACGCCTTCGCCGGTTTTGGCGGAGACGGGGAGGATGTCGGATTCATGACAGCCGAGGAGATTGATGATTTCCCGTTTGACGCGAGGGACGTCGGCGGCGGGGAGGTCGATTTTGTTGATGACGGGGATGATTTTGAGGTCTTGTTCGAGCGCAAGGTAGACGTTGGCGAGGGTCTGGGCCTGAATCCCTTGGGTAGCGTCGACAACAAGAATGGCGATTTCTACAGCTTGGAGACTGCGAGAGACTTCGTAGGAAAAATCGACGTGGCCCGGGGTGTCGATAAGATTGAGCTCGTAGCCCTTCCAGTGCATCTGGACCGGCGTGAGCTTGATCGTGATGCCCTTTTCCCGCTCGAGCTCCATAGAGTCGAGTAGCTGGGCTTTCATCTCGCGCTTGGAAACTGTACCGGTCAACTCCATCATACGGTCGGCAAGAGTGGACTTGCCGTGGTCGATGTGAGCAATGATACAAAAATTACGGATTTTCTCGGGATTCATAGATAAATATATTATATCATAAAACCGCCCTAAATGCAGGCGGTCTTATGTGTGCTTAGAAAATCCTTAGCGAGTAAAACTATAAACCAACGCAGCGACGAGAACGCAGACGAGGACGGAAAGGATAGTGATGACGCGCATATGGAAGCGAAGAACGTCCGACTCGTTGATGCACTCGCGAGCGGTCTTCTGTGCCGCAGGACGCGAGACGGTCTTTACGGCAGCCTTCTTAGCGGCGGGTTTTTTAGTCGTGGATTTTTTAGTAGATTTTGTAGCCATTGATGCCCTTTGTTAAGCTATTTGGTGCTATTTTAGCATAAACTTTATGTTTTTTGAAGAGAAAATGTTATAATTTGCTTAATGAAAAAAATCTTGGCGGTAAGCGGCGGAGTGGATTCGATGGTGATGCTGGAGATTTTTGTGCGGAAGTTCCCGGCGGAGGAGCTGGCGGTAGCAACTTTTGACCATGGGACGCGGGAATCTTCGGCGGCGGATGCGGAGTTTGTGGAGCGGAGATTGTCGGAAGTTTCATCCGCGCTGGAAATTCGCGAAAAAATCCCGTTTTACAGGGGTAAAGCGAGACTCGGAGAGGGTGTTTCGGAGGAAAAAGCGCGGGCGGAAAGGTATGCGTTTTTGCGGAAAGTGGCCTTTTTAGAAAAGGGGGAAATCTATACGGCGCATCACCTGGATGATTTAGTTGAGACGGTAGCGATTAACCTTGTGCGCGGGACGGGAGTGCGGGGGCTGACGCCGTTTACGGGGCTGGGGATTCGGCGGCCGTTTTTAGACGGGATGCTGAACCCGGCGGAGTTTGGATTTTCTGTCTTTGATAAGCGCGCCATCTTGAGTTATGCGGCGGAGCACGAAGTAGTTTTCCGGCAAGACCCGACAAACACTAGTGACAATTACCTGCGGAATCGAGTGCGCGAGCGGACATTTGACTTGCCGCCGGAGACGAAGCTAGAGATTTATAGACGGTGGCAGAGACAACGCGAGATTGTGCGCGGGATAGACGAGATCGTAGAGAGTGTGTTGCCAGAAGATTTGCGTTTTTACCGTGACGATTTTAGGGGGCTTGAGCGGGCGGAGGGCTTGGAGATTTTGCGAGGAGGTTTGGCGCGGGCAGGAGTATCGGTAACGCGCCCGCAGCTGGGCGAGTTTTATGAAGCGATTTTGCATTATGAGGCGGGGAAAAAGTTTAACCTGCCAAACGACAAGCTGGTACGGTTAAATAAAAAAGATTTTATGCTATAATAAGCTTATGCTGATTGATGCTTCTAAGCTTTTGGAGTGTCCAGTGCTGTCTGTGCAGGTGACAGCGCCGATTGCGCGGGTGAAGTTTTGGATCGTAGATCCGGCGACGCTGAAGATTTTGGGCTTCAACGTCTGGGGGCCAGACATCCGAGACGACCCGGAGGTGGGCGAGATTTTACTGACAAAAGATATTAGAGAGTTTTCGCCGATCGGGATGATTATTGATTCGATTGAGGAGCTGGTAAACCCGGGGGATGTGGTGAAGCTGGACAAAATCTTGGCGCTAAACTTTTCTTTGGTAGGGCTAAAAGTGGTCTCTAAAAAGGGCGTGCGGCTGGGTAAGGTGATGGATTTTACGGTGGACACGGAGACTTGGCGGGTACAGCAGCTGATAGTAAAACGCCCGGCGCTTAAAGCGGTAGTGGACCCGGAGTTGGTTATTCCCCGGCGAGAAATCTTGGAGATTGATGATTACAAAATCGTAGTAAAAGACGAGGAAGAAAAGATAAAGAAGCTGGCGGCGCGAGACGCGTTTGTGCCAAACTTTGTTAATCCGTTCCGCGAGCCGGATTTTTCGGCAAGCCGGTAACTATGTCTCGGGGAGCTCAAGACTTTCCGTCTCAGCGATGAGGCTTTTGCAAAGATCATACGGGAAGCCCTGGCGGAGGAGATAGGCAAGGAGCTTGTCGGGAGGGAGCTTGGCGTGCTTTTTGGTGATGATTTTTCTAATCTCTGACGTTTCGTCGCGCGGGGACGCTTCTAGCGTGGCGGCGATAAGATCCGGGGCGACGCCTTTTTGTCTGAGCTCTTGCTCCAGGCGGCGGCGGGAGATGCCTTTTCTAAGATTGCGATTCTCGGCGTAGAGCTGGGCAAACTTGGCGTCGTTGAGATAGCCCTTTTGTTCTAGGCTGGAGATGACTTGGGCGATGTCTTCGTCGGTATAGGCGTAGCCTTTTTCAAAGCGTTTCTTAAGCATCCGGTCGCGCGTTTCCTGGATGCTCCGCGGCCGGCTTAAAACCCATTCGAGCGTGCGGGCGTATAATTTCCCGTATTCTGAAGCGTGGCGGAGTTTGGCGACTGTTGTCTCGCTAAGCTCCTCGCCTAGCTTGAGATGGAAATCTACGACTTGCGTCAAATCGAGCGAAAAAGCAAACGTATCGTCAAGAAAGACGTTGACGCGGTTGGGATTGTGGACGCCGGGCTTAAGAGCAGTGAGCTTCAAGGGATTCCTTTAGTAAGTCAAACTGGAACTTGTCCCCGCGGAAGTTGGGCTTGATTTTGGTCTTGCGGAACGTTTCCAAATCTTCCAACGCAACCCATTTGACGGACTCGACTTCCTCTGGGTCGAGAGAGAAGACGTCGTTTTTGCCCGTGCGGTCGGAGAGATAGAAATAGACGATTTTGTCGGCGACGCGATAGGCACAAAGGAACTCAAGCTCGTCCGGAGATAGAGTAACACCAAGCTCTTCTTTTGTTTCGCGAAGAGCAGCGGTCAAAACGTCCTCGCCGAGATCGACGTGGCCGCCAGCAGAGGCGTCATAAAACCCGCCATTGTGGACAGTTTTGGCTCGTTTTTGTGCCAACAGCTGTATCTTGCCGTTTTCTTGTTTGTAAAACCAGACGCAAGCGCCAAAGCGCAACTCGCCCTTCGGCGAGGGGGCGCCGTTTGGCAAGAGCATTTGGCGCGGAAGATAGGCGGGCATTAGCTTTCTGCCTCCTCGCGACGCTTGGCCTCGGCGCGGACCTTTTGCTCGATTTCGGCCATAAAGTCGGGCTTTTCGCGGAAGAGTTTTTTGACGGCTTCGCGGCCCTGGCCGATAGTCTCGCCGTTATATTTGAGGAAAGCGCCAGCCTTGTCGATGATGCCGTATTGGACGGCGAGGTCGAGGATGTCGCCGACTTTGGAGATGCCTTCGTTATACATGATGTCAAACTCGGCGGTGCGGAACGGCGCGGCGATTTTGTTTTTAACAACCTTGACCTTGGTCCTGTTCCCCGATATGTTGTCGCCCTCTTTGATTTGGCCGATGCGACGGATGTCGAGGCGGACGGAAGCGTAGAACTTGAGGGCGTTGCCACCGGTGGTCGTCTCAGGGTTGCCAAACATGACGCCGATTTTCATGCGGATTTGGTTGATGAAGATGACGGTGGCCTTGCTCTTACTGATAATGCCGGTGAGCTTACGCATGGCCTGGGACATCAAGCGGGCCTGGAGACCCATCTGGGAGTCGCCCATATCGCCGTCGATTTCGGCTTGGGGGACGAGGGCAGCGACGGAGTCAACCACGATGAGATCAACCGCGCCGGAGCGGACGAGGGTTTCGCAGATTTCGAGAGCTTGTTCGCCGTTATCCGGCTGGGAAATCAGGAGGTTAGCCGTGTCGACACCGATACGCTTGGCGTAGGCCGGGTCGAGGGCGTGCTCCGCGTCGATAAACGCGGCGGTGCCGCCTTGTTTCTGGATTTCGGCGATGGCGTGGAGCGTTAGGGTGGTCTTCCCGGACGATTCGGGGCCGTAGATTTCGATGATGCGACCCTTGGGGTAGCCGCCACCGAGCGCGAGGTCGAGCGAGAGCGAGCCGGAGGGGATGAGCTGGACGTTGATTTTCTTGGCTTCGCCAAGTTTCATGATGGAGCCGTCGCCGAATTGTTTAGTGATTTGGGCGATAGCGAGATTGAGCGCCTGGGACTTGCCGTCTTCTTTGGAGGCGGCGGATTTGTCGGACGAGTCTTTTTTAGTAGCCATATATAATTACCTCTTTAATACTGATTTTATTATAACTTGCGCGACCGGTTTACGGAAGAGTTATTTTGAGCCGCGTGCGGGCTTCTTGTAGCAAATCCCGAAGCGGGATTACAGAGTGATGAGATGATGAAGAAGATGTTGTCATTTGCGTAATCCTCATTTACGTTGGTGGTAATTTTATTATAGCATAAGCGTGACGTAGTATGTCAAGAGTGAAGTTTTTGCCGAAGTTTTAGCGAGCTCTTAGGGAGCTAGCGACAGGCACAGCGGGTAGACATGAGATATCCTTTATTATAGCCTGAAGCTGTGTTTAATGTGGAAGTAAAGATTACGAAGGTTCGCATATTGGCGCTTTGAGTAGCGTAACCAGAGGCGTAGTAGGTGAGACTTCCGTTGATATAACCGTTGCCGCCTACGTAGCCGTTTCTAGTGAACTGGAGCGGATAAGCACGCGCGGCAACGATGGCGGCAGAGACGATGCTGCTGTCGGTCAGAGGGGTAGTCCCATCAATGGTATAAGTGTTCATTAAATTGTGGAAGCTCGGAGCAGCAGAAGAATAAGATAGATGCCAGCCACGGGGGCAAATGCTACTCGGTGCGTTACCGGTTCCGGTTGGGGATCCGGTGCCGGCGGTGAAAGCCATCCAGTTGTAGAAATTGCCGATATATCGAGGGGCATTAGTGGCGTTGTAGGTAGCGTCGTAGACTATAGTGCCGGAGTCATAATAAGCGAAAGAGCGGACATAAATCTGGGGTGTGCTCGTACTGCTAGCCATGACGGCTCTAGAGACGGCATAGTCGTCCACTAATGAAGAGGCATACCAATCTTCCGAGACGTCGGAATCTTCGGGAGTTAGCTTCGTGATGGTGCGGAGGTCGAGCTCGAGATTTTGTACCATCCAGCAATAGCCGTCGGCCAAGCGACGGACGAGGTAGGGCTTGTTGTCGCGCGAGTCAACGAGCTGGAAAGTGCCGAGGCCGAGCGCAGCGGACGCTTCCGCCGTGGCGGCGCCGTCAACGACCGTGGTGGTCTCGCCGGTGTCTTCGTCGGTTTCGGTCGTGGTGATGTCGGCAACGAGCTGAGTAGTGCCGGTATAGTCGAGAAGCCGGGCGCCGTCTCCGGCGACGTTGTTCCAGATGTTAGTGTTGGCGCAGATGGCCGGAGTCATCTCCTGCATCTGGGAAACAACCGGGTCGTTTGCTCCGTCGTTATCATTGTCGGCGGTGGTAGATTGGAGACCGGCGTAGAGGACGGAGCCGGTCGTGTTGCCGCTTTCTGTGCTACTAGGGTCAGTGTAGCGAGAAATGTAATTATAATCATAAGGCTCGATATGGATCCAAAAGTCGTAATAGCCGGCGCCGTCGTTGTCGCCCAAGGGAGTTTCTGCAGGCATGGTGCAGACGATGATAGAGCCGCTACTGGTCAGCGACAAATCTGTGCTAGAAAAGGAACAAGTTTGGTAGCCGCCGTTGTCAGAAGGGAGCGCGGCAGTAGTACGCATGGCGCTAGTTACGGTATAGTTCCCGTCCAGATCTTTGCTAGCTAAGATAGTAGAATGAGGGACGAGATAAACGGTAATGTCGTCGGCCGCGATGAGAGAGTTAGTATCGCCCGTGCTGACGGAGGTAGAGAGGTCGAAGCTGAGAGTTTGTTTGGTGCCTTCGGCGACAAAGTAGGTGCTTCTAGTTAAGTTTTTACTGACTTCATCGAGCGCGTCGCTGCTAGCAAGGGCGGTATAGACGAGTTCATTCTCATAAGTGCCAGCTAGAACGTCCGTATCGATCATGACGCCATAGTATACGTCGAACGTATCGCCAGAAGAGAAGCCGGAGCTACTGGCGGTAGTGTTAGTATAGAGTTCTGCCGCGTTGCCCAAAGTCGGGACGGCGGACCAAGTGTCTTGATTATAGATCGTCGAATCGTTAACATGCGTAAGCTCTTGGCCGAGTTTGCTGGTGGGGACCGTGCTAGTCATCGCGTAGCCCCAAGCCGAGTCGGAGAAGACAGCGGGCGTAGAGCCAGAAACGGCCGGGATGGAAGCGTTAGTGGAGGCAAAGGTATGAGAGAGGGCGTTAGAATCGGAAGCGGTCGAGAGATAGACGACGTAGAATTTTCCAGGTGTAGTGACGCCGATGGTCTTCTTGATGACGACTTCGGTGCCGAGATTGCCGCCAGAGACGGAAGTAGGATGAATGTCGCCGAAAAGAACGTCGCCGTGGCCAGAGTCGCTAATCGAGCCGCCAGCGGTCGTGGCGGCGACATCGGGGTCGAGCTCCAGGCTGACCGTGTTCCAAGTTGCGCCGACGGAAGCGGTCTCGGCGTGAGTTTCTAAGACAAGATACGGCGCAATAACAAAAGAGAGGAGGAACAGAGCTAACCCAGCGAGTGAACAATAGAAGGACTTCCGGATGCTAGTAGTAGACGGAGTGCAATAGTGTCCAATATAATCACCGAGGTGATAAGCGTCTACTCCTTTCCGGACGGTTAAAGATTTTTGCTGGTCTTGCATGGTTCCTACCTCTCTTTAGATTGTTGCATCCTCGACAGGTGGAAATTCTTGCAGGACAATCGGAATGGTTGGTTCCGGCTACAAAAATGGCACCGCGAGGTGCACTTACCAATAAGATCACCTAAGAGAAGGGTATCTACTGATAACCTGCACGGTGCCAGTAATAACACTCTTCTCTTGGTTTTCTTATTGCTCGAAAGTTCTTTTGCCTGAGTCCAGACAAATGGTGATTATTGATAAGTGCAACTCTATTGTAGCAAAGTCTTTACGGTTTTACAACCTTGATTTTTGTCTTAGATATGGTGAGAGATAGATTAGCCTTGGAGCTTGAGGGTGTCGACTATGTCGGTGATGAGTTTGAGGTCGGTTTTGATTTTGGCAAACTCTTTGGCTTCGTCGAGGCGTTTGAACGGAGCGGGCGGCTCAAGAGAATCTTTGCCGTCCTGGATGGCGACATGGAGGAGGTTGCCGGAGAAGCCGAGAAAAACGCGCTTTTTGTGCGCCTCGGCGAGGCGCTCGGCGCGGTCGAGAAAAGCGGGGTCGAGAAGGTAGAACGCCTCGAAACCGTCTTCGGCATAGGTCTTGAACAGTTTGTCAAACATTGGCGATTCGAGGGAGACGCGGCTAAACTTCCGGCCGTCCTTTTGGTGGCGAAGCCTGGCCGCATGGAAACCTTTGCCAACGACAGCAAGACGGAAGCCAAACTTTTTCTTGAACTCAAAAATCAAGTAGCGCCCGCGGAAGACGGTGGACTCGGAAGTGTGGCCTTCGCTGTCGGTGTGTTCTTCGGTAATGTGGACGTCGGCTTGGGCAAAGTCGACATCTTTGTAGGTGCCGGTAATGAGGTCGTTGGAGCGATAGTGGTCGCCGGTGTTGATCATGCCGGTCTCGGAGACTCGGTGGAGCGGCAAGCCGGAGGCGGAATGGTGGAAGCTGGAAAAAGTTTCCGAGAGAGCTTTGGTGACAAAATACTCGCGATAGGCCGCTTGGTAACGTTCGCGCTCTTTGCGGGGGATGAATAGATAACAAATGATAAAAACGATGAGATAGACCGGGAAGAGGAACAGCAGAAACGGCAGAGAGACGAGCGCGGCAGCGCAAGAGAGGCCGATAATCCAAGAAGCTTTTTGGCATAGGCGCGGCGGATAGACTCGAACTTTTGGTAGTTCATGAGAAGCGGCTACATCTTTCCGAGTTTACCAGCGAGGTCGGAGGGGAGGAGGACAACGGTCTTTTGGGACGGGTCGGTGGAAATCTTTTCGAGAGTCTGGAGAGTACGGATGTTGAGCCCGCCGGGGGTCTTGGCCAGGAGCTCGGCGGCTTCAGAGACGGCTTTGGCGGCAGCCTTCTCGCCGTCGGCGGAGATGACAGCAGCGCGGCGCTCGCGCTCGGCTTCGGCTTGTTTGGCCATGGCGCGCTTCATGTCAGAGGGGAGCTCGATGTTTTGGAGTTTGACTGATTCGATATCAATGCCCCATTTGTCGGTTTGGACGTCGACAATCTCGCGGATTTTCTCGGAGATTTCTTCGCGCTTGCTTAGAATCTCGTCGAGCTCAAAGTTGCCGGTGATGTCGCGCAGGGCGGTTTGGGCAAAAGTGGAGGTAGCGTAGCGAAAGTCGGTAGTCTCAAGGACGGCTTTTTGCGGGTTGATGACCTTGGCGTAGACAACGGCGTCGACGTTGACGGTGACGTTGTCTTTAGTAATAACCTCTTGTTTGGGGATGTCCATCGGACGGGTACGGACGTCGACCTTAGTGACTTTGTCGAAGAACGGGTTGACAACGTTCAGACCGGGGCTCAAGGTGCGCTTGTATTTGCCGAGGCGCAGGACGACGCCGCGTTCGTATTGGTTGATAATGCGCAAGCCCTTGATGACGATGACGAGGGCAACGATGACAAGAAAGGCTAAAACCTCCATAAACTCTCCTTATGTTATAAGAAAATGGTAGCACAAAAGGGCGGGAAGTGGCAAGAGGGTAAGCAAATTAGCCCGGGAGCTCGATGAGCTTGCGGCGGGAAGCGGCGCCGGATTTGATGCGGAGAGAGGTTTTGGGGACGGAAAAATGGTCGGCAAGAAGTTTTAGCAGAGCAGCGTTAGCCTCGCCGTCGTGAGGCTTTTCGCGAAGATAGACGGTCAGCGAGCCGTCGGGATTTTCTGTGACGAGCGGGCCCTTTTTTGAGCCGGGTTTGATAGTAACAGAAATTAACATATAAAGTTATTATAACAGATAGGGCATTACTTGGATGGATTTTCTGATGTGTTGGCGCTAAGTTTGGCACTGGTTTCTGTTGTCCTTAATACGGTATGATTTAGATCTAACGCGGTTTTAGATGTTACTACTGGCTCGGCAATTTCTTTCTCTAGGGCTTCCCTGGCGAGTTTGGCGACTCCGCCACCGCGCCTAGTGGTTTTCTTATTTTCTTCAAAGCCTTTTGGGTTTTCTTTGTGAGCAATATCTTTAGTGGCGGTCTCGGCAAGCATATTGAGGATAAGCTCTGTCGTGGACATATTGTCTCGGAGGCTTTCCTTTTTTAGCCCCTTGAAGTTTTTATATTCCCTCGTGGTCATTCCGGACCAAGTTTTGGTTAATTCGTCCGTCAGAAGAGCATATTCCTTACCGGATTTTATGCCAGCGGCGCGCCATTCGTCGGTCAAATCTTTACGAGCAGATATAGACTCTAGGCGTTGGTTAATCCATTCCTTGGTGTAGCCTCTACGTTCGTATGTCCGGACTAAGCGCTCGGCGATTTTTTCTGGATCAATGGTTTCCTCGATTCGATCTTTGCCGACCTCTGCTAGCCAAAGTTTAATCGGCTCAGCTTTTTTAGAAGGAATAGATTGAATGATGCGCAAAAGTTGTTCAGTGGTAGCAACATCAGTCAGATATTTTTTGCCATCCGCGGATTCTAGTTTCAGTTGTACGATATTTTCGTACAACTCGCTACCTTCGGACTTCATCTTACGCTTTAAGTCGCTCCAATACCGTCGCGGATTCTCTGCTCCGGTTAAAGCTCCGCAAATATCAACGACAGAAAAATACCATTCTTCTGTCTTTTCATCCCAAACGGAACGAATGGGGCTATTCTCGAAAAATTGGACTTTGTTAGGATTTTTTGTCATTTAAGTATTCCTCACTTTGGTTAATGTTCTTGATTAAAGGATAACACATCTATCGCGCTTGTGCAAGATGTGGTAAAATAAGCTTATGGAAAGAAAAGGTTCGAGCTTTGACATGCCGCTGTGGGAAAACGAGGGTGAGGCGCTTGAGCCGGTGAGTCTTAACCGAGAGCGTTCGGCTAACGTGGGGCGGATTGTGGCAAAAACTGAGAGGAAAGAAAGTGAACCGAAGCCAAACCGCATGGCCGAGGCGCTGCGGGGGCAACGTGAGAGGTTGCGCAACCTCTCCGACCAAGATTTGGCGCGAGGGGTGGGGGCAGCTTTTGGCGCGGCGATGATTGGTGCAATTACGGCGCCGGCGCATCCGATCATCGGCGCGGGAGTGCTGGCGGTAGCGGGGGCGAAGGCAGGCGAGAAGATGTACAAGAAGCTTGAGGAGGAATACCAACGAGGACAGGAGCGAGAACGGGCGCAACGCTACCGCGAACTTGGAGATTATGCCCGGGCGTTTGAGAATAACGCGAGATAGAAAAAGCCACCCGTGAGGGTGGCTTAATCATAAATTGGCGTCTTGCTAGTTTCCCGCAGAGCAGTATAATCGCCCCTACCAGGCTTGACTTCTGTGTTCGGGATGAGAACAGGTATTTCCCTGGCGGTATGGACACCAAGCTTAACGTTCCGGGGAGCGCTAGGCTTGATGTGCAAGACATTGTAATTGACTTCGGTGTCGAGCACCGATTGCTAGACTAAGTGCAATGCAGAAAAAGGCGATGGACCGATTAGTACGCTTCGACTCCACACGTTACCGTGCTTCCATCTTGCGCCTATCAACCAGATCTTCTCTCTGGGGTCTCATAGGGAATCCTTATCTTGGAGTGGGCTTCGCGCTTAATATGCTTTCAGCGCTTATCTCTTCCGAACATAGCTACTCGGCAATGCAGCAGGTGGCCACAACCGATACACTAGAGATTCGTCCATCCTGGTCCTCTCGTACTAGGGACAGATCTCCTCAAGATTCCTAACGATCATGC
>JAFUBM010000014.1 GCA_017460225.1 Candidatus Saccharimonadota bacterium
ACGGCTTTACTGTTCGCTGCGTCGCGCAGTTGTAGCGTCGTAGTTCCCCCTTCCCCCGAATTCCCGGAAAACCTCCCCCAGCGATGAGGGAGGTTTGGGGGTGTCTGGGACAGAGAAGCTAAGGCCAGTCCACCCCGCTCGGAAAAAGAGTAAAACCGATGAGACTTGCGGGACGGTGTGGTACAATGGAGACGTGAGGTGCCGACGCTGCTAAGAGTATGAATGAGCTCCTAAACAAGGAGCTTCCGGAATCCGCTTAGAGGCAGCGATGCCCTCTGGCGGGAATTCAGAAGCGCCCTCAGCATCTAAAAAAATCTCTACACAAGCTAAGGTCAATATCACTGGAGACGAAAGGTTCCTTTGACACTAAGCCGCTTCTCGAGGTCGTTGTCCTCTCTCTATCCCCTTTACCGGAAACTACAATTGGGCTAACGCTAACCTTAACAATCGTGGGTCCAACGGGAACTTCTGGTCACGTACTGCCAACTCTCAGCCTAACGCACGGAACTTGAACTTCAATGGCACTAACGTCAACCCTCAGAATAACAACAATAAGGTAAACGGCTTAACTGTTCGCTGCGTCGCGCAGTTGTAGCGTCGTAGTTCCCCCTTCCCCCGAATTCTCGTCAGGGCATAATCGTTCCCCGGAGGTTAATCTCGTTTGAGCATTACCTCCGGGGGCACCAGAAAAGCTAGTAAAAAAGAATAGTTTGGAAAAAGAAAATGCAGAGAGAACCAGAATACTTTGGTGAAGAGTGGGTCAAGACGTTTGGCGACGAGGCAGACCTAGATAGCTGGCTGATGGCTGAGCTAACGAGAGCATTTTTCTTGGCTCGGAAAGCAAAGCGCTCGACTTATGACGAACAGGTGTTTGAGACAAGGCTGGTAGAAAACCTGATACAGCTAAAAGACGACGTAATGAACCGGATTTATCATCCGGGACACGGAATAGCGTTTATCGTCCACGACCCGGTGATGAGAGAAATTTTTGCCGCACCGTTTAGAGATAGAGTAATCCATCATTTTCTCTATAATGGAGTGGCGGACTGGTGGGACCGGAGACTAATCTATGATTGTTACTCTTGCCGAGTGGGCAAGGGGACGCTGTTTGGCATCCAGAGATTGGCGCACCACATCAAGTCTGTTTCCGAAGGATATACGAAAAAGGCATGGTCGATCAAGCTGGATGTAGAGGGGTATTTTATGTCCCTGCCACGGCAGGGGCTGTACGAGCGCATAATGTGGGGGCTGGACCGGCAATTCCCAAACAAGGGGCCGATTTATGAAATCTATAAATACGCTTGGAAAGAAGTGATTTTTGATGAGCCGGTAAACGGAGTACATAGGCGGGGACATTTGGGCGAGTGGGATAAGCTGCCAAAGAGCAAGAGCTTGTTTTGTCAGCCACCGGGGAGAGGAATCGTGATCGGGAATCTGTCCTCGCAACTGCTCTCGAACATTTACTTGGATCTTTTGGATAGGTTTATTGTCTACGACCTGGGGTATAAACACTACGGGAGGTATGTGGACGATTTCTATATGATAGTAAAAGAGGAGGAGCTGGAAAAGGCGAAGAAAGACGTGGCGCTGATTGAGGCGTTTTTGACGAGTATCGGGCTGACGCTGCACCCAAAGAAAATCCACATCCAGCCAGTAGAGAGAGGCACGGCGTTTCTCGGGGCGGTGGTGTATCCGGGGAGAATCGTGCCGGGGAAGAGGATTATCCGGAATTATGTGAAAGCCCTAAAAGCATACACAAACGAGCTAAAAGACGAAGAGGTGATTATCTCTTATATGGGGATGATGAAACACCTGAACTCTCAGCGGACGCAACAAAGGATTTTTGAGGCGGCGGGGATGGAGTATAATATCTAGCTGTTTTTGTGGGACTGGGCGATGGTGGGAAAGAGCTTTTGCTCGGTCTCGATGGCGGAGAGGGCGGAGATGAGCTGGGCGGCGATGGCGGTGGAGTCGCCGATGCTCCAAATCTCTAGGGTCTCGATCTGCATAACATCGCACATACCGCGCTTCAAAATCTCGGAGATTTTGGTGAGACCGGCGGGCTTGTCGAGCTCGCCGCGAGCAATCATCAGGACCATTTTGTGAGCGATGCGCATTTGGTCGGTAAACTTCTCGGTAAGGATGGTACGGCCGTCTGGGTCTTTGTATTTTTTATAGAGGCGGAAAGCGGTCCGGAAGACCTCCTCGACCTTTTGGTGGACCTGGGGCATGGGGAAACTCTGGATAATCATCTTCTCAAACTTTTGTTGTTTGAGCTCACGAGAGTTTAGCAGGAGCTTGTACTCTGTCTCGGAGACTTTGTCCTTGAGATAAAAATAGACAGAGTCGGCGGTTTGGCGGGGAGCGCCCTTAATATAGGCGGACTTTTTGACCGCGTCGATATAGAAGTCGAGATTGGAAAAGGAGATGATACCGTCACGGAACTTATAGTCAAAATCCGTGTCGCGCTTGACCCCGACGCGGAGCTTGACCTCCGGGCCGATTTTGTTGGCCAGGATGATGGCGGAGTGGCCACCGATAATCCAGAAATTGCCCGTGGCACGCATAAAGACGATACGGGTGTAGTTGGTCTCTTCTAGAGAGTAGAGTTTTTTCTTGCGGGCAAGATAGGCTTGTTTTTCCAGACGTTTTTGCTCACGCTCTTCTTGGGTTTGGTTTTTTTGGGTTTGGGCGTGAGCGGGTGTGCGGGGCGATGCGTTGGGCGATGCGGGCATAATCCTCCTCCTATTTGTTCTTGGGAGTATTATAGCATAGATTAGGGGAGACGGGAGAGAATGATGAGGTTTTCTATATGGGGCGTCTTGGGGAAGAAGTTGAAGGGGACGATTTTGGCGATACGGTAGTGCTGGAGCAGGAGAGCGACGTCGCGGGCCTGAGTAGAGGGGTTGCAGGAGAGATAGATGATGGTTTCGGGCTGGACGGCGTTGAGACGTTCGATTAACTTAGCGTCGCAGCCGGCGCGGGGAGGGTCGAGGATGACGGTCTGGCCGGGCTGGATGAAATCTGTGACGTCTTCGGACTTGGCCAAGATGGCGAGGGTTTGCTTGCGGTCGGAGGTTCCTTTCGGGACACGGAGTTCTCTCGGCCCGTCGTTACGGGCGAGAGCCTCCTCTTCCTCGGCCCGTTGGCCTGCGGACGGTCCCGAGAAGAAACACTCCTCCCCGCAAACTTCCTCGCAATTTTTTACTAGTTCTTTAAATGCTGATTTATCAGATTCTACCAATACTAATTTTTTGTCGCGGGCGACGGAGAGGCCGATGGTGCCGACACCGGAATAGAGGTCGAGGACGTCGCTGGTGGTGATGTGTTTTCTAATCTCTTGCAGAGCGAGCTCGTAGACCGGGAGGTTGATCTGGAAGAAGCCGTTGGGAGAATAAGAGTATTCGTGGCCGAGGAGCGTATCGCGAAGATTGGGGAAGACTGGGTGAGGGCGGTGGTTTTCTAAGAGACCGCCAGAGACTTCGCCGTGTTGATTGCAGCGCAGAAGCAAGGACTGGTATTTGCGGGCTTCTTCATGGCGATTATTTAGGTCTCTGACGCATTCTAAGGCTGCCTGTAGCAATTCTGGACGTTCGAGGCTAGACGTAAGCACTTTTTGTTTTTTGTGCGTCCCACGGGCTCTGAAAGCCAAATAAATGCAATTGTCTGAATTGTCCCAGTAGAGCGCATATTCCATTTTGTTACGATAATGCCATTCTTTGCCGTCGGTCTGGACGGGGGAGATGTCTAGACCGTCGAGGGGGATGTGGGCTTGGCGGAGAGATTCGGCGACGAGCGCGCACTTCTGAGCGAGTTCGTAGTCCCAGTCGAAAATTTGCCAGGGAGAGGTGGAGAGATAGAGCGAGTCACGCGGCGTGACGCGATGGGGCGAGGGATGTTCGATTTCTGTGGCGATGCCCTCGAGATAAGAGGATTTGCGTTTGGTGAGGTCGAAAGCGGTGACGGTCTCCCCAGGCAGGGCGTTCCAGAGAAAGACCTTTTTGCCGTGGTCGGGAGAGGCGGGGTCGTCGAGCGTGCCGAGGGCTTGGCCGCCGGGGGTAAGTTTTGTTACGTGAATCATTAGAGGTGATTATAGCACAGAAGGCGGAACATAGGAAATACATAGGTAAAACGTAGGAAATTACCTATGTTTTTGGGGAAGGTGAGAGATAAAAAAGAGGTCCCGAGGGACTTTGGAGGATAGGCTTGGCTGGGCTGGCAGGGATCGAACCTGCGAAGGACGGGACCAAAACCCGTTGTCTTACCACTTGGCGACAGCCCAATCGCTAGCTATTTTAGCACAGGAAGGCAACGGAGTCAATTTACGGGGGAGGCTACTCGATAACCGTGAGCTCTTGTTTCAAGCGGGAGATGAGGGCGGTTTTGTCGGCGATTCCCTGGCGGGTTTCTTCGACGAGATGGGCGGGAGCCTTGGCGACGTAGTTGGGATTTTCGAGGCGCTTCTCAAGAGCGTCGAGCTCGCGACCGACGGAGAGAATCCGCTCGGTCAGGGCGTCTTTGTAGACTTTGAGGATGTCGTCGGAGACGTCGAGATAAACTTCGCGGCCGGAGAGCGCAAGCCGAATCCCGCGAGGCGAACCCTTGGTTGGGCCGATTTTGTCGGTGTGGGTCAAAGCGCGAAGCAGCTCGGCATTCTCCTCTATCAGCCCATCATCACCATAGAGCAGACCGATGTCGACACCTTTGACGGCATCTTTGAGACCGGCGAGCACCCGGCGTGCCTCAAGGACGGTCTCTTGGAGACGAGTGAAGTTCTCGGCGGAAATCGGGTCGAAGTTGAGCGGGGTTGGCCAGGACTGGTTAATCAGGAAGCCGTCTGTCCAGGAGAGCGCCTGCCAGATGGTCTCGGTGACGAAAGGCATGAAGGGATGGGCGATAATCAAAAGATTTTCTAGCGTGCGCTTCAGAAGCGGGAGGTTTTTGAAGATTTTTTCACTCTCGAGGAACCAGTCGGCGTATTTGTCCCAGATGGTGCTATAAAGCTCTTCGACGGCTTCGGCGAAGCGGTAGGATTTGAGGTCTTTGGCGACGGATTTGGCGAGGCTGTTGAGCTCGCGGCAGATCCAATCTTCGGACATGCTGAGGGTATCGTAATGCAATGAGTCGCCAGAGGTCTTTTTCGCTAGGGAAAATTCAGTCTGATTTCCCTCGTCGACCAGTCGGTTCGAGCGCAAAGCCGTTCGGGTAGCACCGGCCACGTTTTGCGCTCTCCCGTGTTCTCCTCGGGAAATCCGTGAATTTTCTTTAGTCGCTTCAAAAGACTCTGTCGACTCATTTACTAGACCATCGATGAAGCGGGAGATGTTCCAGAGTTTGTTGCAGAGGTTGCGGCCGGCGATGACGGATTCCTCCGAGAAAGCCTGGGACATACCGGCGGAGCGGCCGCGGAGAATCCCTAGCCGGAAAGCATCGGAGCCGTACTTGGCGACAAGATCCATCGGATTGATAACGTTACCCTTGGACTTGCTCATTTTCTTGCCGTGGGCGTCGAGCACGAGACCGTGGAGATAAACTTCCTTAAACGGCACCTCGCCGGTAACGTAAACCCCAATCATAATCATCCGGGCAATCCAGGCAAAGAGAATGTCAGCACCGGTCTCCATAACATTGAGCGGATAATAGGGCGAACCGTGGGCTTCGGTCCAGTCTGTGCAGACGATTGGCCAGTGGGCGGAGGAGAACCAGGTGTCAAAGGTGTCTTCATCTCGAACGTATTTGACCCCGCCAACCTCAATTTCTTTTAGATTGACGCGCGTGTCAAAAATCCAGTCGGCGGCATCGGAGAAGTTATCCTTCCCTGTCCCGGCGGACTCGGTGCGGACTTTCTTAAACATCGGGATGGGAATCCCCCAAGGAATCTGGCGAGAGATGTTCCAATCTTTAAGCCCGGCGAGGTAGTTGGTCAACACCTTTTGCTTGCTTTTTGGATAAAATTTAATCTCGTTGTGGTCTAGATGCTGGATGGCGAGCTTGGCGAGTTTCTCGGTATCGATGAACCACTGCTCTTTCAGAGTAGGCTCAATCACCGTGCCGCATTTGTAACAATGGGCGACGGCGTGGGAGATTTCGTGAGAGCCGAGGAGCAGGCCTTGGTCTCGTAAATCTTTGATCACAAGGGCGCGGCATTCTTCGGTGGAGAGACCAGCGTAACGCTTACCGGCGGCGGGCAACATCCGCCCGTCGTCACCAATGACCTGAAGATTCTCTAGATTGTGGCGTTTGCCAACCTCAAAATCGTCGAAATCGTGCGCGGGGGTAATCTTGACCGCACCGGTGCCATACTCCGGATCGGCGTGCTCGTCGGCAATGATGGGAATCGTGCGGTTAGTCAGAGGGAGCTTGACGAATTTGCCAATCAGATCTTTGTAGCGGGCGTCGAAGGGGTTGACCGCAACGGCTTGGTCGCCGAAGAGGGTTTCGGGGCGGGTGGTGCTGATGATTATGGTGCGATTTCGGGGCTTGCGGTCGGAGGTACTTTCCGAGACACGGAGTTCTCTCGGCCCGTCGTTACGGGCGAGAGCCTCCTCTTCCTCGGCCCGTTGGCCTGCGGACGGTCTCGGAGAAGTACACTCCTCCCCGCCGCCTGAAATCGCACTGTTTTCCACTACTTCGTAGGCGATGTCCCAGAGGAAGCCGGGCTCGTCTTTGTGCTCGACTTCGATGTCGGCGAAGGCGGTCTGGTGCTTGGGGCAGTAGTTGACTAGCTTTTCCCCTCTGTAAATAAAGCCGTCGTTCCACATCTTCTCAAAAGTCTTGTAAACCCGAGAGACGACATTCTCGTCTAATGTAAAGGTTAGGTCGTCCCAAGCGCAGCTAGCCCCGAGCGCGCGGACCTGGAGCTCCATATTACCTCGCTGCTCCTGAACGAAGTCCCAGACCTGAGCGTAGAGCTCGTCACGAGAGTATTCAAAACGCGAGTGGCCCTGGGCCTCAAGCGCCCGCTCGTACACCACCCAAGTCTCAAAACCGGCGTGGTCTGCCCCCGGAATATACCAGGCACTCTTCCCTTGCAGGCGATAAAAACGCGTCAATGTGTCTTCAAGCGCGATAGTGAGGCCGTGGCCGATGTGGAGATTGCCGTTGGCGTTGGGGGGAGGCATAACAATGGAATAGTATGGTCTGCCGTTAGGAGTTTTCGCTCCGGCAGACTGATTATTAACCTCGCTGGGGTTAAAAAGGCCTTCGGATTCCCAAGCGGCGTAGATGTCAGATTCAAAGTTTTGCGGTTCGTAAGAAGATGTGAATTTCATAAAACTATTCTACCATAATTCCCTTTTCACGTCCATTTTCTTTGCACAAAAAGCAGAACCACTTTATTTCGCTTGCAAAAACAATCCTTTTATGGTTTATCTTTTCAAAATGTGCGTACACTCACCCAAAAGTTTTATAAGGTTCGATTCGCAGTGACCTTTTGGATGGTTTTATTGTAGTATAAGCGGGATGCTAAGTCAAGGGGGTGCTAATGTGCTCTATAGTTGACTTATTTTGGCTGTGTAAAACCGATGGTTGCTTGCGGTCGGAAGTTCTAGTTTTTCTATCTCTAAAAAAAGTGGATATACCCCGGGGCGCGCGCGCCGCGCGCGCCCACGTCCCGCAAAGCGGAACGGCTCCAGAAGAGAGGGGAAAACCAGAAAACGAAAGGGGAATGTGCTAAAATAAAAGCATGGCATTTATTAGAAAGTTTAAGACGGGGTCGGGGAAGACGGGCGTGCAGGTGTGTTATAAGGAGAGAGGGGAAGTAGTGAAGACCGTGCACGTGGGCTCGGCGGAGACGGAGCAGGGAATCGAAAAGCTGGTAAAGAAAGCACAGGGAATCATCGACGCAGAAAAGCGGCCGCTGTTTGACCTTACGAAGTTTGATAAAACCTAAGTCTGAGAGCGGATTTTGGGCGAAATATGGTACACTAGAGAGTATGGTACGCGTGTATGTGGATGAATCGGGAAATATGGGGACGGCCGGAGAGTATTTTGTTTTGGCGGCGGTAGTGACGCGAGACGAGAAAGCCGAGGCGCGGCTAAAGCGCATCATCCGCAAGGAGCAAGTCTTAAATGCGAAGGGGGAGAAGCTACCCGCTAAGATAAAACGGGGCGAGCTAAAGTTTTCTCGAATGAAGTTCCCGCAGAGGCAGAGAATCTTGGATGAAATCTCCCGGGAAAAGGGAATAGATGTGTTTTATTTTGTGGCGTATAAGCCAAAGGTGTCACTGCTGACGGCTGGGAAAGAGAAGAACTTGGTCTATAATTATTTTTCTAAACTTTTGATGGCGAGAGTGTTTAAGCGATACGAGGACGATTTTGAGATTATTTTTGACCAGAGGTCGACGGCGGTAAAATCGATGAACTCGCTGACGGAATATATCGAGCTTTCGGCGGTGACGGAGTTCCCAAATTTGACCCAGAAGACGATAAGGGTCAACCAGGCGGACTCACGAACGAACCTGCTCCTCCAGGCGGCGGACGTGGTGGCCGGGGCGGGCGGACAGGCGTATCAGCTACATAACCTGCATTTTTTGGAGATCTTAGGGACGAGGACGAAGATGATAGATGAGTTCCCGAAACGGGGGTTTGTGGGGAGTTTGAAGTTTTCCATAGGAAAACTACAGCTATTATACAAATTAAGAGGTTTTTGAATATTTAAAAAGTGCCAGCAATATGGTAAAATGAAATCGGCGTAAGCCTCCTGGGGAGTTTATCCGTACAAATAAATTAGCGAGCAATCGCCGAACCAGGAGCGGCTTCTAGAGCTCCTCCTCGGGGGAGCTTTTTTGAAGGACGTATGGTATAATGGGGGTAATGGAAAAGATTAGAGAGATACTAACAGAGATAATTAAGCGAATTTTTGAGGCGGAAATTGAGGTGGAAGTCTCGACACCACCGGAGCTGGAGAACACGGGGGAGTTCCGGGCGGACGTGGCGACGAACGTGGCGATGAAGCTGGCGGGGGTGTTGAGCAAAAGGACGGGGAAGAAGCAGAACCCGCGCTCCGTGGCGGAAACATTGAAGGAAGAGTTTTTGAAAGCATGCGACGGAGAGCTGGCCGGAACGAAGGTAGAAGCGGCGGGGCCGGGATTCTTGAACTTTATGCTACCGGACGCATATTTTTACGGGGTTTTGACGGAAATGGCGGGGGATTTCCAGAAAAATATATCATGTGATGAATATAGCGGGAAGACGGTGGTGACGGAGTTTTCTGACCCGAACCCGTTTAAGGTACTCCATATTGGGCATCTCTATACGTCCATCGTGGGGGAGGCGATTAGCCGGCTGATTGAGTTTGCCGGAGGGGAAGTGCATAGAGTGAATTTTGGCGGGGACGTGGGGTTGCACGTTGCTAAAACACTCTATGCTTTGGATTTTGATAGAGAGTTTACGATTGAGGACATAGCGGCGGCGTATGTGGAGGGGACGAGGCTGTATGAGGAAGATGAGGGGGCGAGGGCGGAGATTGTGAAGCTGAATAAGCAAATCTACGAGCTGGTAGAGCGAGACGAGCACGAGGGAGAGCTGGCTGAGGCGTATTGGCGTGGGCGAGAGCTGAGCTATCGCTATTTTGACGAGTTCTATGCGCGAATCGGAGTGAAGTTTGAGAAGTATTACCCGGAGAGTACGGTGGCGCGGCGAGGGCTGGAGACGGTCCGAGCGCACGTGCCGGAAGTGTACCAAGAGAGCGACGGAGCGGTGGTGTTCCCGGGGGAGGAATATGGACTACACACGCGAGTGTTTATCAATAAAGAGGGGCTGCCGACGTATGAAGCGAAGGATGTGGGGCTGATTTTCCAGAAAGACGAGGACTACCACTTTGATGAGTCGGTGGTGATTACAGGAAACGACATTATCGATTATATGAAAGTGGTCCTGAAGAGCGTGGAACAGTATGCACCGGAGCTGGTAACAAAGACACGGCACATCACCCACGGGAATGTGCGGCTTCCTGGGAATGAGAAGATGAGTAGCCGGAAAGGGAACTTTGTCAAGGCGGTAGATGTCTTGGAGCAGGCTCCCCTCGACGCAATCAAATATAGCTTTTTAAAGTATAAAATCGGGGGGAATATTGAGTTTGATGCGAAAGAGTCGGTGAGTTTGGCGGGGAACTCGGGGCCGTATCTGCAATACTCAGCGGTGAGAGCGAAAAAGATTTTGAAAAATGTTAAAAAAATAGATAAAGATGAAATAAAATTGAATAAGTTTGAAATAAATTTGCTCAAGAAGTTTGTTTTGTACCCGCGGGTGTTGACGGAGGCGGTGAGAGAGATGGCGCCGCACGTGGTGTGTACGTATCTGTTTGAGCTGGCGCAAGAGTTTAGCCGGTTCTACGAAAACTGCCAAGTTGCGGGAGACCCGCGTGAAGCGGAGCGAGGAATGATGGTTAGAGTGTTTTACCAAATTATGGAGCACGGGCTGGGGCTGCTTGGCATCGAAATCCCGGAGGAGATGTGATGAAAAAAGCGAAGCTACTGTGGATTGACCTAGAGATGACCGGGCTGGAGCCGGAGAAAGACCGTATTCTGGAAGTGGCGGCGATTGCGACGGGGTGGGACTTGGAGCCGATGGCGGAGCTGACCGCCGTGGTGCGACAGGAGCCAGAGCTGATGGAAAAACGGATGGTAGGGGAGTTTTGGGAGAAAAACAGGGCGTCGAAAGAGGCGCTGATGGCCCAGAACGAGCAGGGGAAGCCGGAAGCGGAGGTGGAGAAAGAACTGCTGGAGTTCCTAGACAAACACTTTGGAGAAGAGGTGATCCTAGCGGGGAACTCGATCCATCAAGACCGGAAGTTTATCGACCGAGAGATGCCGGAGCTGAGCCAGAGACTGCATTACCGGATGCTCGACGTGTCGGCTTGGAAAGTGTATTTTGAGGGAGCGAAGCGAAAAAAGTTTGTAAAGCCGGAAGCGCATCGAGCGTTGAGTGATATACAGGGGTCGATTGAGGAGTTAAAATGGTATTTGACGTTTCTAAAATAACCGGTATAGGTAAGTATGGTTCTTTTTCCGGGGCTATAACGGCGATGCCTCGCCAGCCGGAAAAAGAACGGATGTTATATACTGTTGGGGAGGGGGAGAAGGTTTTTCTTGTTGTAAATAAGAACACGATTGAGGTGAGGACGGATGAGAGGCTGGGGAAGCTGCTGAGAGGGAAGTATGAGAGCGTGATGGAGAGCCGGTACTTTGGGCGGGGCGGAATCGAAATCGTAATGGCGGGGAAGCAGTTGGGCGAGAGCGAGATCGAGGATTTGGTGCGACTGAGCTATAATTTGACGAAAGAAATGAAATAAAAAGCCCCCGGAAGGGGGCTTTAAGGTGCGGGGGAGGGGTTAGATGGTAGACCTGAGATTTAGGGGTCGAGGGGGTCAAGATACCAGAAGAGGCAGGGATAGCCGGCGTAGTGGCTGGCGGCGAGGACTTTGGCATCGGTGCTGACGCGAGTGTAACCACCGTTGTCGCGGATGAAGGCGGAAACTTTTTGACCATCGTAGGAGAAAACGGGAGCTTCACCGTAGAGATGAGACGAACTGGTGTGGGCGCGGAAATACGTCGGCGCGGACAAGATGGTCTCGCGAGAGCTGGCGATGACGTTGGGCAGCCACGGGCCGTGATGGGTAAAGTCGGCTTCGCCTTCGGCGATGAAGCAAAAGGCGTTGTGGTAAATCTTGTTGTAGAGCCGAGGTTCGGTAGCCAGATAGAGCCCGGGAAAAGTCTCGTCACGCGGCAGCGCGTCGAAGCAAGTCGACTGGAGCGCGTCTTTTGAGACGGATTTGTAGGAATAGTCCGCCTCGCGGTCGTAGATCAGGGAGAAGGACATCTCACGAGCGTAGTCCAGAATCTCGCGCAGGGAATGTTGGGTGCCGAAGATGGACTGCTTGTCTGTGCGTTGGAGCGTCAAGATGGCGTGACGACCGGAGATGAGCTCTACCAGGAAACGATCGAACTTGCCGATGGTCTCGCCACGACCGCCTTCTTGGCCAAAGGGGCGAAGAACGCGCTTGATGTTTTTGGAAACCGGGATGGGTCGACCAAAGTAGTCGTAGAGCTGGCCATCGAAGATAGCGGTGGAGTAATGGTCGGGATAGTAGGTGCCGGCGGAACGACCGTTCTCGTCCATTAAGGAGAGGGCACGGGCGACCTTGGGGTCAGCGCTGTCGATAGCGGAAAGGGTCTGATACATAAAAACACCTCCAAAGAATTAAGGTACAAAAATATGCTACTATTATAGCATATTTTCGCAAAAATGTAAAGAAGATAGGGAGCTACTTCTTCTTGGCGTCTTTTTTCAGGAGGTCGCGGATTTCTTTCAGGACCTCGGTTTGAGAATCTTCGGCCTTGGCCGCGGCCTTGTCCTCAACAGGGGCGGGAGCGGACTTTTTCTTCATATTATTTAACGTACGGACCATGAAGAAGATAACCAGGGCGATAATCAAGAAGTTGACCGTGGCCTGGAGGAAGTTGCCGTAGTTGATAGTGGCGGGCTCGATACCCTCGACGTAGGCGGGGATGACGAGCTTGAGACCGGTAAAGTCAAAGCCACCGATAATCATACTGACGACGGGCATAACGACGTCGTTGACCAGGGAATTGACGATGCTGGTAAAAGCACCACCGATGATGATACCGACAGCGAGGTCCATAACGGAGCCGCGGTTAATGAACTCCTTGAACTCTTTGAGCCAGGCGGGTTCTTTTTTCTTGATGTTGTCTAAATCTAGTTTTTTACTCATGCACTAATTGTAGCACATTATTTGGTCTCGGAGAAGTTGGAGAAGGAAGACTGGAGAGTGGTAAGAGAGGAGTAAGAGGAAGAGAGATAGTCTGAGACGGCGGAGTTGGAAGACTTAGAGAGGGCGAGCTCTTCAAGAATTAAGAGATGGGAGATCTGGTAAGACAGCTCGGAAGCGTAGGCGCGATCGAGGATACCGTTTAGGCGGGCGGACTCGAGGGCGGAGGAGGATTTGTCAAGCAGGGCGGCGTCGTCTGAGGAGAGGGAGAGGTCGCTCGCGCTGATGCCATAAAGAGTCTCAAGAGAGGAAGAGGAACTGCTGGCGAGCTCTGTCAGCAGGACGGAGAGCGAAGCGCCAGAAGCGCGAAGAGAGGAAGATTTAACGGAGGAATTATAGGAAGAAATGAGCTCGTTGAGGGAAGAGGCGCGGAGGTTGATGCGAGAAAGCTCGACATCGAGGGAAGACTCCTTGGGCGTGGCGGCGGAAAGCAGGGCGAGCGCAAGAATAATCACGAGGGCGGCAGCGGCGAAGATGCCCAGCAGGCGGAAAGCCCGACCGGAAAAGAGAGAACTAGAGGCGGGGGAAGGATTGGTCCCGGCGGAGATTTGTTGGAGATAGGCCATGTCGTTCATGGTTTAAGTATAACATACTTCTGCTATAATAATAATATGCAAGATGCGAAGGAGGAGATAAAGAGTCGGCTGGCGATTGAGGACGTGATCTCGCAGTATGTGGAGCTGAAACGAGCCGGACGGACACTAAAGGGAAGGTCGCCTTGGGGGATCGACAAAACACCGAGCTTTATGGTGAGCCCAGAGAAAGGGATTTGGCACGATTTTTCGGCGAACAAGGGAGGAGACGTGATTTCTTTTGTCATGGAAGTAGAGGGGATAACCTTTATGGAGGCGATGGAGAAGCTGGCGGCGCAGGCGGGGGTAGACCTGGAGAAATACAAAACAAGAGGGAACAAAGACGTGGCGCGGCGCAAGGCACGGGCCCGAGAAGCGCTGGAGCTGGCGACGAAGTACTATCAGTTTTGTCTGTCGAAGAGCCGAAGAGTGGCAGAATATGTGTTTTATAAGCGGAACTTAAACCGAGGGACGGTGAAAGAATTCCGGATTGGGTATGCACCGGCGGACGGGAAGAGCCTGAAGACGTTCCTAAAAAGCCGGGGATTCTCGGAGGCGGAGATGGGTGATGCGGGGCTGCTTAACCGATTTGGCGGCGATATGTTTAGAGGGCGGATGATGGTGCCGTTTATCGAGGGAGAGAATGTGATAGGTTATACGGCGCGGGTGCTGGACAAGAGTGAACCAAAATATTTGAACACGAGTGATACGATTTTGTTCAATAAGAGCCGATTTATCTTTGGGCTGGCGCAGGCGAAGGAGGCGATACGAAAAAACGGGTTTGTGGTGATAGTGGAGGGGAATATGGACGTGATTTCTAGCCATCAGGCAGGGGTAAAAGAGGCGGTGGCAACGAGCGGAACGGCGATGACGGAGCAACACCTGAAAATCCTGTCTAGACTGACGAACGACATCCGGCTAGCGTACGACGGAGACGAGGCGGGGGTAAACGCAACGGAGCGGGCGATTGGGATGGCGGGAGAGCTGGGGATTAACTTGACGGTAATCTCGGACTACCACGGAGCGAAAGACCCGGACGAGCTGATACAGAAAGACCCGCAACTGTGGCAAGCGGCGGTGGGGACGGCGAAGCCGGCGGTGGATTGGCTGCTAGATAAATATGAAGAGAAGGTCGATATGGGGAGTGCGTTTGGGAAAAAGGAGTACTCGGACGTGGCGCTGAAGCTGCTAAAGTCGGTGAAAGATAAGGTGGAGCGGGCGCACTATGAGGAAGTAGTAGCGCGGAGGCTAGGAGTGTCGCGAGAGGACTTAAGAGGGAAGCAAGAGGACTTGACGAGAAAACTGGAAGAGAAGCCGAAGCGGCGGCTAAAAAAAGCCAAGACAGAAGCTAAGACAGATACGTTGGGGAGGCTAGAGAGTAATTTGCTGGCGATTGGGGTGTACGGCGGGGTGGAGATACCGAGCGAGCTGGAGATTCCGGAGGACGAGACGAAGCTGGGGGAACTAGAGCTGGTGTTTGAGCAGACCTATAAGGGCTGGGGACGAGCGGCGTTGGAGGCGGAAGTAAAGGGGCTGTATGCGCGGCTAAAGACGGAAGTGAGAAAGACGGAGATTGAGAAACTAACGGCGGAGCTAGAGGACGAAGATTTGGATCCGGAACGAGAAAAGGAGATTTTGCGGCGGATTACAGAGTTGCAAAAAACAAAAAAGTAGCTTATAATTTTTGCAATGGATCAAGAAAAAGATGACTTACTCCTCGAGCCGCTTGAGCCAGACGCGCTCGACCTTGCGGACGAGGAAGAACTTTCTGATGAAGACCTGGAAATAACGGTCGATAATGTTGATGCGTTTGCGGACGACTCGGTGCGGCTGTATTTGCGTGAGATTGGGAAAATCCCGCTACTATCGCAAGATGAAGAACAGGAATTGGCGCTGAAAATTGTAGAGGGGGACAAAAAGGCGAAAGATAAGATGGTGGAAGCGAATATGCGGCTGGTAGTGTCGATTGCAAAGCGATATAGCGGGCGGGGCTTGGACTTTTTGGACTTGATACAAGAGGGAAATACTGGGTTGTTGCGCGCAGTGGAGAAGTTTGACCCGGACAAGGGATTTAAGTTTTCTACCTATGCGACGTGGTGGATTCGCCAGGCGATTACGCGGGCGATTGCGGACCAGGCACGGACGATCCGGATTCCGGTACACATGGTGGAGACCATCAACAAGGTCCTTCGGACGACACGCAAGCTGACGACCGAGCTAAACCGCGAGCCGACTACGGAAGAGATCGCAAAAGAGCTGGATATGGAAAAAGAGAAGATTGAATACGTGATGCGGATCAAACAGGACATCGCGAGCTTGGACGCGAGCGTAGGGCGAGACGGAGACGATGAAGATTCGGTCCTGGGGGATTTTGTGGAAGACGAAGAGCGGATTTCTCCAGAAGATTCGGCGGCGACGCAGATTCTGAAGGAACAACTAGCGGCGATTATTTCGACGCTGAGCGAACGAGAACAGAAGATTATCAAGATGCGCTTTGGGATTGGCGGGGAGAGGCCGCATACGCTAGAGGAAGTAGGGTCGGAGTTTTCCGTGACGCGGGAACGCATCCGTCAGATTGAGGCGAAAGCTTTGTCGAAGCTACGCAAGCACAAAGATACGAAAAAATTACACGAATATCTGAGGTAGATAATGAATATATATAATATATTGACGATAATGGCGGCGAAATGCGGAGGAGTTGAGACAGCTTTGATAAATTGCGGTGCAAACGAAAACGGGATTTATGCAATCTTGGCGCTAGTAATCAACATCTTGACTTACGGCGTGGGGGCGGCAGGAGTGTTGGGGATTGTGATTTCTGGGATACAGTATATGTCCTCTAGCGGTGACCCGGCGACAATGACGAAAGCAAAGAACCGCTTGGTGCAGGTGATTATTGGATTACTATGCTGGGGGTTGCTCTGGGCGTTTTTGGAATGGCTAATCCCCGGCGGAGTTCTAAACTCCTAGAAGGCAGCATCTACTTCCTCTGAAGGTGCGCTACTCGCTCTCCGTACTTTAAGTACGGTTCGCTCCGTTGCTCCTTCATCGTCGTATCTACTACCTTCTAGAAGTTTAGAAATTTATGCTATAATCATTTTATGATTAGTAAAGATGTGAAAATCCTGGCCGTGGTGGGGATGAGCGGGAGCGGGAAGAGCGTGGCGGTGGATTATCTGACGTCGCTTGGCTACCCAAAAGTGTACTTTGGGGGGATGATTTTGAGAGAGATGGAACGGCGGGGGATTGTTGATACGCCGGAGAACGAGAAGCAGTTCCGCGAGGAGATTAGGGAGAAAGAGGGGAAAGATTGGGTAGTGAGGCAAGTGGTAGACGAAGCACGGAGGTTGATTGCGGCGGGACAGAAGCGGATTGTGCTGGACGGGGTGTATTCTTGGACGGAGTATAAGATTCTCAAGAAAGAGTTTCCGAGGGAGATGACGTTTCTAGCGCTAGTGGTGCCGAAGAAGCTACGCTATAAGCGCGTAAGCGAGAGACCGGAGAGACCGTTTGATCATAAGGCGATTGTGGAGAGAGATATTGCGGAGATTGAGAACTTGGAAAAAGGCGGGCCGATCGCCGCGGCGGATTATTATATCTTGAACGACGGCGAGATTAGTGAGACGCAAACGAAAATTGATGAGATTTTGAGAGACATAGAGTTCTAAATTGTGTATAATGGGGGTATGAAGAGATTAGTGGTAATCGACGGGAAGTCGGTGTTTTATCGGGGGTATTATGCGATGGGGTCGCTCAGTACGAGCGACGGGACGCCGACGGGCGGCGTGTATGGGTTTGCGGCGATAGCGATGGAGCTGGTGCGGAAGCTGAGACCGGATAAGGTGGTCGTGGCCTGGGACAAGGCAAAAACGTCGATCGCAAAACGCAAGGCGATTTATCCGGAATATAAGGCGGGGAGAGTGAAGCCGCCGGAAGACTTTTTTACGCAGATACCGCTGCTGAGAGAGTTGGTGGAGGCGCTGGGGTGGTATTTTTGCGAGATTGATGAGTATGAAGCGGATGATATAATCGGGACTTTGGCTTTTCAGGTTAGTACCGGGGCGGCTATAACGGCGGAGCCTCGCCGCCCCTATGAGATGTACATCATCTCAAGCGATCTGGATATGTTGCAGGTCGTGGATGAGAATGTGAAGATGTATCGATTGCTCAAGGGGTTTACGGAGCTGGAGGAGATTGACGTTAAGGCCGTAGAGGAGAAATATGGCATTCGCAAAGAGCAGTTTTTGGACCTCAAAGCCCTGAAGGGCGACGCGTCGGACAACATCCCGGGCGTGCCGGGGATTGGCGAGAAAGGGGCGGTGAAGCTACTGAACGAATACGGCAGCTTGGACGGCATATATAATAATATAGAGAAGATTACGGGCGCGACGCGGAAGAAGCTAGAGGCGGGGAAGGAGAGCGCCTACATGAGCTACAGATTAGCGAAGATTATGACGGATGCGCCAGTCGAACTTTCGCAGATACCAGAGCTAACATTAGACCGCGATAGAATTGTTGAGGCACTAGATAGATTAGAGTTTAAGAGTCTGAAAAGAAAATTCCTGTCCGGTTCTATGGCTTTTGATACGACGCATTCTGCTTCTTCAGCGGATGCGTTGCTCACTCGACGTATGTCAAATACGTCTCGTTCCGCTACTCCCGCTTCATCGCATAATGCGCCGTCTGAAAAGCCTGAGCTTTTAGACGGATTGCCAGAAGGTGTGATTTTTAGTTTTGATATTAAGGGGTTGATGCATCGAGATGCGGAGGTGGCGAAGAAAATCCTGGGTGGGGTGGAGTTTTATGACCTGGGGCAGGGAAAGTTCCTGCTGAATCCGCTGGCGCGGAAGAATGTTGAGGAGCAAGGTAGTTTGTTTGGCGATGACCCGGAGGAGATGCGGGCAGAATATGTACGGCAACAAGCGGAGTTTGAGAAATATCCGAAGCTGAAGCGAGTGTTTTACCAACTAGATATGCCGCTAATTCCGGTACTATACAAGATAGAGCAGAATGGTATGAAAATCGACCGGGAGTATTTCCGGAGGTTACAGGCGGAGTATGAAGCGGAGGTGGGGCGGCTGACTAGGGAAGTGTACGAGCTGGCCGGGACGGAGTTTAACCTAAACTCGCCGATACAGCTAGGAGAAGTGTTGTTTGAGAAGTTGGGGCTGCCGACTAAGGGAATCAAGAAGACCCTAAGAGGGTATTCTACCGGAGCGAAAGAGCTAGAAAAGCTGAAAGGGCTACACCCGATTATCCCGAAGCTGATGGAGTATCGCGAGGCGGCGAAACTGTTAAATACCTATATCGTACCACTACCGCAGCTGATGGACGGAGAGGGACGAGTGCACACTACGTTTACTCAGGACGTAACGGCGACGGGACGGCTATCGAGCGTGAATCCGAACTTACAGAACATCCCAACGCGAACGGAGGCGGGGAAGAAAATTCGCGGGGGATTTGTGGCCGAGCCGGGGAAGGTGATGATTTCTGCGGACTATGCGCAGTTTGAACTGCGGCTGGCGGCGGCGATGAGCGGGGACGAGGCACTGGTAAAAGACTTTAACGAGGGGGTGGACATCCACACGAAGACGGCGGCGGAGGTTTACGGAATACCGATGAGCGAAGTAACGAAAGACCAGCGACGCGAAGCAAAAGTGGTTAACTTTGGGATTATCTATGGGATGAGCGCGAAGGGGTTGGCGGATGCGACGGGGATGACGGTGGCGGAAGCGCAGGAGTTTGAGAGGCAATATTTTGAGCTGAGAAAGCCGATTGAGACGAAACTAAAGAGTTACCTAGAACAGGCGAGGACAGAGGGGTTTGTGGAGACGTGGTTTGGGCGACGACGCCCGACGCCGGACGTGAAGAGCGCAAACTTCGTAGTCCGGACGGGGGCGGAGCGAGCGGCGCAGAATATGCCAATCCAGGGGACGGAAGCGGATTTGATGAAATTAGCGATGATACGACTGAACGAGAAGTTGCCGGAGGGGGCGGAGATGATTATGCAGGTGCATGATTCGATTATGGTGGAGTGCGAGCCGGGACAGGCGGAGGAGGTGGGCCAGATAATGCGAGAAGTGATGGAAGGGGTGGCGCCGGAGCTGGGGGTGAAGCTGGCGGTGGACGTGAAGACCGGGAAGAACTGGGGAGAAGTATAGACGGGATGGAAAAGGGCTTGGTGATCTATGACACCGTGGAGGGGGAAGTAGTGTTTGATATTGATAAGGAGCGGGAGACGATTTGGGCGACGCAGGCGGAGATGGCACAGCTGTTTAGTGTGGATCGGACGGTAATTGGGCGACACTTGAAAAACATATTCAAAGATGGGGAGTTAGAAGAAAAGGCAGTATGTGCAAAAAATGCACATACTGCCGCGGACGGGAAGACCTACTTAAAAAAGTTTTATAATCTAGACGCGATTATCTCGGTAGGGTACAGAGTAAACTCAAAGAAGGCGACGAAGTTCCGAGTGTGGGCGACGAGAGTGTTGAAGAATTATATTGTGGACGGCGCGGCAGTGAACGAGCGAAGGCTACGAGAGCTGCCAGAGGCGAAACTGGAAAAAATAGAGGCGACACTGAACCTGGTAGGGCGACTGATAGAGCGACAAGAGCTAGAGGAGGGGGAAGCGAGGGGAATACTTGAGGTGATTGCGCGGTACGGGAAGACGGTGGAGACGATTGGAGAGTATGACGAAGGGAAAATCTTGGCGCTGGGGACGGGGAGCGGAGGAACCCGGCGAAACTTGACGATTGGGGATGTGCGGAACTTGGCGGAAAACTTGCGTGAGCAACAAGAGAACAAGGAAGGGTTTGGGGAACTAAAGAGTGAAGAGAAGTTTGAGGCGTTTTTGGGCGAACTGGCGACGGAAGCGGGCGGACGGAGCGTGGCGGAAAAAGCAGCGAGATTATTGTATTATATCTGTAATACAATGCCGTTTAAGGAGGGGAATCGGCAACTCGGGGCGTTACTTTTTATCTACTTTTTGACGATCAACGACTTTAGACTGGCGGAGGGGGGAGAGACGAAAATCTCTGACCGGGCGTTGACGGCGATGGTGTTGTTGATTGCGGAGAGCAAGCGGGAAGAAAAGGACTTGATGATAAGTTTGGTTCAAAAATTGCTGGAAAGCTGATATATTATATATATGGTAAAGAAAAATCAGAAGAATGTAGTAAAAAAGACAAAGACAGAGACGAAGCCGGAGGCGAAAGCGCCGAGCAAGGCGCCGGAAAAGAAGCCGAAGGAGAAGAAGAAGGTCGGGAAGATAGCGGGGATTATCTTGGGCGTGGTGATAGTGCTGGCGGGGACGCTAGTGGGGGCAAAGCTGATATTGGGGCGGACGACGACGGAGACGTTGACGGTGGAGCTGCCGGATGATACGCGAAGCTTCTCGGGATTTTTTAAGGAATATTTGGCAGACCGAGTAAAGGCAGAGAATTTGATGGCGTATAAGTTCCGCGAGGAGGGGACGGCGGAGATTTTGGAAGAGCTGACGGCGCTAAAGGATGGATTTTCTAAGGTCTCGCGGGGGATGAACGGGTTTGATGAGGAGTCGGAGTTTTATGAGCTGGCAAAAATCATGAAGAGTGATGCGAACGCGTATTTGACGCTAGTAAGAGAGTTGAGGGCGATCGAGACGGGAGAGTATGCGGACGAGGCAGACCGGCAGGTGGCGTTTATGAAAGCGGTGGAGACGAGAGGAGAGGAGCTGAGGAGCCGGCTGTATGTGTCGCGGAGTGCGTATGAGGAGGGGAGAAGCGGGCTGTCGACGGAAGCGATTTTGATTTTTGAGGGGAGCGCGATGGTGGAAGTTGGCGGAGGGGTGATGAATCTGTTTCTTGGTGATACGACAGAAAACTTGACGGCGGTAGTAAACCGAGACTTTACGGAGGGGGTAGTGCAGACGGTTGAGGGAGGGAAGTTGTATGGTTATACGAACGCACGGTTGGTGAAGTTTGGCGAGAGAGTGAAGGATTTGTTAGAGCTAGGGAAGCTAGTAGACGTAAAAATTACCTTGAAGACGGGTGAGGCGGAGATTTGGAAGCGGAAGCTGAGCTTGATCGGCGAGACGACTTGGAGCTTAGAGAAGACCTTGGAAAAAGAGGGGATTCGTGGCGTAGTGGGGGAGAGTAAAGGAAGTATGAGCCAGACGTTGACGGAAGCAGAGGCGGCGATTCGGGGGAAGAATAAGACGGGAGAGGAATAATGCCGGAATTGCCGGAAGTTGAGACGATACGGCGGGGGCTAAGGGAGTGTATGACGCCGGCGAAAGCGGGGAAGATTTTGCGCGTAACGGCGTTTGAGCCGAAAAGTTTGATGGGGGATTTTTCTGAGATAGTGGGGGCGGAAGTCCAGGAGTTTGACCGGAGAGGGAAGGCGCTGATTGTGCGGTTGTCGAACGGGCAGTCGCTGATAATACACCTAAGGATGACCGGACAGTTGATTTGGCGGGGAGAGGAAGAGTTTGCCGGCGGACATCCGAACGATAATTTTATCGCGGCGCTGCCGAACAAGCAGACGAGAGTGGAGATTGAGTTTGAGAAGGGGACGCTGTTTTTTAATGACCAGAGGAAGTTTGGGTTTATTAAGATTGTGCCGACAGAGAAAGTAGGAGAGGATGCGTTTATCCGGAAGCTGGCGAAAGAGCCGTGGGAGATGACGGGGAAGGAATTGTATGAAAAGCTACAGAGGCACCGGGGGAGCGCGGTGAAGCCGGTGATTTTGGATCAGACGGTGATTTGTGGGCTGGGGAATATCTATGCGGACGAGGCACTGTATTTTGCGGAGATTGCGCCGACGCGCAAGGCGGGAGAGGTGTCGGAAGCGGAGGTAGAGCGGCTAGTGGAGGGGGCGAGAGTGGTGATGGAGCGGAGCTTGGAGGCGGGCGGGTCGACTATACGGAATTATGTAAAAGCAGATGGAACGAAGGGAGATTACCTAGAGCTGTTTGCGAAGGTGTTTAACCGGCAAGGGAAGAAATGCGAGAGGTGTGGCGGGGAGATTGTGAAGATAAAAGTGGGTGGGCGGGGGACACATTATTGTCCGCAGTGCCAAAAATAGTGTAAAATAGAGAAAAGGAGGCGAGATGGAAGAAGAAAAAGATATCGAATTACTAGAGAGCGAGCGAGAAGACAACCGCGAGGATACGGACGAAAAGGGCGATTGTGGGGATTAGCATCTTTACGGGGGACGACCGAGGGAAGATTGCGGCGGAAGTACGGCGGAGGCTAGGCGAAGGATATGAGGTGTTTGAGGGGGAAAACTTAGCACCGGGGGATTTGCCGGGCTTATTTCTGGGGGCGACATTGTTTAGCGCGGGGGCGCGAAAGATTTTGGTGAAAGACGGGCTGGAGAATAAGGAAGTTCTGGAGGCGCTGGTGGCGAGGCTGGGAGAGTTTTTGCAGACAGAAAACGAAGTAGTAATCTGGGAGACGAAGCTGGACAAGCGGTTAGCGGCGACGAAAGCTTTGGTAAAAGCAGGGGTAGAGATACGAGAATGGAAGCTGGCGCCAGAGGTAGACACAAGGGCAGTGTTTGGGATTTATGACTTGGCGCTAAGAGACGGCGCGCGGGCGATAAGAGAGCTGGAGAAAATCGAAGCAGAGCAAGACCCGTATATGTTTTTTGGGCTGATGGTGACGCAAGCGTTGAAGAAGCTGGAATGGCGGCCGAACGGAGCGAAGGAAAAGCGAGCGCTAAGAGAGCTGGCAAAAGTAGATATGCAAATGAAATCCACGGCGGTGGAGCCGTGGATGTTGGTGAAGAGTTTTTTGGCTAGGCTTGCTTGGTTGTAGGTTTCTTGGCGGCAGGTTTCTTAGCCGGAGCTTTGGCTGGGGCCTTAGTGGCGGGTTTGGTAGCAGGTTTCTTAGCGGCGGATTTTTTGGGCTGAGCCTTGACGCCAGAGAGATCTTTAGCGAGCTTGGCGACGCGAGCTTTGCGGCGAGAAGCGGTGTTTTTCTTGAGTAAACCCTTTTTGACGGCTTTGTCATACTCGCTCTGGATTTTTTGCATATTCTCGGCGGTAGGGTTGGACTTGAAAGCCTTAAGAGCGGCTTTGATGTTTTTCTTGATTTCGACGTTTTTAGCGGTGCGCTTGGTAGTCTGACGCGCGGCTTTTTTCGCGGATTTGATAATCGGCATTGAGATTCCTATAGATTAAATTATATAACGTTTGGGACATTATACCTTATTTTAGATGAAAATGCAACTTCTAGCGGTTGTTTTCTGAAACTTGTTATGGTAAAATGGGGTAAAATGCAAAATAATCCGCAAAACACCCAAGCTCCGAATGTACCGGGGTTTTTGAGTGCTAACCCAGCGGGAGGCGCGGTGTCAGCGGGTACGGCGGAGAACGCGGGGAGTGCGGCACCGAAAAAGGTAGATACTGCGGCAGTGATGAAAGAGGTGGTGCAGAAGATTAAAGATGCGGAAAATGTGTTGATTGCGCTGTCGAATGACCCGAGTGTAGACGAGATTGCGGCGGCACTGGGGCTGACCACGGCGATTGATGCGGCGGGGAAACACGCGACAGCGATTTATTCGGGAAAGACGCCAAATGTGCTAGAGTTTTTGAAGCCGGAAGAGACGTTTGAGACGAACACGGACAGTTTGCAGGACTTTATTATTGCTTTGAACAAAGACAAGGCGGACCATCTGCGGTATAAGATAGACGGGGATTTTGTAAAGGTCTATATTACACCATACAAGACGACGATAAGCGAGGATGACCTGGAGTTTTCTCGCGGGGACTTTAATGTGGACTTGGTGATTGGGCTGAATGTGCCGGCGGCGACGGAGCTGGACGGGGCGCTGAAAGAACACGGGCGGATCATGAATGACGCGACGGCAGTAAACATCACGAACGGCGCAGCCGGGAAGTTTGGCGACGTGGAATGGGTGAACGACAAGGCAAGTTCGGTGGCGGAGATGGTGGCGGAGCTGGCGTTTGAGCTATCGAAAGACGTGGACGCGGCGACGGCAACGGCGTTATTGACTGGGATTGTGTCGGCGACAGATAAGTTTACGAACCAAGCGACAACGCCGGAGGCGATGAACTTGGCGGCGAAGTTGATGAAAGCGGGGGCGGACCAACAAGAGGTGATCCAGAATATCTCGATGGATCTGAAGTTTAACGAGCGGAAAGACGCGGAGGAAGGCGAGGCGGTCTCGGGAGACGGGAGCGAATTGTCGATCAAACACGCGACGGAAGCGGGGGCGGAGACGGCGCCAGAACAGGGAGCGGGGGGCGAAAATGCAGAAATTTCGAGCGCGGGTGAAACTTCCGAAAATACAGCGGCTACAAATGCGGCGGAGACGGCGGGTTTGACGGGTGCGCTGGCGGCGCAGATGGGGGCAGGCGCAGACGGAGGAGCGAGCTCTGCGACACCGGTAGACCCGGTGCAGGCAGCGATGGCGTCGGCGATAAACCCGATGGGTACGCCAGATGCGAACGGCGTCCAGACTAATACGATAGCGGGCGTTCAGGTAACAGCACCGGCGGGGGACGGGACGTATGCTGGAGGAGCGCTAGCGGACCAGATGTTGGCGAATATAAACGGCGGCGCACCGGGAGCTCCGGCTGAGCCGAGCGGAGCGGGGATGGCGCCAGACGGAGCGCAACCGCCAGCCGAGGCGGCGGCCGCACCGGCGACAGATTACGGAAAGATGATTGATGATGCCTTGGCGGAGCCGATGCCAGGAGAAGCAGGGACGAGCGTGCCAGGGGCTTTGGGCGCGGCGGCGGAACCGCCAAAGATCGTACCAACGGGTGGGGCGCTTGGCTATGAGAGCCCGGCGACGATGGGTCAACAACCAGCAGGAATGATGGCACCGATGGGGCAACCGATGGGCGAGCCGATGATGGGAATGCAGGCTGGCATGAATCCGGCACTGATGCAGGCGCCAGGAATAGAGGGCATGCAAGCACCGACAGATATGCCGGCGATGGATTATAATATGGCAGGTATGGGCGCGACGGCGCCGACACTATCACCAATGGGGCAACCGATGATGGCGCAACCTGCCGATATGGCGGTACAACCGGGTGTGTTACCGATGCCGGGACAAGAATTGACCCCACCGCCAGCAACGCCAACTCCGGATTTTGGCGCGATGCCACCGGCGATGCCGCAGATGCCGGCGGTTGACCCAAATATGGCGGCGCAGCCGGGGGCGTATCAGATACCGAATGGTCAATTCTAAGGGGCTTTGACTGTTTTTGATATAATATATATATGAATGAGATTATTTTGATTGATAAGCCGGCGGGGATGAGTAGTTTTGGAGTGGTGGCGAGGGTGAGGAGAGTGTTGTCAGAAAGAGAGGGAAAGAAGGTAAAGGTGGGACATACAGGGACGTTGGACCCGTTTGCCACGGGGCTGTTGATTTTGATGGCGGGAAAGGCGACGAAACGTTGTAATGAGTTTTTGAAGCTGGATAAAGAATATGAGGCGGAGATTGTGCTGGGAAAAGTATCGACAACGGGCGACCCGGAGGGGGAGATTACAGAGAGTTATGACGGGGAGGCGGTGAGCCGAGAAGAGGTAGAGAGGGTAGTTGAGGGGTTGGTGGGCGAGATTGAGCAGCGAGTGCCGGCGTTTTCTGCCGTGAAGATTAACGGGCGGCGGGCGTATGACTTGGCGAGAAAGGGAATAGACGTAGAGATGCCGGTCCGGAAAGTGAAGATTTATCGCATTGACATCTTAGAATACAAGTGGCCGATGTTGAAAATACGGGCAGAAGTGTCGAGCGGGACGTACATCCGGACGCTGGGCGAGGACATTGGAAAGGCACTGGGGACGGGGGCGTATGTGCGAGTACTGAGACGAACAAAGATTGATAAATACAGAGTGGAAGACGCAATGGGGCTTGAAGATTTGATGAAGAGATGATATAATGGGGCGCATGATTAGCAAAGAAAGAAAAGCTGAGGCTATCAAGAAGCTGGCGCGTTCCGAAAAGGACGTGGGTTCGCCAGAGGTGCAGGTGGCTATCTTGACCGAAAGAATCAAGGAAGTGACCGAGCACGTCAAAGCGAATAAGCACGATTTTATGGCGCGTAGAGGCTTGATGCAGATGGTTGGGAAGCGCAAAAAGTTGCTCAAGTATCTGGAGAAGACCGACTTTGAGAGTTATAAGAAAACTCTTGAGAAGCTGGGTCTGAGAAAATAGCTTCACGGTAAGACTTTACGCCGAGTGATGTCGGGAAGACATGACCCAGAGTAAAGAGAAAACCCGCCTCTTTAAGGGGCGGGTTTTTGGAGGGTTAGTGGCGGTAGGCGCCGACCGGCTTGTAGCCGTTGGACTTGAGGAAGTTTTTGAGGAACTGGTTGCAGGTTTTGCGCATGAGATCGCGATCGTCGGCACTGGTGGCGTTTTCTACGCGAGTGATGAGCTCGTGATGCATATCGTAGGAAGAGATGCCGTCGCCGTCTTTGTCGATAAAACGGGAGATGAGCGCGCGGAACTTTTTCTCGATGCGAGTAAAATCTTCAGTCATAAAGCGCCCCATTTCTTCGACGAGAGCGGTGTGGTCGCTGGAGTTCTTGAGCTCGGGCGAGGGGACATAGGTAACGGCGTTGAGCATAAACCGGCAAGTGGTTTCGTTTTTTTCGGCGTTGTATTTGGGAAAGCTAGCGGTGTAGCGCATAACCCGACGGGAAAACGAGGGGTTAGCGGCGAGGTTGGCGTTGATGGCGCGGAAAAATTCGATGATGACACTGTCGGTGTTGTGATAGTGGCTGAAATCGCCGGGTAAGGTCAAGACGGCGGTGAGTTCTGTGGGATTGACAGTAAAGATAAAGTTGGACATAGAGACCCTCCTAATTGATAATGTGCAATAATGTATACCTTTATTATAGCATAAGTTGAAAGAAAAGTCAATAAATGGTATGATAGGGGTAATAATAATTGAGAAAACGGCAGAGGAGAGAAAGGGGACTGCTCTCTGGAGTTTTCTCATAAAAAGAAAGGAAAATATGGACATTATCAATCCTAGCGGTAAAAAGACGCAGGTGGTAAAAACAAACTGGCTGGGGCGAGAGCTGAGTTTGGAAGTGAACCGAGTGGGGTTCCGCAGCACGTCGAGCGTGCTGGTAAAATACGGCGATACGGTAGTGCTGGGGTCCGTCGTGGTGGGGACGAAGCCGGTGGTGCAAGATTTCTTTCCGCTCTCGATCGACTACGAAGAGAAGTTTTATGCGGCGGGGAAGATTTCTGGAAGTAAGTTTATTAAGCGCGAGGGGAAGCCGAGCGACAACGCGGTGCTGGTGGGGCGGCTGATTGACAGGCCGATTAGACCGCTGTTCCCGAAGGGATACAGGCAAGAAGTGCAAGTCGTGACGACCGTGCTAAGTATGGACCCGACATTCCGCCCGGATGTGGTGGCGATGGTGGCGGCGAGTAGCGCGCTGATGAACGCAGGTGTGCCGTTTGACGGGCCGGTAGCGGGGCTGAGGATTGGCCGAATTAACGGTGAGTTTAAGGCGTTCTTGACGCCGGAAGAGCGCGAAAAGTCGGCGCTAGACCTCGTGGTAGCTTGCAAAGACGGGAAGGTCGTGATGGTGGAAGCGGGGGCAAAAGAAGTCCCAGAAGAGATGATTATTGAGGCTATGCACTGGGCGGTGGAGAATGTCCAGCCGGCGCTCGATTTGCAGAGAGAATTGCAGAAGCTGGTGAATGCGCCGGAACAGGAATACGAGCTGGTCTTGCCAGATCCGGAGATACAAGAACGGGTAGATAAATGGACCGAGGGGAAGTTTGGCGAGAAGGTGCGGGGGAACGTGCTGGAGCGCGCACGGGTGCTGGATGAAATGAAATATGAGATGCACGACCAGTTTGCGCTAGAGCTGGGCGAAGGAGAGACAGACAACGAGAAGGTGGAATGGTATGACGAAAACTTGCGCGACCAGTATAACCAAGCATTTGAGCTGGCGGTACACCACGAAGTACGGCGAAGTATCGTAGAAGACGGCGTGCGCCCAGACGGACGCAAGACGACTGAGGTGCGGCCGCTGTCGAGCCAAGTGGGGATTTTGCCAAGGACGCACGGGTCTTCACTGTTTACGCGAGGCGTGACGCAAGCGATGAACATCGTGACGCTGGCGCCGCTGAGCTTTGGGCAGGTGGTGGACACGATGGAAGTGACGGACGGCGTGCGCAGATATATGCATCACTACAACGCGCCAGCTTATACCGTGGGTGAGGTGGGGAGATTGGGTAGCCCGGGGCGCCGAGAGATTGGTCACGGGTATCTCGCCGAGAGGGCGTTGATGCCGGTGTTGCCAGACGAGGAAGAGTTCCCGTATGCGATCCGGAGCGTGACGGAGATTATGTCCCAGAATGGGTCGACCAGCATGGCGGCGACGTGTTCTTCATGCCTAGCCTTGATGGATGCGGGGGTGCCGCTGAAGCGGCCGGTCTCGGGTGTGGCCATGGGGCTGATGGTGGACGTGCCAAAGGGGCAGGAGATTACCGCGGACGACATCGACAAGGCGTATGTCTTGACGGATTTGATGGATGCGGAAGATTTTGCCGGAGATATGGACTTTAAGGTAACGGGGACGACGGAGGGGGTGACGGCACTCCAGATGGACATGAAGGTACATGGGCTACCGGTAGAGATTTTGGAGAAGGCGATTAAACAGAGCCACGAGGGACGGATGTTTATCCTTGAACATATGCTGAGTGTGCTGTCTGGGCCGCGCAAGGAAATCTCAAAGTTTGCGCCGAGAATTGAGAAGTTGATGGTGAACCCAGACAAGATCGGCGCGATTATCGGTAAGGGCGGCGAGATGATTAACAAGATTACATCTGAGACCGGTGCGATGGTGGACATCGAAGACAGTGGTCTCGTGACGATTGCGGGTGATAGTGCGGAGAAGATTGAGAAAGCATTGAACTGGATTAAGTCGCTAGTGGAAGAGCCGGAGGTGGGGAAGGTGTATGAGGGGACGGTGGTAACGATCAAGGACTTTGGCGCGTTTGTAAATATTCTGCCGGGCATCGACGGGATGCTACACGTGTCGCAAATCTCGGATAAGCGAGTAGAGAAGGTAACGGATGTGTTGAAGATGGGACAGAAGGTAAGAGTGAAGCTAGTAGCGATTGATGATAAAGGACGGCTGTCCTTAACCATGCGTAACATCGAAAAGTAATTTGATAAATCTGACTTCTGTGCTATAATCATAATAATTATGGCACAGAAGAAGAAAACTAGTTCAAGAGGTGGGAGGGGGAGGAGTTCGTCCAGGGGACGGACGGCGAGTCGTGGGCGGTCAACGAGAGAAGTAAGAAAGAAACAGGAGCTTCCCGGGGGATGGGGACAGCAGGTGTTTGCGCTGATACTGATTGCACTAAGCGTAGTAATTGTAGCGACGTGGATTTCTGGAGAAGAGAATCAGGCGTATAAAATCGCGTATTCGTTTGTGGGGAATGCGATGTATGCGCTGCCGGTGTTGTTTACGTATTTAGCGGTGAAAGTGTTTAGGGCGGAAGACAACAGAGTGCCGGTGTCGGTGTGGGTGATGGCGGTGCTGCTGGCTGGTTTTGCGGCGGGGGCGAGCGGCGTAGCGACATATGGTACAAAGATGCCACACGGCGGGGCGGTGGGAGAATATATCAACGAACTGTTTTTGCCGATGTTTGGGGCGGGGGCGGCGGTGTTTGTGTATGGCGTACTGATACTAGTCTGTGCGCTGTTTATCTTACAGAAGACTCCGAGCGCGGTAGTGCGGGGACTTAAAGGTTCACTGAAGGGTAAAGATCGAGAGGCTACGGCCGTGGCGGAAGAGACAAAAGAAATAGAGCTGGACGGAAAGAAGCAGAGAAAGCTGGAGTTTAAGGTGAACAAGGGTGTGGCGATCGAGGAAACGGAACCGATGACGAGCAAGGAGCGCAGAGGGTTGTTTGGGAAGAGTACAAAGAGTGTAGAGCCGAGTAGCCTAGAAAAGAAGCCGGAGGTAAAGCCGGAAAAGCCGGCGGGGGCGCTGACGGCGATGGCGGATAAAGATTGGAAGTTCCCGAGTATTGACCTACTAGAAAAGAAACAGAGCCCGGCAGACGCGGGGAACATCCAGCAGAACGCCGTAGTAATCAAATCGACTTTGGCGGAGTTTGGGATCGACGTGGAGATGGAGGGGGCAAACATTGGGCCGAGAGTAACGCAATATACGATGCGGCCGCCGGCAGGCGTAAATTTGTCGAAGATTCTGGCGCGCGACAAAGAGCTGGCGTTGAATCTGGCCGTAGATAAAATTAGGATTGAGGCGCCGATCCCGGGGACGCGAAGTGTGGGCGTGGAAATCCCGAACGTAAAGAGCGCGAGCGTGATGATGCGGGGAATCATCGACAGCCAAGAATGGAAGAAAGCGAAAGATCCGCTGACCTTTGCCGTGGGCAAGGACATTTCTGGTAAGAGCGTAGTGGCAAACTTGGCAAAGATGCCGCACCTGTTGATTGCGGGTACGACGGGTTCGGGTAAATCGGTGATGACGAACACTTTGATTAGTTCGCTACTGTACCGCAACGCACCGAGCGATTTGAAACTGATTATTGTTGACCCGAAGCAGGTGGAGATGGCGCTATACGACGGTATCCCGCACCTTTTGACGCCGATTATTACGTCGACCGAGAAGGCACTGTCGGCTCTGAAGTGGGCAGTAAACGAGATGGAGAAGCGATATACCTTGATGGCGGAGAAGAAAGTCAAGAACATTGCGGACTACAACGCCAGGTCTGAGGAAGAGATAGCAGAAGCGAAAGAGGGAGACCTGCCGAGCGAAGGGAAGATGCCGTATATCGTGATTGTGATCGATGAGATGGCGGACTTGATGATGATGGCAGGGAAAGATCTAGAGATGTTGATTGTACGGATTGCGCAGAAAGGACGGGCGGCGGGGATCCACCTAGTCCTGGCGACCCAGCGGCCGGAGGTAAAGGTGATTACCGGGCTAATTAAGGCGAACGTGCCGGGAAGAATTGCTTTTGCGGTGGGGAGCCAGATTGACTCACGGATTATGCTAGATCAAGGCGGAGCGGAGAAGCTGCTGGGGAAGGGCGATATGCTGATGCTAACGACCGAGATGATGGGGAAGCCGCGGCGCATCCAGGGGGCGTGGGCGTACGAAGACGAGAAAGGCAACGGCGACGTAAAGAGGTTGACAGATTTCTTGCGAGCGCAGAGAGCACCGGAGTATAATCCGGAGGTGGTGGCGCAACCGGTGCAGATTAAGGGAATGGGGCCGAGCGATGGTGGGGCGATTGGCGACCTGGGGCGCAAATACGATCCAAACGACCCGGTAGTGCGGAAAGCAGTGGAGATTTCTATCTCGAAGGGTAAGTTCTCGACGGCGATGCTGCAGACATATCTCGGGAAAGGGCACGGATTTGTGTCGGGATTGGCGATTTGGTTTGAGGAGATTGGAGTGATTGGGCCGGCGAACGGAAATAAGCCGCGCGACATGCTGATTAAGTCATTAGATGAATTCGACCAGTTAGCGAACGTATAATGATTTTCTTTCTAGGGGGCTAGTAGCTTGGCATTGGTGTCTCCTAGTTCTGTTTCTGTCCTGGTCCTCGGCTCGCGAAGTCAAAATTACAACATTCAGTCTCGTTCGTTCTCGAGCATACGCACGCTACGCGCGCTCCTTACTTGAACTCACGAGTGAAAGTTGTAATTATTGACTGTCGGCGCCTGCGGAATCGGACAGAGAACAGAGCAAGGAGCCACCCTGCGCTTTATTTGAGGAACTTCCATAAGCCTTGCCTTACGGGCGGAAGAAAACTGTTTATTAAAAATTGTCTTGATTTTGGAAAAATTGGTTGGTATAATGAAAGTGCTAACATTAATCAAATGAACCGCCGATTTTTATTAGGGAACTAATAAAAATAGCAAATCAACAACTCGATTCGTAAAACACAAGTGATAGCTGGAACTGGCACCGCGTAGGAACTGGTTGGTTACCACTTGTGTTGGCGGATCGATTAGTGTTAGCACCTCACGGTGCCAATTTTGTTTCAAGCATAATTTCTACCGCTGAGGTGAAAACCATAAGAGAGGTAGGAAAATTATGCAAGACCAAACCAAATCTAAAGTCCGAACTGGAGACTATCAAGGCGATTATAGTTGTAAGCGCTTATTGTCTCGTAAGACTGTTCGGGGCACCTTCTATTGTTCAATCTCGGTCTTAGCGGTTTTCTGCCTCTCTTTTATCTTGGCTCCGTATATTGCGGTAGAAGCCAAAGCCAATGCTGCCCAACAAGTCTCCGCTTCTGCTATTTGGGAACCGGTGAGCCTTGAGCTTGACCCGGATGTCGAAGCGACTACGGCCGGTGGTTCGGTCAGTGATACTGGACACGGAGATATACTGTTCGGAGACATTCATCCAACTTCCGTAGCGGATGGAAATGTTGGAACAGAAGTAGTGATTAAGAAAACTATTGGCGTCACTACTACCGGTAAGTTCTATACGGTCTATCTCTCTACTGCCTCTTCTTCTAATGCGCTTGCCCATACCTTCTCTTCTACTGGTTCAACGATTCCAGCCATCGTTAATTCTACCGACTCCTCCACAGGCGAACTAATCCCGACTGCCTTCTCCGATGCAGCTTGGGGCTATACGCTTTCTTCTACTATTCCGAGTGGTAACTTAGGACAAGAACTAACAAAGGTAAACAATAGTAGTATTTATAATACCGATACTTGGCTAGCCGTTCCAGTCCTAGGTTCTGCTGTCCAAATTAAGTCTAACTCGACAACAGAAAATACTGGATTCTCTTCTGGTGATACCTTTCCTATCTACTACGGTATTATGATCGATACAGACGTTCTGGCGGGGACTTATGAGAATGAGATTGTCTATACGGCTTTGGCTAGTAGTGATGCGTTGGACGAGGTAAGCAAGAACCTGACCCGCGACAAACATCTTGTGGCGGCAAGCGATACAGAAACGCTTTCTTTTGACCTGTCGGCCAGTACTGGTGCTTTGATAGATTATGACGACGTCAAAATCTATCTCGTTCCACATTCTATGGTCGTAGCCGGAAAGGACACTAACGGCAACTATACCGTCACAAGCGCGATGGAGACGGCGAGAGACAACGCCGAGCTTTCTGAATGTTCCTTTACCGCTGGTGACTTCTCACTCACGAACACTGGGACAATCATCATTTGTACTTTACCGGACAAAACACCAGAAGGAACGGGTGATGGCGTTGGGTCATTTGACTTTTGGGTCAACATTCCGACTTATGGCTACAACTACATTTCTAAGTACACCAGCCCGAGTAGCTTAGAGACCGGGAACACTATCGCTTCGATTGTCTATGCTGGACTCCAATCTACTTACGAAACAACTAACCCGGAAGACTCGACTAGTACCGTCAACTTGCCTTACGTTGCGAAGATGCAGGAGATGACGAGTAGTATTTGTAAGAATACGAATATGTGGGGGAGTCTCACGGGCGCGGAGGCGCAAATCTATGATTATCGAGGCGAACAAAAGTCGACTACGACCCAGACCGTGATCAGCTCGGAAACTGGTGAGGAAACCGAGGAGACCGTAACGACCTATGGCGGGAATCCTTTGCTTGCGGTCGGAACGGACGCGATGGGGGTTTCGACGTTTGAGCTGGGCGATGTTAGAGATAACAATACATATAAGGTGAGGAGATTTGCCGATGGGGATTGTTGGATGGCGGAAAGCTTACGGCTTGACCTTTCTACGGCTGGAACTTTAACGCCGGAGGACACTGACCTGACGACGGATTGGACGCCGGATGTAACGACGGTAACGGAAGCTTTTTCTGGGACTGGGACTTATGCTAGGTTTGCGGTTAAAGACGGTATATATTATTACAACTGGTATGCGGCGGTAGCGGAGACGGTTGGGGAAGTAAAAAAGACTGCTACAGAAAGCATTTGTCCCCACGGGTGGCATGTGGCTTATTTAACGCGGACTGAAGAATTGCTGAATAATTTTCTACTAAGCGAGACTTCTCCCGAGACGCGCTATACAGGTTTGCCGTTTTCTGCGGTGGCGGGCGGGACTTATTATGCTAGTGACAGGTTTAGGTTTGTAAGCCAGAATTATGAAACCTTTTGGCATAATGCTTCTTATAACGATGGCACTGCTTATAAAACGAATATTTATACGACGATGAATCATCATGTTTATAATAATGCACAAAAGGGCTCTGCTGTTCGAATTCGTTGTGTGGCAAGATAAAAGGCTTGCGGAAAAGAAAAAGGTTATGTAAAATGGGGGTATAGTAGTTTAACTTAAAGTGAGGAAAAATGACAAAACAACTTGTTTCTGACAAAAATAATCTGGCGGGGAGTAATGTGGCGTTGTTTCAGGAGAAAGAAATCCGGAAAGTCTGGAACGATAAGGAGGGGAAGTGGTATTTTTCGGTTGAAGACGTAGTCTTTGCGCTAACGAATTCACGGGATCCTAAACAATATATCAATAAGATGCGAAAACGTGATGAGTTTTTGAGTGCAGGGTGGGTACAAATTGTACATACCCTTGCTATTCCGACGGCGGGGGGACTGCAAAAAATGAATTGTGCGGATACCGAAGGTATACTAAGAATAATCCAATCTATTCCTTCAAAACAAGCCGAGCCGTTCAAGCGGTGGCTGGCGAGGGTGGGGCGAGAAAGAATCGACGAAATTAATAATCCAGAGCTGGCGGGGAAGCGAATGCATGATTTGTATTTGAGAAAAGGCTATAGTGAAGAATGGGTCGAACAGAGGGAGCGGGGGATTGTCTCGAGAAATGCTTTGACGGACGAATGGAGAAATCGTGGCGCGCGAGAGGGGCGAGATTATGCGATTTTGACGAATGAGATTTATCGAACAGGGTTTGGGCTGACGGCGCGAGAATACAAAGAGTTTAAGGGGATTGAAAAACACGATAATCTAAGAGATTCGATGACGGAAATGGAGTTGGCGCTGACAAATCTTGGTGAGGTGACGGCGAAGGAGTTGCATAAGAAAAACGATAGTTATGGAGTGCCAGAGCTAAAGAAAGATGCGACTGATGCGGGAGAGGTAGTCGGGCTGGCGAGAGGCGAGGCGGAGAAAAGATTGGGCGAGTCGGTAGTTTCGAAGAAGAATTATAAAGGACTCAGGGGATTCGATGAAGTGAACAAAATCGAAGGAGGAAGGAGAGAGCTGGACGAAGGATAAGAGGTGTGATATAATATAAACAATATCAACTCAGGGAACGGCGTTAGGCGCGTTCCCGTTAACCAAAGGAGAAAGGACGTATGAAACAGTACGAACTGACATTCTTGATTCATCCCGACTTGGAGATGAACACGGAAGCGATCGTGAGCAAGGTCAAAGACCTGATCAGCGCAAACGGTGGTAAGGTCACAAAAGAGACCAACGAGGGCAAGAAGAAACTCGCTTATACCATCCGCGAGCAAGATTATGCGGTTTATTACTATCTCGAACTCGAGCTTCCGGCGGAAGCCCCGGCGAAGATTTCGGGAGTATTAAACATCACGGATGAAGTACTGCGCTATCTCTTGGTAGCTGTCGACGAGCGCAAGATTAAGCTTGAAGCAAAGCGCCGAGCTTACCGTGAGAGCAGAGCAGCGGAAGCACAAGAAAAAACTGAGGAGGAATAATTTATGCGTGGCTTTAGTAAAGCTATCATTACAGGTAACTTAACAAGAGATCCAGAACTACGGACGACGCCAAACGGGGCGAGCGTATGCTCGTTTTCGGTGGCAGTGAACCGCGTGTACCGCGATTCGAGCGGACAACAGCAAGAGGCGGTTTCGTTCATCGACTGTTCGGCTTGGGGGAAGCTGGGGGAGATGATTGGGCAGTATGCTAAGAAAGGTTCTGGAGTACTAGTTTCCGGACGGCTAGACCAGAGGTCTTGGGAAGACAAGAACTCGGGCCAAAAACGCAGCCGAGTGGAAATCGTAGTAGAAGATTTTAACTTTACTGGGCCAAACAACGGGGACAACGGTGGCCGAGGAAGCTTTGGTGGTGCGGGCGCGCGCAATGACGAGCCGGCAGCTGAAGCTCCAGCAGAGGCAGAAGACGAAGAACCGATTGACCTCTCAGAAATACCATTTTAACTAAGGAGAAAATATGAGGAGAGTAAAAGTTGACTCCAACGTCTATTTTGACTACAAAGACGTGAAAACCTTGCAGAAGTTTCTCGACGCCTACGGTAGAATCGAAGCAGGCGCGAGAACTGGTTTGACGGCGAAGCAACAGCGCCAGTTGGCGGTTGCGGTCAAACGCGCGAGACATTTAGCATTGTTACCATTCGTAGCTGCTAACTAGATTAGGAGGACATATAATAATATGTATGGACCAACTGATTTGAAGAAAAATGCGCTGATTACCCTCGACGGGCAACCGTATAAGGTAGTGGAATACTCGCAGAAAGTGATGGGGCGGGGCGGGTCGATTGTAAACGTGAAGGTAAAAAACCTGATCACGGGAGCGCTCTTGCCAAAGACCTTTAAGGGACAAGAGAAAATCGAGCCGGCAGAAGTCACCACGCGTAAAGTCCAGTATCTCTATAAGGATGACGAAAAGTTTTACTTTATGGATCCGGAAACGTTTGAGCAGTATGAACTGCTGGCGGAGATGGTGGGGGATGCCAAGGACTTTATGAAGGACGGCGACGAGATGGAAATCCAATTCTATAACGGAACGCCGATCAACTTGGTATTGCCGAAAAACTTGTGGCTAGAGGTAACTTATACCGAGACCGCCGTAAAAGGCGATACGTCGACGAGCGTGATGAAAGATGCGACGCTAGAGACGGGAGTGGTGGTAAAGGTCCCGGCGTTTATTAAGGTTGGCGACGTGGTGTCGATCGACACGGAGACGTATGCATACCGTGAACGTAGAAAATAATTACGTTTCTAGAGCCGAGAATAAGCTTGCGGGGGCGGCGCAGGCTTTTTCTTTTGATTTTAGGGGGAAGACGGTGCTAGACATTGGGTCGAGTACGGGCGGGTTTACGGAGTATGCGCTGAGCCGAGGGGCGAAGAAAGTAGTGGCGGTAGAAAAGGGGACGCGGCAGATGAAGGCGCCGCTCAAGTTTGACCCGAGAGTGGAACTACACGAAAAAACAGATATTTTTGAGTTTGAGACGGGAGAAAAAATAGACGTAATACTAGCAGACGTATCGTTTGTGTCGCTAACGAAAGTTTTGGCATACGCAAAGAAAACTTTGGCTAACGAGACAACCGAGTGGCTAGTGATGTTGAAGCCGCAGTTTGAGGCTAGACCAGACCAACTGGTTAGGGGGGTAGTGAAAAATGAGAAGATGCGGCGGGAGATTATCAAAGATTTTGAGGCGTGGCTGAGAGAGAACGGATTTTTGGTGCGCGGAAAGCGGGATAACCAGCTGGCGGGGAAGAACGGGAACGTCGAAAGATTTTATGATTTATTGCTTGCAAAAAAATAAGCGTAAGCATATAATATAATATATGAATATACTAAAAGGAGTGGGCGATTTCTTCGCGATGGATATTGGGACGACATCGATTCGTATCGTCCAGCTGTCCGGAGATGCGACTAAGGGGTGGAGCTTACAGAGGTATGCTTATGTGCCGGTAGATGAACGGACGATTCAGGATTCTTCTGATCTCGGGAAAAAGAAGTTCCAAGATATCGTAAAGACAGCGGTAGCTCAGGCGGGGATCAGGACAAAGAACATTGCCGTGGGGTTGCCGGCGGGAAAGACATTTACTTCGATTATTGAGACCGATAACCAAGATCAAAAGGATTTGGAGAAGACGATTCGCTACCAGCTAGACCAGTATATCCCGATGGCAGTAGAGGAAGCAAAGGCAGATTATAAAATCCTAGGCCCGAGCCCGAATGACCCGGCGAAGGCAGAAGTCTTGGTCTCTTCTACGGCGAAAGATTATGCCGAGAAGACGCTAGAGAATATCGAGGGGATGGGCTTTAACGTAGTGGCGATGGAGCCGGAGCCGCTGGCGATGGCGCGGGCGCTGATGCCGGCGGGGGCGGTAGATGCGCGGATGATTGTAGACCTGGGCGAGAGGACGACGGACCTTGTGGTAGTCTTCCATGGTGCGCCGCGGCTAGTCCGCTCGATTCCGGGCGGGTTCGATTCGTTAGTAAAGACTGTGGCGAGTTCGCTGTCGGTGCGTGAAGACCAAGCGCGGCAGTTTATCCTAAAGTTTGGCTTAGCGCAAGACAAAATCGAGGGGCAAGTGTTTAAGGCACTAGACTCAACACTAGAACAGTTTGCGGCAGAGTTGACGAAGTCGGTGCTCTTCTTCCAGGGGAAATATACAAACGTGAAGGTCGGAGGGATTGTGCTTTCGGGCTTTGCGGAGATTATTCCGTTTATTGCTGAGTATATAGAGGCAAAGACAGACGTGCCGACGATGCAGGGTAACCCGTGGCAGATGGTGCGGGTGTCGCAAGACCAGCAACAGGCGTTGATGTCCGTGGCAAGTGAGTTTGCCGTGGCGATTGGCCTCGCAGAGAGGAGCAACGAGTAATGTACGAGATTAACCTAGTCCCCGATATCAAGGCGGAAGCAATCAAAGCGCAAAAGATGCGCAACTTTGTCTTCTTTGTGGCGGCGGTAGTGTCGGCGATTGCAATTGGGCTGGTAGTGCTGCTGGTAGTAGTAAAGACCGGGCAGGACATCCGGATTGCGGCGCAAGATAATACACTAGAGACGATGTCGAACAAGTTGACAGAATACGACGGATTGGGCGAATTGTTGACCGTCCAGAATCAGCTGTCGGGGCTAAGCGAAATCCAGAGCAATAAAAAGGTGCTTTCTAGAGTCTTTACGATTTTGTCGTCGATGTTGCCAACGGGAGCAGATACGATTTCTATCTCTTCTTTGGATGTAAACCTGAAAGACGCAACCATGACGTTTGACGGTCAGGCCAACGCCGGCGCGGGGACGGACGGGATTGACTATCGCGTGCTAGAAGCCTTTACGAAACAAGTAGGCTTGATGAAGTATGACTACGGACGCTACGTGGACGCGAGCGGAAATGTAATCCCAACGATGTGCATTAGTGAGACAGACAATCGTGGGACGCCATATACGGATTCGGACGGCAACTTGTATGCGCGCTGGACCAAAGGTGTGAAAGGTTGCGACCCGAGCAGCGAGAGCTATGAGGAAAATACCGTGGACGAAGATGCGCTGGAAGAAGCAATGAGCGGTAGCTCGACGGCGAGTAGTACGATAACCAACATTTATCGGACGCCGCGATTCCAAGAATGGTATCAGAAGGGCTACATGAAAGAAGATGGATCGATTTCTGGGATTGAACACTTTGAGAGCGAGTGTAATAATTATAGTTTGGTACAGATGACGGGCGGCAGTATGAAGCCGGTAATCGTGAACGAATGCCTGCTGGCGCCGGATGGGGTGACGGTGGCTAACTCTTCAAACGGTCGGGAGTCGGGCGGAGGCTTGGTGCTGAGATTTACGGCAACGGTGTACCTGGATCCGGAAGTGTTTGCGTTTAACAACAAACATATGGTGGCAATTGCGCCGAGCGGCGGGATTAACGTGACGGATTCGTTTGTCCAGATTGGTAATATGTTCTCAGAGCGGGCGATGGACTGCGAAGAGGGTGATACGAGTTGTAGGGGGAATTAGGAGGAAAGATGGCAAAACTAAGAGGTGAAGCAATAGGAAAAAGATTAAAAATCTCGCGAGCGCAGAGCAATATGCTGGGTGCGGTGGCGGGAGCAGCAATCGTGCTGGGAGCGTCGCTGGTATTAGGCGTATACTTCCTGAAGTATATTAGGTTTAACGCGGCGGTGATTTCTGCCAAGGACGACGCGATTGAGGGATACAGTAACGCGATTAGAGACTATGGCGTATGTAAGAAGCCAAGAGGGAAGATTTATTCTAGCTCGGAGCTGAAGAACTGCGTGCCGGATGACGTGCGTGTGGGGGAAGTGAGCGGAACGCTCCGCTACAACGTGATGGTGACGATGGCGCAGAACCAAGACCTAGAGAGCGTGGCGCGGAACGGTTTGTCGGTCTGCGTAGACAGTAACACGGGGGAGAAGTATAGCTATGACACGCTATACTCGCGCTATGAAAACTCGACCAACGAGAAAGACAAGGCGCTAAACCTAGAAATCTTTGGACTATGCTCGAGCTTACGGGCGATTCCGGATGCGTTGCCGGGTGCAAAAAACGAATTGGCCTTGATGGCAAGCTTGGATAAGATTTTTAAGTTGTCGGGCTGGGAGCCGGATTCGATGTCGCCGGGCGGAGACGCGGAGAGCGAAATCGAGGGGCTAGGCGCGATCGGCGTGAATTTGTCCGTCAATACAAACAGTACAACGACGATCCGGGTACTCCAAAACATTGAGAAAAGTATCCGCGAAATCAACATTGAGACGGCGAGCATTGAATGGAGCTCGGGGGACCAGCTAGAAGTAAATGCGAGCGCGACGGCTTACTATACAGAAGAGGCGATGCTACAAGAAGGACTGGTGACAGTGAAGGGGACGGGCAAGATAACTAAGAGCGGAGGGACGAACTAATGAAGATTTCTGACTACATTAGCGTGGGGACGATTGCGGTGGTGGGGACGATTATTGCTTATTTCTTGATGAACGGAATCGTGGGGGACCCGAAAGACAAGGTAGTGACGTTTGAATACTTAGCAAACTCAACGAGCCAGCTAGTAGCGCCGGACAGCGAAATCTTCAACAGCGGGGCGATTAACCCGACGGTAGAGGTCTATGTGGGGTCTTGTGTGGACCGAGACGGCGACGGCGTGATTAGCGAGGAAGAGCTAGTACTGTGCGGCGAGGACGATGAGTTCTCGACCGGCGAGACAACAAGTGGCGACTATCTGGAAGCGAACCAAGGTCTGTCAAACGACGAAAACGAGGCGATAAACCAGCAACAAGGCTATGCTAGCGGAACGACGGCGGAGCAGCGTCAGAACGTGGAGAACCAGATAAACCAGTATCAGCAACAACAGCAGACGCAGAATACACAGGGCGGAACGGAATGTGACTTTGATGGTGACGGGGTAGTAAGCACCGCAGAAATTGCAAGGTGTAACGCAGCGCGACAAGAGACGACGTCGGAGTAACGAGAATGGCGCTACTGACGAAAGACATCCAGGAGCGAGTAGTAGCCGTCCTGATAGAGGAGGGGCTGGTTGACCAGCAAAAAGTTGACCAATTGAGACTGCAAGTAGTGCAGACAAAACAGCCGATTATTTCTGCGTTGATTGCGAACAAGATGACGACACAGGAGACGATTACGCACGCGACGGCGGACGTGATGAAAGTGCCGTACGTTAATCTAAAAAATGCGAAGATGGACCAGGAGACGCTGGTGAACATTCCGCAAGATGTGGCAGAGCGAAGTATGGCAGTGCCGCTAGCGGTGCAAGACGGGCGGCTAGTAGTGGCGATGCTCGATGTGACAAACGTCCAAGCGACGGATTATCTCTCTACTCTGGTAAAGATGCCGATCCGGACGGTGATGGCGAGCGAAGAGGGAATCCGGGCGATTTTGGTACAATATCGGAGCGATTTCTCGAGCGTAAAGAAGGCGGCGACGGCGTCGGAAAAAGAGGCGGCCGCGAAGAACGCGCAGAATGGCGACGTAAAAACGATTACGCAAGATTCGCCAATCTCTAAGGCGCTAACGACGATTCTGGATTATGCGGCGAAGTCGAAAGCATCAGATATCCATATTGAACCTTTGGAAAACTCATTAGTGATTAGATGCCGGATTGATGGCGTGTTGAGACAGGTGATGGAGCTGCCAAAGGCGATTGAGCCGGCGCTGGTGTCGAGGATTAAGATTTTGTCTAACCTCAAGATTGACGAACACCGGATTCCGCAGGACGGGCAGTTTACCGTGGCGGTAGATGGTCAAGAAATTGACTTGCGTATTGCGATTTCTCCGGTGGTTTGGGGGGAGCAGGTGGTGATTCGTTTGTTGGACAAGAGTGGGACGGCGATGGAAGTGGAGAAGATGGGGATGACGGGGCGAGCGCTAAGGACAGTGACGAAGGGTATTGAGAAACCAAACGGGATGATCCTGACGTCGGGCCCGACGGGTTCTGGTAAGTCGACGACGCTGTATGCGCTGATCAAAAAAATCAAGAGCGAGTCAATCAACATCGTGACACTGGAAGACCCGGTGGAGTATAAGATGGATGGTGTAAATCAGATCCAGGTGAATGTGGACGCGGGGCTGACGTTTGCGTCGGGGCTACGCTCGATTCTGCGTCAAGACCCGGACGTGGTGATGGTGGGGGAGATTCGTGATGAAGAGACGGCGAGCTTGGCGGTGCAGGCGGCATTGACGGGGCACTTGGTGTTCTCGACGCTCCACACCAACTCGGCGGCGGGTATCTTGCCACGTCTTCTGGACATGGGGATTGAGCCGTTTTTGATTGCGTCGACGCTAAACACGGTGATTGGGCAGCGGCTAGTACGGCGGGTGTCGGAAAAGAAAGACATCTACAGTTCGAGCGAGATGGAGACGAGAGAGATAAATGACGTCCTAGGCGCGGTGTTGCCAAAGAACCAAGGCGAAGTAGCGACGCTGTCGGAAGATTTGGGCTATGCGGGGCTGCCGATAGCAAACGAGAAGGGCTATGCGCTGGCGAAGGGGGTAGAGACGCGCGAAGCGCCGAGCGGTTACACGGGGCGCGCGGGGCTTTATGAGGCGATTGATGTGGACGAGGATATTCAGAAGCTGATTGTGGCGCGGGCAACGGCAGGGGATATTATGAAAGTGGCAAAGGCGAAGGGGACGATTACGATGCGACAGGACGGGATGCTAAAGGCGCTCTCTGGGATTACAACCATAAAGGAAGTAGATAGGGTGGCCAGCGATCTAGCGTAATTTCTTTGTAAAATTAAAATGGTTATGATAAAATAGAAATATGGAAAATAGTGGGCCTCGGATAGAAACGTTACTGGAAGAGTGTATCAAGCGGAACGCTTCGGATTTGCATATCCAAGTAGGGCTGCCGCCGATTTTGCGGCAAGACGGGGCGCTAGTGGCGATTGCGGGGATGCCAGCGTTGACGCCGCAGATGGTAGAGCAGATGATTTTCTCGACACTAGACGAGATGCAACAGAAAATCTTGGTGCGAGACAAAGAGTTTGATTATTCGTTTGCGTTTGGAGAGCTGGGGCGGTTCCGCGCTAATGCGTTCCACGAGAAGGGGAACTTGGCTTGTGCATTCCGGTTGATTCCAAACAAGATGCCGTCGATTGCGGATCTGGGGCTGCCGCCGGTAGTAGAAGGGTTTGCGGATTATCCGCGAGGGCTGGTGTTGGTGACTGGTCCGACGGGTTCGGGTAAGTCGACGACGTTGGCGGCGATTGTAGATAAAATCAACAAAGAGAAAGCCCTGCATATTTTGACGATTGAGGACCCGATTGAGTTTACACATAAGTCGCAACGGTCGGTGGTAGTGCAGAGGGAGGTGCATTATGATACGTTTTCCTTTGCGGCGGCGCTGAGATCGGCGCTTCGCGAAGACCCGGATGTGGTACTGCTGGGCGAGATGCGCGACCTAGAGACGATAAGCTCGGCGATTACGATTGCAGAGACGGGGCACTTGGTCTTTGCAACGCTCCATACGAATTCGGCGGCGCAGTCGGTGGACCGGATGATTGACGTGTTCCCGGCACACCAACAACCGCAAGTGCGGAGCCAGCTGTCAAATATTTTGATGGCAATTTGTGCGCAGAGGTTGGTGCCGGCGATTGGCGGAGGACGCGTAGCGGCGGCGGAGATTATGATAGCGAACAGTGCGATTAGATCGCTGATTCGGGACGGTAAGACGCACCAGATAGACTCGATGATTCAGACGGGGGCGAGCGCGGGGATGCAGACGATGGACGCAACGCTAGCAAATATGGTGAAGCGAGGACAAGTATCCTACGAAGATGCGCGAGACTTTGCGGTGGACATAGAAAACTTTGATAGGTTGGCGAGAGGCTAGAGATGAAGCGATTTAACTATAAGGCAGTAGAGAAAAAGACCCGGAAGACCGTATCCGGTACGATTCAGGCGGAAAGCGAGCGCGAAGCAGGGAAGCTGCTAGTAGAGCAAGGGTATATTCCGGAGAGGATTGTTGATGAATCGTCGACGGGGGTACTAGCTAAGCTAACCAACAAGGTGGCCACAAAGGACCGAATTATCTTTACGCGGCAGTTTGCGACGCTGATTGGGGCAGGGTTACCGATGGCGCGGAGCTTGAAAACCGCGGCGGAACAGTCGACTTCAAAGCCGATGAAAGCTGTGATTGAGGACATCTCGGCGAGCGTGGAAGCTGGTAAGCCGCTTTCCGAAGCTCTGGCAACGCACCCGGACGTGTTTAACGACGTGTATCTGTCGCTAGTGGCGGCAGGTGAGGCATCGGGTACGCTCGATACGGCGCTGGCGCGACTGGCGACGCAAGACGAAAAAGATTCGTCGATGATTTCTAAAATCCGTGGCGCGATGGTGTACCCAGGGATTATCTTCTTGGTGATTATTGTGGTGCTGGCGTTTATGATGATAGAAGTGGTGCCGGAAGTGCGGAAACTATACGAAGATATGGACAAGACTTTGCCGGCGATTACGAAAGTCCTGGTAAATATCTCGGATTTCTTTGCTAACCAATGGTGGATTGTGCTGTTGGTAGTGACGGGGATTGTGTATGCAATAAATGTCTACCGGAAGACGGATGCGGGGAAGCGAACGTTTGCGCTGTTTAAGCTGAACGTGCCGATTTTTAACAGTTTGTTCCAGCGGCTGTATATGAACCGATTCTCGCGGACAATGGAGATGTTGCTGGGGACGGGCGTGTCGATGCTGGATGCGCTGAAGATTTCGGCGCGGGCGACGAGCAATTATTATATGGAGCAACAGTTTATGGAAGCGTCGGAGAAGGTGAAGGCAGGTAAGCCGCTTTCGGAGTCGATTTCTGACCTGGATTATATCTTGCCGCTAGTGCCGCAGATGATTTCGATTGGGGAGCAGTCGGGTAAAATCGACGAGATGATTGGGAAAGCGGCGGAAGTCTACGAGAATGAGCTGGACGAGAAGATTGCAAACATTTCTACGTTGATTGAGCCGGTGTTGATGGTGATTATGGCGGGGCTGATTGGGGTGGTGATTGCGGGTACGTTGCTTCCGATTTACTCCTTGGTCTCGACAATTAGCTAAAATTTGGCGAATTGAATGGTATAATATGGTTATGTTTATGTTTTTCTGTGTGATTTTTGGGGCGGCGATGGGGAGTTTTGCGTGTTGCCAGGCGTGGCGGCTGAGGCTGAAAGCGACGGGAAAGAAAGACCCGGGGAAACGCAGCGTGTGCCTAAAGTGCGGGAAAAAGTTGACGTGGTATGAGAATATCCCGGTGGTGAGCTGGGTAGTGCAGAGGGGGAAGTGCCGGAAATGCGGCAAGAAGATTGGCGCGGCGGAGATCTTGGCGGAGCTGGGCGGAGCAGTGGCGTTTGGACTAGTAGGGTGGAGGTTTGCGCAAGGGGAGATGGAGACGGTAACGATAGTGAAAATGGCGATTGTTGTAATTTTTACAACAATCGTAATGATACTAGCAGTGTATGATGCGAAGTGGCGCGAGCTGCCGGTAAGCTTACTGGTAGCGGCAAATATGGTGGGGGCGGCGTATGCGGCGGTGGATTTGATCTGGGGAGAGATGGACGTGGTGAGGCTGGTAGAGGGGGTAGGCATCCTGGCGGGGACGTATTATCTATTATACTTTTTGTCGGGCGAGAGATTGGTAGGGGGAGGGGACTGGCTGTTGTGTCTAGCGATAGCACTGGTGTTGGGGGAGCCGTGGTTGGCGGTATGGGTGCTGTTTTTGAGTAACTTTATAGGCGCGGTGGTGATGATGCCGCAAAAGAAGAAAAAAATCGCGTTTGGGCCGTTTCTGGTGATGGCGTTTGTGATAGTTTATAGTTTTAGCGACGTGATTTTGAAGTATATTTGAGTTTAGTTAGGTTTCGGAATGGAACTTTTCGTGAATCTCGCGGAGGTGGGGGTCGGTGACGTGGGTGTAAATCTGGGTGGTGGAGATGTTGGCGTGGCCGAGAAGAGCCTGGACGGAGCGGAGGTCTGCGCCGTTCATGAGGAGGTCTGTGGCGAAAGAGTGGCGGAGAGTGTGAGGAGTGACGTGTTTGGTGATGCCGGCGGCGCGAGCGTATTTGTCGATAATGCGCTGGACGGAACGAGTGGTGAGGCGGCGGAAGTCGCCGGAAGTGTCGACGGCGTTGAGGTTGTGAGAGTTGTTGAGGAAGAGAGCAGGGAGGGAATCGTCGCGGGCGGCGAGGTAGTCGCGCGTGGCGTTGGCGGCGGCGACGGAGATAAAAATCGGGCGGTCTTTTTGGCCTTTGCCGCGGACGAGGAACTCACGGCGGTCGAGGTTGATAGAATCGCGATTAAGCGCGATAAGCTCGGAGACGCGCAGACCGCCGGAGAAAAGTAGCTCGATAATGGCGCGGTCGCGCAGGCCGGATTCGGTGGAAGTGTCGATGGAGTCTAGCATATCTTCGACTTCGTCGTAATGGAGGAAAGTAACCTGCTTTTTGGCGGCGCGGGGGAGGTCGACGAGGGAAGGGTCGAGGGATTTGATGCCGCGGCGAGAGAGATATTTGAGAAAGCCGCGCAGAGCGATAAGATGGTAAGCTTGGGTGATGGGCTTTAGACCTTCGTCACGGACGTCGTTGGTGTAACGATTAAGTCTAAGACGGTATTTGCGCAGGAGCTCTGGCGTGATATCGCCAGGGGCGATGAGGTCTTTGCCTAAGATTTCTGAGGAGAGCTCATAAAAACGGTAGAGATAGAGGCGGTAGTTTTCCACTGTCTTCTTAGAACGACCTTTTTCTACCTCGACGTGTTCAAGAAAATCATCGATTAGCTCGTTGATGTCCATATATATTATTATAGCAAAATTGTGATATAATGGCGGAAAGGAGAAAATATGGGAAAAGAAAAAGATTTGATTCAGAGAAGTTTGGTAGTGTGCAAGCCGGACGCGGTGCAACGCGGGCTAGTGGGGGAAATCTTGACACGGTTTGAACGTGTGGGGCTAAAGATTGTGGGGATGAAGATGGTGATGCCGGACGAAGACCACTACCGCGCGCATTATGAAGATATTGGGCAGATGATTACGCGCCGTGGGGAACAGGCGTTCCACTACAACCTCGCATATATGACGACGGGGCCGGTGATTGCGATGGTCTTGGAGGGAGTAGAGTGCGTGCCGCTAGTGCGGAAGATTGTGGGTCCGACGGAGCCAAAGAGCGCCGAGATGGGCACGATCCGCGGGGATTTCTCCCACATGAGCTTTGGGTATAGCGACGCAAAGGGGATTGGCGTGCCAAACTTGATTCATGCGTCGGGGAGCGTGGATGAAGCGCAGAAGGAAATCAAGCTGTGGTTTAAGGAAGATGAGCTGTACGATTATAGCGATTTAAACGAGAAATATACACGCTAAGAAAATAAGCCCGAAAGGGCTTGTTTTTTTGGTGACCTGGGCGGGAGTTGGACCCACAACCTTCTCCTTAGGACGGAGCTGCTCTATCCAATTGAGCTACCAGGCCAGACGGAGAATAAAACGGCTCGAGTTCGATAAAAATCTACTTCCGTTCTACTCTATAATAAAAGAGATAAGAAAACGGTGGTCGAGCCGTAAGTATATTATAGCATAGAGTTGTGGTATAATAAAAATATGAAACTGAAATTGCCCAAAGGCAGAAATCAAAAAGAACGTAAGACAGAAAAAGAGAAAGTAGAAGAGCGCAGGGAGGAGGTGCTGTCGCGTGGGCGGAAGTTTAAGTATCCTTTGCAATATGCGAAGCACAAGCTGATAATCAATACCGTGGTGATTGCGGTGGTGGCGGTGGTGCTTTTGGTGGCTGCGGGGTGGGCGGCGCTGTATAAACTGGGTGATATGGGGGATATTATGTATCGGATTTCGTCGATTATTCCGGTGCCAGTAGCGGAGATAGAGGGGAAGAAGGTGCGATTCTCGGATTATTTGATGACGGCGCGGAGCAGCCTGACGACGCTAGAACAACAGTCGGGGCTGGACGAGAGCTTGGAAGATAAGCAAGCGATGATAGAGCAATATAAGCGTTCGGCGTTGACGCAGGCGGAAGATTTGACTTTTGCGCTGAAGCTGGGAGAGGAGCTGGGGCTAGAAGTGTCGGATGAAGAAGTAGCAGTGGCGTTTGATGAACATCGGAAGATTGGCGGGGCAGAGCGGAGCGAAGAGAGCTTTCTTAAGGTGCTTTCGACAAACTTTGGGTTATCAAAGCGGGAGTATCAGCGGATGTTGTATCTGGCACTAATGCGAGCGAAAGTGGAACAAGAGATTGATGCGGAGGCAAACGAGCTGGCGGAGACGGTGGCGAAACGAATCAAGGATAAGAGTTTTAGCGACGTGAAGGAAGAGTTTGCTGGGAAGGTGGAATATGAGAATACTGGAGGGCTGATTGATAATAAAAACGTGGACGGGGGACGGTCGGCGGTGGCGATGAAACTGGGCGTGGGGGAAGTGTCGGGGAAAGTGTTGTCGACGAACGGGGACGGTTATTATTTTGTGAAGACGCTGGAGAAGAGCGAGACGCAAGTGGGGTATGAGTCGCTGTATATTAAGTTTACGGAGTTCGAGAAGCGGCTGGCGGAAATCCGTGCGGCGGGGGGAGTGAAGGAGTATATCCACTTCCGAGAAAATACGGACGAATAAAAATGGAGCCGATGGCAGGGATCGAACCTGTGACCTGCTCGTTACGAATGAGCTGCTCTACCAACTGAGCTACATCGGCACTTAGGGTGGTGCGGGTAGAGGGAGTCGGACCCTCATCTCATCCTTGGGAAGGATACATAATAGCCGCTATACGATACCCGCGACAAAGGTATTATATCAAAAAATCCCCCGCTTGGCGAGGGATTTTGGGGTCTAAAGGCTATTTCTTGCTGAGGGCGTATTTGCTGCCGCCGAAGGCAAGGATGAGATAGAAGATGCTCGGAAGAAGGATGAGACCAATCTTGAACCCGACACCCTTCTTAAAGGCGCGACCGAGCATAATGGCGAGATAAATCTCAACGCCGATGGTGTAGAGGCCGGTGATGGTGGAGGTAGCGGTGGACTCAGAACCGAAGGCCAGACCACAAATCAGACCGAGGGCAAACGGGATGGCTAGGAGATAGATCCAGAAGTTGACCCGGATGATTTTACAGAAGACGTAGACGTTGTAGAGAGGGACGAGAGACTTCCAGCCTGCTTCGCCAGCTTTGGTGAAAATCTTCCACCAAGCGATGACCATCAAGATGTAGAACGCAAGGGCGAAGATGCCGACCGTGGCGAGTAAACCACCAAGGATGCCACCGGCGGCTACGGCGCCAGCTTCCGCTTCAGTGAGTGTTAGTGTTTCCATGATAACTCCTTATGTTAATTATTTTAAGTATAACACAAGAATTTTGGAAAGTACAGTGGGTTAGTTGACGTCGAGACCGGATGCTAGGGTGCGCCGACCGAGGAGATAGAGAAGTGCGAAAGTAAAGAGATAATAGACGAGAGCGAAAGCGAGGACGGCGGGGTCTGGTATGGTGCCGTCGGCGGCGGAGAAGAGGGCGGAAAAAGCGGGCGAGAAACGGCTGAGCAGGAAGAGAAGTGCGAGAAGCAGGAGCTGGATGCCGATGTAGAGTCCGGCAACGGAGAGGATGGACCAGAGGGGTTTTTGAGATTTTTGGTGGCCAAGGAGGATGCCATCGAAGATGCAGAGAGTGAGAGAACAAAACTCGAGGAAGACGAGGAGGACGAAGAGGAGGATTTCTAAGGGGTAGGCTTGGACAAGAGCTTTGAACGCATCCCAGAGTTCGGGCGTAAGCGTGCTGACGGCGAGACAGAGAAGAATAGCGGCGGAGACGGAGAGGACCAGAAGGACAGAAGAGAGGACTTTGGCGTTCCAGAGCTCGGAAGCTTTGACTGGGAGAGTGCGGAAGAGATAAGATTCGTCGCGGAAAGTTTTGTTCTTAAAATTGATGATGAGGCGAGCCAGAACGTTGAGCGAGAGCGAGAAGAAGAGAGTGATTGTTAGACTACTGAAGAAGTGGCGCATAAAGGAGCCAAGGGAGGACTCCCAGTTTGTTGAGAGGCGCGTGAGCAAAGCGGAGAGAAGGTTGGCGCCGGCGATGTACAGGAAAGAATGGTTACACCAGAGAAAATCGAGTTTGATAAGTTGTTTTAGCATTTGAATGTACTCCTAAAAAGTTCGTCAATGGATTGGTTATGCTCCTCGCGGAGGGTGTCGGCGGAGCCGGTGAGGACGATTTTGCCTTTGTCGAGGAAAATGACTTCGTCGAGGATGCGTTCGATATCAGCGATGAGGTGGGTAGAGATGAGGACGGAAGAGTGCTCTGCGAAGTTGTTGAGGATGGTGTCTAGGATGTAGTCGCGCGTGGCTGGGTCGACGCCACCAAGGGGTTCGTCCAGAATATAGAGGTCCGCTTTCCGGGACATGACAAGAACGAGCTGAAGTTTTTCTTGCATACCTTTGGAGAGGGTAGAGATTTTGGCTGAGGGGTCGAGCTCAAGGTCTTGGAGAAGTTGCTCGGCTTTTGGGCGGCTAAAATCTTTGTAAAAGTTCTCGAACAGGGAGAGGTTGTAGGCGATGGTAGTGGAACGGTCGAGATAGGTGCGCTCGGGAAGGTAAGAGATATGGGCTTTAGAGAAGACGCCGAGAGGTTTGCCCTTGAAACGGATGGTACCGGAGGTGGGGACGAGGAGGGTGTTGAGAAGTTTGATAAGGGTGGATTTGCCGGCGCCGTTTTTGCCGAGAAGACCGTAAATCTTCCCGGGTTCGAGCCGGAGATTAACGTCGCTTAAGACAGGGCGGCTGTTGAAAGATTTGGACAGGCCCTGAGTCTCAAGCAAGGGACGAGGAGTTTGTTTCATGGTTAAAACCTTTGTTTAGGATTTTTAGGGTTTCGGATTTGCCAAAACCGATTTGCTCCATCTGGAGGAGAAAGGCATCGACGGTCTTTTGCGCCAGAGAACGACGTTTGAGCTCTAAAAGCTCGGCGTCTTCGGTGACGTACTTGCCGTTGGTGCGATCGGTCCGAATCAGCTTTTCTTCCTCAAGGAGAGCGAGAGATTTTTGCAGAGTGTTGGGGTTGACTCGCGCGAAGAGGGAAAGCTCACGGACAGAGGGGAGACGCTCACCCTGCGCGAAGGCGCCCGAGACAATCAAAAGTTCCAGCTTTTCAGCTAGCTGGAGATAGACAGCCGTGCCACTGCTGAAATTAAAGTGGAGGGCGTCATATTTTGACTGTGTTACTTGCATAATACAATGATACAACTACGAGGATTGCGTTGTCAAGATTTTTGATAAATAAAAAAGCCCCTTATGGGGTTGTGGCGGATCCGACGAGACTCGAACTCGCGACCTCTGCCGTGACAGGGCAGCGCTCTAACCAACTGAGCTACGAATCCACTAGGGAAGATTATATAGTATTTGATGATATTTTGCAAGCGCGAAAAAATCTATGCTATAATGGTTATAATATGAAAGACATTGGTAAGGGGTTTTTGAAGATTTTTAGGGAAGAGAAGGGGTTGTTGGTGGCGATGGTGTTGCTGCTGATGACGGGGATAGCGCTGGGGTTGCACACTTTTTTCCATTTTAAGGCGGGGGGGACGACGATGTATATTGGGTATTCAGACATCGGGAAGTTTAGCGGGGGAGAGTGGCTAAGCTTGTGGAACTCGGGCGGGTACCGGACCGGAGGTTGGGCAGAGATGGCGGTGTTTCCGATTCTGGGACTGGCGGTGGGGGTACTACATAATATGTTTGCGATACAGGTCTATACACGACGAGGGAAGGGTTATGCGCAGATAGTGGTCTTGATATCGTTCTTGATACTGGCGGGGGCATTTACGCTGCTTCTGAGGCTACTCGGAGAAGTCTAGGAGAGACGCGTGAGACGGAGCTTGGAGATACCTCTGGGGAAGAGAACGCGAAAATATCGGTTCTTGGAGATTTTGCCGGGGGCGATATCTTACGGCGGGGTGATTCTGTTGTTTTTGCTGTCGTATTTTTCGCCGATTGCAGGGGCGATTTACCTGTTGTTTATTATTTCGACGACGCTGATTAAAGCGATTGGGGTGGCTTATCGGACATGGGATGGATACGAGACGGTGGCGGCGGCAGAGAAAGTAGACTGGGAGAAACGTTGCCAGGAGCTTGAGAATCCGCACGAAGCCTACGAAAAACTACACAACCGGACGTCGGAGGCTTATCATTTTGCGGAGCACGTGCGGAACTTGCGAAAAATCTCGTCGGACCCGGAGGCAAAGTATAAGTATTTGAAGCCGAGCGAAGTGTATCACGCGGTGTTGATGGTGGCCTATAACGAGGGGATGGAGACGATGCGGCCGAGCATTGAGGCGGTGCGCGATTCGAGCTTTCCGAACGAGCGGATAATTTTTGTGCTCGGCTATGAAGAACGGGGCGGGGAAGAGATTGAGCAGACGGCGAAAGAGTTAAAAAAGTTGTTCAAAGGAACGTTTAAGGAGTTTATTATTACCAAACATCCGGACGGGATTAAAGGGGAAATCACAGGGAAGGGGCCGAACTTATGCCAGGCGGGAGAAGCGTTGAGTAAATATGTTATACAGAAGCATATTGACCGAGAAAAGGTGATTATTACGTCTATCGACAGCGACAACCGGATGCATCCGAAGTATCTCGACAACATTACCTATGAGTTTTGTGCGAGGGACCGCGAGACGCGACAGCGACGGAGCTACCAGCCGGTGTGTCTCTTTACGAACAACATCTGGGATGCGGCGGCGCCGATGCGGGTGATTGCGGTGTCGAATTCGTTTTTTAACGTGATTCAGACGATGCGACCGCACATCTTGTGGAACTTTGCGAGCCACTCACAACCGCTGGCGGCGATTGAGGATATGGGATATTGGAGCCGGCGGACGATTGTGGAGGACGGGCACCAATACTGGCGGAGCTACTTCTTCTTCCGCGGGGATTATGACACCGTGCCGATCAGGGTGCCGATCTACCAAGACGCGGTGATGGATGAGACGACGCCGAAGACTCTGAAGGCGCAGTTTGTGCAACTGAGGCGGTGGGCGTATGGGGCGAGCGATATTGCTTACGTAGGGAATCTGTTGTTTGATAAAAAGCGGGAAGTGCCGTTTATGAAGACATTTCGGAAGTTTGTCCGGTTGTTTGATTCGCATATTACGCGGACGATGATTGCGCCGATTGTGGCGTTTGGGGGGTGGGTGCCGATGGTGATGAATTTGAGCACGAGGGGAATGGCGGTGTTCAATCTGCCAAAAGTAGTCTCGGTAGTGCAGACGATTGCGACAGTGGGGATACTGGTGACGATTCTGTTTTCCCTCAAGATGTTGCCGCCGCGGCCACAGAAGTATCGAAAGACAAAGATGATTGCGATGGTGCTACAATGGATTTTGGCGCCGATTATTGCGCTGGTATATTCGAGTGCGTCGGCGTATTATGCGCAGACGAGATTGATGCTGGGGCATTATATGGAAAAGTTTGACGTAACGAGAAAAATCGTTAAAAAATAGCGAGCTTCTGCGTTAGAGTCTCCGATACTCAGTCGACGTATCTTAAATACGTCTCCTTCCGTTTCTCGACTCTTCCTTGAATCTCATCTATTTTTTCTACGATTTTTATGCTATTATTTTCTATATGAGATTGAGTAAGACTTTTGTAAAAACGTTGCGTGAGGCGCCGAAAGATGAGACGGCACAGAATGCGCAGCTACTAATTCGTGCGGGGTATATTTATAAAGAGATGGCGGGGGTGTATAGTTATCTGCCGCTGGGGCTAAAGGCGTTAGAAAAAATCAAGCAGATTATCCGGGAAGAGCTGAACGGGATTGGGGCGGAAGAAGTGCAGCTGACTGTGTTGCAGAATCCAAAACCGTGGCAGGTGACCGATAGGTGGGACACGAAGAAGATGGACGTGTGGTTTAAGACGGAGCTGGCGGCGGGGGGTGAGCTGGGGCTGGGGCCGACGCACGAGGAGCCGATTACGCAGCTGATGCGAGATTATGTTTCTAGCTATCGCGATTTGCCGCGGCTGGTGTATCAGATTCAGACGAAGTTCCGGAACGAGCTGAGAGCAAAGAGTGGGATTTTGCGGACGCGCGAGTTTTTGATGAAAGATTTATATAGCTTTTCTCCGGATGAGGCGACGCATCAGAAGATTTATCACGAAGTGGAGCAAGCATACGCGCGGATTTATGACCGACTGGGGGTTGGGGCGGACACTTACGAGACGTTTGCAAGCGGGGGAGTGTTTGCTAAATACTCGCACGAGTATCAGACGTTTTTGCCGGTGGGGGAAGACACAGTTTATTATAACGAAGATAAGTCGGTAGTGTTGAATAAGGAAGTGCTGAACGACGAAGTGTTGAAAGACCTCGACGTGAAGGCGGAGGAGCTGAAGGAGACGACGGCGGCGGAGGTGGGGAACATCTTTACGTTGAAGTATAAATACAGCGAGCCGCTGGGGCTGAAGTTTGCCGAGAAGAGTGGCGAGCAGAAGACAGTGTTTATGGGGTGCTACGGGATTGGGGTGAGCCGGGTGCTGGGGGTGATTGTGGAGAAGTTTGCCGACGAGAAAGGGTTGGTGTTGCCAGAAGCGGTGGCGCCGTATAAATACTATGTCGTGGCGATGGGGGAGCAGGGCTTGGCAAAAGCCAGCGAGATTTATGAACAGTTTAGGGCAAAGGACGAGATTTTGTTGGATGATAGAGACGTGAGATTTGGGGAGAAGATGAAAGACAGCGAACTGTTGGGGATGCCGTATAGAGTGGTGATTTCTGATCGGACGCTGGAGGCGGGGGAAGTGGAGATTACGGAGCGGGCGACGGGGGAGACGCGCAGAGAATCTATTGACAAATTCTTGGCGAGTCTGTAAACTTTAGGAAGCATTATGAAAAAGACCATTGATTTGACGAAAGAGGGGCGTGAAGAGCTGACGAAAGAGCTTGAGGAGCGTATCGCCGAGCGCGAGGTGATTAAAGAGAAGATTGCCACGGCGCGGGCGTTTGGCGACCTGTCGGAAAACGAAGATTATTCGGCGGCACGGAGTGAACAGAAGTTGAACGAGAGCCGGATTGCGGAGATTGAAGACATCTTGAAAAATGCAAAGATTATCGCGAACCGAGGGCACGAGAAGGTGGTAATGGGGGCAAAGGTGACGGTGTCCGTTGCGGGGAAGAAATATACTTATTCGATTGTGGGGCCGGTGGAAGCGAACCCGCTGGAAGGGAAGATTTCTGATCAGAGCCCGATTGGGAAGGCGATGTTTGGGAAGCGCGCAGGGGAAGAATATACTTTGCCGAACGGGAATAAGGGCAAAATTATTTCCGTAGAGTAGTATAATAGACTTATGGAAAATCGACATCAGAGAATTATGCGGGCGAGTGTTTTTGGAATCGTTCTGAACTTGGTACTGGTGGTGGCGAAGGCTACGGTGGGGATTATCTCTGGGTCGGTTTCTGTGTTGACCGATGCGGTGAACAACTTGACTGATACGCTGTCGGCGACGGTGACGCTGGTGGGGGCGAAGCTGGCAAAAAAGCGGCCGGACAGGGAACACCCGCACGGGCACGGACGGATTGAGTATGTGGCAGCGACGGTGGTGGGAGTGATTATCTTGGCGGTGGGGATTTCCGCGCTGACGACGAGTGCGCCGTTGATTTTGACGCCGAAGCTGGCGAATTATTCGACCTGGTCGATTGTTGTAATTTTTACAACAGTAGTGGCGAAGGGAGTGTTCTCTCGCTATCTGAAGCGGGTAGGGGAGGAAACGAATTCTAGGAGTTTGGCGGCGACGGGGGCGGATGCGATGTTTGATGCGCTGCTGTCGCTGGGGACGCTAGTGGGGGCGGGGGTGAGTCTGGTGTTTGGGGTGTCGATTGATGGATTTGTGGGAGTAGTGATTGCGGCGTTTATTATCAGGAGCGCGGTAGAGATTATTAAAGAGGGGGCGTCGGACGTGATTGGGCGGCGAGTGGATGAGAAGTTGGCGCGGAGCGTGCGAGCGAAGATTATGGAACAGCCGGAGGTGAAGACAGTAAAGAAGTTGACCTTGCACGATTATGGGCCGGACAAGTTCTTGGGGGCGGCAAAGATAGAAGTGGCGCCGGGGATGACGGTGGGGCAATTCCGCGAGGTGGCGGAGAGGATAGAGGGAGGAGTTAAAAGCGAGTTTAACGTGGAGCTGGCGATAGGGGTGGCATAAAAAGACCCCGCGTTTGGGGCGGGGCGAGGAAGAGGGGTTAGGCGGTGTGGCACGCGAGAAAGCGAGCGCCAAAACTGTGGCCACGACCGTAAGCCGTGAGAAGTTCGCCTAGGGGACGGAGCCGCGGGGACGCGAGGTCGATGATATCGGGGAACCTTAATTCCGGAGGGTCGACGTTGGTGCAGGCCTGCTCGGAGAACAGGGTGTTTTCGAGTATGCCGAGGTCGATAGAAGCTATGCTTGGGGTGTCCGAGCGATGGGTGAGAAAACTCAAGACTTGATGGAGCTCTCGGAGCAGAAAACCTTCGGAGTTTGCGTTGCCGAGAACTCGGAACATCGCACAGTCGACGAGAGAACTGTGATTATACTCGAAATGAGGAACGATACAGTCTTGATAAGTCTTGATGAGGCGGGGGAGCTGCAACTGGAGACGGTTGTCGTCTCCGGGGTCGAGCGCTAGATAGGAATCGGCGAAAGACTGGAGCGTAGCGGAGGGAAGTTTGGGCGAAACATACATAGAAGTAATCTCCTCTCTTCAGATAGTAAGGTACTTCTTCTATTTTAGCATAATTTTCTTTATCTGTCAATGTTGGGGAGCTTGGAGGGTTATGGTAAAATGGGGGTATGAAAATATATCTTGCACGTCACGGGCAGACGGATTGGAACTTAAACAACAAAATCCAGGGACGGTCAGATGTGCCACTAAACAAGACGGGGGTTGAGCAGGCGAGGGAGCTAGGGCGGAGTTTGATAGGGGTGAAGTTTGAACACATTTTTTGTTCACCGCTGAGGCGGGCAAGAGAGACGGCGGAAGTAGCGCTGGAGGCGGCGGGGGTGGCGGCAGAAAAGGAAAGAATTGTGTTTGACCCGGAGCTGGTGGAGAGGAACTACGGAGAATATGAGGGGGAGCCGGGAGAGAGTTTTGACTTTAGGAAATACTGGGACTTTGGGCTTGATTCGAGCGAGGCGGGCGTAGAGTCGATCAAGACGATGTTTGAGCGGGGGAGAAGGGTGGCGGAGAAAATCCGGGCGTTGCCGGCGGAGACGACGGTACTGGTGGTGGCGCACGGAGGGTTTTTGAAAGCGTTGTACTTTAACCTTGTGGGTTATGAGGTGGGGAAGACAGAGTTTAGGAGCTTCAAGCTGGAGAATGGGGAAGCAAGAGTGGTAGAGATTTAGAGGATTAACCATGAGGCTATTATAGTATAGAAAAAGCCCCGCGGGGCGGGGCGAGGGAAGAGAGAGGTCAGTAATCGGAGCCGTTTTGGCGATTGTGCTCATAGGCGGCGATGATTTCGCTGCGATAGCAACTGGTCAAATCTTCGGCTTCCTTGCGGATAGAAGAGCTAACGTCGGGGCGGCTAGTCCAGTCGCCGTAGGCGGAAATCTGGCCAATGCGACGGCCGTGCTGACAGAGGTGCCAGTGGGCAGATTCGCGATTACAGTCGGACTTGCGCGTGTCGACTTCCATGTGGTAGCCGGACTCTCTCAGAGAGACTTCTAAGGTTCTAGGATATCCCATAAGGATACCTCCTTTAATAAAAAGTAGCAACGGAGTGCTCTGTTCCTATAATATCATATTTGTCGGTAATAGTCAACTGGTGATATAATGAGAAGATGATAATAATTTTGCACAATATACGGTCGTGTCTGAACGTGGGAGCGATTTTGCGGACGGCGGAGGGGTTTGGAGTGGAGCGGGCAGTGTTTTCTGGCTATACGCCGAGAGTGGACGACGAGCGAGAGCTGCCGCACCTAAGAGAGAAATTGAACGGCCAGATTGCAAAGACGGCGCTGGGGGCGGAAAAGTTGGTGGAGTTGGAGAGTTTTGAGGAGGTGGAGACAGGGTTGGAACGCCTGAAGGGACAGGGATATAAGATTGTGGGGCTGGAGAATAATTTGGAAGACGCGCGGAAGATTTTGGCGACGAGAGAAAATCTGGAAGTGATAAGCGAGAAAATGGGGGAGAAAGTGGCGCTGTTATTAGGGGAGGAAGTGCATGGAATCGAGCGGAGGCTGTATGAATATATAGATATGTTTTTGGAGATTCCGATGGAGGGGAAGAAAGAGTCGTTTAACGTGAGCGTGGCGACGGGAGTGGCGTTGTTTTATTTGCGGCTAGCCGCGGAAAGGAAGGTATGAGAAAACTGAAGGTACACGGAGTGTATAAGCACTTTAAGGGGAAGTATTATCTCGTGGAGGAAGTGGCGATTGATTCGGAGACGTTGGGGGAGATGGTGGTGTATCGGCAGCTATACGACGAGGGGCGGTTGTATGTGCGGCCGCTAGAGATGTTTTTGAGCGAGGTGGATCATAAAAAATATCCAGAGGTGAAGCAGAAGTGGAGATTTGAGGAAGTCAGCGGTTTAGCTTGATTTTTTGGGTAATTTGTGATATAATATAGAGATATGATGGTGTTGATCATTTTCTCTGTTATATTGTTCGCAATTCTGGCGTATTTTTGTGCACAGAAAGATGGGCGGAGTAATGAGGATATTAAAGATAGGTTATTTCACCCGAGAGAATACGCTAGCAGTGGACGCGCGGGGGAGAGGTTTTTGTATCGTTCTTTGCTTGAGGTAGGGGTGAGTAAGGAGCAGATTTTTAGGAACGTGTATATTCCGGCGCTTGGGAAAGACGGCAAGGAGAACGGGAAAACGACCGAGATTGATATTTTGGTGGTAGCGAGGAAAGGCGTGCTGGTTTTTGAGCATAAAGCGAGGACAGGGAATATTTACGGAGATGCCGACCGCGAGCAATGGATACAATATCTTGGGAAAAGTAAGTTTTTCTTGCAAAATCCGATTCAGCAAAATCGGTATCACAAGAAGTGCTTGGAGAGATATATCGAGGGGAAGGCGCCGATTTATACCTTTATTACTACGTCGAATAATGGTAAGTGGAAAATACAAGGCGACAAACCGGAAGACCATATTATTCGGCGAGAGGGGGACTTTAGGAAGATGTATGAGAAATTGCCGGATTGTGCAGATATGGGGAAGGAATATAAGGGGTTGTTAGAGAAGTTCCATGGTAAATCGCGCCCGAAAGACGGAACGGCGGAGAGGCATATCAGGGATTTTTGCTTGTAAAAGAGGTAGAATAAAAATATAACAAGTTCAAATAGGGGTCTGGTGGGTCGCAAGGGGCTCGAACCCCTGACCTCCTCGGTGTAAACGAGGCGCTCTAGCCAACTGAGCTAGCGACCCAGTTCTTTTATTATAGCATAGATGTGGTAAAATAGAGAGATAAAGAAAGGATAAAGCTATGAATAAGCAAAACGAAGTAGAAAAAATGCGTCATACGCTTAGCCACGTGCTCGCGGCGGCAGTTACGGAGCTTTATCCGACAACAACATTTGGAGTAGGGCCGGCGATTGAAGACGGATTTTATTATGATATAGATTTTGGGGAAGATAAGATTACTGAGAAAGATCTGGACAGAATCGAGAAGAAGATGCGGGGGATTATCAAACGCGGATTTACGATGAACCGAGTGGTTAAAAAACGTGAACAGGCGCTGGACTGGGCGGATCAGGCTGGACAAAAATATAAGACGGAGCTGATAAAAGATTTACCCAAGAACGAAGAAATTACATTTTATGATATGGTGGCGCCAAACGGAAAGACGGTGTTTACGGATCTTTGCAAGGGGCCGCACATTGAGAGCGCAAAGGAGATCGGCGCGTTTAAGCTGACGAAAGTGGCGGGAGCATATTGGCGTGGGGACGAGAAGCGCGAGATGCTGACGCGGGTCTATGGCGTGGCGTTTGCGACACAAGAGGAGCTGGAAGAATATCTGAAGCGGCAGGAAGAAGCGAAAGCGCGCGACCATCGGAAGCTAGGGAAAGAATTGGATCTATACACCTTCTCAGATTTGGTAGGGGCGGGGCTGCCAATGTTTACGCCTAGAGGGACGCTGATGCGGGATCTTTTGGCGGATTATTCGCTGTCTTTGCGCAAAAAAGCGGGATTTGACCGGGTTTGGACGCCGCATATTACGAAAGTTGACCTGTACAAGACGAGCGGGCATTATGCGAAGTTTGGGGATGAGTTGTTTATGGTGCATTCGCAGGTGAATGGAGAAGAATTTGCCTTGAAACCCATGAACTGCCCGCACCACACGCAGATTTTTGCGAGCCGGCCACGGACGTACAAAGAGATGCCGGTGCGCTATATGGAGCCGACGACGGATTATCGCGACGAGAAGAGCGGGGAGCTCGGGGGGCTATCCAGAGTACGGAGCTTGACGCAGGACGACAGCCACGTGTTTTGCCGTGAGTCGCAAATCAAGGCGGAAATCGCAAACTTGGTGAGTATCGTCAAAGAGTTTTATGAAGAGATGGGGATGATGAAGCTGAGAGCGCGACTATCTTATCGCTCGGATGAAGATAAATACTTGGGAGACAAGAAACTATGGAAGATGGCGCAAGAGCAAATTAAGCAGGCGGCCATCGACAACAAGCTCGACTTCTTTGAGATGGAAGGCGAAGCAGCGTTTTATGGGCCGAAAATTGACTTTATGGCGGAAGACGCAATTGGGCGCGAGCACCAAGTGGCGACGATTCAGCTGGACTTTGTGCAGCCGGAGCGGTTTGGATTAGAGTTTGTGAACGAGAAAGGTGAGAAGGAACGCCCGGTGATGATTCACCACGCCACGATGGGATCGATCGAGCGGTTTATGTCGGTCTTTATCGAACACACGGCAGGGTGGTTCCCGCTGTGGGTGGCGCCGGAGCAGGTGCGGATTTTGACGGTGAATGATAAGGTGGCGAAATATGTGAAGGAAATTTGCGCTGAGCTAGATACGGTAGAGTTAATGAAGCCGGTGAAGAATAACGCGTTGCGATACAGCGTTGATGATAGCGACGATTCGTTGGGGAAGAAGATAAAGCGGGCAACCGAGATGAAGATTCCGGTAGTTCTAATTGTGGGCGAGAAAGATATGGAGGCGGGAGAAGTCTCTGTGCGACTGCATGATAAGGAAGAGAAGGTGGTGTTGAAGGAGCTAGCAAAATATCTGGTCAAGATAAAGTAGTCCCGGTAATTGTGGGCCCGACGGGGTCGGGGAAGACCGGCATAGCAATAAAAATCGCGAAGCGAGTGGGCGGAGAAATTATCTCCGCCGATTCGCGGACGATTTTTTGCGGGATGGATGTAGGAACGGCAAAGCCGAGCCTAGCAGAGCGGGAGGGAGTGCTGCACTGGGGGTTTGATTTGGTGCAGCCCGGAGAGAGATTTACGGTGGCGGATTGGAAAAAATATGCTGAACAAAAAATTGATGAGATTTTTGCGCGAGAGAAAGTCCCGATAGTGGCGGGAGGGACGGGGCTGTATGCGGACGCGCTGGTGTTTGATTACCAGTTTGCAGCGCCGAGCAAAGGATATGGGAAAAACCGAGGAGCGTCTAAAAAAGTTGTTCGCGAAGATACAGAAAAATATCCAGACCGGCAAGAAATGTGTTCAAAGTATAAGATTTTTGGGATTGAATGGGAGAGGAAAGAGTTGCGCGAGCGACTAAGGCAGCGGGCAGAACAAATGTTTTCTGAAGAATTATATACAGAAACACGGGAGCTTGTACAAAAATATGGACTAGAAAGTCGAGCTATGACGGGAGATGTGTATAAAATAGTGTGGCGATTCTTGCGAGGAGAGATAACAAGGGAAGAGGCCGTCGAACTGACGGCGATAAAGGATGCGCAACTGGCAAAACGCCAGATGACATGGTTTAAACGAAATTCGGAAATCTCATGGTTGCCGCTTGAAAAAGTTTATGCGGATGTGCTAAAATGTATACAGAATGAGCAAGGAAAATAATACGCCAGTAGAAAAATTGTTCGGCTCGAAGACGCGGGCAAAGCTACTGAACTTGTTTTTTGAAAACTCAGACAAATCTTTTTATGTGCGTGAGATTACGCGGGTGATTGAGGAGCAGATAAACTCAGTGCGGCGAGAACTGCTGAATCTTGAGAGTATCGGAGTGGTAAAGAATGAGACGTTTGATAACAAGGTATATTATTCGGCAAATATGAAACATCCGTTTGCGCATGCGCTAGTAGAAATTTTTTCTAAAAAGGTGGATGCTAATAAAGACCACGATATCAAACAAGGCGGCTGGGAAGAATACATCAAGCCGGTTAAAAAATATCTCTCGGCGGTGATGGTAACAAATAGAGTCCCGGGACAGGAGGGAATCGACCTTTTGATCGTGGGCGACGATAAGACTAAGAAGCTGACGCATTGGGCGGAAGTGGTTGAAAAGAAAGTAGGGAAGCCGCTCAATTATGTGATTTTCTCCGTGGAGGATTTTTTGTACAGAAAGTCGGTGAGAGATAGGTTTATTTTGGAGATTTTGGAAATGGATGTAAGTGAATTGATCGACCCTGATAAAATAATTAAGGAGTAGTTAAAAAAGATGTTCGAAATCGAGAGTAAAAACCCGGATGTGATTACGATTACGACAAAGAAGACAAGCGTAACGTTTAACATTGCAGAATATACTATCTCCGGTAATTTGGCGATTGGTTCGATTCATGGGCCAGGGGAGTTCGAGGTGGGCGATGTGACGATCCGAGGGATTGCGGTAGGCACAGAAGGAAGGACGATTTATGATGCGGAGGTGGGGGGAGTACACGTGGGAATTATTGGCGGAGTTGAGGAGGGGCTAGATGACTTGGGGATGGCAAACATTCTTTGTACGTCTTCGGTGCGAGCAATAAGAGAGATCGACCCAAAGATTGTGGTGGCGATGGGAAATGTTGACGGGATGGTAAGCGAACTAAAGGTTTCGGCAAGGACAGAGAAGAAATTGAAGGTGAAGAGTCTGGACGCATTGCCGGTGGCGCTGGAAGTAGTGATCTTAAACTAATAGGAGGAGAGATGAATCTTTTGGGCGGGGTGATAGTTTTGGGGGTGATTGTGGTCTCCATGGCGCTGCACGAGTTGGCACATGGATATGTGGCGTATCTTCTTGGTGATACGACAGCAAAGGAAGATGGGCGATTGACACTGAATCCGCTGCAACATCTTGACCCGGTAATGTCGGTGATTTTGCCGATGATTTCTTTTTTCTTGGGAGGGGTAGTGTTTGGCGGGGCAAAGCCGGTGCCGGTGAACTCGAGGAGGCTGAGAGGAGGAGTTTGGGGGATGGCGCTGGTGGCGCTAGCAGGGCCGCTGACGAACTTTTTGATTGCTTTGGTAGCGCTGGCGCTAGGGACGAAAGTGCCGGCGCTGAGCTATGGATGGAGCGCGCAGGTGTTGTCGCAATTTGTAGTAGTGAACCTGGGGTTTGGGGTGTTTAACTTGATTCCGATTCCGCCGCTGGATGGGTCGAGAGTGCTCTATGCGTTGATGCCGGATGGGGTGAGGGAACTGATGGACAGAATGGAAGGCGCGGGGATTGCTATAATATATATATTGATTTTGCTTGGGGGAGGGATTTTTACTTCGATGATGACAGGGGCGATTGCGAAGGTTTTGGAGTTATTCTACTGGATTCTCGGAGTTTAGTTTGGTATAATAAAAGTGTACCCTTGGTGGTAGCATGATTTTTCCTGAATATTCATGTTTCAGGGATTTCGTGGCAAGTCTCCGTGGAGGCTGCGCATAAGATTTTACCCACCTTGCAAATAAGCAGGGAAAAACAGGGCCGCCAAGGGACGTTAAGGTATTTTTTCTAAGAGAGGTGGGATGAAACAAAGAGTCCGAGTAGTGGGGATTTTGCGACGGGAGGGGGAGATTCTTTTGATGAAAAAACGAGCAGGGCGAAGTCTAGACCCTGTTTTTTGGGAGTTGCCGACAGGGAAGATAAAGTTTGGCGAACAACCGGAGGAGGCGATGGCGCGAACGGCGCTAGAATATCTGGGAGTGCAAGTCCGGAAGGTGGAGCTAAGGGATGTGGTAACGTTTTTGGCGTTTTCTGGCTCAAGCCAGATGGCGAATCTATATATTATATATGAGCTATCAGTAAAGGAGGGGGCGAAAATCCAGCCGTCGGAACGATATTCGGCGTATAAGTTTTTGAAGAAGAGTGAGTTCTCGAAGGTGCGGCTTGAGGAAGCAACCAGCGCGGTATTGGATCTGGAGAACGAGAAAGATGAGTCGGGGAGAACGGCGGAGAACTTCCGTGAGACGGTCAACGGGGCGACGGTGTATGTGGACGGAAGTAGCCGAGGCAACCCGGGGCCGGCGGGGGTGGGATATTATATTATTGGCGAGAATGGAGAGACGTTGAAACGAGGAGGAGAGTTTATTGGGTTTGCAACGAGCCGGGTGGCGGAATATTATGCGCTAAAGACTGGGATAGAACAAGCAAAAGAGCTGGGGTTGAAAAGCGTGCGGTTTGTGGGGGACAATCTGATGATGATAAATCAAATGAATGGAATCTATAAAATAAAGAATCGAGATCTATTGCCGATATATGCGGATATCCGGAAGCTGATAAACGAAAACTTTGAGGCGGTGTCGTTTACGCATGTACAGAGAGAACAAAATGGCGTGGCGGACGAAGAAGCGAACAAAGCGATAGATGGACATTTTGACAGGGACGTGTTAAAATAAGCGGGAGCTCGAAAGACAATCGCTTGAGGAAACTCAAGAGGAAAGTCCGGACGGCGCAGGACAGAGTAGTCGCTAACGGCGACCGCCCGTAAGGGTAGGGAAAGTACCACAGAAACAGATACCGCTAGCCTTCAAAAAATCTCTATCCCCCACGGGGATTCAGTAGGAGGTTGGTAAGGGTGAAATGAGTGAGGTAAGAGCTCACAGCGTCTGGTAGTGATACCGAACGGAGGCAAACCCTACTCGCCGCAAGGAGTGCTATCAAACCCTGGTCCGGGGATGCACGAACACCGCTTGAGCCTTAGAGCAATTTAAGGCCTAGATAGATGATTGTCGGCTCCTAAAAGGAGTTACAAAATCCGGCTTATCGAAAGCTCAATATCAAAAAATCTCCCCGAGAGGGGAGATTTTTGTTATTTAGCGGCTTTTGGAGAGGTAATCAAACCTTTTTTCTTGAGCGTGCGGAGGGCGGAGTTAGAGGCGTTGGCTTTAACTTTCTCGCCGTTGATGATCAGGGTACGCTTTTGGACGTTGGGTTTGAAGACCTTGCGGGTCTTTCTCTGGGAGAAAGAAACGTTGTGGCCGTACAGTTTACCTTTGCCGGTGATTTCGCAGACTGCCATAGGTTATTTCTCCTTTACGGTATTAACGATTGCTTTGAAAGCTTCAGGGTTGTTGACGGCGAGGTCGGCAAGGACTTTGCGGTCAAGCTCGATACCTTTTTGCTTCAGACCAGCGATGAGCTGGGAATAGGAAAGGCCGAGTTCGCGGGAAGCATTGTTGATGCGAGTAATCCAGAGGGAACGAAAGTCGCGCTTTTTGTTCCGGCGGTCGCGATACGCGTAGCGAAGAGATTTGATAACGCCTTGTTTGGCGAGACGGTAGCTGCGGGTGCGGTAATGTTGCATACCTTTGGCGGCAGCAAGGATTTTCTTGTGTTTGGCATGGGCAGGAACGCCACGTTTGACTCTCATGATTAAACTCCTAAAGCGGTCTTAACGTTTTTCTTGATTTTACCGTCGATGGTAGCGGCAGTTTTCATGTTGCGCTTGCGAGCTTTGGACTTCTTCGCAAGGATGTGGTTTCCGAAAGCGCGTTCGCGGATGAGTTTTCCGGAACCGCTGATTTTGATACGTTTTGCAGTACCTTTATGCGTTTTGAGCTTTGGCATAAATTTTCCTTTGGTATTAAGTTGATAGTGGAAGTGCGCTCGGGGAACCGTGGAAGTAGGAAATTACTTCTTCCGAATCCCAACCGAGAGGTTACGTCCGCTAAACTGAGGCTTGCCCTCCATGATGGCATCTTCGCCGAGGAGCTCGACGACTCGATTAAGTAGCTCGGTGCCGAGCTCTTTGTGGGCCATCTCGCGACCACGGAAGACAATCATGACTTTGACACGATCACCGTCGTCGAGGAAGCCGCGGATTTTGCGGACTTTGATGTTAAGGTCATTGTCGCTGATCTTGAGGCCGATTTTCATTTGCTTGAGCTCGGACTGTTTTTCGCGAGCTTTTTTGCGATTTTTGGCCTCTTCTTTCATCTTTTGGTATTGGTATTTGCCCCAATCGATGATTTTGACGACAGGCGGGTTGGCGGCGGCAGCGATCTCGACGAGGTCGACACCGGCTTCCCGGGCAAGAAGTTGGGCTTCGCGGCTGGACATAATGCCTAGCTGCTCTCCATTAGATCCGATTACGCGAACTTCAGGGTAACGGATTTCTCCGTTCAATTTGGTACGTGAATTTTTACTAATGGGGATGGTCCTTTCTCTTGATTAACCTTGAGGGACATTATACCAAAATCTAAGGGGTTTGGCAAGGGGTTAAAAAAGTTGTTCAAGGAGGTCTAATGGGCTAGCGTTTGCGGAAGGCAAGAGCTTCGGAAAGCTGAGGGACGCCAATTTGGTCGATGCCGTCTAAGTCGCAGATGGTTTGGGCGACTTTGAGTACTTTGAAATAAGAACGGGCGGAGAGATTAAGTTTTTCGGAGGCGTTACTTAAGAACGCTTCGGCTTCGGCGGAGAGTTTAAGCAGAGAGGAGACTTGGTGGGAGGTAAGGGAAGAGTTGTAGACATCAGTGCGATGATAGCGGGCGTTCTGGCGATGGATGGCTTCTGTAATTTTATTTTTTACAACGTTATGTTCGGTAGTAGGATCGGAGGGGTCTTTGAGGCTGCGTTTCTTGAGCAAGTCGGAGTTGTCGACTTTGGCGACTTCGAGATTCATATCGATACGGTCGAAGAGGGGTCCGGAGAGCTTTTTGGCGTAATTTTGGATCTGGGTCTGGGTGCAGGAACATTCGTGTGTGGGGTCACCTAGATAACCGCAAGGGCAAGGATTCATCGTGGCGATGAGCATAAAATCTGCGGGGTAAGTGGTTTTGGAGTTGGCGCGAGAAATGGAAATCTTTTTGTCTTCTAGGGGTTGGCGTAGTGCTTCGAGGACAGAGCGGGGGAACTCGGGGATTTCGTCGAGAAAGAGGACGCCGAGATGGGCAAGGGAGATTTCTCCTGGAGTGGCCTTGACGCCGCCGCCGATAATAGAAACAGAGGAAGCGGTATGATGAGGAGAACGGAAGGGACGGGCGCTAACAATACCGTCGGCTTCGCCGGAGATGGAGTGAATCTTGGTAATAGAAATCATTTCTTCTGGAGAGAGGGGCGGAAGGAGATTTGCCGCGGCGCGGGCGAGAAGAGTCTTGCCGGCGCCGGGAGGGCCAGAGATTAAGATGTTATGATGGCCGGCGATGGCGATGGAAAGCGCACGTTTGGCGGCGGCTTGGCCGCGGATATGGTCGAGAATGGGGCCATCTACGGGTGTTTTGATATTTTCTACAACAGTTGTGGGGTTGGACGAAAGAAGCCGCTCGCCTTTGAGATGAAGAAAGAGCTCCTGGAGGTTTTTGACCCCAAAAAGTGTAACGCCGGAAATGAGGGAGGCCTGGGCGAGGTTCTCGAGCGGGAGATAGATCTCGGTAATCCCGGCGGCGCGAGCGGTCTCGACGATGTTGATGATGCCATGGACTGGGCGAAGATTACCGTTGAGGGAGAGCTCGCCGACAAAGAGACGAGCGGCGAGGTCTTCCTGGCGGAGCTGATGAGAGAGGGCGAGGACGGTTAGAGCAATAGGGAGATCGAGATAAGAGCCGTCCTTAAGCAAATCGGCTGGCGCGAGGTTGATGGTAACCTTTTTGTCGGGAAAAGAGAAGCTAGAATTAGTGATGGCGCTTTTGACGCGCTCGCGCGCTTCGGAGACGGTTTTGTTGGCCATACCGACGATGTTGAAGGCGGGAAGGCCCTTGTTCATGTCGCCTTCTACTTCTACGAGGCGGCCGTCGTAGCCATAAGGAATAGCGGAAAGAGTTTTTGCAATCATAGTTTAAGGATATAGGAAAACAGAAAAAAGAACAAGTGGCTTAAGGAGGAAAATAGGGGTGGATTTTTAACGATAAGTATGATATAATTAGGGGAGTTGGGGCTGACAAAGCTTAGACGAATTATTAACAGATATCAAGCGCATCGATTAAACACCGTAAGTGTTAAATAAGTGAAAACACTACTGCAAGGCGTGTAGCTTACATGCCTGCTTATGCCTAATTTGTTATTCTAGGCTGGCTTAAACTTGAGATTCCGTAGGGTTTAGGTTATCATACGACGGGATTAAGGTTTCTTAAGCGACGCGAAGAGACTCGAAAAATAAGTCATGGCGACCAGAAGTTTGGTTCTTTGCAGCTGCTGGAATTAGCCGAGATAAAACAGGGAACTATGTGCGTAGAATGATGTCCATGTGGTAATGCGGACCCGGAGGCAGTATCCGGCAGCTCCACCAAATTGAATAAAAAAATTATACACCCCGAAGGGGTGGATTTTTATAGGGAATTATCCCTGTTGACACAGGGGTAAGAAAAAGACCGGTAACTGCGAGGAAAACCGGTCTTTTGTGTAGAGTGTGGAGTTATTTTGGCTAAAATGTTTGTTTTTGGCTTTGAATAATTTATTTATTCAAAAGCTAATATAATCATATCGCACTAAAACGCTTGTGTCAACACTTTTTTGCATAAATTTTTTATGATTTTTGTGGAGTTTTCCACAGGACGGAAATAGGGAAGTGGTAGGATGGATGTAAAAAATACAACACTATGACTGGCAGGAAATAACAGAGAAAAATGCGGCTTTTGTTGTAAAAAATAAATTAAAAAAGTTGAACAAAAGTCTTGCATATTTCAAGGGAACGTGCTATATTGGAAGAGTCAAACGACAAAAATAAACACTAAAAATAGACAGGGCTTCTAGATGAAAGACAAATAATCCAAAGGATTGACGGCGCGAAAAGGTAATTTCTAGCCATAAATTACATTAGGAATTACCTCGGGCTTCGCCAACGAAGCGCTGCGTAAACTTCTTTGTTAGCACCTTAAATAAAAATAGAACAAAGAAGGGAAGCAAAGGACAATGCTCCGCAATGCGGAGCGGTCAAGCGACTAAAGCGGGATAAGGATTGCGGCCAAGAGTAATGTTATATTGCCGGATAATCCCCCGCTTTAATCCAAGTTAAACTTCTTGTGGGGAAATATGTGTGTGGTATAATGAAAGCATATGCGTGGTAAAATATTACCGATCTTAAGCTTTCTCTCCTTGTTTGGGATACTGTTTATGCTTAACTATACATCTCCTGTGGAAGCAGGAGTTTTAGGGGTTTTGGTATTTTTTACAATGATTTTTATACTGCTATTTGGCGTAATGGTGGAGCTGATAAAAATCTTTCAGAAGATACTAAAAGACAAAAATGCGCGGCATAAAAAGACCGACGAAAATAAAGTGTATATGTATGCGACGGTGGCGGCGTTTGGACCGATTATGCTGCTGATGATCCAATCGTTTTCTTCGGTCAACATTTTTACGGTGATGCTAGTGGCGGTTTTTGTATTTTTGGGGTGCTTTTTGATACACAAAAGAGCGTAATGTGATAAAATAGGCTTATGTATAATAATGGTGGGAACTTGGAGGCGACGGAACGAAAGGCAATTTTTTCTGTGCCGACGACGGCAGGAGAAGGGTTTGACTCGCGAGATTTGAATAAAGACGGCGTGGTTGATGAGGCAGAAATGCGAGAGGTAGACGATGCGTTTGAAGATGCGCTGGGACGAGACGAAACTTCGCTGAAGAAAGAGATGGGAAAGGAAGGACTAAGAGAGATCCGGCGGATAGAAAAAAAATATGAGGATGATCCGTACTTTCTAAACGTTAAGGTACAAGATATGAGCGACACCTTGATCTATACGGCGTTTGGGCGGGTGCGCGAAGGAGCGAAAGGGCGACGATGAGAGAGGGATACTTGTACGGCGTGGCGATTCTGATAGTGCTACTTATAGTAGCGACGGTTTTGCGTGCGAGAAAAATCCGGAATCTAAGAGAAGTAAAGAACGCGGAGCGGGGGTTAAAGATGATTGCAATGCTAATACATCTGCCGCCAACGACAGACGATATTCAGGCGGGCGGAAGAGACGAGCGAGATGTGGCAAATGAAGCGATCTCTCAGGCGCAAGTGATGTATTCTATCATTGCGTCGACGTTGACAAAGGGGCGGAACGCAAAAATCTATGGGCAAAAGCACATCTCCTTTGAGATAGTGGCGAAGGACGGGCTGATAAAGTATTATGCCGTGGTGCCGGCGGTGTTGACGGAAACGGTGCGGCAGGCGATTGTTTCGGCATACCCGACGGCGCGAGTGGAAGAGACGGAACGAGAGAATATCTTCTCCAAAACAGCAAAGCTGGCGGGGGTGGCTGGAGGAGAGCTAAAGCTCAAGAAAGAGTACGTCTTCCCGATAGCGACATATGAAGATACGAAGCGAGACGCGAGCCTGGCGCTATTAAATGCAATGTCGACAACGCGAGAGGGCGAGGGGATTGGCGTGCAAATAATTTTCCGACCAAAAGATACGGAATGGACAAAAAAGTCGGAAGAGTGGGTAAAAAATGTAAAGGAAGGGAACAAGAAAAATACTACTTTTTCAAAATCGAACAACTTTTTTAGCGACTTTGGACAACTATTTGAATTATTATGGAAGCCACTAGAAGCGCGCGAGAGCGAGAAACGCGAGGAAGTGAAGGTCTTGACCAACATCCAGCAGGACGAGATTGCGGTGGTGGAAAATAAGACGAAATATGCGGCATTTGAGACGCTGGTACGAGTGGTAGCGAGCAGTGATAGTGGTAGAGCGCGAGCGGAGGCGATGGTGGGCGGGGTAGTGACGGCGTTTTCGCAGTTTGACTCTCCGACGTATAACGGATTCCAATACGAGATAGCTAAGGACGAACGGAAGTTGGCAAAGGATTATATTTTCCGGAACTTCCCGTTGAAAGAGTCGACTAATATTTTAAACAGCGTAGAGCTGGCGAGCATTTTTCATTTGCCGGAACAGAGTTCGATTCCAACGAGCCAGGTGGAGCGACAGTTGACGAAACAAGTAGATGGGCCGGCGAAGCTGGTAGAGAACGGCGTGTTGATTGGGGTGAACGAATTCCGCGGAGAAGAGAAAGAGATACGGTTGTCGCCAGATGATCGCAGGCGGCACGTATATGTGATTGGTTCGACGGGTATGGGGAAGTCGAAATTCCTGCGGAATATCGCATATCAAGATATGATGGAAGGGAGGGGATTTGCCTTTATTGATCCCCACGGGGATGTGGCGGAAGAGCTACTGGCGATGGTGCCAAAAGAGAGGATTGATGACGTAATTTATTTCAATCCGGGCGATATGGAGAACCCGATTGGGATGAATATGTTTGAGTTTACAACGCAAGACCAGAAAGACTTTATCATCCAAGAGGGGATAAATATGCTGTATAGCCTCTATGATCCGGGGCATACAGGGATTTTTGGGCCGAGAGGAGAGCATATGTTCCGGAATGCGGCGCTACTACTTATGTCTGACCCGAACGGAGCGAGTTTTATCGATATACCACGCGTCTTTATTGACCCGGAGTTTGTAAAGGCAAAACTGAAATATGTCACAGACCGGCAGGTCTACGATTATTGGACGAAGGAATTTCCAGCAAGCCAGAAGAGTAATGACGCCGGAGAGGTAACGACGTGGTTTGTATCGAAGTGGGGACCGTTTATCTCGAATCAGATGATGAAAAACGTCCTGGGGCAGACAAAAAGCGGATTTAACATCCGAGAAATAATGGACAATAAGAAGATTTTGCTGGTGAACTTATCTAAAGGCAAGATGGGGGAGCTGAACTCGAAGCTGCTGGGGATGATATTTGTGATGAAGTTCCAGGCGGCGGCGATGAGCCGAGTAGATACGCCAGAAGACGAACGCGAAGATTTTTGTCTCTTTGTGGACGAGTTCCAAAACTTCTCGACTGATAGCTTTGAGAGTATTTTGTCGGAGGCGAGGAAGTTCCGGCTGAACCTCATTGTGGCAAACCAGTTTATTACGCAGCTGACAGATAAAATCCGCGAAGGGGTACTGGGGAATGTGGGGACGATTATTGCGGGTCGGCTGGGTGTAACGGATGCGGAGTTGATAGAGAAAGTCTTTGCACCGACGTTTACAGCGGAGGATTTGCATAAGACGCCAAATTACCATGCGATAGCGACGGTGATGATGTTTGGGATGCCGAGCACGCCGTTTACGATGACATGGCCGGTACTGGGGAAAGAGAATCCGGAGATTCTGCAACAGCTGAAGCTTTATTCGGCGGCGAAATATGGGCGCCCGCGAGCGGAGGTCTCGGCAGAGATCGACCGAAGACTGGCGGCGGATAACCCGGAGGGGAAGACGAAGACGGAAGTGTCGGGCGACCTGGAAGACGGAACGGAGCTGGACGTAAAACGAGAAGAGGAGAAAATCTATAAGGCACACTCGAAAGAAGAACGAGAAGAAAACTTTCTAGAGGCGTGGATGCGAAAGAAACAGGCGTTAAACCAGGGAAAATAGCCCAAAACGCTTGAAAAAATAGGGAAGAACAGGTATAATAGGGGGAGAAAATTAAGTTTGAGGTAAAGTTTTTATGCCAGGAGACAAAAACGGGGCGGAGCATTATGATTCTTCGGAAATTCGAGTACTCGAGGGGCTAGAGCCGGTACGGATTAGGCCGGGGATGTATATTGGCTCGACTGGCTATGATGGGTTACACCATTTGATTAAAGAGATTGCGGATAACTCAATAGATGAGGCGATTGCGGGATATGCTAATAAGATTACAATTACGATTCTGAACGACGGGGGAGTGCGCGTGGACGACAACGGGCGTGGGATTCCGGTAGACATTCACCCGAAGACAGGGAAGTCGACACTTGAGACGGTTTTGACGGTGCTGCACGCTGGAGGAAAGTTTGGTGACGGGGGCTATAAGGTATCTTCGGGGCTACACGGTGTGGGTTCCTCAGTAGTCAATGCGCTTTCGACGAAGATGGTAGCAGAGGTGTATCGTGACGGAAAGACGCACCACGTGGAGTTTGAGGTGGGGAAGACGTCGAAAGAGTTTGCCGTGACTAAGGGGAGTCCGCGAGAGCATGGGACGTCGATTACGTTTTATCCGGACCCAACGATATTTAAGGAGACGACGACGTTTGACTATACTTGGGTGTCGAATTATGCGCGACATCAGGCGTATCTAACGAAGGGGATTTTGATTGAGGTCAACGATGAGCGGACGGGGGCGAAAGAGTCGTTTTACTTTGAG
>JAFUBM010000015.1 GCA_017460225.1 Candidatus Saccharimonadota bacterium
CGCTGTCGGTTTATATGCAAAGCTGTCGAAGATTCAACAGTTTTACATATAAATTATCTAATTTCGCAACCCCTTTAATAACTCAGGTCGTTAAACCGTTAGGTTATCTTAAGGTTTGGGCTGTGCCAATTTCGCTCGCCACTACTTTCAGCATCGTTGTTTACTCTCTTTTCCTCAACCTACTAAGATGATTCAGTTCGGCTGGTTCCCGCTCCTTATCCTATGTGTTCAGATAAGTGCAATGCGGCATGACCCGCATTAGGTTTCCCCATTCGGCAATCCCCGGATCAATTCTCGTACTCAGATCCCCGAGGCTTATCGCAGAGTCCTACGGCCTTCATCGGTATTGATTGTCAAGGCATCCACTATTAGTGCCCTTATTTACCTTTTTATGCATTGACTTAATCTAGCAATCGAAGTTCGATTCCTAGAGCCGTCAATTACAAATCGTTTGTCTACCAAATTGTTAATTGAAATCGGCAGCGCGAGAGATAAACCAGCTCGTCTTCTGAGCTGTTTTCTATTCGCAGTTCGAATTTCTCACTTGGACAGAGGTCGGTCGCCGCCGACGTGTTTAACTGTTCCCCAGTATATCGCACTTTCGAAACTTTTGCAAGAGTTTTTTCGGAGATTTTTTAAGATTTTTCTAAAAAAATAAAGAAAACCCCGTACGGAGACGGGGTTAGCGTTTCCTAGTCCAGTTTTACGGGATTAGGAAGCGGACAAAGTGTGGTACAAACGCTCGGCGTAGCTATAAAAGGCTCTGAGGCAGGTCGCGGTATAGGCCGTCATACAATCGAAGGCACAACTAGGGGGAAGATGCTGAGAGCTAGTGTTCCACTCTTTGACAAAATCGCGAAACACAAGGTATGCAGCGTCGGTATCGCGGAAAGACTCCGTGGCAGCTAGTGTCTTAGCTTCTTCAAGATAATGCTCGAGAACTTCGAGCAGGGCATTTTCACGAAGCTGAAGCTCGGACAACTCTTTCTCCGAAGCGGAGTTAGCAAGCGCGGTTAGAATGGGCGCAAGAATGTCGCGGTTGGATTTTTCCCCAAAAACACGAATAGCCTCAACATTGGTACGATAGCCAGGGCTGAATTTGAGCCCAGTCTGCTTGACTTTGTCTAAGGCCTCGACGATTTGAGAGAGCAACGCCTGACGTTTTGGAGATTGGAAAAACATCGATGGTTTTCCTCGCTTTCTTAAAGTTCTACATCTATAAAGACGTGAGATGTCTTCTTATTATAGCACAAAACTCAGAAAAAAGCAATAGCTAGATAGCCAGCTTACGGACAGCGCGGAGGACGCCGGACTTGTCGAGAGCGATAAGAGAGAGCGTGGCCTCGATGTCGTTTTTGGCGACTTTGAGGGTGCGGGCGAGAACGGGGTCGCTCGCCAGGGGTGTAAAGAAGTCGAGAAAACGGTCGGCGTCGGCTTGGCGGTCGATAGTGGAGGCAAAGTAACGGGGGTAATCTTCGATGGATTTTTCACCGTTGATTTGGTAGATATAATCCCAGTTTTTGAGAAGCCAGTCGAGGGCGCGAGAGCGGGTGTATTTCCAGCGACGGAGGCGGAGGAGAAAGCTGAGGTGGTCTTGGGGCTTGATGAGGTCGGAGTTTTTGAGCAGGGAGAAGGCAAAGTCGATGTTTTTCTTGAGGCGCGGCGAAGCGAGGCGGCCGCGGAGGTCGGCCTTGAGGTCGGGGTCGGAAGTTTTTTGATAAAGGTCGAGGACGACGGGGTAAAAAGTTTCTTCGTCGAGCCACATTTTGGCCATCAAGACAAACGGGCGAATGTCGGCAGGGAGACGAGTGAGGTCGTTGTCCGCGGGGTAGAGGGCGGCGAGTTTTTGCATGAACTCGGGGTTTTTAGAATAAACAGCGATGGAAAGAAGCGTGAGACGAAGCTTGATGTCGTTTTGGGACTCGTGGGGTTTGGGAGTTATCCCCAGTTTTTCCACAGAGTTTTCCACAAGAGAGTAGAGATAGGCCTTGAATTGGGCTTCTTCGGGAGAATCGTAGTCGATAAAGAGGGTGAGTTTACTAATGATATTATCAAGAATTTCCCAAACCGGGGCAGAAGTTTCCGTCTTGAACTTGGCCAACAACGGCAAAAGTGACGAGCTGGCAACGATGGGGGTCTCGGCAAGGAGCATACGGTCGATAAGGAGACGGAGACGCTGTTCGTCGGAGAGCGAGGAAAAGTTAGCCAGAGCTTCGGCAAACTCGGGACCAGAGAGGTTGATGAGGTAGTGGCCCGACATATCGTCTTTGACCTCCGGAACGAGATACTTGGTATCGTCGGAGGAGCCGTCGAGTAGAAAACGCTGCTGGGCTTCGTCGGTGATAACGGGGTAACCTGGCTGGGTGAGCCAAGCGGTCATAAAATCGCGGACGGAGAAACCGGAGGCATAGGGCTCAAGCGAGGCCCAGAGGTCGCCAGCGACGGTGTTTTTATAGGCGTGCTGCTTAAAATAATCCTTGAGGCCGCGGAAAAAGTTAGCTTCGCCCATTTCTCGGATGAGCATGAGCATAAGGTGCGCCCCTTTGGCGTAAACGATGCAGGGATCGAAGAGAGTGGCGATTTCTGCGGGGTCGGAGACGTCTTCGCGGACGGACTGGACGCCAGAAATAGCGTCGCGATAGAGCGCGGCGAGACAATCTTGAGTGAAAAAGTCGCTCCAGACTTTGAACTTGGGGAAAATATGGTCAGTGCAATAGTATTCCATAATGGTAGCAAAAGACTCGTTGAGCCAGAGGTCATTCCACCATTTCATGGTGACGAGGTTGCCAAACCATTGGTGAGACAGCTCGTGCGTGACGGTGAGCGCGACGGATTTTTGGGCGGCAAACGAAGAATCTTCGGTGCAAAGCAGTTGCGACTCGCGATAGGTAACAAGACCCCAGTTTTCCATGGCGCCCGCCTCAAAGTCAGGAATAGCAACTTGGTCGAGCTTTTTGAGTGGATAGGGCGTTTGGAAGAGATTTTCGTAATACTCGAGAGATTTGACGGCGACAGAGGTGGGGAATTTGAGAGAGTCTGGGGATTGATTGAGCGGGGCGTAGGTACGGACGAGCGTGCCGGATTTGGTCTTTTTCTCCAAATAGTTAAATTTGCCGATGGCGAAGGCTAAGAGATAGGTGGACATTTTGGGGGTGGGAGCGAAGCGCCATCTATACCAGGTTTGCTTGCGGTCGTCGATTCTTTCTCGGACCGCGTCCGTCGCGCCCGTCTTCACGGGGCTCCGGCGCTTATCCTCGGCAGCAGCCTCCGGACGTCCTTCGAAAGAACACGACTCCCCGCAAACCTTTGGCTCTGTATTGCATAATACCAAGTCGGTTTTATCTAATATATTTATACTTACCTCAAACACTGCTTTGGCGGCAGGTTCGTCGACACAGGGGAAACATTCGCGAGCGTAGTGGGACTCGAATTGAGTGGAGACGATGCGTTCTTCATGGCCGTTGTATTGATAGGTCGAGAGATAGGCGCCTTGCATATTTTCGTTAAGAGAGCCATGGAAGCCCACTTCAACCGTAACGGCCGTCTCCGGGGCCGCTGGGGCCGTTAGAACGCAATTTTCTAGCGTATAGTCAACGTTTTTGCCATCTATTTTAACAAAATCAATAATTTGGCCTACAGAGTGAAGCTTTAAGAGGTCGGATTTTTGGGTTTTGCCAGAGATTTGAACGGTGCCGGAGAGAGTTTTTTGATGCTTATCGATAAATAGGTTGAGCAAATAATGTTTGGGGATAAAAAAGTCGAGTAGGTGTTCCATAAGATAAGTATAGCACACCGCGAGAAGCAGAAGAGTCTTGTATTTTTTTACTAAATATGGTATAATTTCTAAGCTACGCTGTAGCGAAAATGTTTAGGGGGTGTACCTTTAGTGAGAAGTAAATTTGCTGGACGCGCAGTGCGCGTGATGGTGGATGACCACCGCGAGGGGCCAGTTTGGAAGCGGCGCCACGTAATCGAAAAACACACCATCAAGTCCAACTTGGTGAAGTGCCTGCTCAGAGAGTTTGAGACGGTCGACCCGAAAGACCGCGCGACGTTGGTTGACGTGGCAGAAGAGTATTTTGGCGATACGAGCTACACCTACCGGTCGCTGAGCTCTTGGCGAGTGGCAGTGCGACACGCGTTTATGGTAGCGGCTTCGGCTGGAGACGACGCACTGACGCAGCGACTGGAAGACCTGTTTATGGCGATTGATCGCTTGAAAGGCGAGACCAAATCGGACGACTTGGAGGGAGCAGTATGATCGAGACTGTCGTTGTGATTTTGGCAATCTTAGGACTACTGGGCTTACTCGACAGAGACAATCAATCTGAAGCCTACCGGCAATACCTGCGGGACGAATATGGCGTCCCCTATCAGGAACTTCCCAGATTTGTCATTTACAGATGACAAGAAAAAGAGCCTCGGAGAAATCCGGGGCTTTTTACTATGAAATTAGTTGGGGATATATAAATCGTAATGTGTGGGGAGCCGTTTGTTTACGCTGATGAGAGGGTCTCGGTTAAAAACCCAGCAAGAATCGATAATCTTTACTACTGGCTGACAGCCAGCGACGTGACGGATGCCGGTATGGCTGGCCGGAGACCGAAGTTCGATTTTGAGACCTTCGTTGTTGAGATAAACACAGCGGATGGGGTCCTCTACCTCTTCGGGGAGATACTGCGGTTCGCCATCGGCGTTATACCAGAGAGCAACCAAAGGAAACTCATGAACAGAAGTAACTGTTTGACCCGCGACAGGGAGAGCGCGCTTTTGGTGAATAACTCGCTGGACAAAGATGATAACCAGCACAAGAATAACACCAACAAGAACAAAATAACCCATAACTAACCTCCTTAAAGTACCTAGTCAAAAAGATAACTACGTTTTTATTATAGAATATTTTGATAAAAATGTAAATAGACTAGGCGGCGTTGGTGTGGACGGCGACGACGTCGTCGAGGTCGTCGATAGCGTCGAGCAATTTTTCTAGCTTCTCGGCGTTTTCTCCGTCAACAGGGACGGTGGAGGTGGGGAGATATTTGAGCTCGGCAGAGGTAACGGTGAGACCGGCATCAACTAGGCTGGCACGGACTTTCATGAGGTCGGAAGCAGAGGTGATGATTTCTATACCGTCTTCGACTTCTTCGGCGTCTTCGGCGCCGGCGTCGAGGGCCTGCATCAGCGCGTCCTCAGATTTCTCAGAGATAACGATTTCTCCTTTGCGGGCAAACTGGAACATCACTGAGCCGGCGTCGGCAAAACGGCCCCCGTTTTTCTCGACGGTATGGCGAACTTCGGGGAGGGTGCGGTTTTTGTTGTCCGTAGCGACTTCGATGATGATGCCGGTACCGGCGGGGCCGTAGGCTTCGTAGGTCTCCTCAATAAGCGCGGCGGCGGATTTGTCTGCCACGCGAGCAATAGCGCGCTCAATGTTGGCCTTGGGCATATTGGCCAGACGAGCTTTTTCTAGCACCATGGCAAGAGAGGGGTTCATGGCCGGATCTGTGCCCTGACGAGCGGCGATGGCGATTTGGTTACCGATTTTGGTGAACAGTGCGCCACGCTTGGCATCAACAACGGCTTTTTGACGCTTGGTGGTAGCCCATTTGGAGTGTCCGGACATAGATTTTCCCTTGATTAAAATTGATTTTTAACTTGGGACAATTATAACACAAAGCGAGAAGTTAGAAAAGAGATAGTATTGACTTTTTATACTGTTTGTGCTATAATAAAAAGATATTCTACATTAGAGGGGAGCACATTATGGATGAAATTAAAAAGCCTGATCTGGTCAAGTGGCGGCGAAATGCGATACCTACAAGCTGTGGGCTGCTGGTCGCGCCGGAAGACTACTTTGAAGGGGAAATCAACCTCTTCAGCTTCAAAGAAGTCGAAAACATCGCCCGAATGCAAAGAATGCTCGGGACTGGTTGGCGACCGATGAGCGCGCAGGAGCTACTGAGGCTCTTTGTGACCTACGGGATGAACGAGCGGCTGGACCGACGTGACGAAATGTTTGAGAGTTTTCTCGGGCTAACTCGGAACGGCGAGTACGCGGAACTGTATTGGACGGCGACGGCGTTTAACCAGGAGCTGGCGCTAGGCTATCAAGGCCTAGGCGACATCTCTGGGATGTACCCAAACATCCACGCCCGTCCGCGCAGTTGCTACGGACACCTCCGGATGGTCCGTGATAACCCCAGATACGGCAAAGCCCGCTAAAGTAGCGGGCTTTTTTCTTTACGCTCAAGAATTAGTAGTTGGTGGCTTTGAGCTCAAAGTAGGAGCGAGGATGAGCGCAAACCGGGCAGACTTCGGGCGCGGCTTCGCCAACAAAAATGTGGCCGCAGTTGCGACACTTCCAGACGGTAACCTTGTCACTCTTGAACACGACATCGTGCTCGATGTTGTCGCGGAGCTTGAGGTAGCGAGCTTCGTGCTCCTTTTCGATAGCGGCAACGCCCTCAAACTTTTGGGCGATGTCTTCGTAGCCCTCTTCCCTGGCCTCGGCGGCAAAGGTCTTGTACATACTAGTCCATTCTTCGTGTTCGCCAGCGGCGGCGGAGGTGAGATTGGTCTTAGTATCAGAGACGGAGCCGCTGTTTAAGAGCTTGTACCACATCTTGGCGTGCTCTTTTTCGTTGCCGGCGGTCTCGGAGAAGAGCTCCGAGATTTGCTCAAAACCGTCTTTTTTGGCCTGGGAGGCAAAATACTGGTATTTCATGTGAGCCTGGGACTCACCGGCAAAGGCCGCCTCAAGGTTTTTCCAAGTTTTGCTGTTTTTCTTTAGTTCCATAAACGCTCCTTTTGGTTCTATTCTACCATAATGCCATAAAACTGCCTTTTTGTCTAGAGTGGGCGAGCTACCACTGTGCCATCTGATGTGTTATAATGTAGAAAATTTTTACAGGGAGGGGTAAAAATGGCACTTTCACAAAATCTAGAGCTACTGGAGCTGAGATTCCTCGGAGCGAGGAACGGGAGCTCAACCTCGCACACCAATGCATTTTTTATGCCAGATAGCGAGACGCTGGTTTTAATCGACCTGTCGCTGCTCAATGTCCAGAAGGCACAGAGGATAATCCAACGGTATCGAGATAGATTGACTCGTGTGATAATCTGTCTAACTCACACGCACGCAGACCACGTCTCCGGCGTGTCGATGCTGGCGTATGTCGTCGAACATCTGTTGCCGGAAGTGCGCCTGGAAATTATCGCGGATTCACGCGTGCTGCTGGCGGCAAGGTCAATCCTCGACGCGGAGGGCGCGAAAGAGGCTGACGGAATAGTGGTCTACCGCGCGCCAGACATCAAGAAGTTTGCCTGGGACGGGCAAGAGCCGATACCGGCGAACTACCATTGGTTTGGGCGGGCGATCCCGACCGAGCACGACCGCAACCTCCTAGCCGCGACAGGATTCCTGTTCCGGGTAAACGGCAAAGCCGTGGTCTATTCTGGCGACACTAACACTTTGGAGCCGTTTGAGCACCAAGTCTGGGCGATTGCCGAGGAAGAGACCGACCACCGCAAGACGCCAATCGAACTGTATCTGGAGGTCCAGAACAAAAAGTGGCCGGCACACCTCTATTTTCCGGAGATACGGCCCCGCGTGGAGGAGATGCTGAGAGAGATACCCCAGCTAAACGTGATTTTTATGCACTACGACAACTACCGGCAACTGAGGTGGGCTTGCACGAGCTTTCCGGAAGAACTGCAAGAGCACGTATGGATTGCCAAATAAGCTCTAGAAAAATCCCCCGAGGAATCGGGGGAGTTTTTGTGGAGACTTAAAGCAAGAGGGAGAGATCCGTGAGGATTTCGTCGCAGATACCGTTTTTGATAGCCTCTTCGGGCTGCATATACCATTCGTCGCGGTGGCGTTCCTTATAGGTCAGCTCGTCGATTTTGGTATATTTCATGAGAAGAGTCTTCAGGACATCGCCATTGACCACGTCGAGGTATTTTGCCAAATCTTGGAACTTGCTGTACGAATCTGCGGCGCCGGCTTCGCCGTCGTGAAGCAGGAATGTCGTATAAGGGAGCGCGAAGCGGCGATGGCAAACCATACCGACATAAAGGGCGTCGGAGGCTTCCATTGCCATGTTGATAGCCCAGACGGGCGTCTTGCTCAGCATAATGGTAGACATCAGTGACATGCCTTCGAAGATGTCGCCGCCAGGGGAGTTGATGAGCAACTTGATAGGCTTGCGCTCTTCAACGGGGAGGCCTTTGTCTTCGCGATTGTAGCGGAGAATGTGGTCGACGATGTCGCTGGCGAGCAGAATCTGCGAGCTAGCTACGGAAATGGCTGTAATGGGGTAGATAGGAACGTAGAGCTTCAAACGGCGCTCTTCGAGATCCTCGAAGAACATCCGCTCGAAAAGGTCGGTAGTAATCGTGGTCTTGGCTTCGGCCTCAGGAAAATAATTCTTCTTCTCTGCCATGATCTCATCTCCTTTCAAAGTACTAGGGTGTGGATTTCTCAACGGGGATTGAGAGCCCTATGATTGGGGTCGATTATACCCCCCCCCCGCGGATTTTGCAAGGATAAGCGGGGTAGTTGTGCTATAATGGAGTTATCATGTCCATCGAGAGAAGCACAGAGAGGGTGGTAGATATCAAGTCCCACGACGAACCAGAGGAGGAGAAGCTGGAGAAGAGCCTCCGGCCGACAAGTTTCCAGGAATATATCGGGCAAGAGCGGCTGAAGACAAACTTGAAGCTGGCGATTGACGCCGTAAAAAAGCGCAACGACGGGACAACGCTAGACCATGTCCTGCTGTATGGCCCACCGGGGCTGGGCAAGACGACGATGGCAAACGTGATTGCGCACGAGCTGGGCGCGAGCCTGAGAGTGACGAGCGGGCCGGCGATTGAGCGCGCGGGAGACCTCGCGAGCATTTTGACGAACTTACAAGACGGGGACGTGTTGTTTATAGATGAGATACATAGGTTGCGCAGGGTGGTTGAAGAAATCTTATACTCGGCGATGGAAGATTATAAGCTAGACATTGTGATTGGGAAGGGGCCGGCAGCGCGGAGTGTGCGGCTGGACTTGCCACATTTTACGGTAATTGGCGCAACCACGCGAACAGGGGCGCTGGCAGGACCGCTCCGCGACCGGTTTGGGATTATCCATAGGCTCGAGTATTATAAGTTGCCAGAGATACAGCAGATTGTGGCGCGGACGGCGGGGCTGCTTGGGAAAGAAATTTCTCCAGAGGCGACAGAACTGCTAGCGACAAGGTGTCGTCTGACACCACGGATTGCCAACCGGCTAGTAAAGCGGGTGAGGGATTATGCGGACGTGAACGGAGACGGGATTATTGATACGAAGCTGACGCAAGAGGCGCTGAACTTGATGGAGATTGACGAATTTGGATTGGATCCGGCAGACCGGAATATGCTGGAGCTGATGGTGGAAAATTACGGCGACCGGCCGGTGGGGCTGACGACGATTGCGGCGCTGACGGGAGACGAGGCAACGACGATCGAGGAATACTACGAGCCATATCTCTTGCAGCTAGGGTTTCTGGAGCGGACGCCAAAAGGGCGGGTAGTAACGGCGAAGGCGCGAGAACACTTAGCCAAAACCAGAAAATAGGGGTAGAGATTGACTTTTTTGGGTTTTTGTGCTATAATTGAAGAATAGACTATGCTCAAGGAGGGGTTAAAAAATGAGCAGAGTAGCAGAGGACTTGGCTCCTAGACCTTTTGGAGATTTGGACGAACTGGCACGCCGCGCGGTGAAGCCGATGCCTACTCTGTCGAAAGAGACAGAGGAGAGCGCGGAAAGAGCGCGAGCCGAGCGCAACGTAACGACGAAAGAATACTGGCAGCGGTGCCTGAACTTGATCAAGACGATTGGGGATTATAACCAGAAAAAGAAGAATTACCTCAATTCGATTGACCCGAGCAAGGCGCATATTGTCCGCGAAAAGCTGATTGTTCCCTATTACAGCGGTGAGGCGCGCGAACTGCGCGAACATCGCGACAAGCACCTGCGGGTGATTTGGCAGCAGATTGACGCGCTGAACCACTGGGTGATAGACGAGAAGTTGGGCGTAGAGCTGATTGACGGAGATCTCTTGCTCGGCATGACCGTAAATAGTAACGACCGCGCAAAGTTCCGTCATCACCTTGAGAAATTGCGCGACCAGCTGGCGCCGCCGTATGCCTTAACCGAGGTGCCGAACCGCGAGTTTAGGCAGATGAAAAAGTCCAAGTCCTAAGAAAAACTCCCCCGTTTGGGGGAGGTTTTTTAAGGTGCGAGCTAGAACGTAGGTTCGGCGATGAAGATAAGCGGACGCTGCTTTGTTGAAAGCTTCTCTCTGGCACCACTTCTCGCCACAAGGTCGTTGACATTTCTTAAAGATATGCTATGATTAATCTTGATCAAACTACGGTGCGGTAAGCCGCTCGTAGTGTGGTAGCTCGCCGGCAGGACCGGCAGGGCAAAATCAAAGGCCGCAGCGAGGTACGCCTTGCCTGCGGGATGCGACCGCAGATTTAATTGTTACCTGTGAGTGCAAAATCTTCGGTATCGTAGCTAGGTCGGCTCGCTGCAATTCTTTCGGTGGATTGTGGCGCTTGCCGGCATCAGAAGCCACGGGACCACTCGGGGTCCGGAACCTAGAGCCTTTGGCTTCTCGCACCTTTTCTTAACCGCCCCTCATTCGGGGCGGTTTTTCATTCGTCTGGTTACGTACAAAAAATATTTTGGAGAAAAAGAAAAGCCCCACACGGGGTGGGGCGGGGGTTAGGCGGGATTTTCCGCCATGTACTCTTCGAGGGTGAGGCCGCGAGTGGCGATGTCCTCAGCGATGGTGGCGTCGCCGATATAACGGAGATGCCAGGGCTCGTAAGAGTAACCGGTGATGTCCTCTTTGCCGTCGAGATAACGGAGAATGAAGCCGTATTGCCAGAGAGCGGCGTGAACCTTGGCAAAATCTTCGGTGGCAGCGAGCATTGCGTCGTTGTCGCGGATGATTTCGCCATCTCTGATGAGGAAGATGTCTATGGCGAGGCCGGTGTGGTGCTCGGAGCAGCCAACAGGGGCGAGATATTGCTCGCAATAATCTTCGCCATATTCGACGAGCCAGATGTCCCAGATATCTTGTTGTTCGGACAGCGAACGATAAATGCTGTCGAGCTCAATCTGAACACCGTCGTGTTCTAACAGATGGGCACGGAGCGCCTCGAAGGCTTCCAAGGCTTTCGATTCGACGATATAGAGTTCGCCGAGCGAGTTCTTGCCGACCGAGAAGTTGAACCGGGAAGTCCAGTCCTCGGGCAACTTATGCTGCTTGTTGATAACCGTGAGATAAGGGTTCGGGGCATATTCTGCCGTGGGGACCGCGGGGTTAGACGCTGCCTGAACAGGGGTAGCAAACAGAGCGCAGCACAGAGCAAAACAACAGATAAGGGAAATCAGTTTGGACAGAGACATAAGGTGCGAACCTCCTTGAAGTAAGATAGGATATGCTTTCATTATAGCATAAAATTGCCCCGTTGTCAATAACGGGGCCGGTGGAGGAGTTAAAATAAGTGCTAGATTTAACAGCTCGGTTGTATATTATAGCATAAACTTAACAAAAATGGTAGTACCGACTGGGCTTGAACCAGTGACCTTGGGCTTATGAGTCCCACGCTCTAACCAGCTGAGCTACGGTACCACGTAACTTAAAATATATCTTATTTTTGACGCTTCGTCAAGCGGGCGGCGTTGATTTTGACAGCTTCGCGGTAGACGTCTTCAAAGGCTTTGACGGTTTCTTTAAGGTCGTTCTCTTTGGCGACTTCTAGTGAACCTTTGGAGAGGCGGCGACGCAAGAGAGGATTCGTGAGGATTTTGCGGAGAGCTTCGGCGATTTCTCCGGCGTTGTCTGGTTCACAGATGATGCCGTTGCGGCCATCTTGGCAAGCCTCGGGAGCAGCGCACTTGTTGACAGCAACAAGCGGCAGGCCGGTGGCGGCGGCTTCAATTAAAACGATGCCTTGCGTCTCGACGGCAGAAGCGGAGACAAAAACCGTGCCAACGCGGTAAAGTTCAAAGAGGTCGGGCGGGAGGACGCGGCCGGCGAAAATAGTCTGGTCGCTAATTCCCTGTTCTTTGGCGAGGAGTTCGAGATTTTCTCGGTCGGTACCGTCGCCAACTAAGAGCAGGCGAGCCTTGGGGAGTTTTTTAGACAGTTTGGCGAAAGCTTCGAGAACAACGTCGACGGATTTTTCTGGGTCGAGCCGGCCGACATGAAGAATGATGGGGACTTTTTTAGGGATGTGATATTTGTCGTAGATTGCGGCGGGAGCGGGGGCGGGCGCAAAATTTGAGAGGTCTACACCGTTAGAAATAGCGTGGACGGGGATTTTGCGGAAGGCACGGCGGTCAGGAATAAGATCGGCCACGGCAACTTCAGACGGGGCGGTAGCGGCTTCAGAATTTTTAACAAAACTAGCCATGTAAGCCTTAACCACGGCGTCGACTGGTTTTTTGATGGGCTTTAAGAGGTTGCCAGTGCCGGTGGTGTCTGGGTAATTGTGAGAGGTGACAACCCGGGCAATGTCGTGTTTATTGGCGTAATGTTGGGCGGCGAGACCGACGGGGGCAGGGGTTTGGAGATGAATAACGTCGGGCTGGAAAGCGTCGAGATATTTAGCGACTTCGATTAAAGCGTTAGAAGCCCAAAAAAGCCCGTTTTTATAGAGGATTTTGGGGGCTTTGTGGCCAAAAAACTTTTTGGATTCTTCAACTGGCGTGAGTTGGTCAGGATAAAACGGGAAGCGGTGAGAAGAAAGATAGGCGACTTGGAGGTTTTTTTCAGGATGTTCAAGATGTTTGTGACCGTTAAGACTGGGGCAGAGCACCATAACTTGGTGCTTGCGGGCGGCGAGAGAGCGGGCAAGGTTATCAACAAAGACGGCGGCGCCGTTGGTCATTGGAGCGTAAGCGTCGGTGCAAATCGCAATTCTCATGGATTCTATTATAACATAATTATTGCGCTAGAGGCAAATACGGCAGTCGACACGGCCGGTTGAAGCGTTGACGGCAATAATGTCGACGCCATTGGCGGAGCGTTCGAGGCGATGCGTGATGAAACCGTGGCGGTCGCGCACGCAAGCGCGGTTGGTCACCAGCGCGTCGTCGATGTAGCCACCAGAAGTTAAGATGCCGTTTCTCAGCAACATGTCTTTGATAAAATCCATAATACCTCCACAGTTTTATGGAATTATAGCACAAAATTTGAGGTTTAGCCCCAGAAGCTGCGTTTTTTCTTCGGAGAGCTACCACGGAACTCCTCGAGAAGCTCGCGTTGGCGCTTGGTGAGATTCTTAGGAGTCTCGACGATGACTGTTACGATATGGGGCCCACGGTCGCCGTCGGTCCGGAAAGGTACGCCGTGGCCGGAGAGGCGGAAAGGCGTGCCGCTTTGGGTGCCGGCGGGGACTTTCATGGTGACGTTGCCATCGACAGTTGGGACATCTACTTCACAGCCAAGCGCGGCGTCGGCAAAGCCAATCTTGACCTCAGAGAGGATGATGTTGCCTTCGCGGGTCAAATGTTTATCGGGCTTGACGCGGACGCGGACGTAGAGGTCGCCCGGCGTGCCGCCCTCGGGCGCTTCCCCGCCCTTGCCAGCGAGGCGGACCGCCATACCGTCGTCGATGCCGGCGGGAATCTTGACCTTGAGCTTTTTCTCGGAATTACGATCGGGAACCTCGCAGGTGGTCCCGAAAATAGCGTCTTTGAAGCTGATAGAGACGGCGGTCTCGTAGTCCGCACCACGCGAGGCGCGACGCCGGCGAGCGCCGCCATAACCAAAGAGGTCGCCTAAAATGTCGTCAAAGACCCCGGCACTGCCTTCGCTGCCGCCGAAGTTGAAGGAGAAGCTTTGGCCGCCAAAGTTAAACGCGCCACCCTGGAACGGGTTGCCCCCAGCAAAAGGATTACCCCCGTCGCCGCCCACGCCGGCGTGACCAAACTGGTCATAGCGGGCGCGCTTTTGTTTGTCACTCAAGACTTCGTAGGCTGCGTTGACTTCCTTAAACTTCTCTTCGGCAGACTTGTCTCCAGGATTACGATCTGGATGATACTGCATGGCGAGCTTGCGGTAAGCTTTTTTAATCTCATCATCAGAGGCGGACTTGCCGACACCAAGAACTTCATAAAAATCACGTTTGGACATGAGATTATTATAGACCGCTAGCAGTCGAGAGTCAAGAGTGCTAGACTATTCTTGACTTTTTTCGCTTTTTGTGCTATAATGAAAAGAGTAGTATCTACTAGGTAGTTTAAGATTTAGTGTTGATATTAGGGGGTAAAAAATGAACACTAGAAACCAGTACCAGCGAGTGTTTGGGCGGCGAGAGCTTGATTTGATGTTGAATAACTTAAGCGAAGAAGTCCGTAGTCGGTATGTCGAGGAAGACGAAGACGGCAATGTGATTGCCATCGTTATCCCGGCTGGCGCTGACGCCATCGCCAACAACACCTTTTCTAGCTTGCAGACATTGAGATATGTAACAATCCCAGATAGCGTGCAGGCGATTGGACGCTCGGCGTTTGAACGTTGCACGGCGCTGGAATGTGTTGACATTCCGAGCAGCGTGCGCGAGATCGGCGCAAGCGCGTTTTATGATTGCCAGCATCTGCGGCGAGTCAAACTGCACGAGGGGACAAAGAGAATTTGCTCCTTTGCGTTTGGGAATTGCCCAAAACTCTGGCAAGTGCGCGTGCCGCAGTCAGCCAAGCGGGGCCTGAGTAAAAGTGCCTTTGCCGGTTCGACTTGCGACATCAAACTCCTGTTGCGCCCGGTTAGCAAAATCAAAGCTTTCTTGAGCGACACTGGTTACTACGATGGATATCGGCACTTTAGCAGTGGTGTCGATATCGACGAACATTATTATTGAACAAACTCCCGGAGGAATCCGGGAGTTTTTCCTTATGCCAGAAAGTGAGCTATTTGGCGTATTCGACGGCGCGGGTCTCGCGGATGACGTTGACCTTGATGACGCCGGGGTAAGACATAGTGGCTTCGATTTTGTTGGCAATGTCGCGGGCGAGCTTCAAAGCAGTCAAATCGTCAATCTGCTTGGGCTCAACGATGACGCGAATCTCGCGGCCGGCCGAGATGGCATAGGCCTTGTCGATGCCGGGGAAGGAAGTCGCGATGTTCTCGAGATCGCGCATACGCTCGGCAAAGTTCTCGGCGGAGATGTTGCGGGCGCCGGGGCGGGCGGCGGAGATGGCGTCGCAAATCTTGACGATAAGGGCTTCTGGAGAGGTGGGCTCGATGTCGTCGTGGTGGGCGGCGATGGCGTGGACGATGGCGTCGGGCATACCGTATTTTTTGGCAAGTTCGGCGCCAATCTCGGCGTGCTTGCCCTCGATTTTGTGCGTCACGGCCTTGCCCATGTCGTGGAGGAGAGTGGCGGTCTTGGCGATACGCTTGTCGGCGCCGATTTCTTCGGCAATCATACCGGCCATGTGCGCCATCTCGATGCTGTGAAGGAGGACGTTTTGGCCGTAGCTGGTGCGGAACTTGAGCTCGCCTAAGAGATGCAGAATCTCGCGTGGGATGCCCACCACGCCAACTTCACGCGCGGCGTCTTCGCCAGCGCGAACGACTTCTTTCTCAATCTCGCGCTCGGCTTTAGCGACGGCTTCTTCGATGGAAGCGGGGTTGATGCGGCCGTCTTTCATCAGGCGTTCGAGGGCGTAGCGGGCGACTTGGCGGCGAATCGGGTCGAAGCTAGAGAGGACGACCATCCCTGGAGTGTCGTCAACCATGATGTCGACGCCGGTGGCGCGCTGGAGGGCTTGGATGTTGCGGCCCTCTTTACCGATAATGCGGCCCTTCATCTCGTCGTCGGGGAGCTTGAGGGCGGTGATGGTGCGGTCGGCAGTGACTTCGGAGGACATCCGCTCCATAGCGGTGAGTAAGATAGACTGAGCGGTCTCGTCGATGTCGTGTTTGATTTCCTTTTGCTCTTTAGCAACAAGGGCGACGAGGTCTTGTCTAATGTCGTTTTCGGTCATTTTCATCAGCTTTTCGCGCGCCTCAACCTTGGACAGGCCGGCGATTTTTTCGAGCTTTTCGTGTTGCTTGACGCGGATGTCGCGGACTTCGGACTTAAGGTCTTCTAGCTCCTTTTCCTGGCGGGCGAGCTTTTCGGTCTTTTTCTCGAGCTGATCAAGCTTGTTGTCGAGGGAAGTTTCGCGCTCGGCGAGGCGATTCTCGGTACGTTTCCACTCTTTGCGACGTTCTTGTTCCTCATTCTGAGACTTAGAAGCGATGCGGGAAGCTTCTTTTTTGGCCTCAAGGACGATGTCACCGGCTTCGTGCTTAGCCTTACGAATCAAATCTTCGGCCTTGTTTTTCCCGCCGTTTTCTTTTTTCTTGTTGTAGGCAAAAATACCGCCAGCGCCCAAGCCGAGACCGGCTACGGCGGCGATAACGATGGCAATTATATCCATTGTTCCTCTTTCTAATTGTTGTGTCTAGCGTTTTGACTCTCGCAGACGGATAACAAATAAATCAAAATTAATATTCCGTATATTATTATACCACAACTTACTTTTTTGGCGAAGAAATGTTGGCGGGGCGGCCGTAATCGGGGAGGATGATTGGGTGCTTAACGCCGTGATGGTCGTAGAGCGGGAGGTCTAGCTCATGCGCGAGAGTGTTGACGACGGCGGCACCGATGCGGAGGCCAGTGAAACTGCCGGGGCCGGAGAAGAAAGTGATTTCCGAGAGGTCTTGCCAAGTTTTGCCGTTTTCTTTCAATTTTTCTTCGATAAACCCGAGGAGCCGTTCCGCCATCTCGCGGCCGAGGTCGGCGCGATATTCGTGGTCATCGAGGCGGAGAATGGCCTCAAAATTGGAGGTGTCGAAGTAAAGCCTCATCGGGACTTCCCTTCTGGCTCAGGCTGGCCGTTAAACTTGAGCTCACGCGAGCCGTCGGAGAGAATCCGGAAGGTGATTTTGGTGCGCGAGGCGGGCAAGAGGTCGGCGACGGAATCGCCCCATTCGACCACGACGACGGAACTAGGCGCCTCTAAGGCTTCGGCGAGTTCAAAAGACATCAGCCCGGGGTCTGTTAGACGGTAGAAATCGTAATGGATGAGTTCGCCGCCACGCGGGAGAGCGTAGCGCTTAGAAAGAGTGAAGCTAGGCGAAGTGACCGAGGCTTTGATCCCGAGGCCGAGAGCGAGGCCGCGGGTGAAGGTAGTCTTGCCGGCGCCAACGTCGCCCACGAGCTCAAAAACCGCGGGAAGGGCAAGGCTCGCCCCGAGAGATTGAGCAAAGGACAAAAGCTCGGCTTCGGTTGCAAAAATCATAAGATGATTATATCATAGTTTTGATTAAGCGGGCGACTTCCCGCGCAACGCCGTCGCCGCCGTCAACGAGACGAGACTTGGGGAAGGCGGTTTGGATCAGGGACTTGGGGAGCGGGAGAGAATAATGAGTGCAGCCGAGAACAACTACGTCTGGGGCGAGTTTGGGGCCGGACGACCCCTGTGGTGAGCGAATTTTGAGCGCGGACAAAACTTCCGACAATTTTGCCGAGATTTGGGACGAGCTGCCGGTCTCAATAGCTGCGGCGAGACCGGGGCACGGAAGGACTTCGACGGTTTGGTTGGGGCGTTTATGTTGAGAAATCAGGGCGTGGAGGCGAGACGAACGAGCGGTACCCTCGGTTGCAAGGACAAGAATCTTAGCGTCCGGCGCGCTCTCCTCGCAGGCGAGTTTGACCGCTGGCTCGGTGCCGACAAAGGGGACGGAAGGGTAAGTTTGTCGCAGAAAATCGATGGTTTGGGTGGTGGCGGTATTGCAGGCGACGACGATGAGTTTGGCACCACGAGCGAGCAGATAATCAACGTCGGCAGAGACGAGATGCCGGAGCTCCGGAAGGGGCTTGTTGCCGTAAGGACAGTGCGCGGTGTCGGCATAATAGATGTATTGTTCGTCCGGAAGGAGCCGTTTAATGGCGGCAAGGACGCTTCGGCCGCCGATGCCGGAGTCAAACACGCCGATAATCATTAGTTGTTGACTCCGTGGTGAGCGGAAAAAGACGAGGCGTCGAGCGGCTTAAACTCGTAGCCGTTCTCTAGCCCGTACTGGATGATGCGTTCGACGGCGTCGACAGAAAAAGGTTTGATGTCGTGCTGGAGGACAACATAGTCGCCGTCGCCAAGGCGGGAGACGGTGTTCTCGTAAACTTGGTCGGCGGTAGTGGCGCCACCGGCGTCGCCAGAAGAAATGTTCCAGTCAAAATAAGTAAAGCCTTTTTCTTCAACTTCGCGGGTCAACCGAGTCATGATGTGCGAGCCACCGTCGTAGCGGGCGGAGACGGTGTTGGAGCTGCCGCCCGGGAAGCGCATCAGAGTAGAGGTGTAGCCGGTGACGTTTTTGACGCGGTCCTGGACGGCGTAGAGGTCAGAAAAGAAGTTGGCAGTGGAGGCGTAGACGTAGGAATAATTGTGCGAGAGAGTATGGAGGCCGATGGAGTGCCCCTCGGTATATTCGCGACGGAGGACATCGTCGCTGCCGGCGCCCGTGACGAAGAAAGTCACCTTGACATCATATTGTTTGAGAATGTCAAGGAGCTGGTTGGTATAGTCGCCTGGGCCGTCGTCGAAGGTGAGGTAGATAGTGCCGCGCGGAGCAGGGAGGACGGTAACTGTGCGGGAGACGGAGGCGGTATGGCCGGCGGAGTCAAAGGTAGAATAGTCAAGAATGTAAGTGTCGGCAGTGGAAGTATCGACGGCGCCCTCAACGGAGACTAGGACGCGGTCGTAGTCGTCCGTGGCGAGCGCGCCCGGGTCAACAAATTCGTCGCCCACACGGAGGTTGATTGACTCTTCCCCGAGGAGTTTGAGGACGGGAGGGGCGTCCGTGCGAGAAAAGGCGGTGTCGGTGAGCGGGAAAAATAGATAGTTAAAAAACGGCGGCAAGAAAAGCACACCGAGCAAGAAACAAAGCCGAATGATGATGGTGATTTTTCTGATGCGTTTTGGCATAGAAGTCCTTGGTACCCCGGGTTGGAATCGAACCAGCATTGTATCCTTAGAGGGGATATGTCCTATCCGTTGAACGACCGGGGCGCCTAAGACTATTATAACATAAACTAGCTTTTAGCGGGCTTCTCTAGCTTGTAGTAGATAGAGGGAGCAAAACGGACGGGGGCGAGCAAAGTCTGCGCCGGCTTCTCGAGACGAGCGAGGCCCTTGTTGCCAAAGACAGCCTTGAGCTTGCCATTGCGGAAGTTGGAGACGGAGAGGACGCGGAGGATTTTGAATCCCTGCCGCTTAAACAGCTCTTCGATATACTTCGGATGGTAGTTATACATATTGAGGTCTTTGAGGTAAGACTGCCCCTTGATAAAGGGGTTGAGATCGGTTTTTTTGCGCCAATAGCGGATGATGCGGGGGAGAGTCTTTTGGTTGGCGACTTCGATGACGGCGATGCCGCCGGGCTTCAGGACACGGTAGAGCTCAGAGATGACTTTGTCCATATCTTTGAAATGATGTGTAGCGCGAATCATCATCAGCCCGTCGAAGCTGGCGTCTTTGAACGGGAGAGAGTAGATGTCGCCGGCTTTAGTCTTGAGGCGAGAGCCGTATTTTTCTTTGGCGTCGGCAAGCTCGGTTTTGGAGTAGTCGAAGAGAGTGCAGGTGGTAGCGCGGCCGAGATATTCGTCGGCCAGGCGGCCGTAACCTCCGGCGATGTCAACAAAATCGTCCATGGAGTCTGGGAGAAGTTTACGAATCGCCATACGGTCAGCCAAGTCTTCATACTTGCGGTCGGCGTCCTCCCAAAAGATTTTCTTGTAATCATAGCCGTTGTAGTCGGCAACAATAGAATGGTCTTGGTCTTTAGTCATATAAGAATTATATCACGCGGGAAACTTCTTCGATAGTGGTGACGCCGGCGAGCGCCATGAGGAGACCCTTTTGTTCGAGCGTCAACATCCCATTTTTCCGGGCGACGGACTCGATTTTCTTGGCGTCGGCGGCGGCAACATCGCCGCGAAGGAAGGCGGAGATGTCGTCGGAAACGACGAGCTGCTCCATAATCACGGCGCGGCCGGAGTAGCCAAACGGGGCGTCGGGCGTGGCGACGGGGCGGAAGAGTTTAATCTCGTCTGGGTTGAAACCGTCGACGCCCTGCAAGGTGTCACGGATGTAGGACTTGATGGCGTCGTCGGGATCGTAGGGCTCCTTGGCATCGGTCAAGCGGCGCACAAGACGCTGGGCGATGACGAGACGAACGGAGTTGGAGAAAATCGGGTTGGCACCAACGAGGTCAATCATACGCGAGAAAGCAGAGGCGGAAGAGTCGGCGTGGAACGAGGAAAGGACGAGGTGGCCAGTGATGGAAGCTTGGATGGCAGTCTTGGCCGTGTCGGCGTCGCGAATCTCGCCCACCATCACCACATCTGGGTCGAGGCGGAGGACAGAACGCAAACCTTCGGCGAAGGAGCCGCCCTTGTTGGTCTTGATCGGGATCTGGGAGATGCCGGTGAGGCTGTATTCGATAGGGTCTTCGAGGGTGATGATTTTGCGGTCGGTAGTATTGAGGGCGTTGAGGAGCGAGTAGAGCGTGGTGGACTTGCCGGAGCCGGTAGGGCCGACCATAAGGACGAGGCCGCGTGGGCGGTTGATGATATCTTTGAGCTCCAAAAGTTCTTCTTCGGAGAGACCGAGCAAGTCGAGACTGAGTAAAGATTCGTCGAAGTTGAAGAGGCGGAGCACAGCGTCTTGGCCATACATAGTGGGGATGGTCTCGACGCGGACGTTGAGGGTATGGGTGGAGCCGGAGCGGTGGATATCCATTTGGAGATGGCCGGACTGAGGCTTGTCGGAAGCAGCGGAGACGTTGGCGCGAGAAGAGAGCTCGCCCATGATGACGCGATAGCGATCTTTATCGAGGTTAGCCACGGGGTGGAGCAGGCCGTCGACACGCATCCGGACACGGATTTCTCCTTTTAAGTTTTCGATATGGATATCGGAAGCGCCGAGTTTGTCGGCCTGTTCGAGGAGAAAGTCAAAGACTTTATCGGAGCCGACGGAGTTGAGCGTCTCAGAGACGGAGGCGATGGTCTCAGAGTCGCCCTCGGCGGCGATTTTGATGTCGTCGTAGTGGACTTCACGCGGGGGGTCGTAGCGAAGCATAAAAACACGGAAGGCAGAGCCAGAGATAAGGAAGAAGTCGGCGCGTTCGCCTTCGCGTTCGTAGCGTTCGCGAAGTTCGGCAAGGACAGAACGCGGAGTCTGGCTGGTAATCATAAACTGGTAGTGCGCGCCGTCGCCGCCCTTTTGGAGCGGGAGGATGAAAGACTGGCGCATTTCTTCGATGTCGAGAAGGCCGGAGACTAGCGGGACGGAAGCTTCAAAGTTGCGCGTGTCGAGATAAGGCAAGTTGAGAATACGGGCGCGGTTGGCCGTCGCCGCTTCTTCGTTTTCTCGGCGCTTCTGCTGAAGTTCGTCTTCGTTCATATATTTATTATAGCACAAGCGGTTTGCTTTGGGCTAGTAGCTACGGCTCGTAGACAGTGCCGGTAAACCAGACTTCGCCCGTGGCTTTGTCGCGGATGAAGAAAACAAAGGGGTGGTCGAACGTCAAATCAATTTCTTCGACCGGGACGTCCCAAAGGTAGTCAAAGTGGATGCTGCCAGCTGCCCCTCTCCCGCCCACGGCGGTGACGGCGGCGGCTTTGATGCCGTCGTTAGAGAAGTCGATGTCGGCTTTGTGGATAGCGATGTCGATATAGGGGCGGCTTTCGGAGGAGAAGTCGATGTCGTTAAGCATCCCGGAAAGGTCGGCATCAGCAGTGGAGAAAACGTCCGTGACGCCGAGCAAGATGAGGTCGGGGATCAAATTGACTTCGTAGGCAAATTGGAAGAAGGGGATGTGCGCGGTAAGTTTGGTAACGACGCCGTCTTTGTAGGCGGTGAGGGATTCGGCGTTTTTGAGGCTAGAGATGAGCTCGGTAGCGCGGGCGGCGTCGAGGCTAGAGACGTAGCTGGCGAGACTGCCAGACTTGGGCATAAAGGCGACGTATTGGAGCGTGGCTCCGTCATACTCACGGAGATCCTTGGCAAAGACTTTTTCTGATTCGGTTTCGTTCCAGAGGAAGTCGGTAGAGGTCTTGAGCTGGCCAAGGTTTTCCTTGAGCTCGGAGATGTAGGTTTCGAGGTCAAAGTCGAGTTCGTACCAATCAGGATGCGCTTGGTAATCCTCGCTGTTTTTGGTCTCCTCGAGCCACTGGTCGTAGGCGGCAGAGACGGTGGAGCGGATGTAATCTTCGCCGAGTTCTTTGAAGATGTCGTAGCGGTTGATGCTAGCGCCGAGCTCGGCGGCGAAGACACCCTCTTTGCCGTTAAACGTAATCTGGTCAAACTCTCTAGCGTCAAAAACCTCTGTCTTGTTGAGCCCGTCGGAGTAATCTTCGTGTGCGTAGCGGACACTGTAGAGTTTGCACGGGAGATATTTGCCGTCATCCAGCTGAGGACGCGGGCCACACTGGAGCTGGTTTTCCCAGTTCATATCGATGGCGAGAGCGTTGATAAGGAGATAATCGAGCTCCGTGTTGACGACACTTTCGTCAAGCGCATTGTTGATGATGCCGAGGGTTTGGTCGGAAATCCAAGAGTTGATGGGGGTAGGGCTAGTGAATGGATCGAGCTGGACGGTGGCGTTATACTTGGACTTTAGGGTAGAAATATAAGAATCGTTGACTTTGCTGCGAAAATCCTCGCGGATGTACATAGCGTTGGCAAGGGAGCGATGAGAGGAGTTGATATAGGACTTGGGCGAGTAGGAGCCGATAAGGGCTTCGAGCTGCGCGGCGGAGTTACCGTTGGCGCCGTCTTTAAGCATGGCGAGAGCGTATTTGATAGAAAGCGGGCTGTAAACCTTGTTCTCGGCCTTGTTCTCTAGTTTGAGAAGCGCGAGGTCAAAATCGTTGAGAGAATTGCCAACGAGGCTGAGCTTGCTGGCCTCTAGTTTGGCCGGAGCAAGAGATTCTTTGTCGGTCTGGACGACGGGAGTTTCTGCTTCGGCAGGCTGATGCTTGGCAGCAAAATAGCGGTAGCCAAAGAAGCCGCCAAACCCAAGTAGAAGAACACCTGCGACAGACGCGGCGATAATGAGAGGTTTCTTGGATTTTTTGGGAGCAGGCTCCGAGACGATCGGCTGTTCGGTAAAGCTAGCGATGATTTCTGAATCGCTCGGGGCGTCAGAAGTCGCCGGAGGTGGTGTTGAAGTTGCTGTTTTTGCTTTTTGTTCGTCCATATTTTAAGTATAGCATAAGCTTTTTAAGTTTACCATTTTGCTTTTTGTAGATTCTGTGATATAATTTTTGGTATGCGTAAGAAAACGAACAAAGTGATTGCGAAGCTAAACCGCAATAACAACCACAAACACAGCGACAAGCGTCAGCATCTCCGCCACAAAGACGGCCGCTAGGATAATCCCCGAGACGGGGATTATTTTTTGGGTGGCTTAGAGCAGATTAGGTAGGACGCTCCGATTGCGCCGAGGAAGTTGCCGAGGATGGCGAGGAGTAGCGTCCAGGAGAAGGCGCGAGCAACGCCGAGGGTGATGACGTTGGCGATGCAGTGCTGGAAGCCACAAAAGATGAAGAGCGGGATGCCAAAGAGAATACCGAGAGGCGTGCCAGCCTTATACATCTTGACCGCGACATACATGACGACGCCACAAAGTAGCGACTTGCCAAAGAAAGTGAAGGAAAAGTCCCAGGAGGCAACTTTGCCGGCGGCGGCGGAAGCCACTTCTGGGTCGAGGAGCGAGAAAAAGAGGCCAAAAAGCCAGCCAGCGAGAAGGTTAGCTAGAAGAATAATGATTAAATCGAGCGGGTCGAGCTTATCCTCAAAGAGGAAGCCGCACTTGCCGGTAAAGAGGTTGGCGCCGAGATAACATACACCGAGCAGCCCAAGCGCAAAGAGGAAGGGCCCAAGCGGGTTGCCGAGTTTTAATAAGACGTAGTCGCCGAGGGCGATAAGCAGCGCGGCAGCAGCGGATTTTTTGAGTAGGTCGGTCATTTTTGCTCCTCCATTTTGAGACGTTTGTGGAAAGTTTTGAGCGTGCGGGAGAGCGGGTCGAGTGGGTCGTCGGTTTTGCAATACTCGAAATAAAAGTGATGTTGTTTGTCGAGCTTGGCGTAGTAGCGCCAGAGGAGACCGCGGCCAAAGAGCTCAATGTGGCGCTCGGGATTGTCGACCGTGTCGGAGAGAAAGTTCTCAAGACGGTCGAGGTAGCGAGCTTGCTTGGTTTTGTAGTTACGGTTATAGATGTTTTCCCAAAGATTTTTCTCGGCAAAGTATTCCCAGACTTCTTCGTCCTTCCCTTCGGGAGTAATATCGTTACCAAAAGTGTCGAGCTTTTTGACATCTCTTAAGGCGGAGTCGAGAGAGGAGAGGTGTTTTTTGGTCTCGGAAAGATATTCGCGCATCAGCGAGTCGAGGAGGGTTTTGAACTCCTTTTCCAGAGTGGCTTGGCGTTTTTCGGTTTCGGATATCGCTGGGAACATTAAGACTATTGTAGCATAAAAAAGAAGCCCTAGGGGGCTTATTTTTTTATATGGTACACCCTAATGGTAGTACTTCACACCATTATATCATAGAGCCCACCGCAATTGAAGTGTTTGATGAGTTAAATAGAGAGATTGAGAGATGGCAAGGAATATTGGGTCAATATACTAAAGAAGAGTTGTTAAGGTTAA
>JAFUBM010000016.1 GCA_017460225.1 Candidatus Saccharimonadota bacterium
CATCCTCTCCAGTCCACTCGCCCGCCACCCCAACTAAGTTCAACCTAGATCAATTCCTCACCACCCTCCAGTCCACCTCTCCCGCCCTCTATAGCTTCCTCCACAACGCTAAGTTTAGTCAACAGGGAACAACCCTAAACATCTACACCGCCAACCCCGGCATCGTCAACTCCGCCAACAACAAAGCCCTCCTCGCCAAACTCTCCGGTCTAGCCGTCAACGGCATCTCACTTTCCGAATACAAATCCTCCAATTTTGGCCAAATTTCTGATATAATGGGTAATGTAGAGGAGGTAACAGACACAAATGGTAACCCATTCAGTTGATAATAATAGCAGTGAAAACATAACCACCCAAAACCAAAACACCCAGACCACCGGGCGCATCCCGCCCCAAGACATCATCGCCGAAAAATCCGTCCTCGGCGCCATTCTCCTTTCTGATGCCAGCTTCCCAGATGTCCTAGAACGCATCAGCGCCAGAGATTTCTACGACAAAGCCAACGGCCAAGTTTTTGAAGCCATGACTAGTCTCTATAATAAGTCTAAAGCCATAGATCTTCTTACCGTCACCTCCGAGCTTCGCGCCCAAAAAGCCCTCAAAAGCGTTGGTGGCGCCCCTTATCTCACAGAGCTCACTAACTTCGTCCCCACCGCCTCCCATGCCAAAGAATACGCCGATCTAGTCTCCCGAGCCGCCGTCCGCCGCCGCCTCATCAAAGCCGGCACCGAAATCGCCGAAGCCGCCTACGAAGAAGGCGCCGAAATCGGCGAACTTGTCGGCAGAGCCGAAAAGAACCTCTTTGAAGTCTCCGACCAAAGCACCAAGTCCGATTACGACGCTCTCGGCGACTTGCTTGTAGACGCCTTTGACCGCATAGAAGACCTCCATAAAAACAAAGGTGCCCTCCGCGGCCTCAAAACCGGCTTCCGCGATCTAGACAACAAAACCGCCGGCCTCCAAAAAGGCGACCTCGTCATCGTAGGTGCTCGCCCTGCCATGGGTAAAACCACCTTCGCCCAAAACATCGCCTACAATGCCGCCACTATTAATAATAAAGGCGTCCTCTTCTTCTCCATGGAGATGGCCAAAAACGAAATCGTAGACCGTATGATTTCCGACATCTCCGGCGTAGACAACTGGAAAATCCGCACCGGCAACCTCTCCGATGAAGATTTCGCCAAAATCGGAGACGCCCTCGCCGAAATGGGTCAAGCCCCGCTCTATATAGACGATACCTCTAGCATGACCATCCTAGAACTTAGAAACAAAGCCCGCCGCGCCGCCCACGACCATGACATTGGCCTCGTCATCGTAGACTACCTCACCCTCATCAACGGCTCCGACCGCTACGCCGGCAACCGCGTCCAAGAAGTCACCGAAATCTCCCGCGGCCTTAAAATCCTCGCCCGCGAACTAGAAATCCCCGTCATCGCCCTCGCCCAGCTCAACCGTACCGTCACCGGCCGCGACGATCCCCGTCCCGTCCTCTCCGACCTCCGCGAATCCGGCTCCATTGAGCAAGACGCCGACCTCGTGATGTTTCTCCACCGCATAGACTACTACCATCAAAACGAAGACGATTACGAACCCACCAACATCACCGAATTAATCGTAGCCAAACATCGCCATGGCGCCGTAGGCAAAATCGAACTCTACTTCCACCCGGAACTCCTCCGCTTCATGTCTCTTGATAAGACGCGAGAAGATCACCCATAATATTCTACTTGTTACGTAGTCCCATGTGTTGTATAATAAAATAGTGAAGAAAGTAGTAATTTCTAAACTCTTCCTCTATCGCCACCGCTTCGTCCTAGGCTACATTTTGCTCGCCCTCCTCC
>JAFUBM010000017.1 GCA_017460225.1 Candidatus Saccharimonadota bacterium
GACGGTGTGAAAAGTTGATTTTTCCAGGTGGTTTTGAAATTGACTGCGAGAAAAAACTTCACACCCCAAAAATTAGCCCATTTTACAGATACAGAAAACAAAAACCAGCCCTTGATTTGGCTGATTTTTCCGGTTTGGTACGCCCGACAGGATTTGAACCTACGACCTTTTGCTCCGCAAGCAAACGCTCTATCCAGCTGAGCTACGGGCGCACATTGTGGATATCTTGCGACATCCACCTAGAAAATTAAAAGTGCATCAAGGTTTCCCCGGATGGGATAATTATAACACAGAACCTGAGAAAAATAAAGAGATAAAAAAGTAGATTGTTAAGAATAAGCGTGATATAATGAGATTATGGAAAGGTCTAATTTTAGCTACAATATCGAAGATTATAATCCGGATAGTGAGCCGGAGGATTGGGCGAGCAAGCTGGTTTGGAAAGCTGAGACGGCACGCCAAGAACGGCTTCGAGAAGAAGAGACCCGAGCAAAAGAAGCAGAGAAAGGTTTGGTAGAGGAAGAGGACGGACAGTTTAAGCTGGCGGAGTTTGATGCGGAGGGCGCTGGAGAAGCCGGGAAGAAAGTAGCGGAAGTAGTCTCCGGGGGGAGCCTGAAGGGCGAGGAGATTGCGGGATTTGAGATGAAGACCAAGGCGCCGGAGACAGGAGTAAAAGATACTGGCCATCCGGAGAGATTTGAGGCAAGAGAGAGGAAGAATATTGAGTCAAAGACGCTAGTGGCGTTGATTTCTCGAGAGCCGAGAGCGCTGGACGCGCCAGGTTTTTGGACGAGCGAGAGCGATCTGGAGCGGAACAAAGATGCGATAGAGGAGATGCATGACTGGCTGGCGGGAGCGGAAGAGAGTGAGTTTGAGACGGAAGCAAAGAAGCTGGTAGAGCATTTGCCGACGGGGGTGGCGGCGAACGGAGTGGAACAGAGCTATGACGCGATAAAAGACAACAATGAAGCGTTGGTGATGATGTATCGAGAGACGTGGGATGAGCTAAAAGACGAGCCGGCTTGGAAGAAGACGGCAGAAGAAGTGACGGACGAAGAAAAGAAAGCTCTGGGACAGGCAGGGATTATGGCGTTTTTGAAGAAGTATCCGACGGCGGTGGATTTCCGGCAGGCGCAGAGAGATTTCTTTAGCCACGCGAAAGAGAGCGAGAATAATCGCCAGACGATTGTTGAGAATAGAGAAAAGTATTTTGACGCGATGCTGGGACTGGCTACGGTGTTGTATGGAGACCAAGAGCTATATACTCGCGCGATGGAAAAGATGCGACGCGAGGCAAAGACGGGGCAGAGTAAGCCAGAGATAAAAGCAGAGGCAGAGCCGGCAGAAGAAGTAGCTGCGGAAGAATCAAAAGTGGAGGCGAAGCCGGAAGCAAAGTCGGAAGCGGCGAGAGAGTTTATGATTACGGGGGATGAACTAGCAAAGATGGTGGCAGAGACAGAAGCGAAGAAGGCTAAAGAGGCCGCAGAAAAAGCAGCCGCAGAAGCCAAAGCAGCGGCGGAAAAAACCGAGCCGGCACCAGAAGAGAAGAAAGAGACGCTGGTAGAGGCGAGTAAAGAGATGCCGACGCCGGAAGAAATTAAGGCGGCGGTAGCGGAAGCGGAGAGAGCCGAGAAGCTAAAAGCTGTGCCGGTAGAGACTAAGGCGGAGCGTAAAGACAAGAAAGATTCGCAATACTCGAGATTTGTAAGGATAGCTAACCAAAGGCTACTAGGTTTTAACCGTTGGCGAGGCAAAGACGAAATGAAACCGGCTGAGACAAAGAAGACTGAGAAGACGGCTGAGAAGAAGAGCGCTAAAAAAGCCGAGAAAGTGGCTGATACGAGCGGAAAACTGGAAGAAATCGATGTAGAGACACAGAAAAAGTTTTTTGATAAGTTCTTTGACGCTACTAAGAAGTTTGGCAACTCGTACCGAATCAAGGGAGAGAACAAAGAAGGGCTGACCTATGCAGAGGTGTTTAGAGCGGGGCTATATCCCACGGTGCGGACGATCGCAAACGTCTTGGGACAGAAACAAGCAGTCTTGGTGTCGGACCCGTATGAGGTAGAGGGGCGAAAAGCGATGACGCTTTATGGGCGCGAGAAAGACGAAGACGGGAAGAATGAGCGGGGCGTGATCCGGACTTTGATTCAGAAAGCGGACGGGAAGTTTTATATGATGGATAAATATAAGATGTTGAAGAGCGAGATAGTGGACGGCGTAATTGATGAGGGCGGAGTGGACTGGAAGGCGACGGAAGAGATGATGAAAGAAATAAAAGATAAAGGTTTAGAGAAAGCGCTAAATGAGCTAGCGAAGCGGAAGGCAGTGAAGGTAGAAGATGCGGTAAGGCTGGCGCTAGTGGGGGCGGAGAAAGAAATATCGCTCTCTAGGGCGTAACTGAGAGACGTTGAAAAAGCACGGGGGATTTGGTAGAATAAACGGTGGAAGAGTGGCCGAGTGGTTGAAGGCGCACGACTCGAAATCGTGTGTGCGGCAACGCATCGCAGGTTCGAATCCTGTCTCTTCCGCCAGAATCGAGTCGCAAAAGAAATGCCCAAAAGGGCATTTTTTGCAACTTGCTGGGCAGAGCCCAGCAAAGGATTCTCCTTTCCTGCGTCGTCGAAGAAGAAAAACAAGTTTTTCTTCGTTCTCCTCCTTGGAAGCGAATCCTTGATGTGCTATAATGTGGGTAATATGCCAGGAGAGAACGAAACGATTATTAGGCTTGAGGGTTTGACGAAGCGGTACGGATACGGAGATGCCGCCTCGTTTGCGCTCAAGGACTTTGATCTCACCGTGAAACGGGGAGAGTTTATTATGATAATGGGGCCGTCTGGGTGCGGGAAGACGACACTCTTAAACATCATTGGGCTGCTCGACACGGCAACGAGTGGCGCGTATTATCTAAACGACGAGCCAGTATCAAGGATTTCTGCGAGGCGCCAGGCGCGGCTAAGAGCAAAGAAAATCGGGTTTATTTTCCAGAACTTTAACTTGATTCCGGATTTGCCGATTATCGAAAACGTCTCTTTGCCGCTAGTATACTCGGGCTACCATAAGACCCGGAGGCTGATTAAAGCGTCGGAAGCACTGGATAGGTTTAACTTGAAAGAAAAAGAGTATTATATGCCATTCCAGCTGTCGGGCGGGCAACAGCAGCGCGCGGCGATTGCGCGGGCGATTGTGGCAAAGCCAGAGATTATTTTGGCGGACGAGCCGACGGGCAACCTAGACTCACATTCTTCGACACTAGTGATGGAAGAGCTGAAGCGCATCCACTCGGAGGGTAACACGATTATTATGGTGACGCACAACCCGAGTCTGACGGTGTACGCGACGCGCGTTATCAATATGTTGGACGGAGCGATAGATACGGACGTGAAGACGGTAAAAGATTCAGACTTGCCGGTAAGAGTAGAAGAAAAAACGAAGAAGCACAAGAAAAAGAATAAAAAGAAAAGGGGGAGGAGATAATGGGGATGCTACTAAGGACGCATTTGGAGCTAGCAAAATCGAGCCTCAGGCAGAACCGGACGCGGAGTTTTTTGACGACGCTAGGGATTGGGATTGGGGTGGCGTCGATTATTTTGATTTTGTCGCTGATGGGGAGTATCTCTTCCCTGGTGGCGTCGCAAGTATCGCAGATTGGACAAGATTTGATTGTGGTGCGACCGAGCGCTACTAAAGACACAGTAACGTCGATTGTGGACGAGTTGACGTCTTCGACGCAATATCTAAAGTCTAATTTGACGATGAAAGATGTGGCGACGATTGCGCGGCTGGACAATGTGGCGTCGGTGGCGCCGCTAGCGGTGTCGGTGAACTCGCTGCGGGGAGAAAACTTGGTGCCGTCGGCAACGGTGGTGGGGACGACTGCGGATTTTATCAAAATCCAGAACTTGACGCTAAAGTCCGGGACGTTTTTGAGAGAAGACACAAAGACAAATACCGCAGTGATTGGCGCGGGGCTGGCAAACGAACTGTACGGGACGGGGGAGCCGATTGGGAAGACGTTGCAACTCTTGGGGAGCAAGTTTATCATCGTGGGGGTGCTGTCGAAGGTGGACGACCCGATCAACTTCAACAACCTTGACCTAGACCAATGTCTCTTTGTGTCGGCAAACGCGCTGAACGAGATTGATAATTCCCTGCAAATCCAGCAAATCAACATCCGGGCGGCCAACACAGATGGGCTAAAGGAGACGATAGACCTGATTAGAGAGACGCTAGTGACGGCGAAGAGTGGCGACACGAACTTTAAGGTGTTGTCTGGAGAAGAAATCACGCACCCGGCGGGGACGCTATTCTCGATTATCTCGGGGATACTGTCGATTGTGGCGGGGATTTCGCTGGTGGTCGGGGGGATTGGGGTGATGAACATTATGCTGGTGTCGGTCGCGGAGCGGACGCACGAAATCGGAGTAAGGAAAGCGGTGGGGGCGTCGTTTAGCAATATCTTTATGCAGTTTTTGCTGGAAGCGCTGATCTTGACGTTGCTGGGCGGAATCCTGGGGCTGGTACTGGGGTACGGCGTGGCGTTTGGACTGTGCTTAATCACGCCGTTTAACCCGTATATTTCTTGGGAAATTCTGGTGATTGCGTTTTTGACATCGTTTGTGGTGGGGGTAATCTTTGGGCTGTATCCGGCGCTAAAGGCGGCGGGTAAAAACCCGATTTATTCGCTAAAGTTCTGGGGGTAAGATGCGAATTTTGGCGATAGAAAGCTCGTGCGACGAGACGGCGGCGGCAGTGCTCGACGGGGCGGAGCTGAGAGCCAACGTAGTAGTGTCGCAGATTGATATGTTTAAGGCATACGGGGGAGTGATACCGGAGGTGGCGGCGCGGTCGCACCTGGAGGCGATACTGCCGGTCATTGACAAGGCACTCCTCGACGCGGGGCTGAAGACGGCGGAGGGAAAAAATGACTGGGAAAAGATAGACGCGGTAGCGGTAACGCATACGCCGGGGCTGCTGGGGAGCTTGCTGATTGGGACGCTGACAGCGCGGACGTTGGCGATATTGCACGAGAAGCCGCTCTACGCCGTGCACCACCTAAAGAGTCATATCTATGCGAACTGGATTGGGGTTTCGGAGGCGGAGGCACCGGAGTTCCCGCTGGTGGCACTAGTGGTGTCGGGCGGGCACACGCAGATAATCTATATGCCGAACCACAATCAGTTTGAAATTATCGGAACGACGCTGGACGATGCGGTGGGGGAGTGTTTTGACAAGGTGGCGAAAATCCTAGGTCTGCCCTATCCAGGCGGACCGGCGATTGCAAAGGCGGCGGAGAAGGGCGATGCAGAGAAGTATAAGTTGCCACATCCGCAGATAGAGGGGCTGGACTTTTCTTTCTCAGGACTGAAGACGGCGGTGCTAAGGGCGGTACAAAAGGAGGTGGGGGTGGGGATTGACTTTCCGTCGCACGAGCTAAGGGAGCGGCTGAACACGCAGCAAGTGGCGGATGTTGCGGCGAGCTTCCAGAAGACGGCGGTGGAGATTTTGATGGAGAAAGTAAGGAAGGCGGTGCGTGAGCGAGGAGAGGTGAAGTCGGTAGTACTGGCGGGGGGTGTGAGCGCGAACCAGGCGCTAAGAGAGGCGGCGAAGGAGCTGGAGCGAGAGGGGGTGAGAATATATGTCCCGGAGAAACAGTATGCGGGGGACAACGCGGCGATGGTGGCGGAGGCGGCGAGGTTTGAGATACAGGCGGGAGTGGAGCCGACGGACCCGCGGAAGCTAAACATAAGCCCGAGAAGCGTGATATACTAGAAGTATGTATCGACATCTTTTACAACAAGAGGCTTGGGGAGAGTTCCAGAGAGCGCTAGGTGAGGAGACGGTGCGGCTTAGGGGGGAGAAGTTTGAGGCGCTAGTGATTGTGAAACGGACAAAAATGGGGCCGTATCTGTATGTGCCCTATGGACCGGCGCTAGACGGCGGGGTAGATGGAAAGGCGCAACCTGACGCCTTCCAGGAGGCAGTAAGAGCGCTCAGGAAGCTCGGAGAGAGCCGAGGAGCGGTCTTTGTGCGGATTGAGCCGGCGGCGGCGCTAGAAGCGTCTCAGATAGCCAAGAGCGGGTTTTTGAAGACTAAAGACCTGAATCCGGCGGAGACTTGGGTGCTAGATCTGCGGCAGACCAGAGAAGAGATTTTGCACGGGATGGAACAGGGGACGCGGACGCGACACAACCAGTTCTCGAAGAAGGGACTGTCGGTGGAAGTAACGCGAGAGCCGGAGAAAATCCGGGAGCTGGTGCGGCTGCAACAGAAGCTGGCAAAGGAAAAAGGGATTGGGACGTTCTCGGAAAAATATCTAAAGACAGAGCTAGAGCAGGAGTTTGCAACGCTATATCTAGTGAAGTATGAGAATAAGATTATCGCGGCGTCGCTGTTCTTTGACGATACGGAGAATAAGACGAGGTATTATATGCAGTCGGCGACGGATGCGGAGTATAAAAAACTACCGGCGACGGTGGGGCTGCTAACGGCGGCGATTTTTGACGCGAAAGAAAAGGGGATGGAGACGTTTGACTTTTGGGGGGTGGCGCCGGAGGGGGCGGGAGAAGACCATCCGTGGATGGGATTTACGAAGTTCAAACGGTCGTTTGGGGGAGAGGAGCGGAAGTATGCAGGGACGTGGGCCTGGCCGTTGAAGCCGGGAAAGTATAGATTGTATCGGGGGCTGAGGAAAGTCAACCGAGGGTTGAGGAAAATCAAGAGATGAAAAAGGCGCCCTGAGAGGCGCCTTTAGCGTTTGGCGAGGAGGATGGGGATGTCGGAGAGCCAATCGTTGACCCAAGAGAGGGTCGAGCTGTCGAGGGCTTCACCATCGGGGAGCGGCGCGTCGCGCAGAAGCTCGAGCTCGGCGAGCCACCAGATGACTTCTTGGATGCGAGAGCTGCGAGGGTAGCCAACAGAGATGACGATAAAGAAGGCGCCGGAAGCGGCAAGCGGGAGCCAGGCGTTGTAGTAGACGATGCGAGTCGTGAATACGCCGATGCAGAAGTAAGCTAGAGCACAGAGCGAGACGACGAGACCGACGACGCGGAGTAGGCGACCGAATTTGCGGTCGGATTCGTAGCGCTCGTAGGCGTGGTCGAGACCGTGGATAGCGCCAGGGATGAGCTTCTCGAGATCTTTGGCAGAGCCAATGTCGGGCGGGTTGACAACGCTGGATTTGACGCGCTGGACGCGAGCGGAGATTTCTGCAAGATCTTCGGCGATGGGTTTGACATCGACGGGGACTTTCTTGCGGTAGCCGTTTTCCAGATTATACATAGACAATCCTCCTTGTAAGGTACAAAGTATGTCTATTATTATAGCACAAGAAGTTTATTTTGTCAATATGGACAGAGGCGGCTAAGATTTGCAGGCTTTGATAAACTCAAGGAAGAGGGGATGCGGGGCGAGCGGGCGAGACTTAAACTCGGGATGGGCTTGGGTGGCGAGGAAGAAAGGATGATGCTTGGCCTCGACAAACTCAACGAGCTTGCCATCTGGGGAAACGCCAGAGACGGTGAGGCCGCCGGCTTCGATTTCTGGGAGGAAGGATTGGTTGACTTCGTAGCGGTGGCGGTGACGCTCGACGATAGAGGTGGCGCCGTAGACCTTAGCGGTTTTGGAGCCTTTGACGAGGGTGGCCGGGTAGTTGCCGAGGCGCATGGTACCGCCGGTGGACTCTTTGCCGCGTTGGTTTTCCATAATGTAGACGACGTTGTTCCCCGCTTTTTCGGAAGCGCCAAATTCTTCGGAGTTGGCGGTCTTGATTCCGCCTTTTCTGGCGGCGGCGATGACGGCGGCCTGAAGGCCGAGACAGAGGCCGAGATAGGGGACTTGGTGGTCGAGCGCGTAGGCGGCAGCGGCGATTTTGCCTTCGACGCCCCGGGCGCCGAAACCGCCGGGGACGACTAGACCATCTATGGCTCGCTTGCGGTCATCAGCATTTTTTGGGACCGCGTCCGTCGCGCCCGTCTTCACGGGGCTCCGGCGCTTATCCTCGGCAGCAGCCTCCGGACGTCCCAAAAAGCTGCTGATTCCCCGCTCGCCAACTTCCTCAGCGTTAATCCAAATTATCTCTAACCCAACCGAATTCCAGGCTGCGGCGGCCTTGAGGGCTTCCGTGACACACATATAGGTGTCGTTGTTGCCGACGTATTTGGCGACGAGGCCGACGCGGACGGTCTTAGCGTAGTCTTTGTTGCGGCGGCGGGAGAACTCGCGCCAGCGAGACATATCGGGCTCAGAAGCGTCACCAACAAAATCGTTTAAGATGTTGAGAACGCCGGACTTGAGGACGTTGAACGGGACGTCGTAGACGGACTTGATGTCGGGGAGATTGACGACGGCGTCTGGGTCGATGCCGGCAAAGGCGGCGATTTTGTCTTGAATCGCCTTTGGGGCGGGCTTTTCCGTGCGGGTGCAGACGATGTCGGGGATGATGCCAAAACCACGGAGGTCTTTGAGAGCGTTTTGGGCGGGCTTGGTCTTGAACTCTTTAGATGTGTTGATCCAGGGGACGTAGACCACGGAGACGTAGAGACAGTTTTTGCGGCCAACTTTGTTGGCAAAGAGGCGGATGGCTTCGACAAAGGAGAGACCTTCGTAGTCGCCGATAGTGCCGCCGATTTCTACGATGTGGATGTCGGAGTTGGCGGAAGCTTTGGCGATTTTTTCTTGGACGAGGTCGGTGAAATGGGGGACGAGCTGGACGGTTTTACCCTTGAAGCCGCCGGAACGCTCTTTGTCGATTAGCTCTTTGAAGATGGAGCCGGAGAGGGTGATGGAGTATTTGCTGGTCTCGAAATCGAGAAAGCGCTCGTAGTGGCCGAGGTCGAGGTCCGTCTCGACGCCGTCGGCGGTGACAAAACATTCGCCGTGCTCGACGGGGTTAAGCAGACCGGCGTCAACATTGAGATAGGGGTCGCACTTTTGCATGGTGACGCGATAGCCTTTGGCCTTAAGGATGGCGCCCATGGAAGCGGCGGTGATGCCCTTTCCTACCCCAGAGAGGACGCCACCGGTAACGAAAATGTATTTGGTTTGTTTGAGTTGTTTATTTTTCTGCATGGGATACCTCCTTAAATCCCACCTAGTTTCTTACATTATAGCACATTACGTTTAAGTATTAAATTCATTTTTCTCACTGGTCCTCGCCGTCCCTATAAAAATCACAACATCTCAGTCTAGTTCGTGCTCGATCGCCGAGGTAAACCTCGCTAGCTACTCGCACTCACTAGTGAATGTTGTGATTTTTATCGGGCGACTGCGGAATCGTTCGAAAAAACAAATTTAATACTTAAAAATAAAAAATGGCGGAAGCGAGAGGATTCGAACCTCCGGAACGGTTACCCGCTCACACGCTTTCCAAGCGTGCTCCTTAAACCACTCGGACACACTTCCGCAATGCGGTTATTATAGCACAAAATGTGATAGAATAGAAGAATGAGTAGTATTTTTTCTAAAATTGTGGCGGGGGAGGTGCCGTGTTATAAGATTTATGAGGACGAGCGGACGCTGGCGTTTCTGGACATCCATCCGGAAAGCCGGGGACATACGCTGGTGATACCGAAAGCGGAAGTAGACAAAATCTATGATCTTTCCGACGAAGATTATGAGGCGTTGTGGGCGACGGTGAAAAAGCTAGCAAAGCATATGGACGAGAAGCTGGGGACGCGGACGCTGATGAAGGTCGTGGGGACGGACGTGCCGCACGCACACGTGCATTTGATGCCGCTTGACCCGGAGTGGGTGCACGGACAGACGCTGGAGCTAAGTGAGGACGAGTTCCGCGAGATCCAGCAGAAGCTGGCGATGTAATTAAACTATAAAACAAAAACGTGGGCCGGCCCCACGTTTTTTGACGGGAAAATGCTTGACGTTAGTAAACCGCCTATGGTATACTGGGACTTGAACAATAGGAGGTTTATGAGTGTAAAAGAAACACATTCTGGGGGGTTCATAAAAAGAAAAGTCGTAAGGACCAGCTTTTTGGCGTCGCTCGCCGGGCTGGTTGTTTTTGCGTTTGGGTTCCTCATCGTCCCCTACCTTCTCGCCGAGGCCCACGCCGAGACCACATCCGCTAGCGTAGACTGGAGCTCCGTCCAGATCACGCTCAACACTAACGACACCGGCTCGGACGGCACATCCGGAGATGTAGAGTTCTCTACCCTTTCTCCTACCGCCAACAATCTC
>JAFUBM010000018.1 GCA_017460225.1 Candidatus Saccharimonadota bacterium
CGCGACTCATTTGAGTTCGTGACCTGTCACTTAATAACTAAGAAATCAATTGCGGTTCTTAGGGTTAAGTGTTTATGCCCTTATTATTTATTGTCGAGGAGTCGATGATAACCATGGTAAGGATGAGGTCCCGGGTTCAAATCCCGGTCGCAGCTCCATTTTTTATGTTATAATATGTCAATGCATACTTCTGATTTCGACTATGACCTCCCCGAGGAGTTGATCGCTCAGACTCCGCTCAAAGACCGCGCTTCTTCGCGTCTTCTAGTCGTCGACAAAGCCCACCCTGAGCGTTTTTCTGACCACGTTTTTTCCGATGTTATCGATTATCTAAATCCCGGCGACGCTCTCGTTCTGAACGAGACCAAAGTCCTCCCCGCCCGCATCTTTGGTATCAAGCCCGAGACTGGCGGCGCCGTCGAACTTCTGCTACTCAAAGATGAAGGCGGCGACATTTGGGAATGTCTCGCTCGCCCGCAAAAACGCCTCCATCCCGGCACTATTCTAGAGTTCCAAGATGAAGCTCAGCAGACTCTCCTCCAAGCCACCGTCCTAGAGCTGGAAGAAGAGGGAATCACCCGAGTCAAATTTTCCTATTCCGGCATCTTCCTCGAGATCTTAGACCGGCTTGGCACCATGCCTCTCCCGCCCTACATCCACGAATCTCTCGCCGACCAGTCCCGCTACCAGACCGTCTACGCCAAAACTCTCGGCTCCGCCGCCGCCCCCACTGCCGGTCTCCACTTTACCCCCGAGCTCCTGCGGCAAATCGAGCGAAAGGGCATTAAGCTCGTCAAACTCACCCTCCACGTTGGTCTCGGCACTTTCCGTCCCGTCTCCGTCGAAGACCCCACCAAGCACAAGATGCACACAGAGCACTACGCTCTTTCCGCCGCCGCAGCCAAGACTCTCAACTCCGTTCGCGCCAAGGGCGGCCGCATCGTCGCCGTCGGCACCACCTCCGTCCGCACTCTCGAAACCGTCGCTGAAAAATACCACGGTAAGTTCCAGGAAGATTCCGGCGACACATCTATCTTCATCTACCCCGGCTATCAGTTCCAGGGCACTGATGCCCTCATCACCAACTTCCACCTCCCAAGATCCACTCTCCTCATGCTCGTCTCCGCTTTTACCTCGCGTACGGCTATGCTCGCCGCCTACCGCCACGCCGTCGCCGAAAAATATCGCTTCTTCTCCTTTGGCGATGCCATGTTAATCATCTAAGATTATGAACAAAGTCAAATACACCCTCCATCACACCGATCAACACTCCGCCGCTCGCCTCGGCACGGTTCGTTTTGGCGACCAAGTCTACGAGACCCCGATGTTTATGCCGGTCGGCACCCAAGCCACGGTCAAAACCCTCTCGCCTGAGCAAGTCGCCGCCACTCACCCCGGCATCATCTTGGCCAACACCTACCATCTCTGGCTCCGCCCCACCCCCGAAGTTGTCGCCGCGGCCAGCGGTCTGCACCAATTTATGCATTGGCCCGGCCCCATCTTGACCGACTCCGGCGGTTACCAAGTTTTCTCCCTCGCCAAGAACAAAAAGAAAGATATTACGGAAAACGGCGTCCATTTCAAATCCGAGCTCGACGGTCGCCCACTCTTCCTCACTCCAGAAAAGTCCATCCAGATTCAAAATCTCCTCGATTCCGACATCGCCATGAGCTTCGACGAATGTCCGCCCGCCTCCGCCGACCATCGTTATCTAAAACACAGTCTCGAGCGCACTCTCCGCTGGGCCGCCCGCGGCAAAGCCGTCCATAGCAATCCTAATCAATCCCTCTTTGGTATCGTCCAGGGCGGCGCGCATGAGGGCCTTCGCCGTCTCTCCGCCGAAGAAACCGTCAAGCTCGGCTTCGACGGCTACTCTATCGGCGGTGTCGCCAACGACGACGAGTGCAAAGAAGATATGTACAAAGCGATCGACTTCTCCGTCCCCTACCTTCCAGCAGACAAGCTCCGCTATCTTATGGGTGTCGGCGAGCCAGTCGACCTCGTTGAGGGCGTCTATCGCGGTGTCGACATCTTTGACTGCGTCTCGCCCACTCGTCTCGCCCGCCACGGCAACGCTCTTGTCCCCGGCCTCCGTCAAGATGCGCAGGGCAACCCCAAAGAGAACCGCATCAACCTCAAAAATGCCCGCTTCAAGACAGATTTCACTCCCGTCGACCCCACTTGTGATTGTTATTGCTGCCAAAATTACACTCGCGCCTACGTCCACCACCTCCTACGTTGCGAAGAAACTTTTGGCGCCTCCCTCCTCTCGATTCACAACATCCGCTTCCTCATCCGTCTCTGCGAAGCCATGCGCGCCGCGATCAAAGAAGACCGCTTCACCGCTTTCCGCGAAGATTTTCTTGCCACGGGCAAGTTTTAGTGCCAAAAAAGAAAAACTACCGGTTTTTCCGGTAGTTATCGAGTCTGCATTGGTCGCTTATTTATTCGTCGCTGCACTGCCGCCACGATCGCCGCGAACAAAATCCCGAGCGTCGCCCCAGCCAGGTTTATCACCGCATCACGCGTTGTCGGTGTCCTAGCCGCTACGTACGCCTGCAAGATTTCCGCAATCAGCGCCATCCCCAGATTTAGCCCCAGGCTACTCCAGTTCCGCGCCTTGCGCGTGGTCGCATCCGCATCTATTGCTAGATGCCCACAAAACGCCAACGCCATAAATGCCAGTCCGTGCCCACTCTTTCTTACAATCATATAGAAGTTGGCATCCGTCGTTACTGTTCGCGCTCGCTCTCCGCCAAAGAACTCCATCACGTCCGAGACTACATCACAGACTCCTTGAGTCAGCCGTCCCGATGCGCCAGAGTTCTGCCAGCAGAGATATAGCACAATCACCAATACCACAATGTACCTGAGCCATCTCTTTAAGTTCTTGCTCAAACTCACCCCTCCTTTTTGAGCGGAGTATAGCTACAACCTTCTTATTATAGCACAAACGGTAAGAGAAATCAACCTTGACCCCCTAAACTGAAAATGCTAAGATAACTGTATTGCCGTGTTAGCTCAGTTAGTAGAGCAGCCGCCTTGTAAGCGGCAGGTCGTCGGGGCAGAGCCGACACACGGCTCCAAATTGTTTACAAAGTTAGTCAAATGTGATAAAATAAGGACAATTATGGCAAAGAAGAATAACACCAAGCGCAAACTCGTCGGTCTCGTCTCTGAAGAATCCGGTATTCGTCAGTACTACACCAAGAAAAACACGATGAACACCCCGGACAAGCTTTCCCTGAAGAAATACGACCCCGTCCTCCGCAAACACGTTGTCTTTACCGAGACCAAGAAAAACCTCGGTCGCAACGAAGTCAAGGAAAAGAAACGCTAGAAAATACCCCCGTTCCGGGGGTTATTTTTTTGCCCGGAAAAGCACTTGCTTTTTTGACAAAACTGTGCTACAATGTTCTTATACACTTTTGGGAGTGTGCGAGTTATGAAACAACAGGTCATATCTTTTATCAACCGTTTTTCTGGAACGTTATATTCGCTCCTCCTTTTTGGCTTCTTTGGCCTGTCTCTCGTCGCCTCGCACTACAATTTCAACTTGCCTCGCGCCGAGACAGTCCGTGACGCCGCCAATTTCGTCATCGCTACCGAGCCTCTAGAAAAGCTTGAACACGTCAAATCCCCCGCCGAGTCCGGCGCCGCCGTCCCGCAGACCTCTCGCGTCTCCGTTCTCACGCCTCGCCGCGTCTCCGCTATGTCCGGCTTTTCTATCAAAAACCCCACTCCAACCAGCGACAACTCCACCATCCTCCCCGGCGAGACCGGCGTCCTAGTCTATGACCACAGCTTCTTCTTTGCCCACTCCGACCAAGCTTTCGACTGGATCAAATACGCCAGCGAAGGCGACACCTTCACCGTCTCCCGCAACGGCACCGTTGAAGTCTACCAAATCATCAAAAAACAGACCCTCTCCATGTCTGGCGACTACGACGGCAAACGCCCTGTCTCCGCCTACTATTCCAGCATCTCCAAAAAGCGCCAATTCCTCGGCAAAACTTACGATGTCGCCCTGATGACCTGCGGCGACGGTACTACCGGCCGCAACGGCAACAACAACGCCTATCGCACCTTCGTCTTTGCCAACCGCCTAAACTAAAATTTCACTAACACTTCCGTCCCAAACCCTACCCGGCTCTTGGCCGCGATATGGTCTGGCTCGCGGATTTCTGCCAGCTCCGCCGGCGTCAACGCTTCTCCGTCGTCCACAATCCTCACGCCATTCTTCTCTACAACAATCGAAACGGATTTTTTCGCTCGCCTCAGCGCCGCTTCTACTAAAGTGTCCAGCAGGCCCCTCACTCGCGACGGCCACTCAATCCGCTTTGTCACGTCCGGAAAATCCAAGTTTAGCGCCACCTTCCGCTTCTCCGCCAACGGCAGATACTTTCTAAACACTTCTTCAATAATCGCAGACAATCTATACATAAGCTGATTATAGCATAGGCGCTTGAATTTTTGACCATAATTTTGTATAATAACGAGAGTTTAACCGAAGAGTCTCCTCGCTGGGGATTCGCCAAGTGGTAAGGCAGTGGGTTCTGGTCCCACCATTCGGGGGTTCGAATCCCTCATCCCCAGCCAAGAAATTCTTCGGTTTTTTGCGCTCGAAATCTTCAAAAACCAACTCGCTTATGCTAAAATAAGTTTATGAACTTCAAGCCGAGGCATACTTTAGAAAATATCGAGGATGTAGAGGAGTTTTACGCCGCTATTAAGCGAGAAAACTTGACCAAATCCCTCTCCGAAGACCGCCCTTATACTTACTGGACCATCGAGCTTTATGACCAGCTCAATGGCATCCGCGGTGGCGGTGGCCTGGGGATTCTTGCGGCCGACACGCGCCGTGTCGCCGAGGCTATGAACGTCCCGCTGACCTTAATCACCCCGTTCTACCCCCGCGAGCTTCATCAGCGCTTTAAGGATGGCCAGAGCTTCGACGAATCCGTCCCCGTCGACTATCGCGAGTTTGGCTTTGAATATGTCGACTCCGTCAACATCCGCTGCAACCAAACCCTCTGTCGCCTCGACGTCATCGTCAAAGAGTTTAAGTCCACCCGCATCCTCGCCATCACCGAGCCCAACTTCGGTGAGCTCTACTCCGGCGATTCCTGCGGCGACCATCGCTTATATCAGGAAGTTGCCCTCGGTTTTGGCGGCTACCAAGCTCTGAAGCTGATGGGGCTCAAGCCCGCCATCATGCAGCTCAATGAAGTCGCCACGTTCTTTGCCGCCCTCGCCAGGCTAGACGAGCTCGCCAGCAACGGTATGGATTTTTACGAAGCCGTTGTCTATACCCGCAAACATACTCTCTATACCAATCACACCCTTGTCCAAGCCGCCGAAGCTTCCTTCTCTCTAGACCAGTTTGAGCGCTTTGTCTTCCCCAACTTAAAGTCCAAAGCCGTCCGCAAATGGCTGAGAGACAAGTTTGAGTCCGGCCACATCCGCCTCTCCTCCGTCACCGTCGAAATCGCCGAGCTCAAAAGTGGCGTCTCCAAGCTCCACGCTCGCGTCGCCAACTATCACGACCTCTCCGGCGAAAAAGTCCACTTCCACGCCATCACCAACGGCATCGATGTCCCGTACTGGATTCTTCCCGATACTGTCGAGTTCTACCAAAACTCCAAAATCCTGGATAAGTTCAACCTCCCCACGGACATTTACGAGCCCCAAATCTCCCGGATTTCCTCCGAGCAGATTCGCGAGCTTAAACACCGCGGCCGCGCCTTCCTCAACTCCGTCCTGGCCTCTCGCCCCGATTCCGACGGCAACGTCCTAAATTATGCGCCAGATGATATAATTTTCGACTTTAAGCGCCGTTTTGTCGACTACAAACGCCCTTGGCTGCCATTCTCTGATATAACCCGCCTTAAAGCTATCTTACAAAAGCACAACGCCCATTACCTCCTCACCGGCCGCGTCCACGCCGGAGATTCCCGGATGATGGCCCGCCTAAACGAAGTCCTAGACAAAATCCACTCCGACGATTTCCTCAAGACCCACGTCCACTACCTCCCGGACTATGATGAAGAACTGGCCCGCGCCCTCTCCGTTGGTTCCAACGTTACCATCAACATCCCCATCGTTGGCCTGGAAGCCTGCGGCACTAGCTGGGAAAAAGACGTCGGTAATCTCTGTCTCCTCGTCTCCACTCACGACGGCGGTGTCGCCGACGGCCCAAAAGACGCCTATCTCTACGTCGAGGGCGATACCGAAGCCAAGGAGATCGAGAGCCTCTACGCCCGTATGGAGGAAGCCGCCGCTGCCTGGCAAAATGATTTTGAGCTTGAGTTCTGGACTCGCAAACAACTCGCCGCTTTTCTCCCCGTCCTCTCTGGTACGCGTATGCTCAAAGATTATCTAGATTATTTATTCAAAAGTGCTTGAAATCTCAGAAAATGTGGTAAAATGGAGATAATATGGAAGGTAATAAGGTACAACCAAGAGCGATTCTAGTCTTCGGCGCCCCCGGTAGCGGCAAGACGACCTTTGGAGAACAGTTCGCTAAGAAGTTCCATTCCGCGTTTTTCGATCTCGGGGAGTTGGAAAAAGACAACAAATTAGATCGGAAAATGACCCTTTTCATCCTCGAACAGCTTGCCCATACCGGCGTTACTCTCGTTATCGAAGGTATCTTAGACACCGAGCGCGAGCGTACAGAAGTCCGCAATGTCCTGCGTCGCTGCGGGTACAACCCTTCTCTCGTCTGGATTCAGACCGACGTCGCCACGATCAAGACCCGCCTCAAGCTCAAAAACCGCTCCGCCGCCAAGGCCAAGTCCGAGTACGAGACCCGTATCGAGAAGATGGAGGCCCCCTCAGAGATAGAAGCCCCCATCGTCCTCTCTGGCAAACATACCTTTGAGACCCAGCTCCGTCACACGCTTACCCAGCTCGCCTAGCCTATGATTCTAGAAGACCCCGAATTTGGCGAGATTTTGGTCCGCAAAAACCCTCTCTCTACCGGGATTAAGTTTTCCATCTCCACCTCTGGTCGTCTCTCCATGTCCGTCCCCAAACATTCTTCAAACTTCCTCATTAAGCGCTTCCTCGAACGCAATCGCGCCCTCATCCGCGAGAAGCTCCCCGTCCAAGACCCCAAAACCCAGCGCGCTCGCGACGCCAAAATCAAAATCCTCAAAAACAAAGCCCGCGAGTATCTCCCCTATCGCCTCGAGTATTACGCCCAGCTCTACGGCTACTCTTACGACAAGTGTCGCCTCACCCACGCCAACACTCGCTGGGGCTCCTGCTCCACAAACCGCACCATCTCCCTCAACATCGGCCTGATGAACGTCCCCGAAGTCTTGCGTGACTATGTCATCCTCCACGAACTCGCCCATCTCCATCACATGGACCACAGCTCTGCCTTCTGGGCAGAAGTTGCCACCCACGACCCTCACTACCGCGTCCACCGCAAGCGCCTCCGCGCTTTTTCTCCCGGCGTCTAAGCTCTAAACCTCTTTACAAATCGCTCCCACCGCGCTATAATCTACTTGACAGTCTGGTTACAGACTATTTTTTATGAATAGAAAGGAAGCTATGGCGAACATCACTCGTATCAAAGCCGGTGCCCCCTCTAAGCCCAAAGATAAGCCCAAGGACAAGTCTAAGGCTAAGAAACAACTAGAGGAGACCACCCCGCGCAACACCGACGAAGTCGACAAAAAAGTCAAAATCGCAAAAAAATCCCTCGACCGCAAGCTCGAGAAAGAAAAGCGTCGCGCCGAGAATCCCAAAAAGCAGACTTTTGTCCTCTTCCGCCCCTTTGTTGTACTCGGCCGCTACCTCCGCGATTCCTGGCGGGAGCTCCGCCAAGTCCGCTGGCCCAACCGCAAATTGACCTGGCAGATGGTCCTTGCAGTCTTTGTTTATACGCTGATTTTCGTCGCGTTCCTCGTTGCCCTCGACCTACTGTTCGATTGGCTATTTAGCATAATTCTAAAATAAGGAGAGAAAACTATGGCAGTAAACCGTTATGATGACTCCCGTGCGTGGTACGCAATTTCCACCTACGGCGGTTACGAAGACAAAGTCGCCGACTCTATCAAACAACGTGTTGAGTCTGGCGAGTTCAGTGGCAAGATTTTCGACGCCATCGTCCCAAAAGAAAAACAAATCGAAATCAAAAACGGCAAGCGCAAAGTCGTCGACCGCAAGATTTTCCAAGGCTACGTCCTCGTTGAGATGAAACTGTCCGACGAGACTTGGTATATCATCCGCAACACCCCTGGCGTCACCGGCTTCATCGGCAACGGTACCCAACCGACCCCGGTCTCCGAAAAAGAAATCACCAAGATCAAGAAGCGTATGGGCGTCGAAGACCCCAAGTACAACGTCAACTACGAAATCGGCGAAGTCGTTTCCATCAACGACGGTCCGTTCAAGGGCTTTGAGGGCAACGTCAGCGAAATCGACCCCGTCAAGGGCAAGCTAAAGGTCATGGTCTCTATGTTTGGCCGCGAAACGCCTGTTGAGCTCGACGCGCTCCAAGTTGCAAAGATTTAACAAATTTGATATAATATACCACGTTACGCGCTCTATAAGGAGTAAAATTATCATGGCAACTAAACAAGTTATCGGGAATCTCAAACTTCGTGTTCCCGGCGGCAAAGCTACGGCTGGTCCTCCGGTTGGTTCCACTCTCGGTCAGTGGGGTCTCAATATGATGGATTTCATCAACCCCTTCAACGAGGCCACTAAAGAATACATGGGCAAGAACGTCATCGTCCACATCAAGGTCTACGAAGACCGCACCTTTGATTGGACCTGTCTTGGCCAGCCTGTGGATGACCTCATCCGTGAAGCCATCAAGCTAGAAAAGGGTTCTGGCCGCCCCAACACTGAGAAAGTCGGGAAAATCACCCGCGCTCAGCTCGAGGAAATCGCCCAGAAGAAGATGTCCCAGCTCAACGCTATCGACCTCGACGGCGCCGTCAAAGTCGTCGCCGGTACCGCCCGCTCAATGGGTGTCGAAGTCGTCGACTAATCCCCCTAGAAATAAAAGCCCGGGTTGACTAATCCGGGCTTTTTTGGTATAATGTAAAGATAAACCAAAGTTGGGAGGGGTCTACCCCCGTTACCACCACAGAAAGGAATCATCTTATGGCTGAAGAAACTGAAGCCAAAACTCTAGAAACTACCGCCGAAGCTCCCGCTGAGACCCAGGAGGTCTTTGCCAAGTCCGGCAAAAAGTCCAAGAAACATATCGAAGAAGTCAAAGCCGAGGAAGAGCGCCAAGCTCGCAAGCTCGAGCGTGCCCAAGAAGAGGCAGAAGCCGAGACCAAGCCCAAGGGCGAGAAACCGGTTACCCGTCCGCTGATTGAGCGCCGTGGCAAAGCTTATCGTAAGGCCGCCGAAAAAGTCGAAAAAGGCAAGGTCTACTCCCTCGCCGACGCTCTCAAGCTCGCCACGGAGACCAGCCCGGTCAAGTTTGATGCTACCGTCGAGGCGCACGTTCGCCTCGGTGTCGACCCACGCCAAGCCGACCAAAACATCCGCACTACCGTCGTCCTCCCTCACGGCAACGGCAAGACCGTCCGTGTCGCCGTCTTTGCTCCGCTCGACCTCGCTAAAAAGGCCAAGGACGCTGGCGCCGACATCGCCGAAGACGAAGAGTTCTTAAAGCGTCTCGAAAAGGGCGAAATTGCCTTTGACGTCCTCATCTCCACTCCGCAGTATATGCCCAAGCTCGGTAAGTACGCCCGTATGCTCGGCCCCAAAGGCCTCATGCCAAACCCCAAGGCTGGCACCGTCACCATGGATCTCGAAAAAGCCGTCAAAGAAGCCAAAGCCGGCAAAGTCGAATATCGTGTCGACAAACAATCCATTGTCCATATCGGCCTCGGCAAAGTCTCCTTTGGCGCCGACAAGCTCCTTGAGAACGCCCAAACCTTCTTCGATAGCCTCAAGGCCCAGAAGCCTGCTTCTCTCAAGGGCAACTACGTCAAATCCGTCTACCTCACGACTACCATGGGCCCCTCTGTCCCTGTCGAAAACATTTACGGTTAATTCTCGCTGATTGTGCTATAATGAGCACATGAAGTATAAGACCCGAAGAACCATAGCCATCGCCGCCAGTGCCGTGGCTATTTCTTCTTGGGTCTATTTTAATTCCAAGTCCTACGAAACCGCCCTCACCCAAGACCCTCTCGCCCCGCTCGGCGTTACCACAGAAGACGCTCCGCTCGCCGCCGACGTCCTAGAGCAGCTCCCGGTCAAGGGCCGCGCCAGCAAATCCGGCTACGCCCGGACGGAGTTTTATAGCTCCTGGCCCTCTATCGACGGTTGCTCCTTGCGCCAGCGCATCATCCGCCGGGAGATGGGCAGCTCCGCCGTGGTCTCCACAGAAGACAACTGCACCGTCATCTCCGGCGAATACGATGAGCCCTACACCGGCTCCCACCTCATCTTTTATCAAAAGTCCGATTTCTCCTCCGGCGTCCAGATTGACCACGTCGTCGCTCTTTCCGACGCCTGGCAAAAGGGCGCCCAAAGCCTCACCAAAGAGCAGCGCTATGACCTCGCTACTGACCCACTCAATCTCCTCGCCGTCGACAGCAAGACCAACCAAGGTAAGTCCGATGGCGACGCCGCCTCTTGGCTCCCGCCCAACAAAGCCTTCCGTTGTCAATACGTCGCCCGCCAAGTCTCCGTCAAGTACAAGTATTCTCTCTGGGTTACCGCCGCCGAAAAATCCGCCATCAAAAACGTACTCAAATCCTGTCCGTCTGAGCCTGCCGTTGGCGTTTCTCTCTAAATCATATATAATATAAGTATGAACAAGCCCAAAAAACCGGATACCGTGACCGTCAACCGCCGTGCTCGCTTCGACTACACACTCGGAGAAGAACTGACTTGTGGTCTCGTCCTTTCCGGTCCAGAAGTTCGTCTGATTCGCGACCACCACGTCCAGCTCAAGGGCTCTTTCGTCACCATCCGCAACGGGGAACTGTGGCTCAACAATCTCACGCTTGGCGCGGAGACCGCGCGTAATCTCAAGCTGCTTGCCACCAAGAAGCAAATCGCCAGTCTCGAGCGAGAAAAAGTCGCCGGCTCGACCATCGTCCCGGTCAAGCTTCTCGCTGGCGGTCGCCACATCAAACTCGTTATCGCCGTCGGTAAAGGTAAGAAAAAATACGACAAGCGCGAGGTCATCAAATCTCGCGATATCGAAAGGGGTCGCTTCTAATGCCCCGGACGCTTCGCCTCTACTCTTGGAACGTCAACGGCCTCCGCGCCGTCTTACGCAAAGGCGCTCTACAATCTTTTCTGGAAGCCGAACACCCCGACATCCTCTGTCTCCAGGAGATTAAGTGCAAGCCTGCCCAGCTCGACCTCTTTGAGTCCGCCGCCTTGCAGGAATATGAAGTCTTCTGGAATCCCGCCCTCCGCCCTGGCTACTCCGGCACCGCGATTTTGGTGGGGAGGTGGCTAGGCGAGCGGGGAATCAGCAGCTTTTTTGGACATCCGGAGGCTGCTGCCGAGGACAAGCGCCGGAGCCCCGTGAAGACGGGAGCGACGGACGCGGTCCCAAAAAATGCTGATGACCGCAAGCGAGCCTGGGAGCAAGAGGGCCGTATCCTAATCCTAAATCTACAATCTTTTTATCTAGTCAACGTATATACTCCCAACAGCAAACCCGACCTCTCTCGTCTGAGCCTCCGCCACGACTCTTGGGACCCAGAGTTCAAAGCTCTGCTTCAAAACCTAGAACAAGAAAAGCCCGTCATAACTTGCGGCGATTTCAACGCCGCGCATCAGGAAATCGACCTCGCCCGCCCAAAGACCAATCATCACTCCGCCGGCTTTACGGACGAAGAACGAGAGGGAATCACTAACCTCTTGCAAGCCGGCTTCCTGGATAGCTTCCGCACGCTCCATCCCGGGACCCAGCGCTATACTTGGTGGTCGCATTGGGGTAAAGCTCGAGAAAACAACGTCGGTTGGCGTATCGACTACTTCTTCCTGTCTGGCTCGCTCAAATCCCGTCTCCAGTCCGCCGAGATTTACGAGCATTATCTCGGCTCAGACCATTGTCCGATCTCTATCACTCTGGAGCTTCCCGATGCCAGCTAAGCTTCCTCTTTCCGCCCCCTATTGGACCAAAAATCCCGACTTCAAAGCTCTCGCTGGCAATCTCTCCTGGAATTTCCCGGAGCAAAAGTCCGGCTCGCTCGCCCTCGTCGGTGGCAACTCTCAGGCTTTCTCCACCGAGGTTAAGCTCGCCGAATATCTAGTCCATCACTATCCTTTCCTCGGCTCTGTCGACAATTTTTTCCCCGACGCCCTCAAGTCCAAGTTCCCGCCCTTGCCTAATCTCCGGTTTTTTGAGTCTACCGATTCCGGCTCCTTTAAGCGTTCGCCGGAGTTCCGCGCCTCGCTAGCCAATACCGGCTACGCCCTCTTCCTCGGCGACTTTTCCAAGAACTCCGAGACTACTCTTGCTATTGCCGACGTCCTCAAATCCTCTCCAGCTACGCCCGCCGTCCTCACTCGTGACACGGTCGACCTCATCGCCGGCGAAGCCGACGCCTTTATGAACCGAGAAAATCTCACACTGATCGCCTCCCTCGCCCAGCTCCAAAAACTCTTCCGCGCGCTGTATTACCCAAAGATGCTCCTGCTCTCCAGCCCGCTCCTCCCCGTCGTCGAGACCCTCCACAAATTCACCCTCTCCTACCCCGTCTCGCTCCTCACCCTCCACGAAGACCAGATCCTCTGCGCACATGGCGGCCGAGTCGCCTCCGTCCCTCTCTCTGCTACGGAGTTTTCTCCGCTCACCCTCTGGTCCGGCGTCCTCGCCGCCCGTTTTGCCGTCTTCTCCCTCTTCAACCCCCAGAAGCCGCTCGACTCGCTCCTCGCCGCTCTTGCCTCAGTATAAAAAAGCCCCCGACTATTCGGAGGCTTCTGGTCATTTCTCGGTTAGCCGGTGGCCCTTGGCCAGATATACTAGATACGCCACTATACACATTACTGCCAGAAACGTAATCGTCTCTATTATCGACCGCCCCAACCCCAGGATGGAGATTAGGACTAGGGCGAAGATTGCCGCCACATACAAAAACCGTCGGATTCCTAGCAGCCACAATACGGACTCTTCGTTCTCGCGCACCGGGGTAAAGTTCACCACAAAGGAGACCAGACACCCCACCACCATGCAGGCGATAAAGATTCGGCTCACCCACTCCGCGTTAACGTAGAGATAGAGAAACAGGACGTACGCCGTTCCGAGCAGCAGGTCGCTCCCCGTATCAAAGATTTTGGGGAACGGCGGCTCCCGCCAAAAGCGGAACTTTCCATCGTGCTCCGGATACGGATATTTATTATGGAAATATCCGTCCAGCGCATCTGTCACCTCTCCCAGTATAAACACCAAGAAGGCCAGCCACAGTGGCGCCTGTATAGTGACAAAATAAATCATCACTCCTCCCGCCACCAACCGAGATAACGTTAAAAGGTCGCAAATATGATATTTTCGCATAAAATCCCCCTCCAATATCAGATTATCTTCCTATTATAGCATAAAAGTTATAGAAAATCAAGACTCGCCTCCCTCCTCGATATTATATATAATAAATATGACCACATTTTCTTTTACTAACCTCTAAAAAGGACAATTTATGAACGACAAAAACTTTTACCGCACCGCGGAGAGCGTTTCGCCTAAACACCCCGACAAACTCTGCGACCAAATCTCCGATGCTATTCTAGACGCTTATTTTGCACAAGACCCGGCCGCCCGTGTCGCCGCCGAGACCTGTGGTGGCCACGGCGTAGTCTTCGTTACTGGCGAGATTACCAGCACCGCAGAAGACGTCGATATCGAACAAATCGTCCACCGTATCGCCGGGGACGACGTCGAAGTCCACACCAAGATCGTCAAGCAATCTCCCGAAATCGCCCAAGGTGTCGATACCGGTGGCGCCGGAGACCAAGGCATTATGATTGGCTACGCCACCGACGAGACCCCTGAGTTGCTCCCGCGTGAAGTCGTCCTGGCTCGCCGCCTAAACCAAGCTATCTATGCTAAGTATCCTTTCGACGGCAAAACCCAAGTTACCCTAGACCCTAAGGGCAATGTCGACTCTATCGTCGCTTCCTTCCAAAACGTCTCGCGTGCGGACCTGGAGACCTTTGTCCGCGCTTGGCTCGCCGAGCAGGGAATCGCCGACAAAAAGGTCAAGCTCCATCTCAACCCCGCCGGAGACTGGTCTCAAGGTGGCTTTGAGGCCGACACCGGTCTGACCGGCCGCAAACTCGTTGTCGACAACTACGGTCCGCGTATTCCTATCGGCGGCGGCTGCTTCTCCGGCAAAGACCCGTCCAAGGTCGACCGCTCCGCCGCTTATATGGCGCGCCGCGTCGCCGTGGACTATCTCCGCGAGAGAAAGGCCCACGAAGTCTTCGTCCGTCTCGCTTACGCCATTGGTGTTGCCGAGCCGCTCGAGGCTACCGTCATCATCGACGGTGTCGCCGAGACCATTGATGACAAATATGATTTAACTCCCAACGGCATCATCAAAACCCTTGATCTCCGCCGCCCGATCTACGAGCCCACCGCCCGCTACGGCCACTTTGGCGAAGGTTTTGACTGGGACAAATAATCCCTCTAATATCTCGGTGCCAGCTCTCTCAGGTACGTCACCGTTGGCTGTGACGTACCGCTGGCTTGCTCATAGCCGGAGAAGTAGACGCTCGGGCGGAAGTTTAATATCTCCGCCGGGTAGCCCATCCGTTGCTCCTCCGGGAGGAGATTGCCGCTCGTGTCATACATCCCGCCATTACCGATTGTCCGGCGAAACTTAATCGCTCCGGAGATAATCCCGCCGTTGATTACCAGCTGTTGGTTGCAGTTGTCTTTCGATATTTCCGTTTGTGTCTCCGTATCTATCGCCACGCCCTCCCCTAGATCTGCCTGGAGCACCATCGCCTTGCCCGTTGCCGATTCAAACGCACAAGTATTTACTTCTCCCGCGCCAATCCCGCGGTAGCCCGTCGTGACGAGAATCGCATCAATCCGCGTTACGGAATCGTCGATATAGATATTTGGCGCAGGACGTCCCGTGTCCGCCTGCTCCGCAATAATATAAATCTGTGGCGCTTTGGCATCCTCATAGTCGCCGTTTTTGACTATGATATTGCTTTCTATCCTGATATCACTCGTAGAGTAGACCACAATCGGCTTCTCGCTAAAGATATTTCCGTTCCCGCCGTAGCTGTCAAAGGTGTGCTCGTCGACCACGTTGGTCTTGATGGCTTCGCTTGAGTTATACCGGCTCGCTACCTTATACGGGAAAGTACTATCCACGGCAATGTTCGCCATCCCGAGCGTTGGCTTGTCCGTATGTTCTAGACAGTCTACGTTGGCAATTGTTAGTAGTGACAAGTCACAAATCTTCGCGTTGATATCTACGCCGGTCGCCGTAGGACCGTTTTTGTGGAAGCCCAGCCCGCTAGCGATATTTGTTACCGCCCCCGAGCCGATAATCCCAAACTCTACGCTAGAGCCATACTTAGTCTTCGTCCCGCTATTATTGTAGACCGACACCGCGCCTTTTACTCCGGAGGCCGACATCACGCTCGAGCCAAGCACTTCCATCATTGGCTTCTTACCGATGTTGACGCAGCTACTTCGAGATAGATAATAGCCCGAGCTTCCGGCAGAAGATAGTGGCTCAATCGCCAGCGCCACGCAGACTTTATCGCCAATCTGCAACGATTCAAACGTCGTATCGCTCGTATTGAACTCGATATCATAACAATACTTGTCGACATCGTCGCCCGTCCCGCGCTGGCAAGTCTGGCTCTCGCCGTAGACCTTGTTTGTATAATAATTTACCGTACGCGCACTGAGATCTTCTGCCTCGGAGATACACCTCGCGTAGGCCGCGCCAGACGGATACAGCTGTGGCATAATCTCTTGATTACACAAACTACTAGCCGCCCCCGCTCGGCCTCCGCCCGCCGTCAGACCCACAATATAATCCGTATTTTCCCCGATATACCCCTCTGGGATTACATAGACAATCTTCGTAAACACCGGGTCCTGGAAATCCGTGATGTAGTTCTTGGTCTTATCTTCGCGGTCCACTTCTATCTTAAACGTCGCCGAGAACGCCGAGTCTCCCGTCATTACATCCTCCGTCCCGGCCACCCCCTCAGAAATCGTCACACTCTGGACCTCAAAGTTATAGTCACGATGGAGCGTGATGTGCGCCATATCAGCGGACGTCGCTTCTTTTGCTGCTGAGCCCGCGAGCACCGGCGTTGGCTTTGTACTGGCCAGCTCCGTCCGGTCGTAGAAGCACGGAAACTCCGATTGTGCGTGTCCGCTATATGTCTCACAACGCAAGATGTCGACATACTGCACCGTCCATTCCGCCTGGCAGTTCTGCGTCCCTACATAGAGGTCCTTGGTCTCTCCCGCCATCAAGACATACTTTCCGTCCCCCGGCGAGCCAGGGTTTACACCTAGGGAGATTTTGGTCGCGCCGCCAGGATTGTTAGTCCCCGCGTCAAACGTCGAAGTCCAAGAAGTCAAGTTGGTCGACGCTTGCGAGCGCGTTCCGTTGGTATTCCAGATAGAATGGGTGTCTTTGTTGCCGTTGGCGCGGAAGCGCAAAGCGTAACCGTCCGTCGAACCGGAGTTTAGCGGCGGAATCAGCTCTTCGTTTACGGTGGTGTTCGACGGATAGCGCACGCGGCCGTTATAGAATACCCCGAGTCCCGTTAGCCCGATGCTCCCCACCCCCACGTCAAAGTTTTCGTTAAAGTTTAGTCCATTTGCCGTATAGATCGAGCCTTTACTCGGCGAGAAAGTCGTAGCAGTGCTTGATTCATCATAGCCCGTGTCGGTCCGCCAGAAAGTATTATTATAAAGCAAGGTAATCCCTACAGCCTTAGCATCATAGACGCCGCCCTCCAAGACTGCGCCAGAGACTTGTGGCGTAGCCGCTGTCTCGCCGTTTACTTGGATAGTGTGGACTCGGCTAGCCTGAGTAGAAGTGTCTTCGTGTTCCTCCCACTTTGGATTCCGGAAGATGGCGCACATCTCGTTCCCGGTTGTCCAGTCCCCATAAGCTGTGCTTAGCTTATAGCCGTCTCCGTCCGCGGTTGTAGTATAGGTTACACTCGGGCGATATTTGAGTCGCTGGCAGTAAGTTACGTATTTTCCGGCGTAACTACTACCTAGGTTTTCTATTTTGGTTAGCGTAGATACCGTCAGGCTCCCGCTGCTTAAGTTCGCCGTCCCGGCTTCGCTCATATCTGTCCAGCTTCCGCCATCTAGCTTCTCCTGAACTACCCACGGGCTATCTACCTTACCGCTGGAAACCTTAGCCGTATACCAGTCTGGGATGGCGGAGTTAGTCGAGCTAAACGTAATGCTGTGCGTAAACGTCGCCGCGGCGTTGGCGTCTGCCGGCCAGTTGTCCGTATAGGTTTGGTCGCCCTCGCGGTGATAGTTGGTCATAACTCCCGTCTGTCCAACTTTCTTCCCGCCGCTCGTATTATCTGTTACTACTAGCTGATTTCCCGACATCTGCACATCCGTACTACCCGAGAAGCTCGCCGAATAGCTCTTCGCCGGGTTTTTGAAAGACAGACAAGTACTAGCTTGTCCGCCAAAGTTCCTACCTCCAGAAATAATCGAGCCGTTGCTCAACTTTATCTCGTTATCATAGGACAAGTAGAAACATTTTTGCCAAGCCGTACTCGTCCCAATCGGCACTGAAACCGTATAGGTTTTAGTCGCGACGGTGGTGAACGTACTCGATTGCGATAGGGCGCTGGCCGTAGTCTTCGAGGCACTAGAGCCCGGTTGAGAGCTCGAAGTTGAAGACGTCAGCGAATCACCCGTTGGCGAATACGCAAATTGCGGCGCCACTGCTTGAGCCGGCACGTTGTTTGTCCGGCGCAGCTTATAATAAACAGTTAAAGTATAGTTTTTCTTTAACCCCGTCCCAGTGTAAGTCGTTCCGCTTTTTGTCCACGAATCAGTTGTTCCGTGGTCCACGCTCCCCGTAAACGTCGCTTTGTCGTAAATGTCTCCCTTGACTTTGAAAGTAATCGTTACTGCGCCGTTCAAGTTAGCATTGTTCCATTGTTGCGCCCCGCAACCCGAAGAGCCGTTACACCAAAAGCTAGTCGAACCACCAGAATAAATCGTCGCCGTAGCTTTCATATAGTTTCCATCTTGCACGGCCGCTTTTCTAAACTTGTCCACATCAAGATATACCGTCTTCGTAGTAGGCGTAGACCAAGCTCCCGGGTCATCGCCGTCATCACAAGCATAATCGCCATATTTAGTATGGTATGTTCCTCCATCCTCTTCTACGTGCCAACATCCCAGATAAGTCGGCGTTCCATAGTGCATTGAACAACGATTATGATTGTTACCTTGCCCAACTACATTCGTCAACCAATTCACGCTGGTATACGGATTGGTATATGCATACTGCCCACCAAAATAGCCGCCAGAATACACGTTACAGTGCATATAAAGCGTAATCGTCGAGCTCGAACCCGGATCAAGCGTAAGTTCGTAGTTAGTGCTAATTTTACCTTGACCATAGCGAGTTCTTTCGTTGCCAGAGTTTGTGTTAATCCAACAATAACCGTTCGCCTCAAACCAAGCTGAAGCATTTTCTCCTCGCTTCAAAATCGCAATCGAAAAGCTCAGAACAAATGCCAAAACCAACGCCTTTGTTAAGCTAATTGTCTTCTTCATTCGTCACTCCATCCTCTGCCCAATATGGCTCGGTTCCTTCAGTTCGCATTTTGTAACCAGTCGGATTAGCTTGAACCGTAATGTAGCCTCGTTTCAACGCTAATTCATAATACGTTTGAGCTTCTTCTGCCCTACCAAACAACGTTAGATAATTATATAAATCATACGCCGTAAGATCACTAGGTGAAGCTTCTTCCGCTTGATAAGCTGCTAATAGAATCCGCTCCGACCAATCCTCGCCGGAGTTCTCCGCATAGGAATACAGCACGGAAGCTTCTCCAGCATAAAGTTGTGCAACCAGTTTCGGATCCGTTTCTGTACTAATCCTCTCGTCAAAGTAGCGAATCGCGGCATACGGACCAGCTTCTGTGATGATTTTCTCTGCCTCTGCCTTTACTATGGCAATTTGATCAGAAAGTTTTTGTTGTTCCTGCCGGAGTGCAGTCTCTTGAGAAGGACTTAAAATCTCGGTTATCCTCTCCCTAAACACCGCGTAAAAGATGCCCAAGCTAGCTAGCACACAAACCACAATCCCCGCCACCATCAACCGTTTCTTCTGGAACTCCATCAACTCAATCTTGGGCTTCTTTGGCGCTTCTTCTTGCTTTTTCTCTACATGAAAAATCTTATCTGTCCGGCTCCGGCTCTTATCAATCTCCGCAGACTCATACCCCTCCGCTTTGTCCGCAAACGGATCTAGCTCGCGCTCTTTCTTCGCTCGGTTATAATCCTCCATACTGCTTATCATTATACCCATTTTAACCAAAACCGTAAAGTCCATTTTTCGGCTCGCCAACAAAAGACCCAAAAAATATACAAAAGCTATTGCAAAATAATCATAAAAGCGTTATAATAGAAACATATTCGAGGATACTCGCCATCCCCTCTTCGCAAGAAGAGGGCACATTTATTTATATAGCTTGTGAAAAGCCGTCTTCACAATATTCAAATCAGATTCCGGAATACGACCAATCTTAGAGTGAAGTCTAGAGACACTCATCACTCTAGCCTGGCACACGGCGGCAAATTCACGCTTACCTAAAAACTCAAATTCAGCATACCAAGATCCGGTCTTTTCTTGAGAAGTAAGTGGAATACCCATAAAACCAAACTTACTAAGCTTCCGCATAATCAAAACCGGCCTAGTAAAACGCTGGCTCTTACCGTTGATCTCAACACCGATATTCTCGCCAAAACTGCACCACCAAACCTCTCCCTCAAGAATCCTTGGAGCTTTACCACTAAAATGCAACTTCTTCTTTACTTCAATCCACTCTCCAAAATGTTTTTCTTCTTCCATACGTCCCATTATAGCATAATCAACCACAAGCCTAATAGAATCCGCTCTTGAATTATCTCTAAAAATACATTATAATATAGATACAGCTATAACATTTATCATTTCCCGAGAACTCTTGTCTCTGAGGTTACGGGAAAGAAAGGACAACATGGCAGACAAACCTGCAAAAACCGAAGGTCTCAAGATCCGCATCCGCCTCAAGGCGTATGACCACCGCGTGATTGACCAAAGCGCCAAACAAATCGTCGATACCGCTATCCGTACCGGCGCTACCGTCTCTGGTCCGGTGCCTCTTCCGACTAAGCGTTCCACCTTCACCGTCGTCAAATCCCCGCACGTCTACAAGACCGGCGGCGAGGCTTTTGAGATGAAAGTCCACAAACGCTTGATCGACATCAGCAACGCCACCCCTAAGACCATCGAGAGCCTCCAAAATCTCGCTCTCCCGGCCGGCGTCGACGCTGAAATCCGTATGTAATATATATTATATATATGCATAAGCCGAAAAACCTGTGCAAACCGCAGGTTTTTTGGTATACTAGAGATATGACAAAAGCCGCGCGCTTAAAGAAGCGTTTTTATTTTATCGTCGCCTCTTATTTTCGATTTTTTGCCAACTTTTCGCTCAAGCGTTGGCATCCCCGGATTATCGCCCTGACTGGTTCCGCCGGCAAGACTACCATGCTCCATCTCGTGGAGTTTGAGTTAGGCGCCCAGGCCCATTATTCCCACGATGCCAACTCCGCCTTTGGCGTCTCCTTTGACATCCTCGGGCTCAAAGGCATCCGCGGCTCTAAGCTCCGTTGGCTCTGGCTCGGCCTCGCCGCGCCTTTCCGCGCTCTCTTCTATACCCGTAAAGAGCCGTTCTACGTCGTTGAGATTGATGCCGAGCGCCCCCGTGAGGCTGGCTTTCTCGCCGAATGGCTCCAGCCAGAGATTACTCTCTGGATTTCTCTCGGCCGCTCCCATGCCGTCCAGTTTGAGACCGAAGTCCGCGAGGGCAAGTTCTCCGATCTAGACGCCGCCATCACCGACGAATTTGCCAAGCTCCCCGAGCATACTCAGTGTCTCGTCTTCATCGACGGGGACAATCCTCTGATGGTCCGCGCTACAACCGGCATCTCCGCCCGCGTCAACGCCTACCACAAGTCCGACATCGTCAAATACATCGTCTACCCTACCCGCACGGATTTTGGCACTATGTCTACCACTTTCCACTTTGCCTCTCCTCAGCCACGCGACCTCTCTATCCAGCTCCTCATGCTCCGCGACTTGATGAAATATCTCAAAATCCCGCTCAAGACTGACTTCTCTGCCCTCCCGCTCCCGCCGGGCCGCTCCAGCTTCTTTGAGGGCAAACACGGTCTAAAGCTTATCGACTCTTCCTACAACGCCCACATGATTTCTATGCAATCTATCCTCGAGATGGCCAAATCTCTCCATGCTTCGCACAAATGGCTCGTGATTGGCGACATCGTCGAGCAGGGAGAAATCACCGACGTCGAGCACCGTCGTCTTGCCGAGTTAATCGCCGACGTCCGCCCGGAAGAAATCATCCTTGTTGGCCGCCGGACCAAAGAATTCACCGCTCCCCGCCTCAAAGAACTCGGCTTCTCCCCAAAGACCACTTTAGACCCCAAAAAGGCTCTCGCCTACATCGAAAAGCACGCCACAGGCCGCGAGACCCTTATCTTCAAGGGTTCTCAATACTTAGAATGGATTGTAGAAAAGCTCCTAGCCGACCCCGCCGACGCAAGCAAACTCTGTCGTCGCGAGCCCGCCGCACGCAAACGTCGTAAACTCCACGGATTAGACTAATGACCAAAAAATCCTCACACACCCTCTACCTCATCCACGGCTGGACCTACACGGTTGAGCCTTGGGCTCAGACACTCGCGCTTCTAGAAAAATCCGGCGTTAAGGTCAATCTCCTCCGCGTCCCCGGCCTTACATCTCCCTCCCAACGCGCCTGGACTATCGAAGAATACCTCAACTGGGCCGACGAACAAATCCCCGACGGTGCCATCGCCCTTGGCCATAGTAACGGCGGCCGCATCCTGCTCAATCTCTGTGCCGAGCGTCCGGACAAGCTCAAACACCTCATCTTGCTTAGTTCCGCCGGTGTCTACGAGCCGTCTAAAAAACGCAGTGTCTTGCGCGCCATCTCCAAGCTCGCCTCGCCGCTCAAACGCCTCCCGCTCCTGCGCAAAGCTTACCACAAGCTCATCGGCGCTAGCGACTACTCCCGCGCTCCCGAGAATATGAAAGCCACTCTTGCTCATCTACTCGACAGCGACCGCTCGCTCGACCTCTCAAAGGTCTCTACCCCCGCCTCTATTCTCTGGGGCGAAGAAGACACTATTACTCCCCCGCGCCAAGCCCGCAAACTCCACGCTTCTCTTAAACACTCCACCCTAGAGTTTTTCCCTGGCTGGAATCACGCCCCCTATATCAACCACCCAGACGAGCTCGCCGCCGCCATCCTTAAAGTCTTAGACAAGGTGGACGCATGATTTTCCTCGGTCTCGCTTCCAACTATTCCGCCCGCGACATCTGGCGCCACTCCTTTACACTCGGCTCCCGCCGCGATTATCGTCGTCTAGAGCTCGCCCTCGCCTCCCGTTACGGCGCTACCCTAGCCAACACCTCTCTCGTCTTCTCTGGCCGCACTGCTATCTATCTCGCTCTCCAGAGCTTTATCGAGTCCGGCCGGCTCAAGCCCGGAGACCACGTCGCCCTAAACGCCTTTACTTGCCATGCCGTAGTCGAAGCCATCCGCCGCGCCAAGCTCACTCCAGTCTTTGTCGACCTCGCCCCCCGCTCTCCGGATTACTCCGCCGCGGCGCTCGCCGAGAAATGCCAGCAAGATAAACGCCTCCGCGCTTTCATCCTTCAAAACACCTTTGGCAACCCCGTCGACATCGCCGCCTTTGAGGCAGTCAAACGCCAATACGGTCTCCTCCTTCTCGAAGACCTTGCCCACTGCGCCGGGCGCCACTATCCAGACGGCCGAGAAATCGGCACCGTCGGCGAAGCCGCCTGTCTCTCCTTTGGCAAGGGTAAAGCTATCGACACCATCCACGGCGGCGCCGTCCTCTTGCGCGACCCAACCCTCCGCCTGCCCAAAACTTTTGACAAATCCGCTTTCTGCCGCAGACAGCACACCGGCGGCGACCCGCCTCGTGCCTCCTGGTACCCGCTCTTTGGCGCTATCGCTCGCGGCCTGGCTCATCTCCATCTCGAGAAGCCTTGGCTTTGGCTTCTTCTAAAACTCCACTGGATTGAACGTTCCGCCGATACCAAACTTCGCACGGACAAAACCATTACCGTCTGGCAGGCCAAGCTTGCCCTCCGCCAGCTCGCCCATCTGCCGGACAAGCCTCTCCGCGAGTATTATCTCATCGACCATCGCGACGAATGTCTCAAACATCTCCGCCAAAAAGGCTACCGCCTAGAGGAGTTTTGGTACGAAGTACCCGTCGCCCCCACGCGCTACTATACAGACGTCCACTTCCCAGAAAAGGACTGCAAAAACGCCGTCTTCTTTGCCGCCCATGTCATCAACCTCCCCACCTGGTATCACGATAAAAAACACCAGAAACAAATCGCCGATGCGCGCAAACTTATCAAAACTTACGAGGTACGCTAATGGAAGAGACTTGGACCAAAATCTTACAAGCCAACCCCGAGTATAATTTTCTCCAAAGCCCGCTCTGGGCGGAGATGAACCGCCAGCTCGGGCACAAGCTCGTCGTCCGGACTTTTGAGGACCGCGCGCTTTATCTCGGCATCGTCAAAGACGCCAAACGCGGCCGCTATCTCGAGATTCCGGCCGGCCCCGTCCTCGACTGGACCGATCAGTCGCTCGTCCAGACCGTCTTCTCTAGCATTGTCAAAGAAGCTCAGGTAGAAAAATGCGTCTTTATCCGGTTCCGCCCCCAGCTCACCGCTACGCCCGACCACCAAAAGCTCGTCCGCACTCTCTCCGGTTCCTTCAATCTCCGCCTCGCTCCGATGCATCTCCACGCCCAAAACACCGTCATCTTAGACCTGCAAAAGTCCGAGGAAGAGTTACTGATGGCGATGCGCCGCCAGACTCGCTACGAAGTCCGCCGCGCCGAGAAGCTCGGGCTTAAGGTCTCGGAAGATTCTTCCGAAGCCGCCTTCCGCGAGTTCCATCGCGTCCAGTCTGAGACCGCCAAACGCCAAGGTTTCATCCCGCCGTCCGAGAGGGAATTGCTTGCCGAACGCGCCGCTTTCTCGCCAGATCATCTAAAGTTGTACAAGGTCACGACCGAAGTAGGCGAGCCGGTCGCCTACGGGCTGATCTTAGCCTATGGTACCGAAGCCGCCTACTTTGAGGCCGCCTCTACCGAGCTTAACCGCAAGCTCCCCGGCGCCTACGCTCTCCTCTGGCGTGCCATCCGCGATCTTAAAGCCGCCGGCTATACGCGGTTTAATCTCTGGGGGATTGCCCCGCCCGGCACCGAACACCATCGCTACTCCGGCGTCACGACCTTTAAGACCGGCTTTGGTGGCGAGATTGTCGAATATCTTCCCGCCGAAGACATCGTACTAAACAAACTGCGCTACAAACTCGACGAACTCGTCGAAACCGCCCGCAAGAAAAAAAGGAATCTATAACACTATGGAGTTTAAGACCAAAAGTTACAGTAACATCTCCGAGATAGTCGACGCCGGCAACCGTGAGCTTTGGGATGAGTTTATTACGTCTGACTCTTCCTCCAACTTCCTCCAATCTTGGGATTTTTACGAATTCCACGCTTCGCGCGGCAAAGACATCATCCGCCGTATCGCGCTAGACCGTTCCGGGCAGATTATCGCCGCCTATGCTGGTGTTGTTGAGACAGCTCGTCGTGGCAAACACCTCGCCATCGCCGGCGGCCCCATTCTCGACTGGGGGAATCAGTCGCTCGTCAAAGATATTTTCCGAGACATCCGCGAAGAGGCCTTTCGTCGCAACTGCGTCTTTGTCCGGGTTCGCCCTCAACTCCCGCTCTCCGACGCTTCGCTCAAGCTGATGCAAAATCTCGGGCTCAAGCGCGCGCCGATGTATCTCTCCGTCGAATACGCCGGGATTCTTAATCTAGAAAAGACCGAAGAGGAGATTCTAGCTGGCGCTTCCCAAGGCTTCCGCCGCAAGCTCCGCAAAGCCGAGAAAAACGACCTCACGGTCGAGACGTCTCAAGACGTCGAAGTTATGCGGGATTTTTGCCGTCTGGAGTCTCTTCACGCCCAGCGCCAAGGCTACGTGGCTTTCTCTAGCGACTTCCTGACCAAACAATTTGCCGCCTTTGCTAAGAATAATGAAGTGATTATGTACACGGCCAAAAAGGACGGGGAGATTCTGGCTATGAACTTTATGATTTTCTATGGCAACGAAGCGAGCTACCACTATGGTGTCTCGAGCGAACTCGGGACCAAATACTCCGCCGCTCCGCTACTTCATCTCGAAGCGATGCGCGAGGCACGTCAGCGGGGAATCACTCGCTATAATCTCTGGGGGATCGTTGACCCAGCCGACACGTCCCATCGTTTTTATGGTGTCTCGGAGTTTAAGCGTTCCTTTGGTTGCGAGGAGTTAAAATACACCCCGGCCCACGACCTCGTCCTAAATCCCGCCAAGTATCAGCTAACCAAGCTAATCGAGACCGCCCGCAAACGCATCCGTCACGTTTAAGCTTGCAATCCTTACGGCATAACGCTACACTCGGGGTATGAGTAGAAGAAGAAAACTTACCCCGGAGATAATCGCCAAAACCTTCAGCTTGTCATTCTTCGCCGCTTCGGTTGGCTTTGCGACTTACAATCTTATTGGTCTACTACAATCTCAAGCTGCCTTTGCTAGTAGTACTGCTACGCCCCCAATGCCAAAAACTCTCTCAGACATCACCGAGCCTTCTGTCGAAAACTACGACCTAACCTACAAACCCAACGGCCCAACCTACCCCTACATTCGCGGTTTTTATAATTCGGCGACACCTCTTCTGAGCGATTCCGCAGACTCCAGCAGTCAGAATTACGAACATTCACTCGCGAGCGCGAGTAGGCCAGGTGCGTGCCCCCGATCGAGCGCGAGCGAGACTGAATGTTGTGATTCTGACGACTGCGAGTCGAGGACCAGCGAAGAAGACGGTGTAGCCGAATTATCTAGCCCAGACGATTCAGAAACTATGCTATAATAGTACAATGCTAAAGCTACTTCGCTTTCTTAAGCCCTACTGGTGGCAAACAATTCTGTTACTTCTGAGCGTTGCCGCTCAAGTCTGGTGTTCGCTCCAGCTTCCGGCGCTGATGGCGGGCATTGTTAACGACGGTATCGTTCCGGGCAATCTCCCGTTTATTTATTCCACCGGGCTAGTTATGCTGGGTTATACTCTCGCCACGGTATTTTTTGCCGTTGTTACGCACTTTTTTTCCGCGCGAGTGGGGGCGGCCTTCTCGCGTGATTTGCGTGAAGCCGTCTATCGAAAGGTTCTTAGCTTCTCCGTCGCAGAAATCGACAAGTTTTCCACCGCCAGCCTGATTACTCGCACCACCAACGACATCTCCCAGGTCCAACAAGCTATTATGATGATGCTTTCCATGATGCTTCGCGCGCCGCTGATGGGGATTGGGGCTATCATCCAGGCGTTTCGTACCGCACCGGATATGACTTGGATTCTTGCGCTTGGTGTGGGGCTTATCTTTGTGTTTGCTACTATTATTCTCGCGCTGGCTATTCCCAAGTTTAAGCTCTACCAAACTCTGATTGACCGTATCACGCTCCTTGCGCGAGAAAACTTAACGGGTCTGCGGGTCATCCGCGCCTTTAATAATCAGTCCAAAGAACAGCAAAAATTCGCCAAAGCCAACGACGCTCTCACGCGCAACTCTCTCTTTATCGACAAAGTTATGTCGTTCCAAGACCCGCTGATTTCGCTCGTCTTCAACGGTGTTACGATTCTAGTCATTTGGACGGGGCTCACCCATCTAGAGACCGACTTGTCTTATCTCGGCAATATGATGGCGTTTGTCCAGTACGCCTCCCACGTCCTTATCTCGTTCTTGATGGTTACCATTCTCTTTGTCATCTTACCGCGCGCCAGTGTCTCGGCATCCCGTCTCAACGCCGTCTTTGAGACCAAAAACAAAATCGTCTGGAAGCCCAAGACCACCGGTACGCCAGATGTAGCCCCGTCCGTTGAGTTCCGTCACGTCAGCTTCTCCTACCCCGGCGCAGAAGAAAACGTCTTGACCGACATCTCCTTCCGGGCCAAAGCCGGCGAGACTACCGCGTTTATCGGCTCTACCGGCTCCGGCAAGTCCACGCTCATCTCTCTTGTCCCGCGTTTTTACGAAGCTACGTCTGGGGAAGTCTTAGTTGACGGTATCGATGTCAAAGATTACGCCGCTGAAGATTTGATGCGCCGTATCGGCTACGTCCCCCAAAAAGGTCTGCTCTTTGCTGGCGACGTCTCCTCCAACATTTCCTTTGGCAACGAATTTGCCACCGCTAGCGACCTCGTCCACGCCGCTACCGTCGCCCAAGCCAAGCCCTTTATCGAAAAACTCGACAAAACCTACCTCGCCCACATCGCCCAAGGTGGCGCCAACGTCTCCGGCTGACAAAAACAACGCCTCTCGATCGCTCGCGCCCTGGCCAAAACGCCAGAGATCTCTATCTTCGACGACAGCTTCTCCGCTCTCGATATGAAGACCGACAAAAAGCTCCGCGCCGCGCTCCAGCCAGAGATCAAAGATTCCGTCGTCTTGATCGTCGCCCAGCGTATCAGCACGATCAAAGACGCCGCCCAAATCATCGTCCTCGACTCCGGCAAAATCAGTGCCAAAGGTACGCACCGCTCTCTGCTCAAATCGTCTAAACTCTATCGCGAAATCGTCCGCTCCCAGCTCTCCGAAGCCGAGTATAGAAAGGAGCTTAAAAATGCCTAGACTGACCGTAGAAAAACCCAAAGATTCCAAGAAAGCTTTCCGTCTCTTCCTCGGGAGTCTCAAATCTTTCCGCCTCACTATCGTCTTTGCGCTCATCTTTGCTCTGGTTACCAACGTTCTCACTCTCTTTACTCCAAAGCTCCTTGGCAATATGACCAACTCCGCCGTTGCCGATCTCTCGGCAGGGAACTCCATCGACTTCGCGCCGATTAGGCAGGTCGTCCTCCAGCTCATCGTTATCTACCTCATCGTTGCCGTGTTGACATACTTTGAGCATTATCTTCTCGCTCGCGCCACCGCCTTTTATACCAAACATCTCCGCGAGAGTATCATCCAAAAAATCTCCCGCCTCCCCGTCTCATACTTTGACCAGCACCAGTTTGGCGACACCCTCAGCATCCTCAGCAACGACGTCGATACCCTCTGGAACACCTTAACCGACGGTCTGACCCAGATTCTCTCCAGTCTCACCACCATCGTGGGCTGTACGGTTATGATGTTTGTCATTTCCCCCTTGCTCGCTCTTGTTGCCATCATCGTCGTCCCCATCTCCGTCTTTATCATCTCCAAAATCACCAAACCCGCCCAAGCCCATTTTAAGTCCCAGCGTGCCGCCCTTGGCAAGCTTAACTCCCACATCGAAGAAGACTACACCGGACATCTCATCATCAAAAGCAACTCCCACGAATCCCGCTCTCTCGCCGCTTTCCGCGAGACCAACACTCAGCTCTTTGAAGATTCTTGGCGCGCCAACTTTGAGAGTTCCATGGCTTTTCCCGTTGTTCATTTCTTTACCAATCTCGGCTATGTCGCCATCTGTGTCTTGGGCGGCTCGCTCGTTCTCTCCGAACGACTCTTGATTGGCAACGTTCAGGCCTTTATCCAATATCTCTCCCGCTTTAACCAACCCTTGTCTAACTTGTCCCAAATCGTCGTCACCATCCAAGAGACCTTAGCCGCCGCCGAGCGTGTCTTTGGCTTCCTGGAAGAGCCCGAGGAGCTTCCAGACCCGGCCAACGCCAAGCGTATCACCAGCGTCAAAGGAGCTGTTGAGTTTCACGACGTCTCTTTCTCTTATAACAAACAAACTCCCGTCATCAACCACTTCTCCGCCAAAATCGAACCGGGGATGCAAGTCGCCATTGTCGGTCCGACCGGCGCCGGGAAAACCACGCTGATAAACCTTCTCATGCGCTTCTACGACCCCGACTCCGGCTACATCACCATCGACGGCGTCCCCACCTCCGAGATGCGCCGTTCCGACGTCCGCGCGCTCTTTGGGATGGTGCTCCAAGACACCTGGCTCTTCTCCGGCACTATCAAAGACAACCTCGCCTACGGCAGCCCCAAGGCTACACTACGGGACATCAAGCGCTCCGCCACCTCTACCGGCATCGCCCACCTCATCGAAAGTCTAAAAGGCGGCTACTCTGCCGAGATTTCCGAGGATTCCGACAACATCTCTGCCGGCGAAAAACAACTCCTCACCATTACTCGCGCTATGCTAGAAAACCCGCCCATGATGATTCTCGACGAAGCCACGAGTAACGTCGATACGTGCGCCGAACAGCTCATCCAAGACGCGTTTGACCAACTTACCAAGGGACGTACCTCGTTTGTCATCGCCCACCGTCTCTCCACCATCCGCCATGCCGACCTCATCCTAGTTATCAAAGACGGCAACATCGTCGAGCAGGGCACTCACGAATCTCTGCTCCAGCGCCACGGCTTCTACGCCGAGCTTTACAACTCCCAATTCTCCGAAGACTAATTTTCTTAAAAAATCCCCCTCGCTTACGCTTGAGTTCCAAGCTTTTTACGTGCTAGACTGCCTATATGAAGAAGAAATTAAGTGCCCGAAGGGCGCTCCTGGCTAGCCTGGCGCTAGTCTTGAGCCTCACCTCCCCAGTTTTTGCCAACTCTCTTACCATCACGTCCAGCGAAGCATATCTAAGCGACTATTCTGGCGATGCGCTCGATTTTACCGGCAAGTCCACTCTCCAGTACATCGTCTACTTCTCCGGAGCAAACCGGATTGAAACCTCCGGCGAGTTTGGCGTGCTCGCCGCTACGGATGAGCTCCACTTCTCTCCGCTAGACCCCTCTGCCACGCTCGACATCATCGTCCACTCTCCTTCCTCCACCGCTCGCGGGATTTATAATTCCGCCGGGATGGTCATTTTTAATCGTGATGCTCACGTTACCATCTCTCTTACTTCCGCCGCTACCGCCGCCGACACCGGCGATGCCGTAGCCGGAGTCGTTGCCGCGCGTTCCATCACAACTTTTCCCGGCTCCACTCTCTCCGTCACCAACCCCACCGGGACGTACGGACTCTACGCCTCCGCTTACAGCCTCTTTGGCAATCTCGGCGCGCCGTCTTTCTCTGCACTATACAAAACTGCCGACGGTCTCGGCGCCGCTGTCTATAATAGCGAAAACTTAGTCTACTCCACGCCCGAGTTCACCCCCTCGCTCACCGAGACGGAGACTTCCGGCTCTTTCCGCCTGTCTACCGCGCTTGCTTCCGGCGTCGCCACCACTTTTGACACCGCTCCGGTCAACTTGTCCAATCTCTCCGCCGAACAAGACCGTCTCCGCGCTTCACTCGCCACCCCCGCCGACGCTACCCTCTACGCCGTCGATCCTGCTAGCTCCGAGATTATCGAGGATAGCGGCCACTACTTCTTCCGCGTCGTCTTCCGGATTACCAGCGACTTCTACGCTTTCTCCGACACCACCCAAGGCCCCTATTCTTTCCTCTACCTCAACGGCGAAGAATGTTATCCTGGAGACTTTAACCGCCAGCGCAGTCTAGACGGCCAGACCGAATCCTTTGACCTCCCGCTCGCCACTTATCGCCCAGATACTGCCAGCGTCATCGTCGTTCCCATCCAGACCGTAGAAGACGAGACGCCAGAAATCACCATCGTCGAACTCCCCGTCCCCAAAGCGCCAAATACTGGTCTTATCTCGCACTAAAACGTGCTACAATAAAGCTATGGCAAAACTCTATTTTCGTTATGGCGCCATGGGCTGCGGCAAGACTATGCAGCTTCTCCAAGTCGCCTTCAACTACGAAGAACGCGGCCATCAAGTCTGCGTTATGAAACCCAACACCGACACTAAAAATGGTAAAAAGCTCCTCACCCGCATCGGCCCTGAGCGGGAGACCGACGTCTGCTTCTCGCGCCAGACCGACCTCTTCCAGGAAATCGCCGAGCGTTACGCCGGCGTTGCCTGTGTCTTGGTAGACGAGGCCCAGTTTTTGACCCGCGAACAAGCCGACCAGCTTATGCAAGTTACCATCCAGCTCGACATCCCCGTCATGGCCTATGGCCTCCGGCTCAACTTCCGCCAAGAAGACGGCGGCTTTGAGGGCGCTACTCGCCTTCTCCAGATTGCCCACGACATAGAAGAGTTGAAAACCATCTGCGAGTGTGGCCACAAAGCCACCTGCAACTGCCGCTTCTTAGACGGGCACTTTGTCCAAGACGGCCCAGACGTCCTCATCGACGACGGCAAGACCAAGATTGAGTATCGCGCCCTCTGTCCCGCCTGCGTCGAAGCTTACAAACGGGGGGACAAATAATGTACATCGTTATCGAAGGCCAAGACGGCACCGGCAAGTCTACCCAAGTTGAGCTGTTTGCGGATTATCTCCGCGCCCAGGGCAAAACCGTCCTTACTCTCCACGAGCCCGACGGCGACCTCCCCCAGGCCCACGACATCCACGACCTCATCGTGATCAAAGGCAAAGATTATCATCTCGAGCCTCTGACCAACGTCGCGCTTTTTACCGCCGCCCGGCTAGAGCTCTGGCACAAACTCGCCGCGCCCGTCCTCAAAGACGGCGGCTTTGTCATCTCCGCCCGCAACTGGTGGTCAACCCTCGCCTACCAAGGCTACGGCGAAGGCATTTCTCGCTCTCGCATCGCCCACCTCACGCGGGACTTCCTGCCCGCCCGCTATGTCTCCCCGGATTGTTCCGCCATCTTGACCCTGCCAGATCGCATCCGCGCCGAGCGCGAACAGGCTCGTGGCAAAGCTCTCGAGACTTTTGAAGTCAAAGGTAGCGACTTCCAGTCCCGCGTCAACCACGCCTACGAAACCATCGCCAAAGATTTAGACATCCCCATCGTCGACGCCTCCGGCACGCCAGCAGAAGTCTTTAATCAGCTAAAAAAACTCTTCCATATTTAGCAAAAGCGTCATATAATAGATAATATGAATAATTGGTGGGCGAAATCGTGAATAAAATTGCGGTTTATTTAAATCGCCATATCACTGGTAATGTTTTTGACAAAGACTCCATTCTTGAGGCTTATTCTTCTGACCGCTCCCCCCTCAAGGTCAAGCCGCGCCTCGTCGCGCTCCCGGAGTCTACTTCCGACGTCCGCAAGCTCCTCAAGTTTTCTTCCCAGCTCGCCGAGAAAAAGTATTCGCTCCCCGTTGCCGTCCGCGGCTCCGGCTTGTCTAAGTCCGGTGCAGATTTATCCTCTGGGCTTGTCATCTCCACAGAAAAGTTAACCCGCGTCCGCGAGCTCGACGCTCACGACCGCCTGATCCACGTCCAAGCCGGGATTACTCTCGGCCGGCTCAACGCCATCCTCGCTCCCCATGGTCTTGTCCTACCCGTCTCAGCCGACCCACGCGAGACCCTCGGCGGGCTCATCGCCAACGCCCCGCGCGACCGTTTCTCCGGCAAATACGGCGGCATTATGAACTACATCGACCGCGTAGAAGTCGTCCTGAGCAACGGCGAGCTGATTCAGACTTCTCGCCTCTCCCGCGGCCGCCTCGCCGCCAAACAGTCCGGCAAATCCCTCGAGTCCGACATCTACCGCAAGCTAGACAAGCTCCTGACCAGCCACGCTAGCCAAATCTCCGCTTTGGACAAACATTCCTCGTTTGGCTATCCCGGTCTCCGCCACATCCGCCGCGTCCACGGCAAAGTGTTCGACCTTCTCCCGGCGTTCTTCGGTGCAGAAGGTTCGCTCGGCGTCGTCACAGAAGTCATCCTCCGCCTAGAAGTCCTGCCGCCTCGCGCCCACCGCGCTTTTGCCGTCTTCTCCACGCTAAAATCCGCCCAAGAGTTCGCAGATTACGCCCTTACGCTCCAGCCTCTCTCCGTAGACCTCTACGACACCCGGATTTTTAAGTCCGTCGACGATTTTGGCAAGAAGCCAGACCTCCTGACTAAGAAGCTTGAGTCCGGCTTCCTCGTCCTTGTCTCCTTCAACGACAAATCCCACCGTTCCCGCCGCAAGGTTAAGAAGCTTCTCCACTTCTTGCCCAAGTCCGCGTTTGCCGTCTCCGAGACGCTGGGCAACTCCGCCGATTTTGACGATTTTGAGACCTCCCTCCTTGCTTTCCTAAACGACAGCAGCAAAGGCGACCGCCCCGCCCTCCTCGACGATTTTTACCTCCCGCGCGCGCACCTCAGTAAGTTCTTAGAAGACCTTAAAAAGCTCGAAAAGACCTCCAAAAAGTCCCTTGAGCTGTTTGGCGACTACGCCGGAGAAAACTTTTCCTTGCGCCCAGATTTTACCCTGTCCAAGGTCTCTGAGCGTCGTACCGCCCTCACCCTCTTGCAAAACCTCTCCGAGCTGCTCCAGGCCCACGACGGCTCGCTCGTTGGCGGCGCGCCAGAGGGGCGCCTGAAGCCCGTCGTCGTCTACCCCGCTCTAGACAAGAAAGACCGTGAGCTCATCGCCGAGGTCAAAGATCTTTTCGACCCCACCGGTATCCTCTCCCCGGAGACCAAGTCCGCCTACGACACCCGCTCCGCCGTCCGCCATCTCCGGACCGACCCGCTCCCCGGCCCAACTTCCGCGCTTTAGGGTTTTGTGTTATAATCTCCCTATGAAAGTTAAATCCAAGAAATTATCCGACACCCGTGTCGAAATCACGGTTACTCTAGACAAACAAGATCTCGCCACCGCGCGCAAAAAAGCCGTTGACACCCTCATCAAGGAAGTCAAGCTCGAAGGCTTTCGCAAGGGCAAGGCTCCGCGTGAGCTCGCCGAGAAGGTCTTAAACCCCAACGACGTCGCCAGCCACACTATCGACCTCGCCGTCCGCACTACTGTCCCCAAGGCTTTTGCCGAAGTCGAGAAGTCTCCCCTCGTCATCCCTCAGGTCAACGTGACCAAATATGTCCCAGACGAGTCCGTAGAATACACCGCTACCGCCGACATCCTGCCGGAAGTCAAGCTCGGCGATTACAAACACCTCAAGGTTAAGCGCCCCGAGGTCAAAGTCGCCAAAAAAGACATCGACGAAATCGTCGAAAACATCCGCAAGGCCTACGCCGAGAAAAAAGTCGAGAAAAAGCCCGCTGCCTTAGGCGACGAAGTCATCATCGATTTTGTTGGCAAGAAAGACGGTGAGCCTTTCCAGGGCGGCACCGCCAAAGATTACGCCCTCACTCTTGGCTCTAAGACCTTTATCCCCGGCTTTGAGGAGGGAATCGTTGGCAAATCTTCCGGTGACAAGTTTGACCTCCCGCTCACTTTCCCTAAAGACTACGCCGAGAAATCCCTCGCCGGCCAAAAGACCGTCTTTGAGGTCCTTGTCAAACAAGTCAACGTCGTTACCTTGCCCAAGCTCGATGCGGACTTCGCCAAAAAGTGCGGCCCGTTTAAGTCTATGGACGAGCTCCGCGCCGACATCGAGAAAAATCTCGCCGCCCAAAACGCCGCTCGCCTTAACGAGCAGTATAAGGACGCCCTTGTCGAAGCCCTAGTCAAAGCTTCCAAAGTCTCCGCACCAGACATCCTGATTTCTGACCAGCTCCGCTTCCTAAAGGACGATATCGCCCGCAATGCCGCCGCCTCCGGCGCCAAGCTCGAGGACTATCTCAAGGCCAACGGTATGACTGAGGAAGAGTGGGAGAAAGAAGCCCGTTCCGTCGCCGAGAAGCGTGTCAAAGCCTCGCTCGTGCTCCAAGTCCTCGCCAACGAAGCTAAGATTTCCACCTCAGACGACGAAGTCGCCGCCAAGATTGCCGAGCTCCGCGATGTCTACAAAAAATCCCCCGAAGCTCTGAAAAATCTCAAAGATCCTCGCGTCAAAATGGACGTCAGAAACCGTATGACTATCGAAAAGACTCTCGATTATCTTGTCGAGCAGAACAAACAATAGCTTGTCAAAAAATACCTTCTAATATATAATAAAGCTTAAGTATATTAGGAGGTATTTTAATGGTAAAAATCGCAATCAACGGATTTGGTCGTATCGGGCGCAACGCCTTTAAGATTCTTTTAGAGCGCCGCGACGTAGAAGTCGTCGCCGTCAACGACCTCACAGATACCAAGACCCTGTCTAAGCTCTTAAAATACGATTCGTCCTACGGCATCTACGACAAAAAGGTTGGCTATGACGCCGAGAATCTTCTCGTCAACACCCGCAAGATTCGCGTCTTTGCCGAGGCAGACCCGTCCAAGCTTCCGTGGAAAGAGCTCGGTGTGGACGTCGTGATTGAGTCTACCGGCTTCTTTACGGACCCAGCCAAGGCCCGTGCTCACATCAAGGCCGGCGCCAAAAAGGTCGTCATCTCCGCCCCAGCCAAGGGTGAGGGCGCTAAGACCATCGTCATCGGCGTCAACGACGACGCCATTACCCCAGATGATGAGATTCTGTCCAACGCTTCCTGCACTACTAACTGTATCGCCCCCGTCATGAAAATCCTCGAGGACAACTTTGGCATTGAAAAGGCCATGATGACCACCGTCCATTCCTACACCGCCTCCCAACGTCTCCAAGACGCCCCGGCCAAGGATCTCCGCGAGGCTCGCGCCGCCGCCGAGAACATCGTCCCCACTACCACCGGCGCCTCCAAAGCCGCCGCGCTCACCATCCCCGCGCTCAAAGACCGTTTCAACGGCCTCTCTGTCCGCGTCCCGACTCCGGTCGTCTCCCTTGCCGACATTACCGCCGTCCTCAAGCGCGACACTACCATCGAAGAAATCAACAAAGTCTTCAAAAAGGCCGTCAAACAGCCGTTCTACGAAGGCATCGTCGACGTTACAGAAGAAGAGCTCGTCTCCACGGATTTCCGCGGCAACGCCCACAGCTCCATCGTCGACCTCCCGCTCACCGACGTCGTTGGTGGCAACCTCGTCAAGGTCGTTGCCTGGTACGACAACGAATGGGGTTATAGCAACCGCCTCGTTGAGCTCGCCGTTGACTTTGGGAAAGGCCGCTAGTGCTCGCTCCTGCTTCCGTCTTTATCGCTTCCGACCATCGTGGCTTTGCGCTTAAAAAGTCCCTAGTCCGCGCTTTTCCGGAGCTCCAAGACCTCGGGCCGCACAGTTTTGACCCAGAGGATGATTACAACGACGCCGCTCTCGCCGTAGCTAGGGCCGTCCGCGAGACCAGCGGCGCCAGAGGGATTCTTCTCTGCGGCTCCGCCATCGGCGTCTCCATCCAGGCTAACCGCATCAAAGGCATCCGCGCCGCCGTCGCGCTCGACCCGCGCGCCGTCCGCCTCTCCCGCCAGCACAACGATGCCAATGTCCTCTGTCTCTCTGCGGACCGTCTCTCCACCCGCCGTGCCGAGCGGCTTATCAAACTCTTTCTCGACACTCCGTTCTCTGGCGAAGAACGGCACGTTCGTCGCATTAAACGCCTAGACGAGGAGACCAAATGAGCGAAATCGTCCCCACGATTCTCACCAACGACAAAAACCTCTACCGTAAACAATACGAGGATTACTCCAAGTTTACCAAACGCATCCAGGTCGACATCTGCGACGGCACCTTTGCCCCGTCCCAGACCATCGACGTCTCCAACTGTTGGTGGCAAGAAGGCTGGGCCGCCATGGATCTCCATATGATGGTGATGAACCCGTCCGCCCATCTCCCCGCCATCCTGAAGATAAAGCCTTCACTCGTCATCTTCCACGCCGAGTCCAGCGAAAACCTCCTCAGCGTCTTTGCTACGCTTAAGCAAGCCCGCATCAAATGTGGTGTCGCTCTGATGAAGCAGACTTACCCTGGCCGCGTCGCGCCTTATCTCCAGGCCGCCGACCATTGTCTAATCTTTGCCGGCACGCTCGGCCAGCAAGGCGGCGAAGCCGATATGATGCAGATAGAAAAAGTCCCCCTGATCAAAGCCATCGCCCCCAACATCGAGATTGGCTGGGATGGCGGTGCTAATCTGAAGAATGTCCGCGCCCTCGCGCACTCCGGTATCGATGTCATCAACGTTGGCTCAGCCATCTCCCGCTCCCCCGAGCCCAACAAAGCCTACACCGAGCTCGTGGCCGACTTAGACAAGGTAGGAGTAGTAATCTAATGGCCCGCATCGTTTCTCTTGGCTCCGCTCTCCAAGACATCTATCTTATCGACCGCGATGATTTTGGCTCTATCGAGTTTGAACACCGTTCAATGTTCAAGACTCTAGAGATTGGCAGCAAGTTTGACATCGACAAGCTAGACTTTTTCGTTGGTGGCGGCGGGACCAACTCCGCCGTGACTTTTGCCAAATCCGGCCACGAAGTCATCTACCTCGGCAATCTCGGTCACGACCCCGCGGGGGAAGCCATCTTAGCTCTCCTAGACCGCGAGGGCATCGACACTAGTTTTATCTCTTACCCCCGCGCAGGCAAGACCGGTGTTTCCGTCATCCTCCTAGACAGCAAGTCTGGCGAGCGCACCGTCCTGACGTTCCGCGGCGCTTCCTCTAAGTTTGACAACCTCAAGCCCGGCGACTTAGACCTTATCTCCCCGGACTGGCTCTACGTTACCACCCTTCGTGGCGATATGGGTACGCTCCTCGCGTTTTTTGAGCGCGCCAAACGTCTCCATACCAGAATTATGTTTAACCCCGGCGTCCTTGAGCTAGCCAACTCTAAACAGCTCCTCGGCCTCCTAGAAGATATCGACGTCCTTCTTCTAAACAAACAGGAAGCCTCCCAGCTCGTCCCCGGCAACACCCTCTCTGAGCTGCTCACCCATCTCCGCGGCTACGCCCAGACCATCATCCTTACCGACGGCTCGATGGGCGGCATCGCCACCGACGGCGACAAGACCTACCGTTTCGGTATCTACGAAGACGTCAAGGTCAAAGACACTACCGGCGCCGGCGACGCTTTTGGTTCCGGCTTCCTAGCGGCCTACGCCTCCGGCTGGAGTCTACGCCAATCCCTCGTCTTTGCTAGCGCCAACTCCACCTCCGTCGTCCAGCAGCGCGGCGCCAAAAACGGCTTGATTTCCCTCGATACTCCGCTCCACCCCATGCCGATTCAACTCGTAAAATCATAAAGGAGACTTATGGAAGAAATTTCAGAAATCAAACGGTTCCAAGAAGACAGCCTACGTGAGCTCGAGTCTGCAGACTTTGACCGCGCCCAGGCCTACGCCAAGGATCTGCTCAACGGCCTCAAGATTGTCCGGACATACCCTCAGGGTGTCACCGTTTTTGGCTCTGCCCGCCTGAAAGAGACCAACAAATACTACAAGGCAGCACGCCAGCTCGGCGCTCTCCTCGCGGAGAACGGCCACGCCGTGATTACCGGCGGCGGCCCCGGGATTATGGAAGCGGCGAACCGCGGCGCATTTGAGTATGGCGGCCGCTCTATCGGCCTCAACATCACTCTCCGCGACGAACAACACCCCAATCCTTACTTGACCGATATGCTCCAGTTTGAGTACTTTTTTGCCCGCAAAGTTATGCTCGCTATGAGCGCCAAAGTCTACGTCTTCTTCCCGGGCGGCTTCGGCACGATGGACGAGTTCTCCGAGATTCTAATTCTTATGCAAGAGGGGAAGATGCCCAAGATGCCGATGTTTCTCTTCGGCAAATCTTTCTGGAAGCCTCTCGACCGTTTCTACGCTACCAAGATGACCGCGCTGAAGACCATCAATCCTCCGGATCGCCACATCTACAAACTCACTGATTCCGTCGAGGAAGTCGTCGCCGCTGCCAACAAAATTGGCCACCCCAAGATTAAGACCAACTATTACGACGGCTTTTCCAAGGCCCAGAACTTCCAACGCCACTCGACAGATTAGCCCTCCTGCGCTACTATATATAATATATATGGTGTATTTAGACGCTTCCGCTACCAACCCTCTTTTACCAGAAGTTCGTGACGCTATGTTAGAAGTTATGGACTTGTCCGTCAAAGGCGAGCTTGGCAACCCCTCTTCACTTCACTCTACCGGCTCTCGCGGGCGCGACTTGCTCGCCGCCGCGCGCGAAAGTGTTGCGGAGCTGATTGGCGCTTCGTCCGAGGAGATTCTGTTTACCTCCGGCGGGTCGGAGAGCAACAACACCGTCCTTCACACTTTTACCGGCTGCCCGCTCTTTGTCTCCGCTATCGAACACCCTTCCGTCCTTGAGCCGGCCAAGCTCTATGGCTCGCCCTGCTGGGAAATCCCTGTCGATAGGCAGGGGATTATCAACCTTTCCGCCCTCGAGACTCAGCTCCGCCGCACTCTCAAACATTCTCCGCAGGAGCGCCTGCTCGTCTCCGTTATGACCGCCAACAACGAGACCGGCTCGCTTCAGCCGCTCGCCGCGCTCTCCGCTCTACTCCAGACTCTCCGCGCCGACTTTCCCAAAGCTCAGCTTTTCTTCCATACCGACGCCACGCAAGCCATCGGCAAAATCCCCGTCAACGTCCAAAAACTCGGTGTCGACTACCTGACCTTTTCTTCGCACAAGCTTGGCGGCCCGGTCGGCATCGGGGCTCTCTACGTCCGCCAAGGCTCGCCTTTTAAGCCCCTCATCCTCGGCGGCGCACAGGAAGGGAAGCGCCGTGCCGGCACCTCCAACGCCGTCCTCGCCACTGGCTTTGCTACTGCCGCCAAAATCGCTAAAACCACTCCAGCAAAATATCAAAAAATAGCTGAACTACGAGATTACCTCGCCTCCGAAATAAAAAAGAGAATAAAAACAGCAACACTAGTTTGCGGGGACCGCAAGCAACTAGTGTTGCCGAATATCCTCAACGTCAGCTTCCCTGGGGCCGAGGGTGAGTCCACCCAGCTTTATCTCGATCTTGCCGGTATCGAAGTCTCCACCGGCTCCGCCTGTGCTTCCGGAGATATTCGCCCGAGCCATGTCTTGATGGCGATGTTTGGTGACGCCGAAGTTGCGCACAACTCTGTCCGCTTCTCGCTCAACCTAAAGACCAAGAAGCAGGATATAGATTATCTCCTCAAGACCCTTCCGCCCATCATCGAAAGACTCCAAAAACTCTCAACCATTAACCTAAAGGAATCAGTATGAAACAATCCACCGCCAAATCTTGCCAGAAATCTCCCCTAGAGCAATCTTGGGCCTACACCGACATCGTCAAAGACCACTTTCTCAACCCCCGCAACTTTCTCATGGGTGACGAGACCAAGTTCCCCGCCGACGGGGAAGGACTTGTTGGTAATCCTTACTGTGGGGACCAGATGCTGGTCAAGATTCAAGTCTCTACCCGGAAAAATCCCGAAACCGGTAAAAGGGAAGAGTATATTAAAGATATCGGCTGGAAGACCTACGGCTGTGCCAGCGCCATCGCCAGCACCTCCGCGCTCTCCGAGCTCGCCAAAGGCCGCTCGCTTAGCGCCGCCGGCGACATCTCCGCGGAGGAGATTTGCGCTTTCCTTGGCGGCCTGCCCAAGCACAAGTTCCACTGCTCCGTCCTCGGCCACGAAGCCCTTAAGAATGCCATCGCGGATTATCAAAACCACAAAAATCTAAAAAATCAACCCTAGACAAAAGCGTTTTGGCGCGATACAATGGTCTTGCAATAGTCAATAATCACCATTCTAGTTTACTAGAATAGAAAATTACAATAAGAACGCTGCGGTGAAAAAATGTCCTTGACTGGCATCACGAGTTGACAGTAAGGCGCTTTTTCACCAAGGTGATCTTATTGGCTATTGCACCCTCGTGGTGCCAGTTTTGTTTTAGGATAAAACCTACCTTGAGGGTGTAAAAACCATAAGAGAGGTAGGAAAAATGCAAGACAAGAATCAAAAACTCAACGTCCGAGGTCTAGCTCGGAAGTCCTTCTATTGTTCACTTTCTTGCCTAGCGGTCTTCCTCCTCTCTTTTCTGATTGTTCCATATATCATGGCCGAGGCCCACGCCGAGACCACATCCGCTAGCGTAGACTGGAGCTCCGTCCAGATCACGCTCAACACTAACGACACCGGCTCGGACGGCACATCCGGAGATGTAGAGTTCTCTACCCTTTCTCCTACCGCCAACAATCTC
>JAFUBM010000001.1 GCA_017460225.1 Candidatus Saccharimonadota bacterium
AAAGAGCCCAAACAGACCGAGCAAGAGGCCAAGTACAATCTCTCTACCTACGAAGCCCCGCTCCACGTCCTCGTAGAATTAACCAATAAATCCACCGGCGAGGTCAAAGAACAAGACATCTTCTTTGGCGACTACCCCTGGATGACCGATCGCGCCACCTTCATCATCAACGGCACAGAGCGCGTTGTAGTTTCCCAGCTCATCCGTTCCGCCGGCGTCTTCTTCTCCATCGTCGGCCACACCAAAGACGACATGAAAAACCTCTACGGTGCCAAAGTCATCCCTGGTCGCGGTGCCTGGCTAGAATTTGAAACCGCCGCCAATGGTTGTATCTACGTTAAAATTGATCGTCGTCGCAAACTTCCCGTCACCACCCTCATCCGCGCTCTCGGCGTCTCCAAAAACAGCGAAATCAAAAAACACTTTGAAGACATAGATACCGGCGAAATCAACTACATTGATGCCACCATTGATAAAGATACCTCTCGTGGCCAAAGCGAAGCTCTCATTGAAGTCTATCGCCGTCTCCGCCCTGGCGACCTCGCCACCGTAGAGAACGCCAAATCCATGATTGAGCGCACCTTCTTTGATTATAAGCGCTATGATTACTCTCGTGTCGGTCGTTTCAAAATGAACCAACGCCTTGGTTTTGACACTAAAAACGATAGCGCCCACCGTACCCTCCAAATGGAAGATGTCTTTGCCATCCTTCGCGAGATTATTCGTCTCAATAACACCCAAGACAAGCCTGACGATATCGATTCACTCGCCAATCGTCGCGTCAAACTTGTTGGTGAGCTAGTCCAAAGACAATTCCGTCTCGGTATGCTTCGTCTCCAAAGAAACATCTTAGACCGCATGTCCATGGCCAACGCTGAAGAAGTCACCCCATCCCAACTCCTCAATGCTCGCCCAGTAACTGCCGCCGTCAAAGAATTCTTCTCTTCATCCCAGCTCTCTCAGCTCATGGATGAAACCAACCCATTCTCAGAGCTCGCCCACAAGCGCCGCTTGTCTAGTATGGGTCCTGGTGGTCTTACACGTGAGCGCGCCGGCTTTGACGTCCGCGATACCCACCCCACTCACTACGGTCGTATCTGTACCGTAGAGACTCCAGAAGGCGCCAACGTCGGTCTTGTATTAAACCTCGCCACCTACGCCCGCGTCAATGAATACGGCTTCATTGAAGCCCCATATCGCGTTGTTAAAAATGGCAAAGTCACCGACGAAGTCGTCTATGTAGACGCCTCCCAAGAAAACAACATGATCATCGCCGACGCCTCCGTAAAACTAGACAAAAACGGTAAATTCGTAGAAGATTGGGTTTCCGCCCGCAAAGGCCTCCAGCCTACCCAAGTAGAAGCCAAGGAAGTGACCCACATTGATGCCGCCCACAAAGAAATTCTCGGCGTCTCCGCCTCGCTCATTCCCTTCGTAGAGAAAAACCGCGTAGACCGCTCCCTCATGGCCTGCGCCATGCAGAAACAAGCAGTACCGCTACTTAAAACCGATGCGCCAACCGTCGGTACCGGCATAGAAGCCGAGGTCGCCAAAAACACCTCTCAGCTCGTCATGGCCAAAGGCCCCGGCGAAGTCACCAAAGCCGACGGCGAATCCATCATCATTAAATACAATAATGGTGAAGAAAAAGAATATAAACTAATCCACTTTGAAAAAACTAATGATGACCGTTGCTATAATCAACGCGTCAAAGTTAGCCGCGGCCAAAAAGTCAAAAAAGGTGACATCCTCATTGAAGGTGCATCCGTCACAGACGGTGAATTAGCCCTCGGTAAAAACCTCGTCGTAGCCTTCATGCCATGGCGCGGTTATAACATGGACGACGCCATCGTTCTTAGCTCCCGCCTCGTCCAAGATGATAGTCTTACCTCTATCAACATTAAAGACTTTGACGTAGAGGTCCGCGAAACCAAACTCGGCCCAGAACAAGTCACAAGGGACATTCCTAACGTCTCCGAACACGCTCTCCGCCACCTCGGCGAAGACGGCATCGTCACCGTTGGTTCCGAAGTGTCCGCCGGAGACATCCTCGTCGGTAAAATTACCCCGAAGGGTGAACAAGAACTAAGTTCAGAAGAGCGCCTCCTTCGCGCCATCTTCGGTGAAAAAGCTAAAGACGTCCGCGACACTAGCGTCCGCATGAACGGTTCCACCACTGGCAAAGTCGTAGGCGTTCGCGTCTATACCCACGAACAAGGCCACGAACTCAAAGCCGGCGTCCTCATGCAAATCAAAATCTACGTCGCCGAAATGCGTAAAATTAGCGTCGGCGACAAACTTTCCGGTCGCCATGGTAACAAAGGTGTCGTTAGCCGCATTCTCCCAGTAGAAGATATGCCCTTCATGGCCGACGGTACCCCAGTAGATGTCATTCTCTCGCCAATGGGTGTGCCATCCCGTATGAACCTCGGCCAGCTCTATGAAATCCACCTTGGTATGGCCGCTAGAGCCCTCGGTTATAAAGTTGCCACCCCATCATTCAACGGTGTCTCCGACGAAAAAATCTCCGAAGAGCTAGAAAAAGCCGGCATTTCCCGTACAGGTCGCATTCAACTATACGATGGCCTCACCGGCGAACCATTCCACGAACCAACATCCGTAGGTGTCATGCACATGATTAAACTTCACCACATGGTTGAAGACAAAATCCACGCCCGTTCCACCGGCCCATACACCATGGTTACCCAACAGCCCCTTGGTGGTAAAGCCCAAAACGGTGGTCAGCGTTTCGGAGAAATGGAGGTCTGGGCCCTTGAAGCATACGGTGCCGCCACCATCCTTCAAGAGATGCTCACCATCAAGTCCGACGACGTTTACGGACGCGCCAAAGCCTACGAAGCCATCATCAAACACGACCCAATAGAAGGCCCCAAACTTCCAGAAGGTTTCAACGTTCTAGTCAAAGAGCTCCAAGGCCTCGGCCTTAAAGTTGACCTCCTAGACAACGGTGAATCTTCCGATGCTGGCGACGTAATTGAAAAAACATCTCGTGAAATCGAAAAATCTCAAGACGATAAATTAATATATGCCCGAGCCAAACAAGGTGAAGTTCAAGATCTTGATAATCTTACCGATGAAGAGACCGAAGAGCTCATTGATGACGAAGGCGTAGAAATAAAAGAAGTCGCAGATGACGGTACTGTCGACTTCGGAGAGGAGTTATAATATGGCTTGGATGGATAATTTCATTTCTGCATCAGATTTTGATTCTATTCGCCTAAGCGTGGCAAGCGCCGAAGACATCTTAAATTGGAGCTACGGCGAAGTCACGAAACCCGAAACAATCAACTATCGCACCCAAAAACCCGAACGCGATGGCTTATTCTGTGAAAGAATCTTTGGCCCAGTCAAAGACATCAACCCCCACGACAGCAAACTCAAAGGCGTTCGCTCTCGCGAAGCAGCCGTAGACAAAGAAGGGAACCTCGTTACCAAATCCATCTCCCGCCGCGAGCGCATGGGTCACATCGCCCTTGCCTCCCCGGTAGCCCACATTTGGTTCATGCGCGGCACTCCTTCCGCACTTAGTCTCATCTTGGACTTAACAGTTAAGAACATTGAGAAAGTAGTCTACTTCGCCTCATACCTCATCATCAGTGCCAAAGACGAAGAGATTGCCCAAACCATCCAAGATCTAGACTCCCAGACCGAAGCCGCCCGCCAAGCCATCAAGCTTCGCTATGAAAACGAAGCCAAAACCGAAGGCGCCGACGCCAAAAAACTTGCCGATGCCGAGTCCAAGGAGCTAGAAGACCTAGAGTCCGATTATCTAAATCGCAAAACTATCCTAGAAGGCTTCCATAAAGGTGCCGTCATCAGCGAAGTTGACTACCGCAACCTCCCAGACGATTCCTACTACGATCTAATAGAAGTAGAAATGGGTGCAAGCGCCATCAAAAAACTTCTTGATGAAATTGACATCCCCACCATGATCGCCGACCTCAAAGCCGAAGCCGAAGAAGCTCGTGGCCAACGTGAAAAGAAACTCATCAAGCGCATTAAACTCTTAGAGGGTATGGAGGCCGCCAACATCAAAGCCAACGACCTCGTCCTCACCGTCATTCCGGTCATCCCCCCAGATTTGCGTCCAATGATTTCTCTCCCTGGTGGACGTTTCGCTACCTCCGACTTAAACGACCTCTATCGTCGCGTCATTAACCGCAACAACCGCCTTAAAAAACTCATGGACCTCAACGCCCCTGCTGTCATCTGTCGCAACGAAATGCGCATGCTCCAAGAAGCCGTTGACGCCCTCATCGACAACAACGCCTCCCATGGTGGTCGTTCCTCTACCGCTCAAAACGGTCGGCGCAAGCTCAAATCCCTCTCCGACCTCCTCAAAGGTAAGCAAGGTCGCTTCCGTCAAAACCTCCTCGGTAAACGTGTAGATTACTCTGGTCGTTCCGTTATCGTAGTCGGCCCACACCTTAAACTCAACGAATGTGGCTTGCCTAAACAAATGGCCCTAGAACTCTTTAAGCCCTTCGTTATCAGTTGGCTCATGGCCGGTGAACACGCCGCCAACATTCGCGCCGCTACCAGATTGATTGAAGCCGGCGAAAACATCGTTTGGGACGCACTTGATGAAGTGATTAAAGGGAAATATGTCCTTCTAAACCGCGCTCCATCCCTTCACCGTCTCTCCATCCAAGCATTCCAACCAAGATTGATTGACGGTAAAGCCATCCAGCTCCACCCGCTCGTAGCTACCGGTTTCAACGCTGACTACGACGGCGACCAAATGGCTGTCCACTTACCCCTATCTGACGACGCTCAAGCCGAAGCAAGAGAACTCATGGCCGCAGGCAAGAACCTCTTGAAACCTGCCGACGGCGCCCCAGTCCTCTCCATCTATCAGGACGTAGTCCTCGGTATCTACTACCTCACCTACGACAAGCCCGGCACCGACACCGAAGACGTTCAAGCCTTCAGCTCCATCTATGAAGCTGAAATGGCCTACGATCAAGGCCTTATCGCCTTACAGACCCCGATTCGCGTCTTTGCTAAAAAAGAAATCAGAAACACCACCCTCGGTCGCGTCATCTTCAACGAAATCCTCCCCGAGGATTACCCCTATGATAACAGCGTCCAGACATCCAAGCAACTCAAAAAAGTCATGGCCAACATCTTTGATCGTTACGGCGCAGAGACCACCGTTAAAACCGCCGACGCCGTCAAGAATCTAGCCTTTGAATATGAGACTATCGCCTCTGTCTCTACCGCCAAAGACGATTACCCGACTTACCCCGAAATCCAAGATTTCATCGCCGAAGGTGACGGTAAAACCGCTCTCATCCAAGAACAATACAACGAAGGTATGCTTACCGATGAAGAGCGCTACACCCTTACTGTTAATAACTGGCGCGACATCGACGGCAAAATCTCAGACTTCCTCAAAGAGAAGCTCTCCACTATGGATACAGATATCGCCGTCATGGTTAACTCCGGCGCTCGTGGTAGCGTGTCCAACATCAAGCTCGCCTCCGCCGAAATCGGTATCATGGTAGACATCAACAACAACGAAATAGAGCTCCCCGTAAAGAGCAGCTATAAAGACGGTCTTAACACCTTGGAATCCTTCATCGCGACCCGAGGTGCTCGCCAAGGTCAGGTATCTACCGCTCTCCGTACCGCGGACTCCGGCTACCTAACTCGTCGTCTCGTAGATGTCGCTCAAGACGTCTTCACCACCAACGAAGAAGCCGAAGACCCAGGCTTTGCCGTCTACAAATCCGAAGTTAAAGATGCCGGCGTCGCCTTCTCCGCATGGATTTCTGGTCGCTACACCGCCACCCCAATCCCAGGCTACCTTGAAGCCGACGAGCTTATCACCCCTGAGATTGCTCAGCAACTAGAAGACGACGACAAGATTGAATCCGTCCGCATTCAATCCATCCTCACCACCACCGCAGTTGACGGCATCCCCCGCAAAGCTTACGGTATTGACATGTCCACCCGTAAACTCGTAGAATCCGCTCAACCAGTCGGAGTCATCGCCGCCCAATCTCTCGGTGAGCCAGGCACCCAGCTAACCCTAGACACCAAACACGGTTCTGGTGTTGCAGGTTCCGGTGCAATCGCAAGAGGTCTTCCTCGTGTTGAAGAGTTGCTTGAAGCTCGTGCTCCTAAAGGTCAAGCATGGATTGCGCCCGTCTCTGGCGTCATCGGCATGTGGGAAGATAACGGTCGTTATATCGTCCAAATCACCCCATCTGCCGGCGAAACCCACCGTCTAGACCTAGACAAGGGTCACAAAATCAAAATCAAAGACGGTGCCGATGTCAAAGCTGGCGATGTCGTAGCCGAAAAGGCCGGCGGCAAATCCCCAATCGTCGCTCCAGTCAACGGCAATGCCCAGATCGTTGACGGCGCCATCATCGTCGTAGCCGATGCCGGCAACCCAGTCAAAGTAGAAATCCCCGGCGACGCTGAAATGCTCGTCCACGAAGGCGACAGCGTCGAAGCAGGCGATCGCCTCACCACTGGTTCTCTTAATCTCCAAGACCAACTCAAGTACAAAGGTTACGAGTCCACCGCTCGCTACATCATGAACGACGTTCTCTCAGTCTACGCCGCTCAGGGCCATGAAATCTCCGCAAAACACCTTGAGATTATCGTCCGCCAAATGTTTAGTCGGGTTCTCATTGAAGACGCGGGCGACTCCTCCTTTGTCAGTGGCGACATCATCTCTATCGCCGCCGCCACCGAGGAAAACAACAACCTCCAAAAAGAAGGCAAAACCCCAGCCACCTACACCCAGCTCTTACTCGGTATCACCAAAGTCTCCATCTGGTCCGACTCCTTCCTCTCCGCCGCTTCCTTCCAAGATACTACTCGCGTTCTCATCAACGCCGCTATCTCTGGTAAGGTAGACAAACTCCGCGGCCTCAAGGAGAACGTCATTATCGGTCGTAAAATCCCCGTTGGTACCGGCGTCCATCCTATCCCAGAGGAAGAAGAGGAAGATCTCCCTACCGGCCCAACCGCCGAAGAAATCGCTAATATTTAGCGCAAAAATAAACAACTTATGCTATAATAATATACATGAGCATAAG
>JAFUBM010000019.1 GCA_017460225.1 Candidatus Saccharimonadota bacterium
AATACCAAGATGGCGTTTGTGAAGATTGAGAACAAGACGGGCGAGCAAGAAATCATCGTGTTCCCGAACGTGTTTGAGGAATATGGGGGGAAGCTGGTGCAAGATAATGTAGTAAAAATCACGGGGCGAGTGAACGCAAGAGATAAAAACGGGAATGTAGTGACGGAAGTGAAGGTGTTGATGGACTCCTGTGAGGTGATTTCTGATGAGACGTTGGCGGGCTATCAGGCAACGGGGACGCGGCTGGAGCCGCCAAAGGAAGTGGCGGGGGGATTTGCGCGAAGGCGCAACACGGCGAGCTCGGCGAGCGGTGTGGCCGGCGGGCGCGGTGGGTACCGCGCCGGCGGGGCGAGTTTTAATGCGGGTAAAGAAGCGCCGGTGATTGAGCAGGTGCGGGTGGTGACGCCGCCAAAAGACCGACGCCACGAAAAAGTCTACATCTTAGTCAAAGAGCCAAATAATGTGGATGTATTGTCTAGTATCAAGCGGGTGTGCGACCGGAATATGGGGATGCAAGACGTGATTTTGGTGCTGCAAGAGACGCCGGAGGAGAAAAAGGCGCTGAAGATGCCGTTTAAGGTAGAGGGGTGCGAAGAGTTTGTAAAAGAGATGAAGATGGTGGTGGGGGAAGATTGCGTGAAAATCGTATAAAAAGTCCCGCTCGGGGAGCGGGACTAGGCTTTAGGGAGTGAAATTGCGATCGTCGATGACGAGGAGCGTGCCGGTGGGGCAGGTGGAGACTAGCTGGTTGGCCGTGTCGTTATTGACGCCAAAGAGACCGGTCGGGAAGCCGCTGGCTAGAGTGTGGATGCCAAGCGAGTTGGTGGCCGAGAGGTCGGTGCTGAGGTTGAAACTGACAGGGGTGGACCAGTTGCGTTGCCAAGTGCCGTCGGCGTTGCGATGGAACTGAGTCAGAGTGGCACCGTTGTAGGTAGCGATGTAATAAAGATAATCGCTAGAGGAGCTACGGGCGATGGTCTCGAGGTCGGCTTCGTAATGATAATTACGTACGACATTGAGTTCGACACCGAGCGCCTGGGCGGTCTCCGGACCAGTGACGCCGTCGATGTTGCCAAGATGCTGGACAGACTGAAATTGACGGATGCTGGTAGCGGTCTCTGGGCCGTAACCGCCGTCGACTGAAGTCGTGAGACCGGCGAGGTTGAGAGCCTGCTGGATCTGTACGACACTGAGAAAATCATAGGCGTTCTGCGCGGGGAAAGTGGCGGAGACAGGGGTCGCGGTAGGCGAGGTAGGCTCAAGCGCGCTAGCTCCAACCGTAGCACCGGTGCCGTAGAGGCCGGGGATAAAGACCGGCTGCTCGGGGACGGGGGTAGGAGTGGGCGTAGGAGTGGCACTGGGAACAAAAGTCACGGTGCCGCCTTGGACAGGAGTAGCCGCGGGTTCGACTACGGCGGGCTGGGAAGGACCGCTGATCAGCGCGGTTAAGGCGCTAGAGATGGGCAAACCCATCCGGGCGTAGACGAAGCCGACAACGATAAAAGTAACCAGGATTGCGAGTACAACAGAGACAAAACCAACTAAAATGCGTTTCATAGATTACCCTCCTAATCTATTCCCTAAAGGTTTTTAAGGTACGAAAATTATGACCTTATTATAGCACAAAGTTGCAAAATAGTCAAGGTTATTTGTCGGTGTCGAGTTTCTTTTTGACGGCGTGGACGACGGCGTCTTTGACGGCGCTGGTGGTTTTGGTGACGTCGGAGGCGGCGGTGTCGACGGTGTCGCCAGCTTTGTCGACGATTTTTTGACCGCCCTTGGCAATCTTGCGGAGGTCTTTGACCAGGTGTTTGGCCTCATAGGTGAGGTCGAAGAGTTTGGTGATGAGGATGATACTAAGGGTTAAAAAGACAAATAAAGTGAGGCTGAGAATGGCGACGATGATCCATTCGGCGGTGTTCATAGAGGGCTCCTTTAGTTATGGTTGATAAAGTCGCGGTATTCGTCCGCGAAAGGCTCGTGATCGAGGAGATATTTGGCCTGGGCAAAGGCGTAGTTACGGGGATCGCCGGTGGTCATCCAGAGGCCGGAAGTCTTTTTGGTATAGACCTGGCCGGTGGGGATGAGGCGAGCGATGGCGTCGGCGGTCCAAAGCTCGGCGTCGAGGCCGGTGTGGTCGGGGCTTAAGAACTCAAAAATCTCGGGGGTCAAAAGATAGCGGCCGTAAGAGGCGAGATCGGAAGCAGCGTCCTCGGGAGCAGGCTTCTCGACGAGGCCTTTTAGAACTTCTGTCTCGGGGTCGTAGTCGACGGAGGCGTACTTCTTAATCTCTTCGTGCGGGACGAGCTGGGCGCCGATGATGGCGCGGGCGTCTGGGTGTTGCTCGAAAGAATCTAGGAGATCTTTGACGGCGGAGGGACCAAAGACGACATCGTCGGAATAACAGACGATAAAGGCTTCGTCCTTGTCAATCAAATCTTTGGCGGAGGCGATAGGGGAGCCGTTGCCATAAGGGAGGGAGGGGTCTTGGACGATGATAGTGGGCTTAGGATGGGACAGAAGCTCCTCGACGGAGGCGAAGCGGTCTTGCTTGCCCTGGGAATAGAGGAGGGTCTTGGCACGAGAGGCGGGGTTGTTGAAGTAATCTTCATAAATGGCCTTACCCTCGGGGGTGACGACGAGGATTAAATCCTCGATTCCGGCGGCGCGACACTCAGCGGCGACGAGCTCAATTACGGGGCGGTTGCCGAGGGGTAACATAGCCTTGGGGATGGTCTTAGTAATGGGGAGAAAGCGCGATGCAAAACCAGCGTCGGTGATGATCGCTTTTGTAGGTTTCTTGTAGTTCATGATGAGACTATTATATACTATTTGGACTTTTTAGCGGGAGATTTGCGGGAGTTTTTCTTGCGGGTTTTAGCGGCGAGGGCGGCAGACTCACGGCGCGCGGCGCGGTCTTCGAGCTTCTGGGCGCGGTTGTGGACGCCGTAGAAGAGGGAGCAGGTCCCAAAAATCAGGAGATAGACGCCAAAGAAGCGAAGGAAGAACTCACCGGAGTTGAGGATGACAACACCCATGATGGCGCCAATCATTCCACCAAAGACCCAGGTAAAGCGGTCTGTGGGGTCGACCGTGGCGCGGAAGCCGGAGATAATCTCAAAGAGGCCACGGAGGAGTGTGTAGCCAGCGATGAGGAAAAGATGCCAGGTAACGCTTTGGTCGACGGTGAAGAGGAGGGCGAGGGCGACGACGGAGTCAACCACGGCGAGGGAGACGGAGACCGCCCAGCCAGTCTTCATGTGGGCGCGATAGAGGGCGTTGATAAACTCGATGATGGAGAGACAGAGTAGGAAGACGCCAACGAGCGAGACCATAGAGGTCATATCGCGGCGCATGTCAAAGAGGGCGAGGCCGCCAAAGAGAATGGCGACGAGACCCTTGATGACAAAGATGAGCCAGTGGGAGTCGATATATTTACGGTTGATGTGGGCCATGGAGTTCCTCCTTAATTACTAAATGTTATGGTTTTGAGCAGAGAGTCAAAATCGGCACGATAAATCTCGGCATCAGACTCGAGGGTGACAACTTTGTCGCGGATGCGGAAGATGACGACGGAGCCGACGAGTTTGTTGGGGAGAGTGCCGTCAAAGCGGGTGGCGGAATCGCTACCGTTGACGGTGATGACAGAGGACTTGAGCTCGCCGTTTTCTACGAGGCGGTTGTAACGATTAGCGACGTTCTCGAAATTAGTGTTGGACTCGATAGTGACGCGGAGGGCGAAGATAGTGCCGCCCGAGACGGGGGAGACTTCTCCGGGGTGGAGATAGGCCTCAAAGTTGCCACCGGAGGAGGCGTCTTTGGCGATGTAGACACTCCAGGTCCTAGGGTATTTGAAGCTGAGGGAGCCATAGTCGGACGGGCCGGTAAAGGTAGACGAGGGGGACTTCTCGCGCTCGGCGAACTCGGCCTCTAGCTCGTCTTCTCGCGCCTTGACGGCGTCTAGGACGGCGGCGTCGACTTTGGCGTCGACTTCTGAGGAGAGGAGGGAGTATTCGGAGTAAAAATAGAACGCGCCAAGACCGGCACCAATCAGCAACAAGACAAGAATAACAATCACGGCAGTCTTGAGGACAGAAGAGACGGCGGCGGGATCCTTAGCGGGCTTAGGCGGCTCAATAGGGGTATAGCCGGCAGGGGCAGGGTTGTTGTTCATAAGATTAGTTTAACACAAGCGGGATTATTTGGCAACGTTCAGGACGGTGATTTTGTTTTTGAGGGCGGAGAGGTCTTGCTCGATTTCTTGGTGGAGCTTGAGTGCGGCTTTGTAGCGGGATTCGGCTTCGTCGAGAGAGAATTCGTCGGAGTAGAACCATTGGATCTGGGCGTCGAGCTCGGTGATTTTAGTGGTGATGGAGTTAGATTTTGGGTTGGACATGGGTAACCTTTGCTGAGATTAGTTTATCGAATGTTGTAATTTTTACAACATTACCAGGGGAAGGGTCGCCAGTGAGGATGGAGTAACCTTGGCGCAGGACGTTCTCTGGGTTGAGCGAGTCGAGGACGGCGCGCTTGCTGGCTAGCTCCTTTTCTATAAGGGAGAGGCGGGAAAGGATTTCTCGCTCGGCGCGAGCGAGGGCGGCGCGCCGGGTCTCGAGGAGGGTAGAGAGGTAATGATCTAGATAGGTTTTAAGGGAGGAGAAGGAGCCGCGGAGGCGGCGGAGCTCGGCGGATTTGTCGCGAGTTAGAAGCTCGGCGGCGTTGGACGGGGTGGAAGCGCGGACGTCGGCGGCGAGATCTGCGAGGCTGACGTCGACTTCGTGGCCGATGCCGGTAATCACGGGGATTTTGGAGGCGGCGATGCGGCGGACGAGTAGCTCGTCGTTGAACACGGCGAGGTCGTCTTTGCTGCCGCCACCGCGGAGAAGGGCGATGACGTCGACAGTTCCCTGCTCGTTGAAATAATCTAGGGCGCGGATGAGTTCGTCGGCGGCGGAAGCGCCTTGGACGCCGCAGTTATAGACGCGGATGTCGAGGCCGCCCCAGCGGGCGTCGAGAATCTTGATAAAGTCGGCGTAGCCGGCGGCGTTGACAGAGGAGATGACGCCGAGGGTGGTCAAATCTTCTGGGAGAGGGCGCTTTTTCTCGGGAGCGAAAAGGCCTTCTCTCGTCAACTTGTCTTTGAGGAGGTCGAATGCCTTTTTGAGGCTACCCTCGCCGAGAGGACGGACAGACTGGATGGTAAAAGAAAACTTGCCAAAATCCGTAACCTTAGGCGCGCCAGAGACGAGGACTTTCATACCATCCTCTAGAGCGGTGCGGAGAGAGAAGAGAGGGAGGAAGCAGGAGACGGTGCCGGAGGCGTCCTTGAGGTCGAAGAAGACCCATTTACCTTTGGAGACTTTGAAGCTGGAGACTTCGCCAACGAGCTCGAGCTTAGGGAAAGCGTAGTTGAGGGTCTGGTTAGTGATAGCAAGGAACTCCGAGACGGAGAAGCGCGGGACGGGGGAGGCGGAATCAAAAGACGAGGGTTGCATAGGAAAATTATAGCATATATGGTATAATTTGGGCATGAAGTATATTGCGTTGCTTGGGCGATTGCCAAAGCTGTCACTAGCGGAGCTAGAAAGCCAGTTTACAGGGGTAAAAATGACGGAAGGCCGGGGCGGTGGCTTAGAGACACCGCTGGTGGCGGAGTTTGAGAGCGAAACGGTGCCAGAAATCGGGCGGCTAGGCGGGGTTTTGAAGCTAGCGGAAAGATTGGGGAAGTTCCCAGAAGCGCTGGGATTTCTTGAGGGGTTGCCGGAAGGCAAAATCACGCTCGGAGTGAGCGATCTGCGGCCGGGGGCGAGCGGATTTAAGGCGCAGGGGGAGGCGTTGAAGCTAAAGAAGATTCTCCAGAGGCGAGGACGGTCTGTTCGGGTGTTATCCAATAAAACCGCCGTGTTGTCAACGGCGACGTCGCACCACAACCAGCTGGCCGAGAAGCCGAACCATGTAGAGATTTTGATCACAAAGGACGGATATTACAAGTTGACGGGAGTGCAGAATATTACGGAATACGCCAAGCGTGATCAAGCGCGGCCGGCGCGTGACGCGAAAGTGGGGATGTTGCCGCCGAAGCTGGCGCAGATTCTGATCAACCTCTGTGGTCCTCTTCCGGAAAATGCTATTCTCCTCGACCCGTTTTGCGGCACCGGCGTCGTCCTTCAGGAAGCGTTTATCATGGGCTATACCCCGTATGGTACAGACCTTGAGCCGCGTATGGTTGAATATTCGAAGAAAAATATGAAGTGGCTCGTGGAGCGACTATCAAAGATTGACGTAAAATACTTTTTTGACAAATCTTATATCGCCGAAGGCGATGCAACTAGCTATTGTTGGGATCGCTCGTTTGACGCTGTGGCCTGTGAGGCTTTTCTTGGCCAGCCGATGTCTCAGCCACCGGCCGAGATCAAACTAAAACAAGAAAAAGAGCGCTGTAAGACTATTATTCTTGGTTTTCTTAAGAACTTAAGCGGCCAAGCCCGGACGGGGACGCCGGTGGTCGTGGCGGTGCCGGCGTGGCTAAGAGAAAATGGGGAGTATTCTCGGCTAAACATCCTTGACGAAGTGGAAAAACTGGGGTATAATGTAGTGAAGTTTAGAAACTCGAGGCAGGACGACCTCTTATATTATCGAGAGGGGCAGATTGTCGCCCGAGAAATAATAGTATTAAGGAAGAAATAAGATGTCACATGTCAAAGCGGGTGGAACCGCTAAGAACGTCCATAATAACGCCGGTCAGCGCCTTGGCGTCAAGCGCTTTGGTGGCCAGAAAGTTCGCGCCGGCGAAGTCCTCGTCCGCCAGACTGGTAGCACGAAGCTCGCAGGAGAGGGGACTTATATGAGCCGCAACTTTACGATTCACGCCGCAAAAGACGGAATCGTCAACTTTGTGAAGACGAAAAAGAGCCATTTTTCCGGGAAGAGCGTCCCGCGCGTCCGCGTAGAAGTACGGTAAATAAAATCCCCCTCTCAGGGGGATTTTTCTATTTACAAAAGCGGTTTGGTGTGGTATAATGAGGATATATCGGGATTTTCCCGCCCCACTCCTCTAGTTAATAGGGGAGGAATTTTTTGAGGATTAAAAATTCAAAAACTCCTTTAATCTTTGTCGGATTAGCGTAATGTCTGAATCATCTAGCTCGCCCTTCTTTCGGACTAACCTGAATACGCTGAAGGTGCGGAGCTGGTTTAGGACTGCGTAACTTTCTTTGCCCTTGAACATAAACTTTACGAAGCCATAACCTTCGTGAGCTTGTGTCGTTAAAGGAATCCCTAGGAAACTCAGTTTGCTGCTTTTCTTCAAAACAATAGCCGGTCTTAAATAATAAGCACCTTTTCCGTTTATTTCACTACCAACATTCTCTCCTACGGCCACCCACCAAACTTGCCATTCGCTAAAGGTGCGAAACTTTTGGCGATTGTTTATCTCGCTTTTGATGGGCATCCAAGTTTTGTAATCACGTTTTATTAAGAAATCTTTTCTGTTGTCATTTTTATCCATAAGCTTATTATAATGTAAATGGGGTAAAAAGCAAGCAGAGCGGTGCGTTTATTACTGGGCGACACAGCGAATGGGCATGGCGGTGCGTTTGTTGCTTTGGTCGTCGATTATGGAAGCACTTATTTTAGTATCGCGGGCTGAGCCGGCATTATAACTATTCTTTGTCCAAGTGTATGACGCGCTTGTAGTGGTACGATTGCTACTGGAATAGGAGATAAAACCAGTATTTGCAAAATTGAATGGAGTTAGTTTAAGGAAATCATCGATCGAGTTAGTAGTAAGTGCGGTTCCTGACGGGTCGTAATATGGTGGGTTGAGGATGAGACCGACGACGCTTTTGTTGGCCTTGCCGCTGGTAGTTCCGCGGACTGGAAGCTGCCAACCTCGGGGACAAATGTCGTAACTGGCTAAGTAATCACCTTTGATGGTTTCGGCAGTGGCGGCGTACCAGTTGTAATAAATGCCAGTATAGGTAAGAGCGTGTGCAGGAGTATAGTCGCTGTCGACGTAGATGGTTCCATTTTCTATATAGGTCAGACCGTAGTTTTTAATGTGTGCCGAAGTGTCGCTAGAAGCGCCCGGAAAAGTAAAAATAGTTTCGGCGTTAGGCGTGTAGTCCGTGGCAATATTCGTGTCCGCCGGCGTGAGAGTTCCAACTGTAGAAAGGTCAAGCCGTAGATTTTGAGCCATCCAGCAATTACCGTCGGCGAGATGACGGACAAGATACTCTGTGCCGTCGCGTACGTCGGTTAGCGCAAAGGTCCCGACTCCCGTGGCGGCGTTGGCCGCTAGGGTTGCCGTTTCGTCGAGAACATCCTCGCCGGTCTCCGGATCTATCATGGTGATGTCGTTGACTAGTTGGGTAGTTCCGGAATAATCGAGGATTCGCGCTCCGCTACCAGCAATGTTGTTCCATCGGTTGGTGTTGGCGCAGATGGCGGGTGTTATTTCTTGCATCTCGGAAATTATATAGTCATATTCACCATCGTTGTCGTTGTCGGAAGTTCTGGATTGTAAGCCGGCGTAGAGGACAGAGGCGGCGGTTTGGTTAGTCTCTAGACTAGAGGGGCTAGTATAGCGAGAGATGTAGTTGTAATCATACGGCTCGATGTGAAGCCAGAAGTCGTAATACCCTTCATCGTCATTGTCGCCCAAGATGGTCTCGGCCGGCATAGTGCAGACGATAATCGCGCCGTTGTCGGTTAAAGATAAATTTTCATCGGTGAAGGTACAAGTTTGGTAACCACCATCATCGGTAGACAGAGTAGCGGTAGTCCGCATGCTACTCGTAACGGTATAGTTGCCGTCTGAGTCTTTGCTAGCGAGAATGGTGGAGTGGGGTACTAGATAGACCGTAATGTTGTCTGCTGTAATAAGCGAAGAAGCGGAGCTGGAACTGACGGAGGCGGATAGATCGAAGCTAAGGGTCTGGTTGGTGCCTTGGGAGACATAATAAGTGCTACGGGTTAAGTTCTTGCTGGCCGTATCTAGAGAATCGCTACTGGCAAGAGCAGTATAAACGAGCTCGTTGGTATAAGTACCCGCTAAGACATCCGTGTCGATCATAATGCCATAGTAGATGTCGAAAGTGTCGCCAGCGGAGAAACCGGCATTGCTGGCGGTAGTATTAGTATATAGCTCTACGGCCTGGCCAAAGATTGGGACGGCGGACCAAGTATCTTGGTTGTAGATGGCAGCGTCATTGACTTTGGTGAGTTCTTGGCCTAGTTTGTTAGACGGAATAATACTAGACAGAGTCCAGCCCCAAGAAGAGTCAGAGAAGATGGCAGGGGTAGCGAGACCGGTTTGGCTGTCGATGGAATTAGTAATGGCGGGGATGGTGGCGTTGGTAGAGGAGAAGGTATGAGAAAGAGCGTTGGAGTCGGAAATAGTGGAGAGATAAACCGCATAGAACTTACCCGGGGTAGTAATACCGATTGTTTTCTTGATTACGACTTCCGTGCCAAGATTGCCGTCTGAGACGGAGGTGGGGTGGATATCACCAAAGAGAATGTCGCCATGGTTGGAGTCGCTAATCGACCCGCCGGCCTCGGTTGCGGCGACGTCTGGGTCGAGCTCTAGACTGACGGCGTCCCACATGGCTCCAGCGGAAACGGTTTCGGCATGAGCGGAGGACTCAGCTACGGCATAAGGAATAAGCACAAAAGAGAGGAGGAAGACCGCGAGTCTAGCGAGTGAACAATAGAAGGAGCGCCGGGCGGCACGTTGAGAACTGCCTGCGGAAGTAAGCGTGCCTGAGGAAGCGAGCGGATTGCAATAGTGTCCAATATAATCACCTTGGCTTCTTGCCCGGATTAGATTGATTTTGTGCTGGTCTTGCATGATTCCTACCTCTCTTTAGTTTTGCACCTCGGAGGTGGAATTGTGTCGACTAGAGAAATCTAGAAAAACAAAATTGGCACCGCGAGGTGCAACAAATCATTACGACATATCAACGCGCTGATGCACTTTGAATGCATACTGACTTTCCTACACGGTGCCAATATGTCATTCAAATAAGCATTACACGTTTGAAAAATCGTATAAAGTGCGCGTTTTGTTTCTTAACAAAACATTGTCGTATAATTTGTTGCAGTTTTATTTTAGCACGAGCCTAGAGCGCTTTGCAAGCCTTGATATTTTATTCCGCTTATATTGTAATATTTTTGTTTTTAATGAGTAGGTTGCAAAATACGGGGAACTTATCTATAATAGAGGGAAACTAAGGAGGTAAAATGTCTGATTATAATTTAAGTTTAGCTTTGCGAACAGAGACCGGCAAGAAAGCGCTCGCCCTCCGGAAAGAAGGCTTGGTGCCGTCGGTGATTTATGGTGGGAAATCGGAAGTGTTGGCGAAGTCGCCCTATAACGAGACGGAGAAGGTTGTCCGGCTGGCGGGGTATCATTCCCCGGTGGACCTGGTGATTGATGACAAGAAGAAGCTCGCCATCGTGAAATCCGTCCAGACGGACCCGGTCTCGCGGCGAATTATTGCTGTGTCGTTCCAGGAAGTGTCGGCAAAGAAGGCGGTGGAGGCAACGACGCCGATTGTGGTGAAAGATTTTGAGACGTCGGAAGCGTCGAAAGCGCACCTGTCGCTCGACCAAGTCTTAGAAGAAATTGACGTGAAGGCAAAGCCGGCGGATTTGCCAAAGGAAATCGCGATTGACGGCTCGAAGCTAGCGACTACGGAAGACAAACTGTTTGTGCGTGACCTAGTTCTCCCGGCAGGGGTGGAGCTGGCGGACAAGGAGCTGGACCCGGAGACGGTAGTAGCGAACGTCTATGACGCGGCGGCGGAAGCCGAGGCGCGTGAGGCGGAAGACAAGGCGGCCGCCGAGGCAGGCGAAATGTCCGCGGCGGACGTCCCGGCGGACAATGGTAGCAAGCCAGAGGAAGCCGCGCCAGCCGAAGCGTAAACTCGATACAAAAAATGCCCCGGGCGGAGAGCTCGGGGCTTTTTGCGGGGTTAAAATAGCGAACTGAGATAGTAGAATGCGAGGTGGTTCTGGGCCTTCTCAAATTCGGTGCGGAGTTCGTGCAGAGTGCGCAGTTCGTAATCGTCGGACTTCGACTTCTTGGCGAGCCGGTCTTCCAGCCAGGCAAACTCCGATACGAGGTTGGTGGCCATTTGGTCGAGCCTGGTAATCTGACGATCGAACAGTTGCTTGGACTCGGTCACGGACTGGTAATCCGGGAAGTTTTCTTCCAGATCGGCCATGACGTTCTTGAACAGATTGACGTTCTGTGTGCAGTCTTTTAGAGTAGTGTACTCCATTTGCTAACCCTCCAAAATGGAAAAATACAAGGCTGAGACAGCCTAACTTCTTTATTATAGCACATTTCTTTAAAAAATACAAGTCTAAAATCTGCTTATGGCTCGTGATATAATCTAAGCATGAGCAAGATTTTGATTATTGGTAATGTGCTTAAAGATATTTATCTTAGACTGGATGAGCGGAAGGAAGAGATTGAGGAAGATGGGAAGGGGGTGAAGTGGATCAACTGGGGGTTTGACGGGACGGCGCACGAGTTTTTCCGGCGGACAAGCGTGTTCTCCGGGGCGATTGTAACACTAGAGGTGCTGAAGAAGTTTGGGATAGAGGCGGAGATTTTGGGCGACGTGGCAAAGTGGACGGAAGACGGCATCGAGATTGACGAAAAGAAGACGGCGAACTACCGTTATATTCTCCAGGTGGGCGAGCAAATCTCGTATCTTTCGCCGAGTGAGAAGAGGGCAACGGAGCTGCCAGCGGAGCTGAAACTGCCGGCGGGAACGGAGCTGGTGTTTGTGGACCGGAGTGCGGTGTGGTCAAGAGAGCTGGTAGAGAAGCTGCTGAAATTGCTGGAGGAAAAGAAGAAGCTGAAGCTGGCGGTGTTTGCGCCTAAACGAGTGCAGAAGTTTATGGAGCCACTGATCGAGCAGGCGGACTATGTTTTTACGGAGCGGAAGTTCCGGGGGTTGCTACCGCGAGGGAAAGTTTGCTTGATCAACGAAGAGGGGGCGAGCCTCGATGGAGCGGAAGTGAAGTTCCACGGGCTGTCGAAAACGGAGCTGCTAACGCACCTGACAACTTATTCTATCGTGGCGGCAAGCATACTGGGGGCGAGCCTGAGAGGCAAGACGGTGTATGATTCCCTGTTGATGGCAAAATTAAATATAGAAAACACACGGCTGGACGAAACTGTGCCGTTTAAGGAATTGGAGGAACTCGTGAGAGAAGAAAAAAGTAACGGTGTAAACCTAAAACAAATGGCCGCGCAACTCGTGGCGCGAGGTAAAGGTATCTTGGCCGCGGACGAAAGTGGCGGCTCGATTCACAAAAAGTTTGAGGGGATGGGGATTCCGGACGATTATGACCACCGGCGGGATTACCGTAACCTGTTCTTTACGACAAAAGATCTGGAAAAATATGTCAACGGGGTGATTTTGTTTGACGAGACGGCGCGGCAGACAGCGGACGACGGACGGAACTTCGTGGAGTATCTGACGGCCAAGGGGATTATCCCGGGGATTAAGGTGGACATGGGTTTGGCAAACTTGCCGGGGAGCACGGAGAAATATACTTTGGGACTAAACGGGCTGACGGAACGGCTGGAAGAGTACTATGAGATGGGGCTGAGATTTGCGAAGTGGCGCGCGGCGTTTGAGATTACAGAGACGACGCCGACAAAGAACGCCATCCAGAAAAATTGCGAAATCCTGGCGGAGTATGCGCTGCTTTGCCAGAAGGCGCGGATTGTGCCGATTGTGGAGCCGGAAGTGGTGCACGACGGAGACTATGCGATAGAAAAATGTGCGGCGGTGACGGGGATAATCCTAAAGACATTGTTTGCTGAGATGGAGAAGAAACAAGTACAGATGAATGCGGCGATTCTCAAGGTCAATATGGTGCTGGCGGGGAGCAAGTTTGCGACGCCGTCGACGGCGAAAGAAGTGGGCGATTGGACGGCAAAAGTCCTGCGACGATATGTGCCGGAGAGCCTGGCCGGGGTAGTGTTCCTGTCTGGTGGGCAGGGGGTAGAAGAAGCGACGGAAAACTTGCAGGAAGTCACGAATCAAGGGCCGTTTCCTTGGCCGGTAACGTTTTCTTTTGCCCGGGCGCTGCAGGCGCCGGCGCTAGAAGCTTGGAAGGGCGATAACAAAAATGTCGAGGCAGCGCGCGAGGGATTCCACGCGCGGCTGGTAGCTAACGCAAAGGCGCTGAAGAAAAACAGCTAGAGGTATTTGGCGAGATATTTCCCCGTTGGGGTCTGGGCGGCTTTAGCCAGGTCTTCTGGCGTGCCTTCGGCGACGATTTGGCCGCCGCCTTGGCCGCCTTCGGGGCCCATATCGATAATCCAGTCGGCGGATTTGATGACGTGGAGATTGTGTTCGATGACAATCATCGAGTTGCCGCCGGCCACAAGTTTGTCGAGGATGGCGAGGAGACGTTTGACGTCGTCGGTGTGGAGGCCGGTAGTGGGCTCATCTAAGATATAGAGGGTCTTGCCGGTGCTGCGGCGAGAGAGCTCGGTGGCGAGTTTGATACGTTGGGCTTCGCCGCCGGAGAAGGTGGTGGCGGGCTGGCCGAGGCGGATGTAGCCAAGGCCGACTTCTTGGAGAGTCTTGAGCTTGTTATAAATCGCGGGGAGGTTTTTGAAAAACTCACAGGCTTCGTCGATGGTCATCTCTAGGACTTCGGAGATGTCCTTGCCCTTGTATTTGATCTCCAGGGCTTCGCGGTTGTAGCGGCGGCCGTGGCAGGTGGGACAGGTAACGTAGACGTCCGGGAGGAAGTGCATTTCGATTTTGTTGACGCCGTCGCCTTGGCAAGCTTCACAGCGGCCGCCCTTGACGTTGAAGGAGAAGCGGCCGGACTTATAACCGCGGACTTCCGCCTCCGGCTGGGCGGCAAAGAGGTCGCGGATGGCGGTAAAGACGCCGGTGTAGGTGGCCGGGTTGCTACGCGGAGTGCGGCCGATGGGAGACTGATCAACGATGACGACTTTGTCGAGATGCTCTAGGCCGTCGATGCGGTCGTGGAGGCCGGGGACGGTCTGGGCGTGGTTGAGACGAGCCTGGAGCTCTTTGGCAAGGATTTCGTTGACGAGGGTGGACTTGCCGGAGCCGGAGACGCCGGAGACGACAGTCATAACGCCGAGCGGGAACTTCACCGTGAGGTTTTTGAGATTGTTCTCGCGCGCGCCGATGACGGTGAGGAACTTATCCTTCTTAGGCTTGCGGCGGGACTTGGGAGTGTCAATCTTGAGCTCGCCTTTGAGGTATTTGCCGGTCAGCGAGGCGGGATTTTGCATAATCTCCTCTGGCGTACCGGCGGCAACGAGACGGCCACCTTGGCTGCCGGCGGCAGGGCCGATGTCGATGATGTAGTCTGAAGACAGCATGGTGTCTTCGTCGTGTTCGACGACAAGGACGGTGTTTTTGAGATCGCGTAGATGCTTCAAGGTGGCGATGAGCTTGTCGTTGTCGCATTGGTGCAGGCCGATAGACGGCTCATCGAGGACGTAGAGGACGCCCTGGAGACCGGAGCCGATTTGGGTGGCCAGGCGGATGCGCTGGGCTTCGCCACCGGAGAGAGTGTTGGCGGCGCGGCCAAGCTCGAGATAGCCGAGGCCAACGTCGTGCATAAACTGGACGCGCTCGCGGATTTCTTTTAGAATCGGGTCGGCGATTTGGTGTTCGGATTCGGTAAACTCCAAATCTTGGTTCAGAACCTTGAGGGTCTGGTCGACGTCGAGCGAACACATATCGATGATGTTTAGATCGTGGACAGTAACGGCGAGGACGGCGGGCTTGAGCCGGGCGCCGTGACAAGTCTGGCACTCGCGGACGCGCATAAAACGCTCGATGTCTTTCTTAATAAACTCGGAGACGTCGGGGTTATTATAACGACGCTCAAGGTTAGGGATGACACCCTCGTAGGTGGTCTCGTAGACGGTGCCGGCGGCAAACTTGCCGCGACCGGAGACGGTGACTTTGTATTTTTCTCCGCCGGTGCCGTAGAGGATTTTTTCGATATCTTCGTCTCTGAGCTTGCCGATGGGAACGTGGATGGAAAAGCCGTGGCGCTCGCCGACGGTAGCGAGGCGTTTGAGCCAGTAAGAATCGTAAGAGATGCGGTTGAACGGACGGATGCCGCCCTCGGCGATGGTGAGATTGGGGTTTAAGACGAGCTTGGGGTCGATTTCCATGCGGATGCCAAGGCCGGTACAGGTGGGACAGGCGCCCTCGGGGGCGTTGAAGCTAAATAAACGCGGCTCAAGCTCCGGGATGAGCTCGTCTGGGTGATTAGGACAGGCGTAACGCTGGGAGAAAGTGTAGAGTTCTTCGCTTTTGAGGCCCTTTTGGGAGAGGGCGGTGGAGTTGTCGGTAATTTTGAGGAGCTTGATGATTCCCTGCCCGAGCTCGAGAGCCTGCTCGATGGAGCCGGAGATGCGGGATTGCAAATCTGGCGAGAGAATAAAACGGTCGACCACAAGCTCGATGTCGTGACGCTCTTGTTTTTCGAGCTCCGGGAATTCATCGAGGGCATAGACGATGCCGTCGACGCGGACGCGAGAGAAACCTTTGGGGAGGTATTGGTCTGGGAGGTGGGCAAACTCACCCTTTTTTTGCTGAACGAGCGGGGCGAGGAGGAGGAGCTTGCTGCCCAAAGGGAGCTTCAAGACTTCTTCTACGATGTCTTCGACGGAGCGGCGGGAGACCTCGCGGTGGCAAACGGGGCAGTGGGGGGTGCCGACGCGGGCAAAAAGCAGGCGGAGGTAATCATAAACTTCTGTAACGGTGGCAACGGTAGAGCGAGGGTTGCGGGAAGTGGACTTTTGGTCGATGGAGATGGCGGGAGAGAGGCCGGTGATAGAGTCGACATCGGGCTTGTCCATGACGCCGAGGAACATCCGAGCATAGGAAGAAAGCGACTCGACATAACGGCGCTGGCCCTCGGCATAAATTGTGTCGAAAGCGAGGCTGGACTTGCCCGAGCCGGAGAGACCGGTAATCACGACGAGTTTATCGCGCGGGATGTCGACATCGAGATTCTTAAGATTGTGTTGGCGGGCGCCGCGCACCCGGATGTAATTGTCTTCTAAGCTCATAAACTTATACATTATACACTAAATGGGAGAGAAAGTCGAGAGCCTCGGGCTAGCTGTCATATTCGACAAGGGATTGGTACCACAAATAGAGCTCTTCTAGCAAAAAACTGTCTGCGCCTTTGTCTTCAAAGGTTTTTAGCTCCGCTAGGAACTTTGGCGCTTGGCGTGACAGGCGCGCTACGCGGTATTGTTGCCACGCTTTAGCTTCGGCTTCTGTCAAAGCCGTGGGGAAATTGTGTGCTTTGTAATGGACTAGCAGCTCTGGTAAACGTTCGTCGTGGAAGTTGGGATGGAAATCCGCTAAATCGTCCGCCGACGTTGCTTCGCGGATGACCGACAAGCGCAATCTATCGCCATCTGGCACAAAGGAGTCGTATAGCGCTCCCTCTACGTCCGCGGGCTTGCCTTCGTACACATCTTCGTCGGCCTCTTGCTTTAGCTGCTCGATTATTTCCGGGTGTTTTTGCAAGATGGCGAGATTTGCCTCTACGGTCTCGCGCGTTAGGCCGATATTCTGCCAAGCTTCGCCGGCGTCTAGGACGCCTAGCGGAGCGACCGCCGGACAGCGGTTGTAGGCTAGCTCTTTGACGCTGGGATATAGCCGGTCTAGCAGACGGTTCGATTTCTGCGGGCGCTCCGGGTCTTCTGGCCTTTTTAACAATTCCTCTAGGTTTTGGCGTAAGTCAAAGACCAGGCAACCGCCTTTTTTAGTCAAAAACAGCGGGTAGGCAACGGTGGTAAAATTGTGCGCTGAGCCGTAGCGGCCGGACGAGTAGACAAAGGGGGCGGGATGCTCCGGGTTGAGAAGAGTTTTGACCTCGCGTTTGTCGCGGAGCTTGAAGAGGAAGCTAAATAGCTTGGGTTGTTTGTCGCGGATGAGCCGCGTAACGTCGATGAGAGCGTTAACGTCCGATAGGGCGTCGTGGGCGGATTCGTGGGAGATGCCATTTGCCTTAGTTAAGAGCTCGAGACGGTTGGTAGGTTTGCCCTCTGCTGTAACGGGCCAGTTGATGCCCTCCGGGCGGAGCGCCCGCGTCATCCGGACGACGTCCAGTAAATCCCAGCGGGAGCGGCCATCTTTCCACATCCACTCATACGGGTCATAGAAATTGCGCCACATCAGATGTTGGATGAACTTGTCGTCGAAGCGGATGGAATTATACCCGGTGATAATTGTATCCGGCGTAAACACTTCTTCTGTCAAAAACTTTGCCAGCTCTCGCTCCGGGATGCCGTCTTCTACGGTCTTTTGCGGAGTAATCTTGGTGGTAAAAATCGCGCCTGGGGAGGGTAAGGTGTCGTCGGCTAGCCGGACTAGTAAGTTTACTGGCTTGCCGAGCGGCTTGAAATCGAGCGTGGTGCGCTGTCCGGCAAACTGCATAATCCGGTCGTCTGCCGCTGACAACCCAGAAGTCTCAAGGTCATAGAAGAAGAAGCTCGGCGCCGTCACGGTTATTCCTCGACCGTAGCGTCGGAATAGTCGGAAGACGAGTAGCTAGCGGCATAGGCCGAAGACAGGGCGGAGTAAATCTTGTTTAACTTCTCTGTCAGCTCGGTGATTTTGTCGTCGTTGGGCACGGCGTAGACGATAAACTTGAGCGGGGAGTTGTATCCGCCACAGATTTCGTAAGTTGAGCCGTAGGCTAGCTCGCCCGGAATCGTAATCTTCCGCACGCCACCGAGCTTCATCCCCTCTACGCCGGTATACCAGCCTTCGATCAAGCTGTCGGCTTCGATAGCTAGCGGGGCTTTTAGCGTGGTAGGCTCGTCTGCGTTGTCGAAGGAAGAGTCAAACACTGTTTCGTCTGCGCAGTAGCCGATGTAATAGGCGGAGTAATTGCCGTTTGCGACTACCTCCCCATCACCTTCTTTGAGGTCGCGGGAAGATACTTCCGTGACGGACTCGGCGTTAAACGCCTTGACTTCGGAACGGTATTCTTTGAAGGTGTCAAAATAATCTTTGGATAATTCCTCGGCCCGTGTGTTATATTCTGCGTAGGTTTCTTCGTAGGCGGACTCTAGCTGAGAGAGAGTCATTTTTGAATAATTTACTGTGTCGTTGCCCATGACGATCATAACGTAGACGGCAATCGTTGAGCCGAGCATCAACAGCGCAATCAGCCCGATAATCAGACGTTGCTTGGGGCTAGTCTTTAATTCTTTTTCTTCCATGTTACCTCCTTACGGTTTCTAGACAACTTCCGCACCAAGTTCGGTCAGAGAATTAGTAATTTTTTCTATTATAGCAGAAATCTCTTTGGATTCGAGAGTTTTTTCTGTGCTGGTCATCTCTAGGTGGAAAGAAAGATTTTTGCTAGTCTCCTCTTTCCGGAAAATCGAGACTGGTTCTATTGTATAGAGCAAACCTGTATTTTGGCTTAAAGCGGCGCGGATGGCGGCTTCTACTTGCTCAAACGCGGTGTCTGCGTCTACGCGTACGGTCAAATCTCTCGAGACCGATGGGAAGCGCGACAAAGCAATCTTGGCCGTGCGTTGCGTTTTCTGCCCTAACAACTTGTCTAGCGTCAACTCTAGCGCGGACGCCGTCTCCCCTAGCTTAAACGCTCGGCAGACTCCCGTCTTAATCTCGCCGATCTGGCCGACTTTTGTCTCGTTTAGATAGATTGCGGCAGCGTGTACCGGCTCAAATGTCCCGTCTGTCTCTAGCCTGCTTAATTTAAACTTTACTCCCAGATATTTTTCTAGCTCGAGCAGCACGGCTTTTGCCGCGTAGAAGTCTCCCGGCATCACTACTCCGAGGTCTGTCTCCATCACTGGTACGCCTTCGTCGTTTAGACCCAAAGATTTCCTGGTTACTTGGTTTAGCTCGTAGAGCGTGCGTTCTTTGTAGCCGGCCTTTTGGTTCTCACGGAGTTTTTCTAGCAGCGACGGCACTAGGGTCTGGCGGAAACACTCTAGCTCTGGCGATAAAGAATTGACGATTTTGTAAGAGTCGGTAACGTCCTCGCCCGCCTTTTCTTGCAGGGATTTGGAGACAAAGGAGTAAGTCAATAGCTCGTTGGCGTCCAGACGATCGGACAGCAAAGTCCGAAGCTGTTCTTTGAGCGTCCAGAGCTCGTCTACACTCGGGCAGACAAACGGGCGGAGCGGGAAGTTGAGCGGGAGGTTGTCAAAGCCGAGGAGGCGGCCGACCTCTTCGATGATGTCTTCTTTGATATGAATATCCGTTCGCCAGGCTGGCGCGGTTACCGTTAGTGTCTCGCCGGCGGGCTTGACGGCAAATCCGGTATTTTCTAGTGTCTGGATGATTAGCTCGGGCGTGTAACTAGAGCCTAGCAGGGCGTTGATTTCTTTTGTCGTCAGCGTAATCACGATTGGCGCTAGCGGCGCGGCGTAGTGGACGGCATAGAACTCTGCTTGCGCGCGCTGAGAGACATCAACGATGTCTTGGGTGGCGGCGAGGAGGACTGGCTCGCAGTTTGCCGCCGGCTGGCCCTTGGTAAACCGAGTGATGGCTTCCGAGAAAATACCGTGGGCCATCTGCGTCTTGCGGAGATTGCACAGCGAGAACGTTGCTGACTCAAGAATTACGCGCTCAGTGGTCTCGTCGATTTTGGTCAACTCGCCACCCATCGCCCCGGCTAGCGCTACGGGGACGTCGTTTGAGGTAATCACGATGTCGTGCTGAGTCAACTTAACGTTGCTACCGTCGAGTAAAGTCAGGCTTTCTGGTTCGCGGGCTAGACGCACGCCAATCTTGGGTTCGGCAGTGCCGCCGACTTTTAGGAACTTGTCGTAGTCAAACGCGTGTAGGGGCTGGCCGGTTAATAGCATATATATATTAGTAACGTCGACGATGGGGGAGATGCTATGCATCCCGGCCTTGGCTAGGAATACGTCGCCAAAGTCAAAATAGGGCTTTTTAGCGAGCGGATTTTCTAAGTTGATTACGGAATAAGAGTAGCAGGGGCAAAGGTCTGGGGATTCGATCGTGATGCTACCCTTTTTTGCCTCGCAGTCTATCTGCGGCAAACGCGGCTCTACAAACTGTTGTCCCAGAATCCCGGCGACTTCCCGGGCAAAGCCGATGAGTCCAAAGCAGTCCGGACGGTGGGTCAGAGATTTGTTTTCTACTTCGATGATTTTGTCGTCTAGGTCTAGCACGTCCGTAAGCGGCGTACCTGGTGCGGCGGTTAGGTCCGGCGAGAGCTCGATAATTCCGGCGTGGTCTGTCCCTAGAGCTAGCTCGTCTGCCGCCGCCAGCATACCGTTACTCTCAAACCCGTGCAGCTTCCGCACGGCAATCTCAAACGGCTCGTTTGTTCCAAACGTGGCCGGGACAATCGCCCCTGGTGCGATCCACGCGGCCAACATCCCCGCATGGACGTTGGGCGCGCCGCAGACGACTTGGACGCTGTGCCCTAGCTCTTCTCCGGCGTCGATTTTGCAGAGATGTAGATGAGTCCCCTCGATGTCTTCTGCTGACAAGACCTTGACTAGATAAATCTTCTTGTATTTTTCTTTCAAATCCGTGACTGACTCTACCTCTACCAGCCGTGAGCCGATGAGCTTGACTAGCTCGGCGTCGGTCAAATCTACTTTGACTAATTTTTTGATTTCGTTCAGGGAAATAAGCATGGTTAAAACTCCTTTAGAAAGTCGAGTTTGCCCGACTCAAAATAGCGCACATCGTTGATGCCGTATTTTAGCATGACGAGGCGGTCGATGCCGCCGCCCCAGGCAAAGCCTTTGTAGACCTCTGGGTCGATACCGGCGGTCTTGAGGACGTTGGGGTGGACCATCCCGCAGCCGCACATCTCGAGCCAACCGTCGCCCTTGCCGCCGAGTGCGGCGGGCTTTTCAATCTGGAACTCTAAGCTTGGCTCGGTAAACGGGAAGTAGCCGGGCTGGGTCTTAATATTGAGCTTTTGACCGTAATAGGTCTCAAAAAATGTCTTGAGGACGGAGAGGAGCTGGCCCATGTTGGCGCTACGCGAGACAAAGACGCCTTCGCACTGGTAGAAGGTGTGTTCGTGGGTAGCGTCGACGTCTTCGTTGCGGAAGACGCGGCCGGGGACGACTACGGCGATTTGACCCTTTTCTTCTAAATTCCCGCGGAAGCGAGTCAGCGCACGGTATTGCATGGTGGAAGTGTGGGCCGGGGGAATGAAGCCCTCCTCGGTACGGAAGGTGTCGTAACCGTCGCGTGCCGGATGTCCCTCCGGGAAGTTGAGGCTCTCAAACATATGGAATTCGTCGTCCAGCTGGCGAGCTTCGATGACGTTGAAGCCCATATTGCGATAAATCTCACCGACAATCGACAGCTCCGTCGTTAACGGGTGTTTGGTCCCCTTTTTGTAGGTAAACTTTGGGGCGTTTTCCCCGAACGGAGCGGAAAAATCAAGCGCGGGCAAATCTTCCGAAAAAGCGGCGTCTTCTAGCGCCTTAATCTCGGCGAGTAACCCCTGTTTCTTAGCGTTTAACTTCTCGCCAAAAGCCTTGCGCTCCGCCGGGTCTAAGGTCTTTATCTTGGCATATTCTCGACCTAAGTTTTTTAATTCAAGTTTTAGTTCTTCTAACTTTGACATAATTGTTACCTATTATACTCCTCTAGAGAATAATAATAAAGACAAGAGAGGCTAGCGCCAGTGCTACCAACACAAACCAAATCCAGGAAAACTTGGACTTTTTCTCGTACCCTTCTAGATATTCCGCGTCGGCAAAATCTGGGTCGATGCCGTCCGGCAGCTGTGTCTGCTCCATCTTGGCGCGCAAATCCGCATTGATTTTCTCGGTCAACTCTACGTTGTCGTCTTCGGTTTTGCTCATCATCACACCCATTTTGGTCTCCTTTAAGGTTGGTTTCAATTTTCTAAAATCTACTTACAATTATATCATAGGTGTAGTATAATGTTCGTAAACATTATTTAAGGAGGTTTATGGCTAAACCAAAAAAATCTAGTAAGAAGCCCGCCGAGAAAAAGCCGGCTTCCGAGAAGAAAACTACAAAGCCAGACAAGGCTGAGAAAACAACTGTCGAGAAAAAGCCGGTGGTAACGGCGCCAGTAAAGCAAGAAAGCTGCGTGAAAAAGTTTTTTGCCAAAAAGTATGACGGGAATGAGTCGATTTTGACGATTTTCAAAGACAAGAAAATCTACGGCGCGCTCCTAGGCGAGATTTTTGGCACGATGATTATCGCGCTGGTTATCTTGACCCTTGGTCTGTACCAGCCGCTCTATACTTTCTTCCTCCTGCTGGCTACGATTGTTGCTGTATACAAACTCTCTGGCGCTAACCTAAACCCCATCAACACCGCCGGGATGATGGCCACTCGCCGGATCTCCGTGATCCGCGGCGTGCTGTATATGCTCGCGCAGCTCGTTGGGGCTTGGCTCGGGGTCTTGATTGTCTCCGCCTTTGCCAAGGCTAGCGGTCCGGATGTGGAGCTGACCGGTATGACCATGGTTGACGCCACTTATTACTGGGTTGTTACCCTCACGGAGTTTACTGGCGCCGCGATCGTGGGCTTCTTCTTTGCACGCGCTCAGCAGTTCAAGAAAAGCGCCTTTACCTTTGCTGCAGTCGCCGCGGGCGGTGTCCTGGCGGCTACGGTTGTAGTCTATCTTGTACTCTACAACTACTTTGGCCTGACCGGTACCTTTATGATGAACCCGGCCATTGCTTTGATGTACCAGATTCTCCCGACCAGCGCTGACACCGTGGGTGAGCTCTTGCTCGAGATTGGTAAAGCCCTCTTTACCTACGTCCTCTTCCCGATGGTAGGCGGAGTCTTGGGCTTCTATCTTTCTGATGTCTCTTCGCAGCTAGCGGACGAGCAATAGCTGCTCTGGCAGACTCAAAAATCCCCCGCTTACGGGGGATTTTTGTGGCAGAGAGAAAGGCGGAGACAGATTAGGACTTGGGGAAGAGAGGGGCGGGAGGGGTGATTTCTGGCGCAGAGAAGACTGCGGAAATCTTGCTTGAAGTCTCCGGCAGGAAGGGGGCGAGGAGCGTAGCGACGGTAAGAAGCCCGGAGGCGAGAGATTTGAGCGAACGCTCGGCGGCGGCGGGGTCGGTCTTGGCAAGAGCCCAAGGCTGGTCTTCGTCGATCTGCTTGTTCAAAGCGACGACTTTGTCCCAGATATAGTCAAAGGCTTTGGAGAACTTAAACTCGTCCATCAGCTTAGCAAAAGCGGGGTCTGCTTTGTCGGCAGCCTGAGCCTTACTGACGGAGGAGCTGGGGAGGGAGACGGAGTTCTTAGCGCAGAGGGTGGCGAGGCGGGAGACGAGATTACCGAGGTCGTTGGCGAGCTCGCCGGTGTAGGCGGCGGAGAACTTGTCCCAGGTGAAGTCGGAGTCGGCAAAAGTGTCGATATGGCGGAGGAAGAAGTAACGGAAAGGATCGAGACCGTACTTCTCGAGGACGTCGAGCGGGTCGACGACGTTGCCGAGAGATTTGGACATCTTAGCGCCGTCGACGTTGATGTGGCCGTGGGACAGGAGAGTTTTGGGGAGCGGGAGGTCGAGCGCGAGAAGCATAGCTGGCCAGATAATGGCGTGGAAGCGAAGAATGTCTTTGCCAACGACTTGGACGTCAGCCGGCCAGACGGAAGAGATGTCGGTCTCCGGGAAGCCAAGGACGGTGATGTAGTTGGCGAGGGCGTCGATCCAGACGTACATGACTTGGTCGGCGTCGCCCGGGACGGGGACACCCCAAGAAAGGTGCTTGCGCGGGCGGGAGATGGAGACATCGGGCGAATCCGCTAGGAGATGAAGGACTTCCTTTTTGCGGAAATCGGGGAGGATGCGGAGCTCGTCTGACTCAATCTTCTGGCGGATAGCGTCTTTGAAATCGGAAATGCGGAAATAATAGTTGGTCTCGGACAGCTTCTCATAGGGCTTTTGATGGTCCGGGCAGACACCATGGGTCTCCTTATATTCGTTTTCGGTGATAAAGCGTTCGCAGCCGGAGCAGTACCAGCCTTCGTAGGTGCTTTGGTAGATATGGGGGGCGAGGCGTTCCCAGATAAGCTGGCAACGGCGTTCGTGGGCGGGGTCGGTAGTGCGGACAAAATCCGTGGGGTGGACACCGAGCTTATCGATAAAGGCGCGGAACTTGGCGGCGTTCTCGGTAACGTAATCTTCAACCGGGACGCCGAGTTCGGCGGCTTTGCTCCAGATTTTGTTGCCGTGTTCGTCGGTGCCGGCTTGGAAACGGACGGTTTTGCCCTGCCCGGTTTGGTAACGGAAATAGGTGTCGGCGAGCAGATAATCTAGAGCGTGGCCGACATGAGGGGCGCCGTTGACATAAGGGATGGCGGTGCAGACATAGAGAGACTTGTTTGTCATTTTTGGATTCCTTGATAAAAGTTGTAAGTTAGACCGCAAAGGCGAGGAGAAGGACCAGAGCGATGATGATGAGGACGCTACCAACGATGATGGCGATGACGGGGTTTGCCTTGAGCTTGGCAAGGACAGGAGGAAGCTGTTTCTGAGCGGAGAGAGGCTTAGGGGCGTCAGGAGCCTGGGCGGGGTCGTTGAAGGCAACAGAAGGAGTGGTCTTGGGCGGCTCGGCCGCAAAATCTGGCGTAGCGGCAGGCGCGGCGGTGTCTAATGGTGCGGCCGGCTCAGCGGCGGGCACAGCGGGAGCTTCTGCGGCCGGAGCGGCAGAAAAGTCAACGGCGGAGGGAGCGGCCGGAGCGCCGGTGGCTTCTTCTGGGACGTCGTTGATGGCTTGCTGGAGGAGAGAGGGGTCGATAGACGGCACAGCAAGCGGAGCGGCCGGCTCAGCAACGGGGGCGGCCATCATAGGGTCTGGCATGGCAGGAGCTTCTGGCATAGCGGGGGCGGCCGCAGCGGCAGGGTTGATATAAGGCTGGTCCGCGGCAGGCATCACGGGCGCCGCCGGGGCAACCGGAACTTCTGGGGCGACAGGGTTCATGGGATCTTGGTTCATAATTCTCTCCTTATAACTTATATATATTTTAGTCTTTTTCCAGCGTTTCCGCAAGGGCGATATAATCTTTGAATGATAAGTCGGCGGGGCGGGCGTTAGCAGAAAACCCGAGCGAGACGAGTAAGGCTTCGGCGGCAGACTTGGACAGGCCGGTAAAGGCGGCGAGGTTGGCGGAGAGCTTTTTGCGCGGGCTGGCAAAGGCACGGTGGATGAAAGCTAAGGTCCGGTCGCTAGCGAGCGGGATTTTGCGCGGGGCGAGACGGAGGACACGGGAGTCGACCTTAGGCGGCGGGGTAAAGAGGGCGCGCGGGACAAGCGGGCCGAGAGTAACCACTGCAAAGTTTTCGATAAAAAGCGAGAAGGAAGAGGAGCCGGAGAGACCGGCGGCTTTCTCGGCGACTTCTTTTTGGACGAGGAGGACGATGTTTTCTGGCGGGTTGGGCAGGCGAAGGAGCTTTTCGATAATGGGGGTGGTGATGTAATAAGGGATGTTGCCGGCGACGACGTAGGGCTCCTTAATGGAGCTAAAGTTAAACTGCAAGATGTCTTGATTGACCACGGTGAGGGGTTTGCCGGGGAAAGAGGCAGGGAGATTCCTGGCCAGCGAAGCGTCAAACTCGACAGCCGTGACCTTCTCGAAGCGGCGGAGGAGACTGGAGGTGAGCGTGCCAAGGCCGGGGCCAATCTCAACGCAGAGCCGGACGTCCTTGTCTAAAGAGTCTTCTGCGAGGTCGGCGATGGTTTCGAGGCTGGGGCGATCTTCGAGCCAGTTTTGGCCTAAACTTTTTTTGTTTTTCATCTTACACTCCGTTGTGATTAGTCCAGTCAGTAGCGAGGTCAAACTGTTCGGGGTTGGAAGCGGCAAAAGTGCCGGTGTCGTAGACTTTGCCGAGACCGAGCGAGGTCTCGACCACGGAACAGCGAGGATAACGATCGAGCGCGGCGGCCACGAGGATGTAGCCGTCTGGGTCGACTTTTACGCCGTCATCGCGGATGGTGTAGGAACTTTGGCCACAAAAGCCCATTACGCCAGACATGGGTAAGTCATAATAGGTCTCTTGGCGCTCAACGAGCTCGCCGGAGAGGTTGTGTCCGACGTAGCGGTTGCGCCCCATACGGGCGGTGAGACGAGGGACATCGAGCGAGGCGACCAGCTCGGCCTTAAAATCTGAGGCAAGAGGCGTGGTAGAGTGGGACTTGGCAAGAGCGGCGAGGCGGTAATCTTCTCCCCGGGTAATTTGGTAGACGGTAACGACGCCAGTCTCAAGGAAGCTGTCTAGATTGACGCGGGAGACGGAATCGGTATCGTAGAGGGTAAAGCCGGCGGAGAGGACGGCGAGCGAAGGGTCGTAGCTAGTGGCGGTGGTAACTTTGCGAACGGCGCCGTCGATAATCAGGACCGGGAAAGAACGGTGGACGGAGATAAAGATGTCTGGAGTGTCTAGAGGGGTGTCAAGCGAGGGGGAGACTTGGTCGGAAGCATCGACCGAGAGACCTAGCCTATCAAAGAGCTCGGCGACAGTGGCGGCGTCGGTCTTGACGGTGCGTTTGGAGACGGCGCGATCGCTAAAATGGTCGGTAATGGTGACAAAATGTTCGGCGGAGGAGGCAGGAGAAGAAGTCTCAGCAAAAGTCTGAGGCATATTCTTACCGAGGAAGAGAAAAAGAAGCCCGACAAAAACCGGGACAAGCCAAAACAGCGAGCGGTCAGACTTAAAAGTCCTCATAAGAATAATTATAGCATAACTGGCGTAAACTATAAAGCAAGAGCAGCGTCGAGCTGGGGGTCGCGGAGGGCGTTGATGTCGTCGTAGGACATCTCAACTTCTATATCTGGCTCAATACCGGTGCCGTTGATGGAGTTCTCGAGGGGGGTGTACCAGTGGGCAGTGGTGACCTTGAGGATGGTGCTGCCGGAGAGGTTGAGCATAGTCTGGACGACGCCTTTACCAAAAGTGGTCTTGCCGAGGACGGTGGCTTTTCCATAGTCCTTAAGAGCACCGGTGACGATCTCGGAGGCGGAGGCGGTGTTTTCGTTGACGAGGACGATGGTCCGGGTGTTGCCAAAGAGGGCTTGGCCGCGGAGGGAGTAGGTGAGCTCGTCGGAGCTGGAGAGTTTGGACTTCTGGATGAGGATTTTTTCGCCGTCGAGCCAGAGGGAGAGAAGGTCCCGCGCGGCAGAGACATAGCCGCCGCCGTTGTTGCGGAGGTCGAGGATGATTTTTTTGGCGCCGGAATTAAGGATGTCGTTGGCAAAGCTGGCAACGAGCGAGCCGGTGTCGGTATCGAAGCGAGTGATGGTGATGATGGCGGCGTCATCGCGGAGCTCGTAATAAGCGGAGACGTTGTTGATGGTCTCGCGGATGAGGTCAAAGGACAGCTCTTCTTCGTCGCGGAGGACAGTGAGCTTGACGCTGGTGCCGGAAGCGCCCCGGAGGACGTTGGCGATGTCTTCGGAGTCCCAAGAATAGACCGGCTCGTCGTCAACTTTGTAGATAATATCGCCAGCGAGGACGCCGGCTTTGCGGGCGGGATTGTCTGGGAGGGTACGGAGGATGCGGACGTAGCCGTCGCGCAGACCCATCTCTACGCCGATACCGGAGCCAACGTCGCCGTGGAGGGATTTGGTAAACTCGGCAGCTTCGTCCTTAGAGAGGTAGACGGTGTATGGGTCGCCAACGGAGGCGGCGATGCCCTTTTTGGCGTTTTCTAGGACGAGGGAGCGGTCTAGCTCACCGTCGTAGTTCTTGGCGAGCTTGTCGTAGACTTCGTTTAGGCTAGACCAAGAAATATCGGAGCCGGAGGAGACAGCGCCACCGAGATAGGGCAGGAAGGCGTTGAGCTTGAAGCCGAGAAACAGGCCGAGGGCCAGCGTAACGGCGGCGGTCACAACCGTAGACCCGAGGCTAACTTGTTTTGCTTTCCACTCCGTTTTATTACTCATATAGATTATTGTAACACAGGAGACGGAAAATTAGTCAAAATGGATAAAGACAAGACCGGCCGTGGAGACGCCGATGCGATAGCCGTAGTCGCCGGGGACGTGGGAGACGGAAGAGTAGCTGTTGTTGTACTCGGAGAGGTTGATAGTGCCGTTGTCGTTGACGCCTTCGACCCACATAACGTGGCCCCAGGCGCCGGAGTTGGAGACGGCGATGGTATAGGGGGCGGGATTGCGGTCGACACGGTAGCCGCGGGCGACGGCGGACTCGTCCCAAGAGTAAGCGTTGCCCCAGTAGGCGATGTAGACGCCCCAGTGTTCATAAGCTTTGTAGCCGGCGTAGGAGGTACACTGACAGACGTAGCCCCACTGGGTAGAGTACCAAAGGTTTTTCTGAGGGCAGTCGCCTTGGTAAGGGTAAGTGTTGGTGCCGAGGGCGGCGACACCGGAAGAGTTCAACCGGGCGACTTCTTCGGCGATTTCCTGCTCTTTGACACGGCGGGCTTCTTCTGCCTCGGCAGTAAAGGCCTCGGCGTTGTTCATGTAGCGGACCATGAGGGCGTTTTGTTCGGCACGCTTGGCCTCGATCTCTTTCTTTTGGTTTTCTTGGTCGACAAGGATGCGGTCTACCTCGGCCTTTTCTGCCTCAAGCTCAAGCTTGACGGCCTTGATATTGCGGGCGCTGAGGTTAATCTGTTGCTTGATGGTCTCGGCGCGGGTCTCGTGCTCGGACAAATCCGAGAGGGAGTTGGAGCCGGCGAGGAGCATAATAGTGTCTGGCTTGGCCTCAAAATAGTTGTCGACGAGGAGGGAGGCGAGGGCGGACTTTTGGACGTTTAGCTTATCTTCGTTTTCGGCGATGCGGGCGGCGAGATCGGCCGCGACGGCTTCGTTGGATGCGATCTTGGCTTCAAGGGCAAAAATCTCTAGCTCGAGACCTTGGATGACGGACTCGAGATTATCGGCGGCGGCAGCGGCGGCGCTGGCCTTGGCGCGAGCCTCGGCTTCCCGGGCGGCGGCGGCTTTACACTCTTCCGAGATACAATAGTCGACGGCAAAAGCGGGCTCAGAACGGTAGCGGACGGTGAGGGCGATAGTAGAGATTACGCCAAAAACAAGGGCGACAAAGATGGTGCTAAGTCTTCTAAGTATTACCATAAGCTTATGATAACACTTTTGGCGGAAAATTACAATAAGCGAGATTATTTGGCGGTGTTGCGCATATATTTGTGAACGGCAAGACGGGCGGAGAGCGTGCCAATCAGCATACCGGCAAGGACCATGGCGAGGACGATATAGATGATGCGATTGGAATCTAAGATGTCGGAGATGGTGGCGACGTTGATGCCGTAGCGCGAGAGACGCGGCTCAAGGAAGCGGAAGCCGCCATAAAACAGCCCAAAGGACAAGAGGCCGGAGACGACGCCGGAGAGCTGAGCTTCAACGAGGAACGGGCCGCGGATAAAGGCGCGGTCGGCGCCGACGAGCTTCATCATATAAATCTCTTCGCGGCGGGAGAAGATGGCCATGCGGATGGTGTTGAAAATGACGAGGACGGAGATGACAAGGAAGACGACGGAGAGAATCAGGCCGCCGGTCTTGGCAATACGGGCCCAGCGGGTAATCGTGGCGATTTCGTTGCGGTTGACGTCGTAGGTGGGCTCTTCGTTGGGGTCGAGATTTTTGACAAAGAGGATGTTGGAGGCAACGAGGGTCTTGATAGAATCGAGATTGTCCGGATCGTGGACCTTGAGGCGAAGCGTGCCCTGCATAGTGGAAATCATGGTGCTACGCATATCCATATCGGGGTCCTCTAGGGTCTCGATCAGGAGGGAGTTATCGGCGTTTTCTTTGAGGAAGTTTTCGTACTCTTCCTCGCTAGTGCGGACCTCGGCAGACTTGACGTTTTCTAGGGCGAGGGCGGCATCCTTAGCTTCGTTGAGGACTTCTAGACCGGTGCCGGGCTTAAAGAAGAGAGTGATGTCGATGCGGTCACGCATGGCGTCGGCGGTCTCGGAGAGGACGACGGTGGCGACGAGGGTGACGGAGAGGACGATGAGGGTGAGCGTCATAACGAGGGTGGCGGCGGTGGAGAGCCAGATGTTGCGGCCGAAGTTAATCGTGCCGTATTTGACAACGCGGGAAGCGTTGCGGAGCTTTTTGGTCCGGCCGTTTTTGGTCAGGGTCTTGAGGTGTTTTTTGGTGATTTTCTTTTGGGCGGAGTCGGACATTAGATAACCTTCTTCTTAGACTTAGGTTTCTTTGCGGATTTCTTGGCCTTTTCGAGGCTGGAGATATCGGCACGGGTCAGCTCAAAGCCGGGGGCTTTCAGGATGGATGAATCGTAGAGAGTCTCGGACTCGCCGTCGAGGCGGTAGATACCGTTTTCCTTTTGGTCAGAGACGATGGCGCCATCTTTGAGGGTAATCACGCGCTTGCCGAGGTTGTTGACGATATTGCGGTTGTGGGTAGTGACGAGGATGGTGGTGCCAAAATCGTTGATTTTTTTCAGGAGGTCGATGATTTCGGAAGAGGTGGCTGGGTCGAGGTTGGCTGTGGGCTCATCCGCGATGAGAATCTTGGGCTGGCGAGCGACGGAACGGGCAATAGCGGTGCGCTGTTTTTGGCCACCGGAGAGCTGGGCGGGGAATTTGTTGGCTTGGTCTGAGAGACCGACGAGCTCAAGGACCTTGGGGACGGTGTGGCGAATCTCGCGACCGGACATCCCGGCGATCTCGAGCGCAAAGGCGACGTTTTCATAAACGGTGCGGCGAGGTAGGAGCTTGAAATCTTGGAAGACGACGCCGAGACGGCGGCGGTAATGCGGGATGTGGCGACGCTTGACGTAGTCTAGATCGATACCACCGACGACAATTTTGCCAAAGGAAGGGTTTTCCTCCTTGGTAATCATCTTGATCAAGGTGGACTTGCCGGCGCCGGACTTGCCAACGAGGAAGACAAAATCATTCGGCTCGATATGAAGCGAGACGTTGTCGAGAGCAGGCTTTTTGTCGCCCGGATAGACCTTAGTGACGCTATCTAACAGAATCATATTATTATAATAGCATTATCGTTATAATTATTCAAGCCGGCGTCGGATGGAATGGTTTTCTCGGGATTTTGCTCGCTTGCAGGGGCTTATTCTTTTTCGCTAGGGAAAATCCAGTCTGATTTTTCTCGACGTCCAGTCGTGCGGCTCGCAAAGCCGTTCGGGTAGCACCGGCCACGTTTTGCTCGCCTTCGTGTCCGTCTCGAAAAATCCGTGGATTTTCTTTAGTCGCTTCAAAAGAATAAATCCCCTCGCTCGCAAAATCACCTAGAGAAAACGGTTTTTGGCTGGGCGGGGTCTATCCCGCCCAGAACCGGAGGCGAGAGACCGCCTCCGGCAGAAGCAGTTCTCCCGAGCGAGGAACGAGCGAAGGACGAGAACCACTATTGTTCTAGAAAGGCATCGATAAAGGGCATGAGGTTGCCGTCGAGGACGGAGGCGGCGTCGGAAGTTTCGAAGCCGGTGCGGGTGTCTTTGACAAGCTTGTAGGGCTGGAGGACGTAATTCCTAATTTGCTGACCCCATTTGGCGGATTCGCCGGCGCGAAGCTTGTCGATCGACTCGGCGCGTTGCTCGAGCTGCATTTGGACGAGCTTGCCGCGCAGAATTTCCATGGCTTTTTCCTTGTTTTGGAGCTGGGAGCGCTCGTTTTGGATGGCGACGACAGTGCCGGTTGGGAGGTGGGTGATGCGGACGGCGGAGTTGGTGGTGTTGACGGACTGGCCGCCGTGACCACCGGAATGATAGACGTCGATGCGGAGGTCTTTTTCGTCAATCTTGATGTTACTGTCGGACTTGAGGACGGGGAGGATTTCGACGAGGGAGAAAGAGGTCTGACGGAGGTTGTCGGCATTGAACGGCGAGAGGCGAACCAGGCGGTGGACGCCGTGCTCGGACTTGAGCGTGCCGTAGGCATTACGGCCGGAGATTTCGTAGACGGCGGTCTTAATCCCGGCTTCTTCTCCGGGGACGCGCTCGACGAGGGCGGCTTTGAAGCCGTTACGCTCGAAGAAGCGGAGATACATCCGCTCGAGCATCGATGCCCAATCCATGGCCTCCGTCCCGCCGACGCCGGCGGTAATCCGGAGAATGGCGTCGGAAGCGTCGAACTTGCCGGTAAAGCGGAGAGACTTTTTTAGCTCGGCGTAGGAGTTTTGCATGGCGGAGAGCTGGGCGGAAATCTCGTCTTTTAGATCTTCCCCGCCGAGGTCGATAAGACCCTCCAGGTCATCAATTTGGGTCCTTAAAAGCTGCCAGGGTTCGACTTCTTCGCGGAGGCGAGCAAAGGCTTCATTCTTGGCCTTGGCGTTGTCGGGGTTTTGCCAGAGCTCGGGGAGGGCGATTTCTGCCTCGAGAGACTGGAGCTCGGCTAACTTCTCCGGCAGCTGGAGTTTGGCCCAAGATTCGGCGAGGGCGACAGAGAGGGAGCGGAGCTGTTTTTTAAGATCTTCCATGTTAGCTGAGGTTGTTTACGAGTTGTTTGAAAATATCGCCACGCTGTTTGTAGGACTCAAACATATCAAAGGAGCTGGCGCAGGGGGAGAGGAGGACAACGGGGGATTTTATCTCTGGCTTGGCGTCGACGAGGCAGGTGTCAGAGTTTTCCTCTTCCCTTTCGAGGGCGGATTCGGCAAGCTGCTGGGCGGTCTGGACGGCGAGCTCAAAATCTGTGCCGGCTAGAACAAACTTTGCCGGGTCTTCGCCAGCGGCGAGGGCGTCTGCAGTCTCGCCAATCAAGACGGCTTTTAGGAGATTCTTTTTGTCAAAAATTGCGCGTTTGGCCGGGGTGAGGTCGAAGCCCTTGTCTTTGCCACCAGCAATCAGGACGAGCGGCTGGTCTGGGAAGCTGTTGAGCGCGGCCTCAAGGCTGGGGAAGACGGTGGAGAAAGAATCGTCGTAGTAAGAAACGCCGTTGAGCTCGCGGACAAACTCGATGTGGTGCGGGAGGGGGCGAAAGCTACCAAGCGCTTCGATGAGCGGGGCCTCGAAATCGGAGAGAAAAGTATTAAAAGATTTGTGATAAGACTGATATTTCTGATAGTAGGCAAAGACGGCGAGCAGGGTGGCTTCGGCGTCCTCACGGTTGTGGGCGCCGGGGATTTTGAGCGCGGTCAAAACTTCCGAAAGTTTTGACGATCTGGTAGGGTAGGGGAGCTTCTGGGACGGGGCGGAAGAGACAAGGCGTTTGGTATTCTCATTATCCTTAAAATAGACACAAAAATCGTCGGCGGATTGGTGGGCGATGATGTTGGACTTGGCGGTATAATACTCGTCGACGGAAGCGTGGACGTCAAGATGGTCTGGCTCAAGACGCAAGACAACGGCAATGGCAGGAGATTTTTTGAGGTCCCAGAGCTGGAAAGAGGAAAGTTCGTAGACGACGACGTCGTCTGGCTGGATTTCTGGCAGGACGTCAAGGGCGGGCGTGCCGATGTTGCCGAGCAAATGAACGGTTTGTTGGTTTGCTTGCGAGCTCGCAGACAAACTGTTTAAGATGTCTTTTATCATTGTGCAGGTTGTGCCCTTCCCTTTGGTACCGGTGACGCCGATGATGGGGCAGGGGCAGTTGGCGAAGAAAAACTGGGTGACGGAAGTGATTTTCTCGGCGGGGGCGGGGATGAACTTGGGCGGGACGCTAGGCGTGCGGAAGATGAGGTCGTAGCCGGAAAAATCCTGAAAAAGGAGCGCTTCTTTCTGGAAATGGTCAAGGACGGTGAGCTTGGTGTGCTCGGCGAGCGAAGGGTCGTGTTTGAAATAGTTTTCTACGGACTGGCCTTCGAGTCCGTGGCCGAGAACGAGAATGTTCATACGTCTAGTATAGCACGGAATGGGCTGTGTTATAATAGCCCTATGAAATTAGAGTTTTTGCCGGTAAAGACGCGGTTGGTGCGCTCGCCAAAGGATGAGATCTGGGATATCTTAGACGGGCTGGATGTGCGGGAGGAAGATATTATATTTATCTCTTCAAAAGTATTGGCAATAGCGGAGGGGCGGTGCGTCTCGGCGGAGGGGCGAAGCAAAGAAGAGCTGGCACGGGAGGAGGCAGAGAGATTTTTGCACCATACATTGCCGGCGGGATATAGCGCAAATTTGACGATTACGCAGGGGGTGTTGATTCCGGCGGCGGGAATCGACGCGTCGAACGCAGACGGGTATTATGTAAAATGGCCGAAAGATCCGGACGAGATGTGCCGGCGGGTGCGCGAGCGACTAAGAAAACAGAGCGGAGTGAGCCGGCTGGGAGTAGTGACAACGGATTCACATTCGACGCCGCTAAGATACGGCGTGACGGGGATGGCGATTGGACTGGCGGGAGTGGAGCCGCTAGAGGACATCCGCGGAAAGGCGGACCTCTACGGGCGGGAGCTAAAGATTACGCAGGTAAACAAAATCGACCCGCTAGCCGCGATGGCGGTGGCGGTGATGGGCGAAGCGGATGAGAGGACGCCGATCGTGATTTTGCGGGGATACACGGACATCACGTTTTCTGAGACGGGGTCGATGCGGGAGCTAAAAGTGCCGCTAGAGGATGATCTGTACCGGCCGCTGTTGGAAGTGCTACCAGAGACGCGCTAGAAGCGGAGTTTGCCGGCGAGGGTGGAGACGAGAGATTTGTCGCAAGAGCCAACGGCGACGAGCGAGGAGATACGGGAGTCGATAAACTCGCGGGCGAGCTCGACAATCTCGGTCTTGTCGACGGTGCGGACGATGTCGGGAATCTTGCCGTAGTTCTCGACTTCGTCGGCTTTGAAAAACTCTTCGGCGTAGAAGTCGGCGATTTGGCCAACGGTCTGGGCGGCCATCTGGAAGCGGCCAAGAGTATAGCTTTTGGCGGCTTCGAGGTCGGCGTCGTCCAGCTCGCCGTTTAAGACGCGCAAGAGTTCGTCGTGAATCAAATCAAAGAGCTCTACGGCGTGCTCTTCCTCGACTTCACCGTCGAAATCCCAGGAAGACTTGGACTCGTCCATATTGAGCGAGCTGCCCATACCGTAGACCAGGCCGCGCCGGCGGGCTTCGCCAAAAATCCGGGAGGACATGGTGCCGGTCAAAATATGGTTAAGACAGGCGAGGGCGATAGTGCAGGAAGCGTCGAGACGACGTGGGGTAACGAAGGAGAAGCCAAAGGTGAGGTTAGACGCGTCTTTGCGGCGGATGAGAGTGGGCTCGGCGGAGTGAAGGTCATCTAGGGGGACTTCGAGGCGGTCGCCCTGGCGTAAGTCCCAAGAGTTGAGCATCTTGATAATCTTGCGGCGGCGAGCAAAGCCGAGGTTGCCGGCGATAACAAAGCGCATATTGCCAGCGGTATGGGTGCGGCGGTAGTGTTCGCGGATGTCTTTTAGCTCGATGTCGGGAAGCGTGCGGAGACGGTCGGCGAGATTCTCGACGTTTTCGCCGATGGACTGCTGGAGACGCGGCCAGAGAAGGCGGTTGTAATCGTTTAAGTAGCTAGTAAGCTCGGATTTGACGTTGCCCTTTTCGCTTTTGAGCTCGACGTCGTTAAAGTGGGGGCTGCAGAGGGCGAGGCGTTTTAAGTCGAGGATGCGACTCCACTCAAAATCCGCACATTCGGTCTCATAGACAATCGAAAGGTCAGAGGTCCAGGCGTTGTGGTAGGCGCCGTTTTTGGTAAACTCGGATTCGTAGGCGGACTCGGACTTGTATTTGGCGTTGGCACCAAAGCTAAGGTGTTCTACTACATGGGCGATTTCAAAAATCTCGGGTTTTTTGGCGTAGCGCAAGCCGCCACGGAATTGGACGCGGGTGGACATAACGCTAGCGCCAGGGACGTTGATGAGAAGTCCCTTGGCACCGGATTTGAGAGTGACGGTTTCGACGGAATGGCGCATATATAATATATATTGGGTTAGCGGCGCTTGCGGTTCTGGCGCTGTTTCTTGCGGGCCTTTTTGACCTTGTTGCGTTGGGTATTGACGTTGGTGTTGGCGCCGGACGGTTTTTTAGCCAGGGATTTGTTCTCGGCCTTAAACTCGGAGTCGAGATTTTTCTCGCCTTTACTGATTTCGTTGACGCCCTTTTCGTTGCCCTTGCCGGCCATCTTGGTGAGCTCGGAATCGTATTCGTCGTCGGTGTTTTCCGGCTTCTTGGCGTCTTGGACGGAGAGGGTGAGCAACAGGCGAAGGACTTGCTCGCGAAGATTGCGCTCGAGGCCATCAAAGAGCTTCTGGGACTCGGAGCGATATTCTACCAGCGGGTCGCGTTGGCCGACCGAACGCCAGTGGATACCCTCGCGGAGGTGTTGCATATTCTCGAGATGTTGCATCCAGAGAGCATCGAGGACGCGGAGGTAGACGTCGCGCTCGAGCTTGCGCATGAGGTCGCTGCCGACTTCCTCTTCCTTTCTGGCATAGGCTTCTTCGACGGCTTCGCGCGCGAGCTTGGCGCGGTCTTTTTCTTTGTGAAGCAAACCGATTTCTTTGACTAATTCTTCCTCTACGGTTGGGAAGACGGCGCGGAACTTGGAGACAAATTGTTTGTCGACGCGGGAGGAGAACATGGTAAGCTCGGCGCAGGCGTCGGCGATGAGGCGCTTAATCTCCGGAGTGATGTCTTCGCCCTCGAGAATCTTGCGGCGGATGCCGTAGACAACCTTGCGGTGGCGGTTGATGACGTTGTCGTATTGGACGACGTTTTTGCGGGAGTCGAAGTTAAAGCCTTCGATCTTTTTCTGAGCGTTTTCGAGAGTTTTGGAGATGGACTTGGTCTGAATCGGGGTGTCTTCGTCAACGCCGAGGCGAGACATCAGCGCGGCGACGCGTTCGCCTTGGAAGATACGCATAAGGTCGTCTTCGCAGGAGACAAAGAACTGGGTTGTCCCGGGGTCTCCCTGGCGGCCACCACGGCCACGGAGCTGGTTGTCGACGCGGCGGGAATCGTGGCGGGCGGAGCCGATGACGACGAGACCGCCGAGTTCTTTAACCCCCTCACCAAGCTTAATGTCAGTACCACGGCCGGCCATGTTGGTGGCAAGGGTGATGGCGCCCTTTTCGCCAGCCTTTTCGATAATGGCAGCTTCGCGTTCGTTGTTTTTGGCGTTTAAGATTTCGTAGGGGATGCCGCGTTGGTCGAGGTAGCGGGCGATTTCTTCGTTGTTGGCGATAGAATCGGAGCCAACAAGGACGGGCTGACCTTTGGCGTGGTATTTTTCGATTTCGCTGGCGATGGCGCGGAGCTTGCCGGCCTTGGTGCGGAAAATTAAATCGTCTTTATCGACGCGGGCGATGGGCTTGTTGGGCGGAATCTGGATGACGTCGAGGGCGTAGATTTGCTGGAACTCTTCGGCTTCGGTAAAGGCGGTGCCGGTCATACCGGAGAGCTTTTTGTAGAGGCGGAAGAAGTTTTGGAAAGAAATCGTGGCGAGAGTCATGGACTCTTGCTTCACGGCGACGCCTTCTTTGGCCTCGATGGCTTGGTGGAGACCTTCGTTGTAGCGGCGGCCTTGCATCAGACGGCCGGTGTGTTCGTCGACGATGATGACTTCGCCGGAGTTGGTGACGACGTAGTCTTTGTCGCGCTTAAAGAGGACTTGAGCGCGGAGGGCTTGCTCCATGTGGTAGACGAGGCGGGTGTTGGTGGTAGAATAGAGCTCGTCGACACCGAGAAGCTTCTCGACCTTTTCGACACCGGCGTCGGTCAGGGTAGCGGAGCGGTGTTTTTCGTCGAGGACGTAATCATCCGGAGAAAGCTGGGAAGCGATCTTGGCGAACTGGTAATAAGCGTCGGGGTTGTCGCCGGCGGGAGCGGAGATAATCAGCGGGGTGCGGGCTTCATCGATCAAGATGGAATCGACTTCGTCGACGATGGCAAAGTTGAGCTCGCGCTGGCGGAGGAACTTGGTCTCGGAGGTCATGTTGTCGCGGAGGTAGTCAAAACCGAACTCGTTGTTGGTACCGTAAGTGATGTCGGCAAGGTAAGCCTCTTTGCGGGTGGCCGGGCGGAGATGACGGAAGCGTTCGTCGGCGTGGTCAACGTTTTCGTAGTTTTTGTCGTAGATAAAGGAGGCTTCGTTGATGATGACGCCTACGGAGAGGCCGAGAAAATCGTAGACCGGGCCGTTCCAGCCGGCGTCGCGCTGGGCGAGATAATCGTTGACCGTGACGACGTGAACGCCTTTGCCCTCAAGGGCGTTAAGGACGGCAGGGAGGAGGGCGACGAGGGTCTTGCCTTCGCCGGTCTTCATCTCGGCGACGTTGCCTTCGTGGAGGACCATACCGCCGATGAGCTGGACGTCAAAGTGGCGCATACCGAGGACGCGTTTGGTGGCTTCGCGGACGAGGGCAAAAGTGTCCGGAAGGATGTCGTCGAGGGACTTTTTCTTCAGCTTGTCCTTGAGCAAGCCGGACTGGGCAGCGAGCTCGGCATCAGACATAGCCTCAAACTTAGGCTCGAGCTTGTTGATCTCCTGGGCGCGCTTATAGAGACGCTTTAAGGTCTTCTTCTGAGCGTCGCCAAAGACGCCTTGGAGAAATTTCTCTAGCGCGGTTTTGTCGGCGAGCTTGTCGGACGGTTTCTTTTCTTTCTTGGGTTTGGGGGTTTTCTGCTGTTTCGGCATAACGGACTCCAGTGGGTTAAAGTTGTTATTTTTTGCGGAAGAAGCGGGACAAGCCCTTTTTCTCTTTCTTGAGGTGGGGGGTCTGCTCGAGCTTGTAGCGGCGAATCTGGCCGGTCAACTTGGCCTCAACGATGTCGATGCCGGCGTAGAGGTTGGAGCACTCGTCTTTAGCGGAGAGGACTTTGCCGCCAGGGATTTCCATGGCGACGGAGATTTCGTATTTGTTGCCTTTGTCGCGCTTGACTTCGGTCACGACGACCTTGGCGACGACGTCTTTTTTGCTGCCGCGAGGGAGATATTTGTCGAGCTTGCCGATTTTTTTGCTGGCGTATTTTTTGAAGTTTTCTTCAATCTTGTAGTTACTCCCGGAAATGTCGAGTTTGTTGATCATTAGATTTCCTCCTTGTTGTTAAGATAAGGCTTAAGAACGTCCGGGACTTTCAGCTTCCCGTCTTGTTGAGCGTAGTTTTCGATCACGGCGACAAGCGTGCGGGCGAGGGAGATGGCGGTGCCGTTTAAGGTGTGTGCGACGGCGAGCGAGCCGTCCGGCCGACGGACACGGATGTTGAGAGAGCGGGCCTGGAAATCGGTGCAGTTGGAGCAAGAGGTGAGCTCACGGTAGGTCTGGTCTGCAGGAGACCAGTATTCGATGTCGTATTTTTTGGCGGCGGGAGAGCCGAGGTCTCCGGCGGCGATGTTGATAACGCGATAGGGGATCCCGAGGTCTTGCCAGATGTTCTCCTCGATAGAGAGGATTTTTTCGTGCATTTCCTTGGACTGTTCTGGGAGGCAGAAAACGTACATCTCGAGCTTATTGAACTGGTGGACGCGGAAGAGTCCGCGGGTGTGCTTGCCGTAGGCGCCGGCTTCTTTGCGGAAACAGGCGGAAAGCCCGGCGTAGCAGAGTGGGAGGTCCTTAGCCTCTAGAATCTCATCCATATGGTAGCCGGTAAGGGGCATCTCGGCGGTGGCGATGAGAGCTAGATCTTCCCCTTCGACGAAGTATTCGTCAGACTGGTCGCTGGTCCGCGGGTTGAAGCCACAGCCCTCGAGGACGTTGGACGAGACGAGATCCGGGACGGTCATAAAGGTAAAGCCGGCTTCGGTGACCTTTTTGAGGCCGTATTGGATGAGGGCGTTTTCGAGGAGAGCGAGGTCGCCCTTGAGATAATAAAACTTAGCGCCGGCGACTTTGGCGCCACGCTCAAAGTCGACCCAATCGCGGGAGACAGCATAGTCTAGATGATCCACGCCGGATTTTTTCTTCTCACCCCAAGCTTTAACCTCGACGGAATCTTCTTCCCCGCCTAGGGGAACGTCGTCAAAAATGACGTTGGGGACGGATTTGAGCTGAATTTTGAGCGCGGAGGAAAGTTCCGAAAGTTCGGCTTCTTTCTGGGACAGCTGATCTTTGATTTCTTTGCCGGCGGCGATAAGGGAGGCGTCTGGCTTACCCTTGACGCCCTTGAGCTTGGCGGCGTTGGCGTTTTTCTGTTGACGAAGGTCTTCGACGATCTTGAGGACGGCGCGGCGGTCGTCATCTAGCTTTAAGAGTGTATCAAGCGAGACTTTGTAGCGTTTCTCGCGGATAGCGCGGGCGACAGCGTCTCGATTTTCGCGAATAAAATTGATGTCTAACATAGGGTTATTATATCATAAAGTAGTACGGTTCGACAATGCGGCAGAGAGGGTAATTTGGTCGGCATAGGAGAGGTCGACCCCGAGGGGTAGGCCGCGAGCGAGGCGAGTAATCTTTAGCTCGGGGAAGCGCTCGGCGAGGAGCTTTTGGAGCAGGAGGGCGGTGGACTCGCCCTCGACGCTAGGGTTGGTAGCGATGATGACTTCTTTAACGGAATCGTCCGCAACGCGGGAGATGAGCTCTTTGATGTGGAGCTGGTCTGGAGTGATGCCGTCGATGGGGGAGATGGCGCCACCGAGGACGTGATAGGTCCCCTGATATTGTTTGGTCTGCTCGATGGCATAGATGTCGAGTGGTTCTTCGACGACGAGGACGGAGGTTTTGTCGCGGGCGGGGTCGGCGTAGAACTCGGAGACGGAACGGTCGGCGTCGATCAAGGCAAAGGTCTTGGGACAAGATTTGACGCCAGAATGGAGCGCGCCAAGGGTCTCGGCGATGGTCTCGGCAACCTTGGGGTTGGAGCGAAACAGAAAGTAAGCGTAGCGTTCCGCCGTGCGCGGACCAACGCCGGGAAGATGCCCGAGGGCATCGATGCAGTCGAGGAGAGCCTTGGGAAGCATAAGCTAGACTAGAAGCCGAGATTACCGAGGTTTAAGTTGCCCATTAGGGGCTTCATCTTCTCCGTAGCGATTTCTTGGGCCTTGGCGTAGCCGTCGCGGAAGCAGCTCTCGATCCAGCGCTCAAGCTCGCGGATGTCGTCAAAATCAATCTTCTCTGGGTCGAGCGTGACCTTTTTGACCTTGAGCTCGCCGTTGATTTGGACGACAACGGCACCATCGCCGGCTTCGACCTCGACGATTTCGTTCTTGAGGTCTTTTTGCGCCTTGCGCAACTGGTTTAGCATTTTCATTTGATCCATAGTTTGGCCCATAAAAACTCCTAATTATTTACAAAATAACGATATATGTATATTCTATCAGAATTGTCGGATTTTGGGGAGGTGATAATCTGGGTGAGGTGGTAGTGCTCAGGGAGAGAGGCGGCTTTGCCGAGGGTGGCGAGGGTTGGCTTGGCGCTGGTCTTCTCAAAGAGGGAGAGGTCGGAGAGGAGGTTGATGGCATGGGTGCGGTCTTCGTAGACCTCAAAGAAGCGATAAGTCAGAGGGTCATCGGCGATGTAGAGATAAGTCTCGTCGTCGAGCGAGCTGGAGACGAGAGACAAGTCGGACGAGAACTCGCTAGCTACGATAGGGGTATAGCGGTAGCCGTAGACGTAGTGATTAAGGCTGGGGATAATCATCAGGGAGAGGAGGATGCCAAGCGGAAAGATGGCAAAAATGCGGGCGTAAGGGTTCTCCGGGAAGAGACCGTACCATTTCTCGAGGAGGTAGCGGAGACCATGGGCGGTGAGGATGGCAAAGGGGAGGAGAAGGAGCAGGGCGGAGTCCGGGACGAGCCCGGCAAGGAGCACGGAGAAGACGATGAAACAGCTAGCGATGGCGTTGCGCGAGGCAAGAAAACCTTTGCGCGTAGAGAAGAGACCGGTAAGCGCGAGCGCAAACTCGGCTAGGCCAATCAGCGGGGAGAGATAGACGCCGTCTAGAGGCTTCTTCCACATGAAGAACGGCAGGAAGCCGGTTTTAATGTTGCTAAAAACTTGGCTAAAGGAAAAATCCTTGGCAAAGAAGAGCGAAAGTGCAACGGAGCTGCTGCTGAAGAGATTAGTGAGCCACATGGCAAAGCCGGCGAGCAGTAAAATACCCATGGCAATAAGGGGGACTTTGGGCAGGCTCTTGACGGTAAAGCGGAGATGAGGGTTCCAGAGGGTGAAGAAGATGATAAAGAGGACGAGGTAAATCAAATGAGGAGTGTAGATAGAGAGAAGGAGCGCTAGGGCGAAGACATAACAGAAGATGGGGTTGGGGGATTTTTCTCCCTGGATTTTGCTACCGAGCCAGAGCAGGAGCGTAGGCCAAAAGACCAGCATAATGAGCGGCGTGCCGGAGCCGGCGAGATAGAGGAAAGACGTGGAGAGAACGGCAAGGATGGAGGCGAGGAGGGCGACGTTGGACTTAAACCAGCGGTTGAGCAGGAGAATCAGCAACAGTCCCAGGAGGAGACCGATAAGGATACTGGGGAGTTTGATAACGTAGGGAGTCATACCAAAGGCGAGAATACAGAGCTTCTGGAGGACGTGATAAGGCAGGTCAACGAGGTCGCCGGAGGTGACGGAAGAAAAGTGGAGATTATAGCTAGAGACGGCGGAGGCCATCTCGGCCTCGGAGAGGCCGGCGGGAGAAATCAGCGGGATACCAAAAAGTAGAGCGGTAAAGGCGAGGCCGAGGAGAATGTAGCCGATATAAAAGCGATAGCGGTAGAGGAAAAGTCGAGAAATAACGAGTTTACTCATTCGTCTTATTATAGCATATCAAAAGCGCTTACGGCAACTTTCTGGGCTAGACGGCGGTGTAGCCACCATCGACAGGAAGAATGGCACCGGTAACGTAGCTGGCTTCGCGCGAAGCGAGGAAGACCGCCGCAGCGTCGAGCTCCCCTGGCTGGCCGTAGCGGCTCATGGGGACGTGGATTTTGGCAAATTGTTGGAAAGTTTCTGTGTCTAGGACGGGCTGGGTAAGCTCGGTATAGAAGTAGCCTGGACAAATGGCGTTGACGGTAATTCCCTCCTTGGCGAGCTCGGCGGCAGCGGCGCGGGTAAAGTTGACGACGGCGCCTTTGGAGGTATGGTAGGCAATAGTAGGGATTTCCGTGTTGCCTACAAGACCATACATACTGGCGATGTTGATGATGCGGCCGTAATGATTTTTTTGCATGATTTTACCAAAGGCGCGAGTCATCTTAAACACAGAGGTTTCGTCGGTGGCGATGGTGAAGTCCCATTCATCGTCTGCCATGTCTAGTACGCCTTTGTCTTTGGAGCTGCCAGCACAGTTAAAGAGAATGTCCACTTTTTTGAAGTGCTTTTCGACCTTTTCGGCGGCAGCGTTGATGGACTCGGTAGAAGTAACGTCGCATTTGATGGGTAAGACCTCTACTTTGTATTTTTCTGATAGTTCTTTGGCGAAAGACTCGAGACGCTCAAAACGGCGAGCGAGGAGGGCGAGAGACGCACCTTGACGCGCAAAAGCTTCGGCGATTTGTTTGCCTAATCCAGAACTGGCTCCGGTAACGACGGCGACTTGATTTTTAAGACTAAACATAAAAACCTCCTTATAAAAAATCAACTGATGGTGGGCGAAGTGGGAATCGAACCCACACTCCCTTGCGGGAACTAGATTTTGAGTCTGGCGCGTCTACCAATTCCGCCATTCGCCCAATAAAGATATTTTACTATAATTAGAAGCCAAAATCAACGGATTCTTGGAGGAGGGCCGGGAAGTAACCGGAGTGGAACTCTGGCTCTTCCTTAAAATCAAGAAAGTCAAAGGCGGAGAGGCCGAGCTTGTCGCGGAGCAGAGACTCGGCAAACTCAACAGTGAGCGGCGGGGCTAGGGGGTCAACTACGGGAGAAAGCGCGCGGAGATCGGCGATAGAAGACTTGAGTATTTGGGCGGTGCGAGAGATATGGGTGCGGAGAAGCGCAAGCTGCGCCGGAGTAAGAGCGAGTCCCTCTTCTTCTGGCTCAAGATAAGCGAGAGAGGGGCGCAACTCCCGCGCGAGTTTGGGGATGGTGGCGGAAAAGGTAGTATCGTTGGCGGTCTCCCAGGCGGTAAGGAGAGTAGCGAGACAAGAGACGATGGAGCGATGCTGCTCGTTCTCGTAGAAATTGAGACGGTGGGAGAGGGAGCTAGAGAGATTTAGCTCGCCAAGAGCGACGCGGGTCTCCTGCCAAGAGGAAAGCCAGGCTTCATAAATAAAGCCCAAAATCTCAACCCCACGCTCGCGTGTGTCAAACATAATATATATATTATACAAAAAACTTGACTAAAAGTCAAGTTTTTTGCTGTTTTGAACAGAGATAGAAAGCTTAACGCTTGCTGAACTGTTCTTTCTTGCGGGCGGAGCGAAGACCGTATTTCTTGCGCTCTTTCTCGCGCGGGTCGCGCTTGACGAAGCCAGCTTTCTTCAAGACTGGGCGGAGATCCGGAGCTTCGGTCTCAAGAGCCTTGGAGATGGCAAGCTTGATAGCGTCGACTTGGCCGGCAAGGCCGCCACCAAGAACGCGGATAGAGATGTCGTAGTTTTTCTGCTTCTGGGTGAGGGCTAGCGGGTCGGTAATCTCGGCAAGCATGGTTTTGTTGCCGGAGAAGTAGTCGAGCGCGGGTTTGCCGTTGATGGTGATTTCGCCCTTGCCTTTGTAGAGGCGGACGCGAGCGGAAGCGGCTTTGCGGCGGCCGAGGCCGTAGATGTATTTCTTGTCTGCCATTACTTAATCTCCTTTGGATTTTGGGCGGTATGAGCGTGCTCAGCGCCATCAAAGATGCGCAAGCGAGCCAACCGGTCAGCCGCGAGCTTGTTCTTAGGGAGCATACCCTTGACAGCGGCTTTGATCGCAACAGACGGGTCTTTCTCTATGACTTCTTCGAGCTTGAGCTCGGTGAGGCCGCCGGGGAAGCCGGAGTGACGATAGTACATCTTGTCTGTTAGCTTGTCGCCAGTGACCTTGAGATGTTTGGCGTTGGTGACGACGACGTAGTCGCCGTTGTCGATATGGGGAGTGAAAGTAACTTTGCTCTTCCCCATGAGTTTGTCCGCGACGACGACGGCGAGCTTGCCAAGTGGTATAGTGCTGGCGTCGACGACCCACCATTCGCGGGAAATCTCAGCGGATTTCTGGGAATAGGTTTTCTGCATAACTATTTCTTCCCTTTCTTCTCACTCTTAAGCTCGAGATCGATGTCGTCGACGAAAGAAATCGTAGCTAGTTCGGCGTGGTCTCCCTTGCGGAAGCCGGCGCGCTCAATCTTAAGGTAGCCGGAATTGCGGCTGAGCTGAGGCGCGATGACGTCGATGAGGAGGCTAGCGACTTCGAGATCGTCCAAACGGGCGATAACGAGGCGACGAGAGGCGAGGGTGCCTTTCTTCGCGAGAGTAACGAGTTTCTCGACTGGGCGGCGGATTTCCTTAGCCCTTTCGAGAGTCGTGGTAATACTTTGGTATTTGATCAGAGAGCACATCAGCCCACGTTCGAGTGCCTTCCTCTGGTCGGTTTCTCGGCCGAACTTGCGGCCTACATATCCGTGGCGGTGCATTATTTAGTAAACTCCGTTATTTTATCTTTGACTTCCTCGAGAGCTTTGGAGCCAAAACCTTTGAGATCCTTGAGCTGGGTCTCGGAGAGACCAACGAGCTGGGAAAGGTTCTTAATTCCGTTGTTCACGAGGGCGTTAGCGGTGCGAGCGGAGAGTCCGAGCTCTTCGATCGGGAGGAGGAGACCAGAATTGTCTTCTTCGTCTTCTAGACCCGGGGTAGGAGCGGACTCGACTTTGGTCGAACCGGCTAGGGCTTGGTATTGGTTGACGAGGATGGCAGCGGCTTCCTCAAAAGCTTCACGCGGGGTAATTGTACCGTCGGTGTCGATGGTGAGGGTGAGCTGCTGGAGGTTGGTATCTTGGCCAACACGGGTGTTCTCAACTTTGTAGCGAACGCGAAGTACCGGGGTAAAGACGGCGTCGAGCGCAATCATGTCGGTGTGGATCCGGCCAGCGGCGGATTCGTCGATGGTCAGGTAGCCACGACCGGACTCAATCACAAAACGCATCTTGAGAGTGAAGTTGGGATCGTCGATGTGACAGATGACTTGGTTAGGGTTGCCGAGTTCGACGTCAGCCGGAAGCTTGAGGTCGGAAGCGACGACACGCTTGTCGCCGTCTTTTTCGGACTGCTTGCTGCCTTTGATCTCAAGGGTAGCTTCGACGGGAGCGTCGGTGTGGAGCTTAAAGCGAATGTTCTTTAAGTTTAGCATGATATCGACGACGTCTTCGCGGATGCCCGGGATAGCGGAGAATTCGTGAGTCGTGCCTTCGATAGCAAACGCGGTAATAGCGGCACCTTTGATAGAAGAAAGGAGCACGCGGCGGAGAGAGTTCCCGAGGGTGTTGCCGTAGCCGTAGTAAAGCGGCTTAATCACGAACTCAGCGCTGTTTTCTCCGAGGTCGTTGACTTCGGCGAGATTGGCTTCGTGGATAGCTTTGGTTGTCATGTTTTTTTCTCTCCTTTTTACTAGCGCGAGTAATACTCGACGATTAATTGTTCGTTGATACCCACCTCAGCTTCTTCACGCTTTGGTAAACCGGTAACTTCGATTTTGAGTTTTTTGGAGTCGGCTTTCATCCAAGAAAGAGGAGTGGTAGTGCCCTCGATGGACTTGAAATAGTCGGACTTGGCGGACTTGGGGCGGACCTCAAGGACGTCGCCGGGCTTGAGCCGAATCGACGGGATGTTGATGCGCTTGCCATTCAAGAGAAAGTGGCCGTGGGAGACGAGCTGGCGAGCTTGGCGACGGGTGGTCGCAAAGCCAGCACGGTAGACGGCGTTGTCGGCGCGGCGCTCGAGGAACTGAAGCAGGTTTTCACCGGTCAGACCTTCGGCACGAGTAGCTTCTTTCATGAGTTTGGCAAACTGTTTTTCAAGGACACCGTAGAGACGGCGCACCTTTTGCTTTTCGCGGAGCTGGACGAGATAGAGGCTCTGGGAGCGAGAACGCATGCCAGAGTGCTCACCCGGGATGCCACTCTTCTTAGCCATAATCTTGGCGGCTTTGGGCGCGAGGGCGTAACCTTCGCGGCGAGATTGTTTGACAATAGGGGAATTATCGCGAGCCATTACGGTTTCCTTTCTCCCTTAGGGCGTACGCCACCGTGCGCGATAGGGGTAATGTCAGTGATGGAGTCGATGCGGATGCCTACGCTAGAGATGGCGCGGATGGCGCTGTCGCGACCGAGGCCGATACCTTTGACGTAGACGTCGACGCTAGAGAGACCGTGGTCTTTCTTGGCAATCTCCAAGGCTTTTTCTGCGGCGATTTGGGCGGCGTAGGCGGTACCCTTTTTGGACCCGCGGAAACCGTTGGCACCGGCAGAAGAGCTAGAGAGGACTTCGCCTTTTTTGTCACTGACGCTGATAATAGTGTTGTTAAAGGTAGCTTGGATATGGACTTGCCCGGACTGGACAATGCGTTTACCCTTTTTACCTTTAGCGGCTTTGGTAGTTCCTGCTTCAACCACAGGAGCTTCAGTAGATGTGTTTTTAACTTCTTCAGACATAATTTACTCCTAGGTTTTGCTGGCGGCTTTAGGTTGTGCACCGCCGACCGCGATCGCTTTACCCTTACGCGTACGCGCGTTCGTACGGGTACGTTGACCGTTGACCGGGAGACCGGCCTTGTGGCGCAGACCTTTGTAGGAATTAATGTCTTTGAGACGTTTGATATTGTTGGTCACGAGGCGTTTCAGATCACCTTCAACGGAATATTTGGCGGAAATAATATCGTTGATTTTCTGTTCTTCAGCCTCGGTGAGATCTTTTACCCGAGTGGTAGGCGCAATTTTCGCCTCCGCAAGGATGGCTTTAGAGGTTGTTGGTCCGATACCGTAAACATAAGTGAGAGCGGTCTCAATCTGTTTCTCGGAGGGGATAACAACGCTAGCAATTCGTGCCATGCTTAACCCTGCCTTTGCTTGTTCTTAGGTTTTTTCTTGTTGATAACTCGGAGCACACCTTTGCGGCGGACGAGAATATCATCAGGGGAGATTTTTTTAACACTTGCGCGTACTTTCATAGTGTAAAAAATTTTCCTTCCTTTAAGGTTGTTATTATGTAATCCTTAGCCTCGTAAGCTAAGTTAGCGGCGGAAGCTGATTCTACCCTTTGTAAGATCGTAAGGGGTTAACTCAACGTCGACCGTATCACCGGGCACGAGACGGATAAAGTTTTTGCGCATTTTTCCGCTCATGTGCGCAATGATAATATGGCCGTTCTCGAGTTCGACCCTAAACTGAGTATGAGGCAGAGCCTCAACGACTTTGCCGGTGAGTTTGATCACTTCCTTTTGACTAGCCATAAATTACCTAGCTATTTTAGCAGATTTTCTAGGATTTTACAAGACTGATTTTGGTTAATTTTCTACGCGGACGGCGCGGACAAATTGGCGCGAGAGATAAGTCTGGCGAGACTGGGACCATTCGCCGATGCAGGAGATCAAGGTCAGCCCTTCGACGCCGGGAACGGCGGAGACGAGAGCGGTTTTCATATAATTGTCCGACTCGGCGAGGGGGATTTCTTTGTTTTCGACGACTTTGTAGGTAAAAATTTCGCCGTCGCCGCGCTCGACGGTGATCAAATCACCCTCGAAAAGCTGGTTGATATGCTTGAAGACGCCTTCGATGTTGGGGCCGCCGTTGTGGCCGTCGATGAGGAGGGTGCGGCCGGAGCCGGGCGTGCCCGAAGCGTTGTACCAGCCAACGTCAAAGATGTTGCCGGGGGTATTGAGCTCGCCGTTGTTTTTGAGCCCCATATTGAGGACGCGAGCGTTTTTGATACCGAGCTTGTCGATAGAAAGGTAGCGCGGATGGTCGGCTGGGACGGTATATTCGGCGCGTTGCTCCGCGGTGACTTCGGTCTCGTCGAGCTCCTCGGTCTCTTCAACGACGGTGGCGGGGGAGCGAGGCGTGCCTTCTTTGCCGGAATAGTAGTAGTATTCCCAGATGCCGGTCTTCACAAAGAAGATGACGAGGGCTAGGATGACGGCGCCAAAGAGGATTTTGCCAAAGAGATGCTTGGACTCGGAAAGGTCAAGGCCAGACTCGGGAGCGGGAGTTTCTGGGTATTGGTCGACAATACGGTCTGGGCGAGACGTGGCGCGACGCTTGGCTTTAGGACGCGGCGAGCGTTTGACCTTGGGCTCGGACGATGTTTTTGTAGTTTTGTTTGGCATATTACCTCCACCCGTGCGGGATTATTTGTTTTTCTTAAAAAGTTTTCTGGGCGCTTTTTTGGGCGCGTCGGCTTGGAAATCGTCGTAAGTGACCATGAGGGCGCGAGAGTCGAGCGCGCGAAGATTCTCGAGAGCGACGGTGACGACGATGAGTAGCCCAGTTCCGGAGAGCGAGAGCCCGAGCGGAGCACCCATAGTCTGGATGAAGATGAAGTCGGAGATAAACGGCAGAAGTGCGATGAGACCAAGCGACAGCGCGCCGAAGAGGTTGAGACGGTTGATGATGCGCTCAAGATACTCGGCAGTCTGCAGGCCGGGGCGAACACCTTCGATGAAGCCGCCTTGTTTCTGGAGATTGTCTGCAATCTCCTTGGTGTTGAAGATGATACTGGTATAGAAATAGGTAAACATAAAGACCAGCAGGAAGTAACAGGCGGGGTAGATAAACCACTTCCAGGTCAGACCGAGGGGGTAGAGGCTGGAGAAGTTAGAGGCGGAAGGAGCGGTAAAGAGCATAACGATGTTTTGCGCGAGTTCAGCGTCTGGGTTTTTGGATAGGATGAATTGGCCAATAAGCGCTGGGAGCGAGAGAAAAGCCGTGGCGAAGATGACGGGGATGACGCCGGCGGCGATGAGCTTAAGCGGGAGAATAGAGCGGATGCCACCGTAGGCGGAGTTGCCATGGACACGCTTGGCGTAGTTGATGGTGATGATACGCTGGGCTTCGTTGAGCTTGACTAGGATATAGATAATCAGGACGATGGCGGCGAGGAAAGCGAGACCAATCCAGAACCAAGTGGGGTTGACTGGGAGGTTGAGCCAGCCAAATAGCGTGAGGCTACCAGCGGAAGTGTCTGTGATGGTGGCCCAAAGACTGGCGAAGATGGACGGGAAGCCAGTTATGATGGATGCGAAGATTAACATGGAGATACCGTTACCAATTCCCTGTTCGGTCATCAGTTCACCGAGCCACATGAGGAGCGTGGAGCCGGCAACCATAGCGGTGATGGCGATAACCCATTCCATAGTGGAGAGGTCTGGCAGGACAGTAGTGGCGGAAGCCACGACGGATTGATAGAGAATGTAAGAGTAGGCGATAGACTGGACAACGGCGAGAGGAATGGAGCAGATGCGGGTCCATTGGTTAAGCTTGCGGCGACCAGTCTCGCCGTCTTGGGAAATCTCCTCGAGAGAGGGGATGGCCTTGGATAATAGCTGGATGACGATGGAGCTGGTGATGTATGGCGAGAGCCCGACAAGAATAATGCTAAAACTGGTTAATCCACCGCCGGAGATCATGTTGAGGAACGAGCCAAAGTCGGAGTTGTTGATGATTTGATGGACGGCGTCGCGGAGCGTGGTGGCTTCGCCGAGCGGGACGGGGATGTGTGCCAAGAAACGATAAACGAACAAAATGCCCAGGATGATTAAAAATTTCTTGAGCATATCTTTGTTCTTGAAGGATTTGAAAATGGTTTTGAAATGCATCGTGAACCTCGGGTAAAATTACTTTATCTATAATAACATAGGTTATGCGAAAAATCTAGAAAAATGGTTTTCTTTCGAGTTGGTTTTATGAGGACATAGTTGAGGTCGGAGAGTCGAAGAAAGCCAAAAACATATTTTTTCGCTGGTCCTCCTCCGCCCTATAAAAATAGCAACATATCAGTCTAGCTCGCGCTCGATCACCTAATCGCTCACTGCGTTCGCTCTACGGTTACTCGCACTCGCTAGTGAATGTTGTTATTTTTATCGGGGGAGATGCGGATTCGCTCAAAAATAGTTTTTGGCTTTCTGCTGTTCTATTGGACATTGCGTCGAAAGAAAACTGTTTTTGGCTGGGCGGGGTCGTTCCCGCCCAGAAAAAGCCCTTCGCCTGAAGCTGAAGGGCTGGAGAATTAGGATTTGCGAGATTGATTAAACGCGAATTGGAGCTTCTTGAACTCGGCTGGGTCGCGAGTAATTTCTTCAACTTTCTTTAAGAATGCAATGTATTCGTCTTTAAGAAAGTAGATTTTGTTTGCTGCATAACCGTTGGGCGAATACTTTTTGCGCAAGATTTGGCGAACCGCCTCGCAACGTTCGTCGTCGTTGTAGTTTGGGTGAAGAACGCCGTTATAATCCCAAGCGCGAGCAAGAATTTCCTCGATGTCGTGAGAGCGGTCGGCCGAAGAAACGATTTTGCCATAAAGGCTGCGCGGCTCATGATCGAGCGAAGCACGGTGGTCTTCGACGGCTTGCGCCATAGTTTCGATATCTTCTGGCGGGAAAAGTTCGGCCAACTTTGCGTCGCGACGCAATAGATACCCAGACCATTTATTATGCGTTTCGTTGTCGATTTCTCGACCGAGGTCGTGATAAGCCGCGATGACGTAAACCATGTCGATATCGACATCTGCTAGGCTTTCAGCGATGCGCAAACTACGCGCGATAACTTGTTCAATATGGTCGCTGGTGTGTCCGGGGAGTTTGCGGTAACGCGGTAGGATTTCGGCTTCGATATAGTGTTTGACTTTTGGACAAATTTCTCTCATATAATAATCCTCCGTTTCTGTAAGGTTCTGCCCATTGGCGAATATTATAACATAAAAAATAGCCCCGAGGGGCTATTTTTCGGTTATTCGTCGGCTTTTTTGGCTTCGCGCATAGGGACGGGGGTCTTCTTGAAAGAGCCACCGGCCTTTTTGAGAGCTTCAACCGCGGATTTGGAAGCGAATTGAGTCTCGAGCGCGATTTTGCTCTTGAGCTCGCCGCGAGAGATAACTTTTACCTTAACGTACGGGCTGGAGATAAAGTGTTTCTCGGCGAGGACAAAGTTGTCGACGTTACCGGAGAGCTCGTTCAAGACATCCGTGTAGACAACTTCTGCCTTGCTATGCAAAGATTTGAAGCCTTTGAGCTTTGGGATGGCCTGCATAATGGCGCGTTGACCGCCCATAAAGCCGTTTGGCATCTTGCGATGACCAGTACGAGCCTTCTGACCCTTAGTACCACGGCCGGCGGTTTTGCCCTGGCCGGCGGAGATGCCGCGACCCTTGCGGGACGGGCGAGTGTTGGCGTTGACAGTTAGATCATTGTACTTCATTATTTATCCTCCTTTTTGGCAGAGGCTTTTTTAGCGACGGTAGTGGTCCACTCGGCGCGCGGAGTCTGGGCACGGAGGCCATCAATCACGGCGTAGGCGATGTTGACCTTGTTGGTCGAGCCGAGGCTCTTAGAGATGAGGTTCTTGACGCCAGTGAGGCCGATAATCGAACGGACGACACCGCCAGCGATAATACCAGTACCCGGAGCGGCAGGCTTCATCAGGACGTTGGCGCCGGTAACCTTGGTCTCGACTTCGTGGCAGATAGTCTCGCCATCCATGGCAAAGGTTACCATGTTTTTCTTGGCCTTGGTAGTGGCTTTTTGGACGGCAGAGGTAACGTCGTTACCCTTGGCGACAGCAACGCCGACTTTGTTCTTGTGGTTGCCAACGGCAACGAGAGCTTTGAAGCGCATACGGCGACCACCGGCAACGGTGCGGGAGACACGATAGATATGGATCGTGGTCTCGTCGAACTCTTTAGGAGCGTCGCTAACACGGTTGCGGTCGCGGCGGCCGTTGCGGTTCATCCGGCGGCCAGAGATGTCGCGCGTCTCTTTCTTGGCGGCGACAGCGTCGGACATTTTGAGGGTGCCGGCTTTGTTAATAACTTTGGCTTTGGTTTCTTTAGTTTCGGGCATATTAGAACTCCAATCCTTCTTTCCTAGCCGCGTCAGCGAGGGCGGACATCCGACCAGCGTAGAGTTTGGACCCGCGGTCGAAGACGGCTTTGGAGATTTTGGCTTTTTTAGCTTTTTTGCCGAGTTCGGCGCCGATCTGGGCGGCGAGTTCGGTCTTGGTGCCCTTGAGTTTGGTGCCGACGGTAGAAGCGTAGACGAGAGTCACGCCTTTGTCGTCATTGATGAGCTGGGCGGTAATGTGCTTGTTTGAGATGTTGACGCTGAGGCGTGGGCGCTCGGCGGTACCGTGGATTTTAGCGCGGGTACGATTTGCGCGGAAAATAGCTTTCATATTATTTCTTCCCTGCCTTTCCAGCCTTGCGGAGGATTTGCTCATCCACGTACTTGATACCTTTGCCCTTGTAAGGCTCAGGCTTCTTGAGGCTTCTAATTTCTGCCGCGACCTGGCCGACTTTTTGTTTGTCGATGCCGGAGACGGTGATGTTCATCTTGTCGACTTTGAGGTCGATACCGTCAGGGGCGGTGTATTTAACGGGATGAGAAAAGCCGAGGGCCATCTCAATTTGTTTGCCGCCGCCTTGGAGACGGAAGCCAACGCCGTTGATTTCTAGTTGTTTGGAAAAGCCTTTGGTGACGCCGATGACGGCGTTGTTTAACAAGGCTCTTTGGAGACCGTGCCAAGCGCGAGATTCGGGCTCGTCGTCCGTGCGAGTAACGACGATTTTGTCGCCTTCGACGGCGGTCTGAGTGTTTTTCTGAACCGGAACATTGAGCGAACCCTTAGGTCCAGCGACGGTAATTTCCGTTTCGCCGACCGTAATTGTCACTCCTGCCGGAACTTGGATAGGTTGTTTTCCGATACGACTCATTTGATTCCTTAGGTTAGTAATATCTAGCGCATTTTAGCATATTTTGCGAGATTTTACAAGAGGAAAATTGTTAGCGAGCGACGCAACGGACGGGGGTGGGGGACTTTTTCTCGTAATTAGAGGAGTTGGCGGTGCCCCTAGTGTATCTATAAGCGTAAGCCGTGGTGCTGGCATAACTTTGCCTGGACCAAAGATAGGCTAAAGATCCGCCGTTGTAACCGCTAGAATTAGAGTAGTAGCCGGAGGCCTGGGCGGAAAATGGCAGAACAGTGCCGGCAGTACCCCCACTAAGTGCCGTTCTAGTCGGCAGCATCCAACCACGAGGACAAATGCTTCTGGTGGCGGTCGTAAATGTAGCCCCTACAGTTTCCGCCACTGCGGCGTACCAGTTATAGTAGGTTATGCCATTTGCAACCAGCATACGAGCCTGACCGGCCGATGCACCAGTATAGGAGTTTTTGACTGTGCTTGCATCTGGCGTCCAGTCGGCGGCTAGATCGCTGTCTGCCGGCGTAAGAGTGCCGACGATTGAGAGATCAAGACGGAGATTTTCGACCATCCAGCAGCTACCGTTGGAAAGACGACGGACGAGGTAGACGTTATTATCACGCGTGTCGGTAAGGGCGAAAGTGCCGAGGCCAGTGGCGGTATTGGCGGCGAGGGTGGCTTCGGTGTCGACGATGGTGGTTTCTTCGCCGGTTTCTTCGTCGATTGCAGTAGTCATGATATCTTCGACGAGCTGGGTGGCGCCGGAATAGTCAAGAATTCGAGCATTGTCACCAACTTGGTTGCTCCAGCGGTTGGTGTTCTTACAAACATCGCTAGTGATGCCCTGCATGGTGTCGACATAATAGTCGCCAGCGGCGTCTTTAGACTGGAGACCGGCGTAAATAGCGGAGGCGACGAAGTTGGTACCGTCGGTGTATTTGCTGAGATAATTATAGCCGTATTCTGGGATGGAGACCCAAAAATCGTAGAGGCCGGCGTGTTGGTCTGGGTCGGCGGAGTCGGATAAATTGCCGGCGGGAGTGAGGTCGGGCATGGTGAAGGTAATCATAGCACCGGTATTGCTCAAGCTAAAGTTAGTACTAGTAACAGTAATCGAGATGGCGGTGCCGGCGGAGACGGCGACACGGATGGGGTCGTCTGCATCATCGGTGATGGTATAGTTGGCGGACTCGACAATATCGTGAGGAACGAGATAGAGCTCGACTTTGTCGTAAGTAACAACATCAGCGGTGGAGGCCGAGAGATCGAAAGATAAGACTTCTGTAGCGCCGTTAGCGACGTAAGCTTGGCTGCGAGAGATGTTACTAGAGACAGCATCGAGAGCGTCGGAGGAAGCAAGGGCGGTATAGACGAGAGTGTTTTGGTATGTTCCGGCGAGGACGTCCGTGTCGATCATGACGCCATAGTAGACATCGAACGTAAAATTAGTGTCGCCGGAGGGGCCAAAGCCGGCAGAGTTGTTGGTTGAGGCGGACCAGATTTCTTGAGACTGGCCGTAGACTGGGACGGCAGCCCATTTGTCGCGATTGTAGACGGCAGAATGGTCGAGGGCGTTTAGCTCGATGCCGAGAGTGCTGGAAGAGAAGGTAGAGGATTGGGTAAAGTCGGACTGGGCGGAGCCGTCGGATTTGGGGACGCTAGTACCGGGGACGGCATAACCCCAAGTAGCATCAGAGAAGGCGACGGGAGAATCCCAAGTGCCGCCGATGGTGGGGATGGTGAGACCGGAGTTGGCGGCGGTGTGCTGGAGGTCGCTAGTGTATTGGTTGTTGCTATCGACGCCGCTGGTGGAAAGGAAGACACGGAAATACTGCCCCTCAGTAGTGACAGCGATGGTTTTCTTGATGACGACTTCGGTGCCAATATTACTGCCGGAAGTGGTCGAGGGATGGATACCGGTTGTACCGCCGAACAGAATGTTGCCGTGGTCGGAGTCGGAGATGCTACCGCCAGCTTGGGTGGCGGCATAATCTGGGTCGAGCTCGACGGAGACGGCCGCCCAAGAGACTGCGGCGTCGACGGCTTGGGAGGCGTTAGCTTCTGTGATGAGATAAGGCGTAATCACAAAAGAGAGGAGGAAGAGAGCGAGACAAGCGAGTGAACAATAGAAGGACTTCCGGATGCTAGCAGTAGACGGATTGCAATAGTGTCCAATATAATCACCGAGGTGATAAGCGTCTGCTCCTTTCCGGACGGTTAAAGATTTTTGCTGGTCTTGCATGGTTCCTACCTCTCTTTAGCTTTTGCATCCTCTGTGGATGCCAAGGTTTGCGAGCTGGTAAGAATTACTGCTTACAAAAATGGCACCACGAGGGTGCACAAGTCAATCGAGTCAACTTACGTGTTTTTCAAGTAAGCAAATCAATCAGCTTTCCTCATGGCGCCAATTCTAATTTGCTTAACTTAAAAACCAAATTGATAGGTACACGCAGTTTTGATTTCTCAAAACTTTGACTCAATAAACTTGTGCAGTTCTATAATAGCAAAGCTTTTGCGGTTTCGCAAGCCCTTTTTGCCATTTTAAAAAGTCTTTATGGTAAAATAAATTATAGATAACTTTGTGGCTAAAACAAGGCAAGTACGTAATAATCTGGTGAGTAGAAGGGAGGTAGAATGGATGAACATTCAAATTCGTCTCGGGCGATTACGCCTAACTCTGAAGATGAAACTCGCCCTCGTTAGACGAAGGCGATAATTCATTTTATCCATACTTAGTATAAACCTAAGCCGACTAAAAGTCAACCACAAGTTATAAACCTCGCCAAATATCCGCTCCGGAGATTGGATCTCTGGAGCGGTTTTTTTGATTTTTAGTCATCGGCGTGGGTTTTGTCGAGAGACATAAAGCGCAGGAGCTCGGGGTGGAAGTAGAGCTCGATTTTGCCGACGGGGCCGTGGCGGTGCTTGGCGATAATCAGCTCGGTAATGTTAGTGGGGACAAAATCTGGCTTGTTCTGATTATAATAGTCGACACGGTGGAGGAACATAACGATGTCGGCGTCTTGCTCGATAGAGCCGGACTCACGGAGGTCCGAGAGGACCGGACGCGGGTCGTCGCGGCCGGTGACGGAACGTGAAAGCTGGGCGAGCGCCACCACCGGGACTTCTAGCTCGCGAGCGAGCTGCTTAAGACCGCGGGAAATCTCCGTAACTTCTTGGACACGGTTGCCGGCATAGCGATCGGTCCCCTGGAGAAGCTGAAGGTAATCAACGACAATCATACCAATATCGTGGTCATGGGCGGCGCGGCGGGCCTTGTTGCGCAGCTCTAGAATAGTCATGGCGGAAGAATCGTCGAGATAAAGCGGGACGGAGTCCATCTCGCCGAGAGCATCGCCGATACGGCCAAAATCTTCGTCCGTGACGTTGCCGGTGCGGATTTTCCAGTTATCCACGCCGGAGACGTCAGAAATCATACGGTCTACGATCTCGGCGTTGGCCATCTCCATCGAGAAGAAAAGCACTCCGCGTTGGTTGATCGTGGCGGCATTGTAGGCTAGATTCTCGGCAAAGGTGGTTTTGCCCATGGCCGGGCGAGCACCAATAATGATTAGGTCTCCCTTTTGGAAGCCGGCGGTGATTTTGTCGAGGTCGCGGAAGCCGGTTTTAAGACCGCGGAGCGCACCTTTGTTGCGATGGAGCTCTTCCATACGGTCAAAAGCGTCGGCAAGGAGCGATTCGAGCGCGACGTATTCGGTTTTGGTGGTTTTGTCTGAGACTTCAAAGAGGGCTTTTTCTGCATTACCTAAGAGGTCGGGGATTTCTGCCCCCTCTTCGTAGGCGGATTCGGCGATATTGGTTCCGGCTTGGATGAGCCGGCGACGGACGGCGCACTTAGTTACAAGGTCTGCATAAGCCTGAGCGTGAGAAGCGGTGGGGACAAAATTGGTGAGCTCTGTAAGATAGGCTGCCCCGCCGACGGATTTGAGCGCTTTGGCGGCGCGGAGCTCGGCCGTGACGGTCAAAAGGTCAATCGGGCGGTGGTGTTGATAAAGCGAGACAAAGGCGGCAAAAATCTTCTCATGGCGCTGGTCGTAAAAATCTTTGGCTTTGACAATTTCTAGGACATCCGGAAAAGCGGCGTCGGAGAGCAGCAGCGCTCCGAGCAAGGACTTCTCCGCGACTAGATCTTGGGGCGGGACGCGGCCAGAACTGGCGTTAGAAGGGGACTCCTCCATCTTGGTTAGTGTTTACCTCCGTTACATTACCCATTATATCAGAAATTGCCTGGATTTCTGGCGATTTTTCTACGGGAGCGTCAGCGGGGCTGTGGATAACGAAGGGTTTGGCGAAATAAGCTCGCAATAGCTCTTGGTTGTTCTCGCGAGACAGAATCAGCTTGGTGACGTTTTGCTTTGGGTAAATATGGATAGCGTCGGGGGATTCTTGGATGGTGCATTTGGCGAGCTGCTGTTGTAATGCAGAGGTAAGCGTGGTTCCGGCTTTGGGGCTTGCGGTCGGCAGATTCTTCCTCGCTAGGGAAAATTCAGTCGGATTTTCAGCGTCGTTCAGGCGGTCTGCGGGCAAAGCCGTTCGGGTAGCACCGGCCACGTTTTGCCCTTGACCGTTCTCTCCGCTAAAAATCCGTGAATTTTCTTTAGTCGCTTCGGAAGAACTGGCCGACCCGCGCCATAAGCCGGAACTGTTTTCTGACTTAAGGTCTGATAGGAGCGCGACGAGGAGTTTGGCTTCTGGGAAGGGGGCGGAGACGGAGGGAAGCTTTTCTAGGAGCGGGAGGAGCGCGGGCGAGGGAGCGGAGATGATTTTGGCAATCAAAGCTTCCGCGAGAGACTCGGGCTTTAGACCCTCGGAGAGAAGAGATTTGAGAGTGGAAGTTAGAGCCGTAGCGTTGCCGGAGGCGTAGGCGGAGAGTAAGTCGGAGACTGTGGAGTCGAGCGGAAGACCGAGGAGATTAGCGATGGTAGACTCGGAGAGCTCGGATTTGCCATCGGAGACGGTGGAGATTTGGTCGAGGAGAGAGAGTGTGTCGCGGAAAGAACCCCCGCCGCGGGAGATGATAACCCGGAGCGCGGAATCAGAGATTTTAATTTTTTCTGCATCGCAGATGGAGCGGAGGTGAGAGAACATCGTCTCGGCGCTAGCGAGACGGAAGCGGAAGACTTGGGAGCGGGAAGTGATAGTGACCGGGACTTTTTCAAGATCTGTCGTGGCGAGAATAAAGACTACGTGCGCTGGCGGCTCTTCGAGCGTCTTAAGCAGGGCGTTGAACGCGGGCTTGGAAAGCATATGGACTTCGTCGATGATGTAAACCTTGTACTTCCCTTCTGAGGGAGCAATCAGCGCTTTTTCTCGGAGGTCGCGAATGTTGTCCACTCCGGTATTGCTGGCCGCGTCAATCTCGATAATGTCGAGATAAGAATCCTCCAGCTCGTAGGGGAAACCGTTGAGCTCGTGCGCAAGAATCCGGGCAACGGAGGTCTTACCGCAACCGCGCGGGCCGGTAAAGAGATAAGAGTGCGACAGCTTGCCGGACTTGAGAGCGGCAGAAAGCGGCTCGGTAACCTGGGGTTGACCGATAACTTCCGCGAGGGAGCGGGGGCGATATTTGCGATAGAGAGCGAGCATTATAGAGCGGCTTCAACGGCAGCCCATTGGGCGTCGGCGTTGTTGGCAGGGATGATGACGGAGACTTGGGAGCCTTCTTTGAGGTGGAAATAGGTGACGGAAGCGTAAAGAATCTCATACTCACGGCCAGAGACCTCGACGTAATATTTGTCGTCGTGGTGGACGAGGGTGCCGATAACGGTCTTGCGCTCAACCGGGCCGATTTGTTTATAGAGGAACTTGCCATCGGGGGTAATCGTCAGCTTCATGAGGTCTCCCTCGACGAGCTTGGACTTAGAAGCGTAGTTGGCGGGGACGGGGTAATTCTTGCCATCGGGACCAATCATAATCGAGCCGTCGAAGACGCCTTCGATAATCTTCCCGTCTGGGTCAGAGACGACGGTATCGCGAGGAGCGGTGATGATATCGCCATCACCAAGGACAGAGTTCAAAAGTTCCTTAGCGGCAGCTAAGTTTGTCTCGGCGTCTTGGATAAGAGCACGGAGACGCTTGATTTGTTTTTCTGGTAGTTCAGACATCACCTCGCATCCTGTCTATTTTTGTTATAGTACTGATATTATATTATACCGCGCTGGCGTTTATGTCAAGGAAGATTTGGAAAAGTTTTCCACGAAAAAATATGGGGTGAGTGAAAAAATGTTGTATTTTTGACAAAAGGGAGTAGACCAAAAAGTCCCCTCTAGGCAGAGGGGACTTTGGACAATTCGCAGATGGTTGATATAGACTAAACTAGGCGAGTTCGACGGTAGCGCCAGCTTCCTCGAGAGATTTCTTGAGGGCTTCGGCTTCGTCTTTCTTAACTTTTTCTTTGACGGTAGCAGGAGCGCCATCGACGATAGCCTTGGCTTCGCCAAGACCGAGACCGGTAGCTTCCTTGACAGCTTTGATGACGGCAATCTTCTGAGCGCCGGCGTCTTTCAGGACGACGTCGAATTCGGACTTACCTTCATCGGCAGCAGCGGCACCTTCAGCAGGAGCAGCAGCGACAGCAACGGCGGCCGCAGCCGGCTCGATGCCATATTCGTCTTTTAGGGTGTTCTTGAGTTCGTTGACTTCGAGAACGGTGAGGTTGACGAGTTCCTCAGCGAGTTTCTTAATATCAGCCATGATAGTTCCTTTCTTATTTATTTTCCAGGCCGGAGATAATTCCAGACAAGGAGTTTGCAGTTGCTGAAACGACGTCGTTTATCGGCGAGAGCAAGGTTGCGACAACCTGGGCAATCATCTCGTTCTTGGACGGCATCGAGGCGAGCGCCTTGACTTCGTCTTCGGAAAGAGCGGCACCGAGGTCGGAGAAGCCGCCCGCGAGGGCGAGGGCTTCGTGGTCCTTGGCAAAGGTCGCAAGGACCTTGGCCGGCATGACTTCGTCGGAATCCGAGACCGCATAGAGGAGTTGGCCGGTGAGACCGGTCGTGTCCGTGTCTTTATAGACGGCGATTTCGTTCATCGCGACGCGAACGAGGCGGTTTTTGACGACTTTGATTTTTACTCCCGCTTCACGGGCGGCTTTGCGGAGCTCTTGGAGCTCGGCAACGGTCAAACCTTGGTAGCGAGCGTAGACGGTCGCCTTGGCGCTCGAAAGCAGTTCAGTCAAATCAGCAACTAAAGTGGATTTTTTATCCTTTGAGATAGCCATTTTAGTTTCCTTTTTAATTAAATCTGCGAATTGTTAAACACCGTTACCAACTCGTAAAAAGAGAAAGATTTCCTCGGCGACGTGGGGGTTTAAGGAGACTGGCCCGACGCGATGGCCGGACGACGCTCCCGTCGCTGTCTTTGGTAACTTGAAACATTGTAGCAGATTATGGTAAAATTGTAAAGTATGATTACTATTATTGCTGGGGGTAAAAAACACTCGGGGGAATACGGCTGGATCATTAAGGATTATCAGAAGCGGTGTCGGAAGCCGTTTGACTACGAGTTTAAGTTTTATGAGGGGGAGAAGCTGGACGATTATTTGAGCGTCTGGCCGTTTAAGGGGGACCAGTTTGTGATCCTCTGCGATGAGCGGGGCGAAAACATTTCTTCGCCGGAGTTTGCGGAGCTACTAGAAACGCAGTTTAACGGCAGCCGAGAAGTCGTGATCATTATCGGCGGAGCGTATGGCGTGGCGCCGGAGGTGCGCGAGAAGGCAAACTTTGTTTGGAGCTTCTCAAAGCTGGTGATGCCGCATATGATTGCAAGGTTGGTGGTGGCGGAGCAGATATATCGGGCGCAGGAGATTAGCCACGGCTCGCACTACCATCATGAGTAGAATGGTTTAATTTTTGGGGCTTGCGGTCGGAAGTTCCTTTTGGGGGCCGGCCTCCTTCGCGCCCGTCGTTACGGGGCTCCGGGGCCTTAATCCTCGGTCGTAACCTCCGGACACCCCCAAAACGAACCTTCCTCCCCGCCGCCTAAAAATTAAACTGTTTTTAAGATTGTTTTAACTTCCGCAATGTTTTTACATTCCATCATTTTGGCGCGTAAGTCTGAGGCGCCGGGGAAGTCGCGGACGTAAATCTTGAAATAATGTTTGAGCGGCTCGAAAGATTTGCCTGAGTTATATTTAGCGTAGAGATCGAGATGAAGCTTGAGCAGAGCGAGGAGCTCGGAGCGGGAGGGCTGGTGGTTGTCCTGCGCAAAGCAGTAAGGATTCTCAAAGATACCACGGCCAATCATAAAGCCATCGAGCTCGGGATATTTTTCGTAGAGCTGGAGCGCGACGGTGCGGTCTTTGATGTCGCCGTTGATGAGGAGCTTGGTCTCGGGGGAGTACTCGGCGCGGAGCTGGAGAATCTCCGGGATGAGTTCGTAGTGCGCCGGGACTTTGGACATCTCTTTGCGAGTGCGGAGATGGACGGTGAGCGCGGCGGGATGTTCTTTGAGGATGGTAGGAAGCCAAGTCTGATATTCATCAACGAAGGAGAAGCCAAGGCGGGTTTTGACCGAGACAGGAAGTCCGTTGGAGCTGGCTACGGCGTTGCGATAGCAGGCTACGGCGAGGTCTGGCGTCTTAATCATAGCGGCGCCGCCACCGGCTTTGTTGACATGTTTGTCGGGGCAACCAAAGTTGAGGTCGATACCGGCAAAGCCGAGATTTTTCAGCGCGGCGGCGAGCTCCGAAAAATGGTCGGGGTTTTTGCCCCAAATTTGAGCGATAATCGGAGTGTCCGTGGGGGTGATTTTGAGGCGGTCGAGCGCATCGTGACGACCTTTTTCGCTAGCAAAGGAGGAGACGTTGGTAAACTCCGTGAAAAAGAGATCCGGACGGGCAGCGGAGGCAACGACGGCACGAAAGGCCGCGTCGGTGACGCCTTCCATCGGGGCGAGGGCGAGGATAGGTTTTTGCAGCTCTTGCCAGATGTTCATAATATGTTATTATAACACAAAAATGGAGTATCTTGGGTGTCTAATTAAGGACTAGTTTGCCGACAAGAAAATGGATTACGCAAAATGAGAATGTTATGAAAAAGAATAAAATGTTCTCTTTAGATATTTTTTGATGGAGGATGTTTTTTGCGATTATAAAAGTGCTCATTATGGACAAATAGAAAAACGAAATCGTATCGATGCTTATGTAGATTAATGTTTTTGAAAAAAGTGTCGGATTGAGGATTTCTTCTGGCGAACCGGACATTTGGCATAAGAATTTGATATGTGGGTAAATAATCTCTATAATTATTATTGCAATAGCAAGAGTCAATAGCGAGATGATAAGCAGTTGTTTTTGTGTGTATTTTTTTGTTTTGGGTCTCATGATTTTATTTTAATAAATATAGATATGAATGTCAACGTGGCGGTATGTATTTTGTGTAATTTTATTGCATAAAAGTAAAATGTATGTTATAATTTGGTGGTCGCAGAGGATTTCTAAGAAATAGGAGGTATAAATGAAATGAAAATCAATGCGAAGAAATTTATTTTTGTCGTGGCTATCGTGTTAGTGGTTGCCATTGCGTTGCAGGCTGTAGCTTTTGCCGCCACGGAGTCCAATGTTACGATTAATGGTATTTATACTGACGTAACTACTGCTGGAGCTGGACAACATCGTTATATAACTTGTTCCGTAGCAAATCCGTATGGTGGTCAAGTAACCGATGTAAGAATGCTTGGAGCGAGTGGCAATATCGTTTGGGAGGAAGAGGGCGCCATTGCTAATAATGGCACTCGTACATTTGAATGTGGTTCCAATGTCTATAAGATACAGATGAAAGTGAGAGGCGTCACTCTTGTGGGAATAATCGCTAATAAAATAGCTTCTGTAAGTATTATAAGCGTAAACTATTCGTAATGTTTTATCTGTGATTAAAATCTTAATTCTGCGAACCGGATTGTTATTATGCATCGGTTAGATTATCTGCGACAAAAAAATTAATCCCCGCCACGAGCGGGGATTTTTTATTGGCCGTATGGTATAATAGAATAAGAAATTTGGAGGGACATGGAAGAAAAAAAGAAACTGTTTTGCGATTGGAATAGCGTAAAAACGAACCTTGATCTAAATGGGCGACAGCCAAATCCAGCGCAGGGTGAGATTTGGTGGGCTGGCGTAGGGTTGAACATTGGCACGGAGATGAATGGTAAGAGTCGAACTTTTGCGAGGCCGGTTTTGGTCTATAAAAAATTGAGTAGGTACAATTTTATGGCAATCCCGCTTACTTCGCAGAAGCATGAGGGCTCTTGGTATGTGAGCTTCAGGCAAAACGGCGTGGATGAGGTTGCTATTGTTGGACAGGCTAAGGTGATGAGCGTAAAGAGGTTATATGCAAGAATTGGAAAAATTGACGAGATGGACTATAAGAGGATAAGGGAGGCTTTTCTGGAGTTGTATTCGTAAAAAATGTTCCCCTTTCTTGCGAAAGGGGTCGGTCGAGAAATCCTCGAATATGGTTAAATTGTATCAAACTTATGAAAAAATGTCAAGAGGAGGTGAAAATGAAAGTAGCGATTTTGGGGGCGGGGGCATACGGCAGAGCGCTGGGGAAGCTGGCGCGAGAAAGCGGGCACGCGACGCGGTTTTTTGACCCGTTTCGGTTCCCGGAGCGGGGGCTGGAAGAGGTTTTGGAATGGGGTGAGGCGGTGATTTTGGCGGCGCCGGCGGAAGCGGCACGGAAGCTGCTCGGGCAATTCCCTGCTTCGGAGCGGGAGAAGCCGCTGATTGTGGCGACGAAGGGGCTAATCGACCTCACGATTTATAACCGGTTCTCGCATGTGGAGCTAATCTCGGGGCCGGGATTTGCTGGTGAAATCTTGCGCGGAAAGAGGGTGAAGCTGACCGTGGCAGGAGGAGATGTGGCCGAGAAAATCTTGAACACGCAACAAGTAGCGTTTGACCAGACAGAGGACAAGCGGGGCGTGGCGCTGCTTTCTGGACTAAAAAACATCTACGCGATAGAGGCTGGGCGCAGGGGGCTAAAGAACGGGAGCGAGGAGTTTAAGGAATATATCTTCCAGGCGGTGCGCGAAGCGGAGAAAATCTTGCTCTATAACGGCGGGTTTGTGGAGACGGCGCGACTGAACGCCGGCGTGGGGGACTTTGTACTGACCTGCGGTAGTCGCGAGAGCCGGAACTACCGGCTGGGAGAATTGCTTGCGGCGGGAGGAGCGAGGAAATTGGGAGAGAAAAAGATAATAAAACGATTTTTGCGCGAGAACACCGTGGAGGGGGTCTTTGCGGCGCGAGAAATTGAGCGGACGGGCGTGTTTGTGCCGCGCGAAGCGGAAATCTTAACCGATAGTCTAAGGAGGATAAAAGATGCCACTAAACGCTAAACAAAAAGAAGCGGTGGAGACGATCCAGGGGCCACTTTTGGTCCTGGCCGGGCCGGGGACTGGCAAGACACATCTACTATCGAGCCGAGTCGAATATATTCTAAAAAATACCGACACAAACCCGGAGAACATCCTCTGTGTAACCTTTACGGAGAACGGGGCGAGCAATATGCGCGAGAGGCTACTCTCGGTTGTGGGGGCAGCGGCGCGGAAAATCGAAATCCACACCTATCACGCGTTTGGGGTGGATCTTTTGAACACATATAAGAATTATGCCGAGACGTTTGACCGGAACCTTGACGCCCAAATTGACGAAGTGCAACAGTATAAGATAGTCAAGGAAATCCAGGAAAGCTTGCCGGGGACGGACATCCTGCGCAAAGCAACGACGGCAGACATCGTGTCCACGATTGGTAGCGCAAAGAGCGCGCGGCTGACAGGGGACGATTTGATAAAAGTGGCCGAAGCAAACATAAAGTTGTCTGAGAAGCTGGTAAAAGAAATCTCGCCGATTCTGGAGCGCGCAAAGCGGGGCGCGAGGTTTTTTGAGGCGGTGGAGGCAACATATACGCCGATTTTGGAGATTCTGGCGGGGTTTACCTCGCCGGAGCCGATTGTGGGGGAGGTGGAGCCGATTGCCAACGTCCTGGCACGGGATCTGAAACGCATCATTGACGGAGAGATGGGGGCGGAGAAGCCAAGCGCAAAGCCGCTTTCTGACTGGCGGAACAGTAATTTTGAGAAAGACGACGAGGGACATTTCCGGCTCAAAGACCGTATCAAAAACAAGAAGCTGAAGTCGCTCGGGAATATTTTTAATCTTTATACGGAACGGTTAGAAAAAGAGGGGCTGTATGATTTTTCTGATATGATTGAGCAGGCGATTGAGATTCTACGCAAAGACAAGGGATTCCGGCTGACGGAGCAGGAGCGGTTCCAGTATATTCTCCTCGACGAGTTCCAGGATACAAACCCGAGCCAGTTTGAGTTAATCAAACTATTGACGGATTATGACGAGCCAAACGTGATGGCGGTGGGCGATGATGATCAAGCGATTTTTGAGTTCCAGGGGGCGGACGCGTCGAATCTGCTAACTTTCCAGCAACATTACGGGGCGAAAGTGATCAACCTGGAGGAAAATTATCGGAGCAACCAGGAGATTCTTGACTTGTCGCGGCGCATCGCGGGGCAAATCAATGATAGTTTTGCCAAAAAACAACACGTGGCAAAGACGCTCAAAGCGTTTAAGGGGGAGGGGGCGGAGATTGCCCGGCATGAGTTTTTGACGAGCGACGGAGAATATGCTTGGGTGGCGCAAGAAATTGAGAAGCTAATCAAGGCGGGCGTGCCGCAGAAAGAAATTGCTATTATTACCCGGAAGCATAAATACATCGCACCGCTACTACCGTTTCTAAAAGAGAGTGGAAAAATCAACATCGCTTACGAGAAGCGTGAGAACGTCCTAGAGGACCCACGGCTGGCGGAAATCTTGACGCTGGCGAAGTTTATCGACGACTTGGCACGGGGCAGAAACGTCTCGTCTAGACTGCTGGAAATCTTGGCGTTCCCTTTTTGGGGAGTGCCGGCGGCAGAGGCGGTCTCTTGTATCTACCGCGCAAAGGAAGATAAGAAACGCGGGCTGGATTATCTCCTGAAAGCGGATTCGCCGAAGCTGAGAGAGCTGGGAGAGTTCCTGGCGACGCTCGCGGTGAAGAGCTTTGACACGCCGCTGGAGCTGATGTTGGATTATCTCGTGGGGACGGTAGCGGTGAGGCTGCCGAGCGAGATGCCGACGGAGTCGGGCGAGAGCGGAGAGGTCTCAAAAGAGGGGGCACTGCTCCGGGGGCGACGAGAGTTTAGGTCGCCGTTTATCGAGTATTATGACGCGGAGCAGGGAGAATATGAGACGTTTGAGCTGTATGAGAACCTGGCGGTGCTGAAGGAAGCGATTTTGAGCCACACAAAAGAAAAGAACCTGCGACTCAAAGATTTGGTTATGTTAGTGGAGGATTATCAGGATGCCAAGAAGGAGCTGACCAACACTTCGCCGTATCGCGATAGTGCGGATGCGGTCCAAATTGTGACGGCGCACAAGAGCAAGGGGCTGGAGTATGAATACGTCTTTGTTGTGGCGGCGGACAATATGGCTTGGGGCGGGAGCAAGGGCAACAACGATATGCTGTTTTTACCAAAAAATATGGTGCAGATTAGGCACACGATGGCAACGGACGACGAACGGTTAAGACTGTTCTTTGTGGCGCTAACGCGAGCCAAGCGAGTTTTGATGATTTCTAACAGTCTGAAAGATTTTGCCGGGAAGAGTCCAAAACGGCTGGATTATCTCGCGGAGTACGAAGACGGCGAGGGGAACGTGATTTCTCCGTATATTACGCCGGACGGAAAATACAAGGTCAAACAACATTACGAAGACCTCTCGGAGATCCGGAAGACGGTGGACTTGAGGAAGACTTGGCGCAGCGCCTACGCAAAACTGACGCCGGAGCTGAGACCGATTTTGACTGCGAGGATGGAAAACTACAAGCTAACGGCGAGCGATTTGACGAGCTTTATCGATATTTCTTATGGCGGGCCGATGAGCTTCTACGCGAACAAAGTCCTCCGCGCGCCACAGGAGCCGGCAACGGAAAATGTGGTGTTTGGGACGCTAGTCCACGCGACGTTTGAGCGGATTACGCGCGAAAAAATCTCCGATGAGGAGGCAGTGGCGTTTTACCGCGGGGAGGCGGAAAAAGCAGATTTGACAGAGAAAGACGTGAAATACTTGTTAGAAAAAGGCGAGCAAGCGCTAAAGATTTCTCTGGCGCAGTTCGGAAGTTTGCTCCGCGCCGAAAATTCGCGCGCAGAAGTCAATCTATATAGCGAGCATATTGAGATTGGCGATATCCCGGCAACGGGCAAGCTCGACCATATAGAAATCGACGAGAAAGCCAAGACGATAGAGATCTATGATTTTAAGACGGGAAAATACCACAAGGAAAAGTGGGGGTCGGTGGACTCGCTATATAAATATAGCTTGCAGCTGGGGTTCTATAAGTTGCTGCTCAACAATTCCCCGACATACCGGAAATATGCGGTAACGCGGGGACACATCTTGTTTGTTAATCCGGACGAAGAGGGGAAAGTTTACGACAAGGTACTGGAGTTTGACAACCCGAAGGAGTATGACGAGGCGAAGCTGATAGATATCGCTGGGGCGGTGTATCGGCAGGCAAAGAGTCTGGCGTTTTTGGACGACGAAGAGTTGCGAGTGGAGGCGGACAAGAATAAGGGACTAAAGGAAGTCAAAGAGTTTATCGAGCTTTTGCTTGCAAAGACGGCGCAAAAACAGTAAAATAAATCCGTTCTAGAACAATACACAGAAAGGGGGCGAGTATGTGTTTGGGAAGAAGTACGCTTTAAGAGACATCAATACTGGCGAAAGCGAATCGTTTGACGACCCGCACGAAGCCGCGCAGTGGGCGAGATATCACGGTTGCGTGCGCGACGAGACCGGCGGCAAAACGTTTGACGCGATGCGTACGCTGGGCTATGACCACAATGGCGAGCGCGTCGGGACGGGCGGAATGATCTTTGGTAATTTGTTTGGCTTAAACGAGCCGGACGAGCCAGCAGCAAGCAACGACAAAACTTTTATCGATAGATTATTTGGCTTGTAAGCGATGTCTCAAAATCCCCGAAGAATCGGGGATTTTTCTTGCGAGAGTTTTTCTCGGGCGGTCTACCAGCCGCCGCCTCCGCCGCCGCCACCCCCGCCGCCGGAGAAACCACCCCCGCCACCACCGGACGAACCGGAGGAGCTGGAGGCTTCCATGGCCGTGGCGGAAGAAATGGACGAGGCAGTAGCAGCGCGGAAAGCGCGGAAGTCTGAGCTGGACATAATGTAGCCCGCCATGAGCCAATCCGGCTCGGAGACGTCGGGCATTTGGTAGTATTGTTGGAGCTCAGCGAGCCAGGAATCTTCGCATTTGAAGATGATGGCGTAGGGGAGAAGCTTCTCGTAGAGGCGGACGATGCCTTGCGGAGAGGTGTCGGCGGACTTGACGGAATGGAGGAACTTAATCCGTTCTGTCTCGGCGAGCTTAAGATATTCTTCGAGACCGTCGAGATAGTTGGAGGCTTCGATACCCTTAAGGGTGCGTTCTTCGTATTTATTATATCTGGCGGCAAGGAAGGAGAGATGTTGGTTTTTCTTGCCCTCAAAGAGGTTTTTGCCGCGGAGGTCGGCTTCGATGTCGGTGGTAAACTCACGGCTAAGACGTTCGAGCTTGGACGAGTATTTTTGGGTCTTGACCTCGATGATGTCGCCGTCTGTGGCGCGAGTGCCGCCGTTTAGAATGTCGAGGACGACTTGTTGTTCGCGGGAGATGCCGGAGAGGGATTTGCAGTGGATTTTCCAGACGTTGGACTTGCGTTTGAGGAGCTTGGAGACCTTTTCTACTTTTTCTAGCTCAACGTGGTGGCGGACGGCGAGCTCCATCAGCGAGGCGACTTTGGTGTCGGCATAGCCGTGGTTGAGCCAGACGGCGTTGGCCTGGGCAACGGAGAGGTCGGCAGGCGGAGTATACTGGACGGGCTTAGGGGACTTGGCGAGGGAGATTTTTTCGGCGTTGCGGGCTTTCATCTTTTTGCCGGCGCGGAATTTGGCGATGATGAGAGCGAGAGTGCCGAGCGCGACGCCGCCGGCGACGTAGTAGGCGGAATAATCTTTAGGGACAACAAAGGTGTCGGGCGCAAAGGCGAGGTTGAGCGTAAGGGTCTCTCTAGCGGCGAGATTTTGGGCGGAGAAGGTGATGGTGTCGGGAAGGTAGCTTTCCGTGGCGGTGCCGTCGGCGTAGTCGATGTGGCCGACGAAGGTCTGGCAACGGGAGGTGGCTTCGGTGCCGCCGATGCCGTAGACGCCAACATAGCAGGACGTGTCGCCGGTGAAGGCGGAGAGGAGGGAGTCAGAAAGGTGGACCGTGGTGGTGAGGGAGTCAAAGCGTTGACTCCAGCCGGTGCCGTTGGTATCCCAATACAGCTCTTGGTTCTCGGAGTTGTCGGGCTGGAGGATGACGTTTTCTAGATTGTAGGAGATGGAGTAGGTCTGCTCGCCGTGGACGTAGGAGCTGGCGGAGCCGATACGGAAGCAGAGCAAATCTTCGTTATCATAAGTGCTGTAAGGCTCGGACGTGCCGGCGCGGGAGACGGAAAAGCTAGAGGAGTCGAGAGTGCGGACGTCGCGGTAGTGAGTGGGGAGACAACGCTCGATGCCGTGGTTTTGGTCAGTCTCGGGGAAGACGGCGGTCAGCTCCTCCTGGACGTGCATGGCGGAAGTGCCCTTGGCGGTCTTGTCGAGATAATAATTGAAGTTGGCAGATTTGAAGTAAAAATCGTTGGCGCTCATAACCTAATTATACGCTATTTTAGGGATTTGATAGCGGCTTTGAGGGTGTTGACGGAGCGCTGGTATTTAATCCCTTCTTCTTCGGAGAGGCGGACGTCGATACGCTTGATAGCGCCGCGGCGACCGACTACGGTCGGGAAGCCGATAAAGAGCCCGGCGGCGTCGTCAAAGCTGGAGACGGAGAGGACGCGGCGCTCGTCGTTCAAAATGGCGTTGATGATGTAGGTGACGCAGACGCCGATGCCGTAATGCGTGGCGCCCTTTTTGGCGATGATTTCGTAGGCTTCGTTACGAGCGTAATCTTCGAGCGCGTCGAGCGTGGGGGCGGAGAGCATGGTGGAGACAGGCTGGCCGCAGACGTTGGCGGTAGACCAGAGAGCAAACTCCGAGTCGCCGTGCTCGCCGACTTGGTAAGCGTGGACGGACTTGGGGTGGATGTTGAGCTTCTCGGAGACTTTGAGGCGAAGGCGGGCGGAGTCAAGGACGGTGCCGGAGCCGATGACGTGGTCGCTGGGCAGGCCGGAGTATTTCCAGGTAAGATAGGTCAGGACATCCATAGGATTAGACACGACGAGGAAGATGCCGCGGAAACCGTTTTTCATGATTTCTTTAATCATGGGCTTGAAGATGCCGGCGTTTTTCTTCAAAAGGTCAAGGCGAGTCTCTCCGGGCTTTTGGTTGGCACCGGCGGTGATGACGATGATGTCGCAACCGCGGGCGTCGGCGTAGGTGCCGGACTTGATCTTGAGGTAGCTGGGGGAGACGGCGAGAGCGTCACGGAGATCCATGGCCTCTCCCTCGGCGTCGTCGGCATTGATGTCGACTAAAACAAGTTCGTTAACTGCGGTGCGCTGGTTTATCATCGCGTAGGCAATGCTCGCGCCAACATTGCCCGTACCGATTATCATAACTTTGTTTGCCATATATTATATATTATAGCATAAGCAAAATAGAAACGGGGAAATTATTTGGATTTGATGAGGGGGAAGGGGACGGCTTCGCGGCCGGAGACGCCTTCGAGGAGCCAGAAGTTGCGCTCGCTGTTGCCCCAGCCACAGGCGGGCGGCATGCCGTATTCAAGCATCTCGACAAAATCGGTGTCGAGCATCATGGCCTCAGAGTCGCCAGCGTCACGGGCGGCTTGTTGGGCCTGGAAGCGGGCGAGCTGGTCCAGCGGGTCGTTGAGCTCGGAAAAGCCGTTGCCCATCTCTGTCCCGGCGATGATGGGGTGGAACCGTTCGGTAACGAGGGGATTTTCGGCGTGTTTTTTGGCGAGAGGTGAGAGCTCCAGCGGCTCTTCGATGAGCCAGTACGGGCCGGCGGAAGTCTTGCGGATGAGTTTCCAGACGTGGTCGATGAGGTGGGCGGTGGAGGCGGTCTCAAGGGTGTGCTCGAGAGATTTCTTAGCGGCGGAATCGTTTTTATCCTCGGACTTAGCAAACTCGTCGCGGAGAATCTGGCAGAGCTGGGTCCTATCGGGGTGGAAGACGTCGACGTTAAACTTGTCTCTAAGCAAGTCCGCGTATTTGATGCGGGACCAAGGCTGGCCGCCATTGTCTAGATCGATGTCGAAGCCGGAGACGTGGAACTGGAGCGTCCCCCAAGTCTCCCGGGCGACGTATTTGATCATCTCTTCGTAGAGGGCCATGCCGTCTTCGTAGTTTTCGTAGGCGGCGTAGGACTCAAAGGCGATGTGCTCGGGCAGATGCTCGTCGTCGATGCCTTCGTTGCGGAAACGCGGACCGATGTCAAAGACTTTTTCAAAACCACCGCCGAGGAGGCGTTTGAGCGGAAGCTCGTGGGAGATGCGGAGATAAAAATCTTCATCGAGAGCGTCCATATGGGTAACAAAGGGGTTGGCGTCGGCGCCACCGGTGGTATGCTCAAGAACGGGGACGTTGATCTCGACAAAACCGTGGCCGAGCATAAACTGGCGCGTAGCCTGCCAGAACTTACTCCGGCGGACAAGGCGCTCGCGGACTTCGGGATTAACGTTCATGTCGACATAGCGGCGGCGGAAACGTTCCTCTTTGTTGGAGAAGCCGTCGCGGCCGGGAAGCGGACGCAGGGATTTGCCCAGCAGACGGACCGCCGGCGCAAAAACGGAAATCTCGCCGGTGCTGCTCTTCCCCACTGTGCCGGTGGCTTCGATGAAGTCGCCGGTGTCGAGGAGTTTTAAGCGCTCGGTATTAAATAAAGTTTTATTTTCTAAATCTTTTTGAGCCAAAAAGATTTGAACTTCGCCGGAGGCATCTCTAATTCTTAAGAACGCGAGCTTACCAAAGCTGCGGATGGCAGTGAGACGGCCGGCGATGGTGACGGTCTTGCCTTCTAGCTCGGAGAAGTTCTCGACGACGGCGGAAACCGGCGTGTCGCGGAAGGATTTGGCCGGGTAAGGGTCGATACCGAGCGCGCGGATCTCTTCAAGTTTTCTTAAACGTTCATTACGATAATCATCTAAAGTCATACCGTTATTGTATCATAAAAACATATAATAATACAAAAGCAACGCCGTTTTTTAGCATATGGAGGAGGATGCCGGCGTAAGCGGTGCCGGTGATTTCTCGGAAGGCACAAGAGACAAGCGACATAGCAAAGACAGTTAGCCCGACATTCCACTGGCCATGGACGAGACCAAAGAGGGCGGAGACGAGGAGCATGGCGAGCGGGAGCGAGAGCTGGCCGGGGAGCTTGCCGCGGAGTTTGCCATAGAGCCAACCGCGAAAAATCAGCTCCTCTGCCATGGGCGCCAGAACTACGAGTGAGACAAAAGCGAGAAGCCGGTCGAGATTTGAGGTTAAGGTGGCGAAGCCAAGGAGATCTTGGGACTGAGTAAGGTCGATATCTGGGAAGAGCAGGCTAAAGAGGTAGATGAGCCCCGTCCCGAGTAGTAGCGAGACAACAAGCCCAACGGGAGCAAGCGCAAGATCCGTCCAAGTGGGGAGGCCGGCGAGCCCGAGCTCTTCGGGGGACGTCCGCCAGACCTTGAAGAGCTTAGTCGGGACGAAGATGATGAGCGCGAGGGCAAGAAGATAGACCAGGGCGGAGTAGATGGCGGACCAGAGCGGGGTTAGGAGAGTGTCGTAAGAGATGAAGCGGGAGAGAACGAGTGCCAGGAAGAATTGCGCGCCATAGAGCGCGATGAAGACCCAGAGCGGGAGTAGGAGGATGGACAAGATCTGGCGAAAGCGGGCGCGAGGAGAAAGCGGGCGCTGGGGCGCTTGGGATTTTTGGGATTTGGGTTTGGTGGGGCGCTTGGGCATTTGATCCTTCCGCTAGAATAGACGAATAATATCAACGACGGTGATAAGGGCCATGAGAATCAGGAGGAAGATAAAGGCGCGGGCGACGATTTCTTGCTCGCGGTCTTTGGCGAGCTTTTTGTGTTTGAGGCGGGCGAGGGTAATCAAAAACCAGCGACCACCGTCGAGCGCAGGGATGGGCAAGACGTTCATACAGGCGAGAGAGATGGAGATGACGGCGGCAAGCAGGAGGGCGTAAGTGGGACCGGCGGAGAGAGCGTAGGGGAAGAAGCTGCCAACAATCCCAACAATACCGGAGACGCCAGCGGTGGCGGATGAGACTTGGTCGCGACCTTCGGCGCGGACGGAAGCATCGGAGGAGACTTGGCGCGCGGCGCCAGAGACGAGCGAGACAAGGAGATGGCCGAGGCCTTTGAAAGTCTCGCCGGTGAGCTGGACGGTGAGTCCGGCGCCAACGAGAGGCGCAGACCAAGAGTAGCGGGTGATAGTAGAGCCAAGAGACATGGTAATCCCGAGGAGATAGTCGGAATCCTCAGTGTTTAGCGTGGCGGTAAGGGTCTTTTCTTCTCCGCTGCGGCGGACGAGATAAGCCGCGGTCTGGCCGGCGTGGGAATTATTATACTCGATGACGTCATCGGAGGTGAGGAAGTCAATAAACTCATCGCCAGTTTGGAACCCAGCGGCCGCGGCGGGGGAGTCGGCTAGGATTTCGGTGACGACAACGGGAGTCTCGGCGGAGAGGCGTGCGTCGGAGGGGATGGTGAATTGGTGCTCGACGAGAGCGGGGAGCCCGGTCCAGGCGAGGATGGTCAAGATGACAAAGGCAACGAGCCAGTTCATGGTGACGCCGGCAAAGAGAATCTTGGTCTTGCGCCAGTAAGAGGCGGCGCCAAAGGTTCCGGGGCGAGGGTCGTCGTCCGACTCGCCGTCCATGGAACAGAAGCCGCCGATAGGTAAGAAGTTGAGTGAGAAAACGAGGGATTTTTGGTCTTTAGCCCACTCAGACTTTTTGAGCTTGCGCCAAGTCCACTTGCCGTTCTTCCCTTTTGTGCCGGGTTTTTTGGGCGGGACGTGGAGCCAAGCGGCGGCGCGCGGCGGGAAGCCGATGCCAAACTCTTTGACCCGGACGCCGTTCCTCCGGGCAACAAGAAAATGCCCAAACTCATGCGCCACGATCAGAAACATTAAAGCTAATATGCCAACAAAAACGCCTAAAACTGTGTTCATATAACTATCTTAGCACAAACTTTTTGAGTTTGGCTTAAATTTGCATAATTTCTGTTTCTTTTTCTTTGAAGAGGGAGTCGATTTTGTCGTTGTATTCTTTGGTTAGGTCGTCGATAGACTTCTCGGCACGCTTTTTGGCGTCTTCGGGGAGCTCGGCGGACTTGAGGTCTTTTCTGGCGTCCTCGCGGACGTTGCGGATCTTGACCTTGGACTCTTCGACAAACTTGCTGGCAGTCTTGACGATTTCTTTGCGGCGCTCTTCGGTCAGCGGAGGAATCGGGACGCGGACGACGCGGCCATCATCGCTAGGGTTCAGCCCGAGGGTGGAGTCGGCGCGGATAGCGCCGGAGATAGCGGGGATGGTCGACGGATCATAAGGGGTAACGAGGAGCATGGTAGCGCCGGAGACGGTGACGTTGGCAACTTGGTTTAAGGGCATCCACTGGCCGTAGGCCTCAACCTTGACGCCGGCGAGCATATCGGGGTGCGCGCGGCCGGTGCGGACCTTTTTCATCTCGTCTTTGAAGCGAGTGATGACCTCTTCCATTGAGGTTTTGTACTGGGCGGTATCGAACATAAAATCTCCTTTTATAATTCCATTATAGCACAGAACTATGATATAATAATATATATGGATTCTGAAAAAGGTGGGCTTTCTTCTACTGAAAAACAGAGACAGGCTGCCGCGGAGATTGCGCGGCGGAAGGTTTTGCAGGCGTATGATAAGCTAGAGAGCCTGGAGGCGGGGGAGGAGGCGCGCGAGGAAAAGGCGGCGGAGGAGTTTGTGCGGCGACGTGAGGCGGGAGTAAGTGAGCGGCGGGAGGTCTTGGGTAAGAGTGCGACGCCAGTCCTGCATACCGTATCGAACGAGGAGTGGAAACGCTACCACACGGCTTGGCAGGATTATTACCAGAAGTATTACAGCGAGTATTATATGAATGCGGCGAAAGAATACGTCGCTAAAGTCCAGACCACGATGACTGCCGGGGCGGCGATGACGCCGCGTGCGGGAGAACGGCCGACGGAGATGATTACGTCAAAAGCAGAAGAATTGTCGGAAGTTACGCCCGCGCTCAAAAAACGCGATAAACAGGGGCAAAAGAGCTTCAAGGAGCGGATTTCTGAGCGGGCAAGAGAGCAGGAAAAGTCCTCCCGGCGGCGGGTGGTGTGGACGCCGATTTTGATGGGGGTGAGTGTGATGCTAGTGATTCTGTTTTTGCAGTATAACCGGTTGATTTTTGCGCCGATTGCGGCGTATGTGTCGCCGGGCGAGGCACCGGCGGGGGAGATCTCGGCGGTAGACCCAACCGTAACCTTGACAAAGGTCTCGGCGGAGAACAAGTTAATTATTCCGAAATTGAACGTGGATGTGCCGATTAACTTTGGGGTGCAGCTAGATGATGTGATGTCGTCGATGAACAACGGCGTGACGCACTATCGCATCGCCGGGGCGAGTGCGTATCCGGGAGAGATTGGGAACTTTGTAATCACGGGGCACTCGGCGGGAGATATTTATTCGTCGAACCCGTATAAGTTTATCTTTTCTGGCTTGGAGCGGTTGGAGGAGGGAGATATATTATATGTCCATTATAACTCCGTGCGGTATACGTATAAGATGGTGGGGCGAGAGGTGATCGAGCCAACGGAAGTGGCAAAGTTGATTATCGAGACGGATAAGCCGATGATGACGCTGGTAACGTGCTACCCGTTGGGGACGAGTCGGTATCGTCTGCTGATTCGGGCGGAGCAGATTTCTCCGAGCTATACAGACGCGGTGGTGGCAGACGATGGCGAGTTGCCGGTCTCCTTTGAGGAAGATTCCCTGCCACAAAACGAAGACACGTTCTTTGAAAAGATTAAGAAGTGGCTACTAGGACAATAAAAATAAGCCCCAGGGCGGGGCTTATTTTTGTTATTCGGTGACGCCGAGCTCGATGCGCTTAAACTGGCGGACGGTGATGTTTTCGCCGGTCTTAGCGATGGCTTCTTTGATAAATTGTTCAACGGTCTTGGTGTCGTCGAGGATGTAAGGCTGGGCAAGGAGGACTTTGTCGGCAAAGGCCTTTTTCATTTGGCCGCCGAGGATTTGGTCTTTCATCTTTTCCGGGCCCTTGAAGTTTTCTTCGAGCTCTTTGAGCTTGGCCGCGCGGACGTCCTCCGGGATGTCTTCTTCGGAGACGTAGAGCGGGTTCATCGAGGCAACTTGCATCGCGAGCTGGTGGGCGAGGGTTTTGAACTCGTCAGTCTTGGCAACAAACGAGGTCTCACAGTTGAGCTCAACGATGGCGGCAATACGGCCGTCGTGGACATAGGCGTCGACAAGGCCTTCGCGGGTCTCGCGGTCGCCACGCTTCTCGGCCTTGGTCAGGCCTTTTTTGCGCATGGCGTCGAGCGCCTTGTCAAAGTCGCCGTCGGCTTCGACGAGCGCGTTCTTGGCGTCGGTTAAACCTACGCCGGAGAGCTCTTTGAGCTTTTTGATTTGTTCGATAGAGATATTTGCCATAGCAAACTCCTTTGGTTATGGGTTATTTATTTTTTGCCAGCTTTGATAGCTTCAACAAAGTAGCTGAGGACCAGCTCCTCCGCCTTGACGGAATCGTCGTTCATTGGGATGACATAGTCGATGCCGGACGGGTCGACGTTGGTGTCGCAGATAGCGATGATGGGGATGTGGAGGGTCTTGGCTTCTTTGATAGCGTTCTTGTCTTCGATAGCGTCGGTGACGAGGATGGCGGCGGGCTGTTCAGACATCTCTTTGATGCCGCCGTAGCGCTCGTTTAGGAGGTCGATTTCTTCCTGGAAGCGCTGGACTTCGAGCTTAGAGTAGCGAGATTCGAGCTCGCCGGAAGCCATCTTTTTCTCGAGGTCTTTGAGTTTGCGGATTTGGCGGTTGACGGTTTCGACGTTGGTCAGAGTGCCGCCGACCCAACGGACGGTGACGTAAGGCATCTCAACGGATTCAGCTGCGGCCTTGGTTGGCTCTTTGAGCTGCTTTTTGGTGCCGACAAAGAGAATCTTTTTGCCTTGCTTGGTGAGGTCAGTCGAGAAGGCCAGAGCCTGGTCGAGAGCTTCGACGGTTTTGTCGAGGTTGATGATGTGCGCCTCTTGGCGCTTGCTGTGAATGTAGGGCGCCATCTTGGGGTGCCAGCGGCTCGTTTTGTGCCCAGAATGAGCACCAGCTTCGAGCAGAGCTTTCATATCGACAGATACTGCCATATATGATTTCCTTTCGCTTAGCCGGAGAGCCTAGATTATCAGGAAATCTCTCTCCGGGGTTTCATTAAAATTATTACCTTTCCATTATAGCACGTTTTGCAAAAAATGTAAAGCGTGGTATAATAGGAGAATGCCTCCGGAGAACCTCCCGGAGAGAAAAAAGAAGGGGGTTTGGACATTATGACAAACCAGATCGGAGTACGTTATGCAAACGGCACGGTTGAGGCGTTGCGATTCGAAGAAATCGCCGAGGAGACCATGGAGGGAGCCGTGATTAAGTTCCCAAAACGCGGACGCGTCACAGAACAAGTCCAGCTGGAACGCGATTTGCAGGCGTTTGATGAGGCGATAAGAGAAGGAGCTTCGGAAGCGGAAGCCTTTGACGCCGCGATTTGCGGCTACAAGCCGAACGTCGGTTGAACCTTTAGAACCCCAGAGTCTACTCTGGGGTTTACTTTTGTCAAGTTTTTTGGTATAATACGGGGCAATTATGAGTAAAGTAGAAAAACAACCTAAAGATTATCGCTTTGTCGTCTTTTCTGACGAAGCGGCGAAGTTCTCGTTTTTGACTCGTTCGACTGCAAAAAGCGAGGAAACTATCAAATGGACCGACGGCAAGGAATACCCGCTAGTGAAGATTCAGATTTCTTCTAAGAGCCACCCGTTCTTTACCGGCGAGGAGAAGATTATCGATACTGAAGGCCGCGTGGATCGCTTTAAGGCGCGTGCCAAGAAGGCTGCTGCTCTGAAAGCCCAGCTTGGTAACAAGGTAAAGAAAGCCGAAGCCGAGGCCAAGAAAAAAGAAGAAAAAGCCAAGGCCGAGAAATAACAAAAGACTCCCTGCGGGGAGTTTTTTGAAGTCTTGATATGGATAGTTAGAGCTGGTGGGACCTACAGGGCTTGAACCTGTGACCTCACGAATGTGAATCGTGCGCTCTAGCCAGCTGAGCTAAGGTCCCGTACGACTTATTATAACATATTATGATATAATAAGGCTATGGATTTTGATTTTACAAAACTAGAAACAGAAAGAGCAGAGATTGAGGCGTTTTTGGCGAAGCCGGAGGCGTATGCGGACCCGGAGTTTGCGGCGAAATCTCGGCGCGGGGCGGAGCTTGCGGAGATTTTTGAGCTAAGGGCGCAGATTTTGGCAGACGAAAAAGCGCTGGCGGAGGCTAAGGAACTGACGAATGACCCAGAACTAGGAGAGCTGGCTCGGGCGGACGTGGAAGAGTTGACACAGAAGCTAGAAGCGGAACGGGCGGAGATGGAAGAGAAGTTGATTCCGCGCGACCCCACAGACGACAAGCCGGCGATTGTGGAAATCCGCGCTGGAGCAGGCGGTGACGAAGCTTCGTTGTTTGCGGGGGAGTTATATAAGATGTACCAGGGCTTTGCCAGCCGGAACGGGCTGAGGGTGGAGCAAGTTTCTCTCTCGGAGAATGAGGCGGGCGGTGTGAAGGAAGTGATTTTTAAGGTGCTGGGGGCAGACGCGTATGGGAAGATGAAGTTTGAGGGCGGAGTGCATAGGGTCCAGCGGGTCCCGGTAACGGAGAGTCAGGGGCGAATCCATACGTCTACCGCGACGGTAGCGGTGCTGCCGGAAGCGGAGGAAAGCGAGCTAGAGATCAAGCCGGAAGATTTGCGCATTGACATTTATCGTTCGGGCGGACACGGCGGTCAGGGGGTGAATACAACGGATTCGGCCGTGCGAATTACGCACTTGCCCACGGGGATTATGGTGGCGATGCAAGATGAGCGGAGCCAGCAACAAAACCGGGTGAAGGCGATGGCGATTTTGCGCTCACGATTGCTCGAGAAGCAACGTGAGGAAGAGCGAAAGAACGCGTCGGAAGCACGTAAGAGCCTGATCGGGACGGGCGACCGGAGCGAAAAAATCCGGACGTATAATTTCCCTCAGGACAGGATTACAGACCACCGGATTCATTATTCGCGAAGTAATATTGGCGCGGCGATGGCGGGGGAGATTGAAGATATCGTTGAGGAGCTAAAAAAGTATGAGCGAGGAGCAACTGCCGCAAGCGTATAGAGACGGGAAAGTTGACTTCTATGGGCGAGAGTTTTTGGTCTCGCCGAGTGTTTTGATTCCCCGCCCGGAGACGGAACAAGCGATTGATTTGGTAAAGTCGCTAGCGGGTTTGTCGATTTTGCCGGGGGTAAAGGCGTTGGAACGGAGGTTGCCAGACAAGCCGCGGATTCTGGATGTGGGGACGGGGAGCGGGTGTATCGCAGTAACGTTGAAGCTGGAGATTCCGAAAGCGGAAGTTGTAGCAGTAGATGTCTCGGACGCGGCGCTAAGTGTAGCACAGAAAAATGCGGAGCGGTTCGGTGCGAAAGTAAAGTTTTTGCGGAGCGATTTGTTAGAGAAAGTAGAGGGGGAGTTTGACGTGGTGGTGGTAAACCTGCCATATGTAGACCGGAGCTGGGAGTGGCTGAAGGAGCCGGAGTCGGCGGGGCTGAAATATGAGCCGGAGCTGGCGTTGTATGCTGGAGACGGGGGATGCGCGCTGATTTTTGAGTTATTGAAGCAGGTAAGAGGGAGGACGGAGTATCTGATAATCGAGGCGGACCCGTGCCAGCATACGCGGATTGTTGAGCGAGCAAAGGCGAAGAGGCTGGTGTTAGAAAATACGGCAGGATTCCAGATGTTGTTTGCGTGGCAGAATATTGATAGATAATATCTATTGCTTGTGGGTTCCAATGTGCATTACGTCTATTTGAAGGCTCGCTACGATGTGGCCGTCGACGTAGTGGTGGTCACTTGATATCCTGATAGTTTCAATAAGACTTGCAATGTAATCCCGGCAGGAGCCGGGATTTTTTATAGCCTTTCTTCGGTAATGCCATAGTTTGGATAACCGGAATAGATAGCGTTTTCGTATCCGGAGTTAATGAAAGTGTATTTGCGCTGTTCGGATGAATTAGCGGCGGGAAGTTGGCCGCGGCTGTCGCTTGACAAGACATATTCTTGGCGGGTGAAGATGATATATGGGTCGCCGTTTGCAGAAACGCCATGAGAACTCGGCTGGCAGATGGCGATGGTTTGGTTTTGGCTAGAAGAGGATTGACACGTTTCTAGGGCTTCGTGAGCTAATGCCCAAGGTATCATTTCTAAGTAGCGTTTTTCGTCCGAGGTTTTTTGGTTGAAATATAAGTAGATAGTAAGTCCGGCGAGCAAAACACACGAGATGCTTAAAATAGTGATTGGAGTTTTGTTTGAGGAGGTTTTGTTTTTGCGCTTAGTACTCATGCTATTATTATAGAACTATTCGGTGTATTCGGCAAGAGTTAGCTCGAGGGTTTTCTCGGTGTCGCCACGGAGAACGGTGAGCTTTACGGTGTCGCCAACAGTATGTTCGCCGAGGAGTGTGCCGAGGGAGGAGTTGGCACCGATTTTGTAGTCGTCAACGGCGAGGATGATGTCGCCGGCCTTGAGCCCGGCGGATTCGGCAGGACTGCCGGAGATGATGCCACCAACATAGGCGCCGTAGGTAGAGGCGAGGTTGTTTTCTAGAGCGGTAGTGACGTCGATGTTGTTGTATTTGATGCCGGCAAAGGCACGTTTGGCTTCGCCGGTCTCGATGAGAGACTTGAGCATCCCTTTGACGGCGGAGATGGGAATAGCAAAGCCGATGCTGTTGGCGGAGGAGACGGCGGTGTTGATGCCGATGACTTCGCCGGCGGCGTTGACGAGCGGTCCGCCAGAGTTGCCGGAGTTGATAGCGGCGTCGGTCTGAATCATATCGGTCAAAGATTCGGCGTTTTGGGAGGATTCGTCGGTGGCGGTGAGGGAGCGGCCGGTGCCGGAGACGATGCCGGCGGTAACGGAGTTTTGATATTGGCCGAGGGCGTTACCAATGGCGATGACTTGTTCCCCGAGAGAGATGGTCTTGGAGTCGCCGAGGGTAGCGGGAGTGAGGCCGGAGGCGTTGTTGATTTTGAGATAGGCAACGTCGTTGAGCGGGTCAGTAGCTTTTAGCTCGACGTCTTTGTAGACGGTGCCGTCGTCGAGGACGACGTAGATTTTGGTGGCGTTTTCGATAACGTGTTTGTTGGTAAGGACGTAGCCGTCGTCGGAGACGATGATGCCGGTGCCGGCGGCGGCGCCAGTCTCGTCTTCGTCATAAGTGCCGCCCATAAACCAGTTGATGTAGGTTTTGGTGGTCTTGGTCTCGGTAACGATGGAGACGACGGAGGGGGAGACGCGGTTAGCGACGTCGGCGATGCTGCCTTCGGTGAAGTTGGCGGAGTTGCCATCGGCAAATTCGGAGACAAAGCTGGTGGGTTCGTCAAAGAACGGGAGAGTAATGATTAAGCCGCAGAGAAGAAAAACCAAGATAAGACTACAAAAAGCAGAGAGGATGGAGATGATGAGCGCAGCAACGGCGAGTCCGCGGCCGGAGTTCTTTTCTGCGGGGGCGGACTTAGATTTAGCGGTTTTGGGAGACTTGCCGGATTTGGGCGCGTCTTGAATAATGGTTGCTTCTTGCATAATACCTCCTTAGGTTAATTATTAAACGTTGAAAATTGGGCTAGAAAAGCCAATGATGATGATAGCGAGAATGGCGATAGAGAAGACGGCGGGCAGGGCGACATCTTTGAGCTTGAGGCGACCGTCGCGAGCCTCAACGGCGGAGTAAAGCTTCTCAACGAGAAAGGCAAGAAGCGTGAGAATGATGGAAAGCTGGGGGAGCATCAGACCGGTCTGGGTGAAGGCGTAGATAATCAGCCAAGAATGTGCCAGCAGCGCGATTTCTGCAAAGAACAGCCCAAAGAGTAGTGCTGGGTAGCCGCTGTGCATACTGTTGTTGTTTTGGGCCAGAACGTGGCGAGCGGCGGCGTAGCCGATGATAAACTCAAGAACAACCAAGAGGATAGAATTTGTAGAAGCGGCGAGAATCGAGGCGGCGGCAGTCCCGAGGAAGACGGAGAAAAGCGCCTGGACAAGCGTCCAAAACTCGGAGGTCTTAGGCTTGACAAAGACAAGCCAGACGGCATAGCCGGCGGCGAGGAAATAATGGACGGGCAAGAGCTCCGAGCCGGAGAAATACGCCAAGAGCACAAAGGAAAAGCCCACGATAAGGTCAACGAGATTGGACTTAAAGTTGAGGAAGAGATAATGACGCCGGACGGCAAACATCCGCCACTTGGAGACCAGGACGAGAATGAAGCCAATAATCCAGGAGCCGGAGACTAGCGTGACAAAGATAGAGCCAACGCCAAGAAGGAGATTAAGCGTAACGTGAAGGACAGAAGAGAGGATGTTGCGTGATTTTCTGATGAATACATAATCCGAAGCCATATAATATATATTATATCAAAAATCTTAAAAAGAAACTTAAAAACAGTAGCAAAATCCTTGTGTTGCGCAGAAACGTGCTATAATAAAAGTATATGGAGAAAAATATAGATCAAGCAAGTTTTATGCAGCGGCATCCGCTGGTTAAAGATTTTTTGTCGCTCGTGGCGTTTGTGGGGGCAGTGGCGCTGGGCACGTTTTTGCTAAACACCTTTGTCTTTCGGTCGTATAACGTCGTAGGCGGGAGTATGGAGAATACCCTGCTAAATGATGACCGCTTGATCGTAAACCGTCTGACGGTCTCCTGGGCGCATTTCTTAGGGAAGGAATACGTCCCGCAGCGGGGCGACATTATCGTCTTTGCCAACGGTAGCTCGAGCGGAGACTTGACTTGTTCCGCGCCTACCGGGATTAAGGATCAGTATATTATCAAGCGCGTGATTGCCTTTCCGGGCGAGCGTGTCCAGGTAAAAGACGGAGTAATGACCGTTTACAATGATGAACATCCAGACGGGATTGTCTACGATACGGAGTGGCGCATCGCGAGCGATAACGGACCAAAAGAATACACCAGCGGCGAGGTAGACCTCGTAGTACCGGAGGGAGAGTTGTTTGTGTCGGGAGATAACCGAGAGGGGTCAAATAGCTATGATTCCCGCAACGGGTTAGGGACGATTCCCTACTGTCGTGTGGTAGGGCCGATTTCTCTCCGGCTGTTCCCGTTAGATAGATTTAGGCTGTTTTAGGAGGTAACATGAAAAAAGTAAAAGTCTACACAACGCCGACGTGCGTGTACTGCCACGCTCTGCTAGACTGGTTTGACGAGATGGGGATAGAATACGAAGAAATTGACGCCTCAAACGACGAGTCGATTATGCTAGTCCCAGTAACGGAGATAGACGGTGTGCGTGTAGAGGGGTTTAACCGTCGCAAAATCAAAAAGCTGTTAGCTTGAGATAATAAATATATAGTATAGACACAAAAAACGGCAAGGCTAATGTGAGGAAAACCTTGCCGTTTCAGAGCTTTACGCCGATGTGAGGTGCCAAGATAGGTCAGTAGAGTCAAACTCTAAAGCGTATCTTCTGTGGCCGGCGATAATGTCGAAGATGTGATGAGCGGCCGTGCCAACAAACCGGATGTGAGTACGGAGGAGCTCCGTAACTTCAACTTCTGATTCTCCGCGTTTCTTGAAAGAAAGCGGCTGGCAAGGCGTCATCTCATAGCCGAAAAGGGCCATGACTTCGACGCGCTCTGAGGTAGTTTTATTGTTTTTCATAGATAACTCCTTGAATTTGGTTCGCAGAGTCATTTATGTGAGCCCAAACTGTAAAAAGGCTCTTGGCAGCCGAGGCAAATGACAAAAACCTCAACTGCTTCGTGAGTTTTGTCTAACCAGGGACCGAAGTATGACTAGACACTTTTATTATAAAAGACTTTTTGGGCTTCTGGTAGTCTTGATTTTTGAGGTTTTTATAGTTTGGCTAAAACTCGAGCGTAAAAGAGGTAGACGAGCGGCTAGAAGCTGCGGAGAGTTTCCAGCCGTTGCGTGAGGCGAGCGACTGGGCAATGGCAAGCCCGAGGCCGGAGCCGGCGGCGCTTTTGTCGACTTGGTAGAACCGGTCGAAGATGTGAGGAAGCTGGTCTTTGGGGATGGTGGCGCCGTCGTTTTTGACGGTGAGAGATTTGGGCGAGACGGAGACGCGGATTTTGGTGGCGGAGTATTTGATAGCGTTGTCGAGAAGGATTTCGAGGAGCTCGCGGAAGTCGGCGCGATTGAGCTTGGCGGTAGCGCCTTGGTCGAGTTGATAAGAAGTCGTGAGCTTGAGATGTTTTTGGCGGAGGCGGGGGCCGAAAGACGTGAGAGTGTCGGAGACGAGGGGCTTGAGCTCGACGGATTCGGCGGCGGGGCGGGTAGTGGCGGCGTCGGTCTTGGCGAGTTTTAGGAGGTCGAGAGTGAGACGCTCGGCTTTGTCGGCTTCGAGCTCGATGTTTTTGATCCAGTGGTTTTCTGCGGTGAGGTCGGCAGCTTCGAGATTGGCTTTAATAGCGGCGATAGGGGTTTTGATTTCGTGAGAAGCGTTGGCGATGAAGATTTTTTGGGTTTCGTAAGCGTCGCGGACGGGCTTGATGGCTTCTTCGGCAAAGATAAAGGAGAAGATAGCAACAAGGATTTCGACCGAGATGCCGGTGATGATGAGGACGCGGAGAAGATTTTCTAGAGCGAGCTCGCGGTCAGCCAGGACGCGCTCTTCGACAACTTGGCGGAAGTAGGTGGTGTCGCCGGAGGAGTCAGAGAATGAGCCTTCGGTGATTTCGAGGGAGGACTCGGGAGGAATCGGCTTGCGCGAGTCGGCGGAATTTTTGGCAACGAGGTAGACCGCGGAATAGGCCGCGATCAGAATGATAGAGGTCGTGACGAGATTGATGAGAATAAACTTGTTTCTTAGCTTTTTGAACATAGTTTGTATCCGAGACCGCGGATGGTCTTGATTTCTACTTTGGACTTGAGCGAGCGGAGCTTTTTGCGGAGGTAGGACATATAGACTTCTACGTAGTTGTCTTCGGCGAGCATCTCGGCGCCCCAGACGTGGGCGAGGATGTAGTCTTTTTGGACGGTTTTGTCGCCGGATTTAAACAACATCTCGAGGATGTCGGACTCTTTCTCGGTGAGCTCGATACCGTTGACAGTGCGTGAATCGGGGTCAAACTCGAGGTCGCCAAATTTGAGGAGTTTGGATTCCTGGAGAGCGGGGCGACGGACGAGGGCGTTGAGCCGAGCAATAAGCTCTTTGGTCTTAAACGGTTTGGCGAGATAATCGTCGGCGCCGGACTCGAGGCCTTTGATTTTGTCTTCGACTTCGGAGAGAGCAGAGAGCATAATGACGGGGGTTTTGATTCCTTGTTTGCGGATAATCTCCAGGATTTCTAGCCCGGACATTTTGGGCAGCATAATGTCTAGGACGATAGCATCGTAGACCGGCTTTTTGGCGAGGCGGAGTCCTTCTTCGCCGTCTTCGGCCCAGTCGACATTGATGCCGGATTTTTTGAGTAAGTGGGTGACGGCGTCGGCTAGGAGTTGTTCATCTTCAACGTAAAGTATTCTCATAAGTTTTCCTTGTTTATGAGGCTATTATAGCGAGAAAGCTTAAAACAAAACTTAAAATCTAGCTGTTGCTGGCGCGGATTTTGCGGATCTTAGGAAGCTCATCAACAAGGACTTTGATACAGCCGGCAATCGGGATGGCGATGATAGTACCAAAGAGCCCGAGCATATACGTCCCGATAGTGATGGCGATGAGGACGAAAACGGGGCGGAGGTTGAGGGCGTCGCCCTGGATCTTCGGCTCAAAAACGTTGGACTCGATAACGCCGTAGACGATATAGAAAGCAAGCCAGACAAACGCGAGCAGCGGATTGGAAAGGACAAGGAGGAGGGTAATGATAACGGCGCCGATGATTTGACCAAACATCGGGATGATGCAGAATACCGTAGCGATCATACCCATCGGCAGAGCGAGGCGAGCTTCAACATGGAAGATGGCGGAGAGGATGAAGATAGAGAGAGTAACGGCGATACCGTCGATGATGGCGACAAGGACCTTTTTGTCGACAAAGGTTGAGACGACCCAAGCCATCTTGGAGACGAGGAAGCGGGCTTCGGAGAGCATTTTGGCGTCGGAATCTTTGGCTTCGGACGCGGTGCGGCGAGCGCCAAGCTTCTCCCAAAGTTCGTTGACCATATCGGGTCCCTCGAGGAGGAAGAAGAGAGTCATAATGAGGCAGACAACGGCTTTGCCGAGGAAGCCAGAGACGGCGGAGATGCCAGTTACGACGCTAGTGCCGAGGCCGGAGAGGAAATCTTTAGAAAAAGCTTCGACGGAGCTTAGCAGCTCTCCGGAGAGATCATCGACGCCGAAGGTGTGGCCAAAAGAGTTGAGACTCTCTAGGTCGGCGTTTTCGATCATGCTAGGGAGAGAGGAGACAAACCGGACGAGCTCGTTGACGACGAGCGGGCCAACTGCGGCGACGATGGTGGCGATAACGAGGAGGACAATGAGATAAGCCAAGACGGAGGGGAGCTTAGACTTGGTCTTCATCTTTTTGTGGATGAAAAGGTCAACCTTGACGGCGAGCGGGCGGATGGAGATGGCAAGAATAGCGGCGACAAAAATCAGCGCTAGAGCCTCCCGGGCGGTAAAGATAAAGAACCCTACGGCGGCAAAGCCAAGGATAACGAGCCAGAAGCGGATAAAGGTTTTGGTTTCGATTTCGATAATGTGGCGTGACATAAAATCTCCTTGCAGTTATTATATCATGAAATCTCGCCAATGAGTTGTTTCGACTCGGAGGCGGGAAGAGCTTCGACGTCTTGCATTTCGCGCTCGAGACGGCGGGCTTGTTTGCGGGTGTCTTCGAGCTTTTTGGCGGATTCGCCGAGCTTTTTCTCGACACCCTCGAGCAGATCGCCAAACTTGCCAAACTGGGTCTTGACGGCGCCGAGAAGATGCCAGACTTCGGCGGAACGTTTTTCGATGGCGACGGAGCGGTAGCCCATGAGGAGACCGTTGAGCATAACGGGGAGCGTGGCGGGGGAGGCAAGCGAGACGTTGAACTTGGTGCGGAGTTCTTCGTCGAGACCGGGGATGCGAAGGATTTCCGCATACAAGCTTTCGGTGGGGACAAACATCATGGCAAAATCCGTGGTCTTGGGCGGCTCGATGTATTTGTCGTGGATTTTCTTGGCCTGGGCTTTGACGTCTTTTTCGAGGTCTTTGCGGTAGCGTTCGACTTCGGTCTTGTCGCCGCGGTCATAAGCTTTGACGAGGCGGGTGTAGTTCTCTACGGGGAACTTGGAATCGATGGGGAGTAGGACTTCGGTCTCCTTGCCGGGCATTTTGACGGCAAACTCCACGCGGTCAAGCGTGCCGGATTTGATCAAAGTGTTTTCGACATACTGAGACGGGGAGAGCATATCAGAGATGATGGCGCCGAGCTGGACTTCGCCGTAGATGCCGCGGGTTTTGACGCCCTCCATGACTTTCTTAAGGTCGCCAACGCCGGTGGCGAGGGTCTTCATCTCGCCGAGACCTTTGTAAACTTCGGAAAGCTGGGTGGAGATTTCTTTGAAACTTTCGTTGAAGCGCTTTTCGACGGAGGCTTGGAGCTTTTCATCGACGGTCTCGCGCATCTGCTCGAGCTTCTTTTCGTTCCCTTCTTGGAGAGACTTAAGGTTTTCGGTGAGTTCTTTGCGGGAGTTGCGAAGCTCGTCGGTCAGCGTCCGCATCATGAGGAAGCCAAAGCCTACGAGAAAAATGAGATTCAGCACTCCCAAAATAATCATAACTAGTTCCATAGGGCTATTATAGCACGTTTTTAAGTTGGTTGTGAGGAGATATGGTATAATTGGCTTATGGTAAAACAATCTAAAAAGTCAAAATCTTCTAAAAAACCTTTTCCCGAAGCGCGCTGTTTTGGGAAATATATTGTGGCGCTTGGCATCTTGGTAGCGGGGCTGCTTGTGGCCGTCGTGTGTCTCGCAAACAATCAGAAAACTCACCTTGAGCAGAAAGAGCTCGAAGCCTTTCAGCCGGTCGCCGCTAGCCTTGTCCATAGTCTTTCTAGCGAAGGGCTAAACAGTTATCTGACAGACATTGGCGTAACGGATGATGATGACCTTTATTTTGAGTATATCACCGTAAAATATGATGGGCACATCCCGGTAGCCCACCGGACTCAACGTCTCCATTTTCAATGTGACCGAGAAGTTGGAGACGAGACGGTTGGTTGCGCACAAGCTGGATGGGCAGGAGAATGGGAGGTTGTTCCGGATGAGGAACAAGCGCTTTGGCGTGAATATATTGATTTGCTGGAGCAGGTAGAGACGGCCGAAACAGAAGAAGAGCTTGATGCCTTGCGTACACAGATGAATGTCATAGCAGAAAAGCTATTTTCTGGTAACGATTAGACTATGATATAATACAAGATATGTACAAGAAATTTTTGGAGTTTTTAAAAGACAAAAGCAAAGTCTGCATCATCCAGGCGGAGAATCCGGATGGGGATTCGCTGGGTTCGGCTATTGCACTTGATTATCTCATCTCGGCGCTCCAGCCGGAGGCGGAAGTCTCGCTTTATTGCCCAGTCGACATCCCTAAGTATCTGCGTTATTTTTCTGATTGGTCTCGGGTTGAAAACGAGTTTGACTGGAAAGCGGATGGTTACATCATTGTCGACACCGCGGCTGAAGTCTTACTCTCCAAACTTCTAGACGATTCCGCTATCAAAAACAAGCTCTACGAAAAACCGGTCTTTGTGCTTGACCATCACGAAACCCCGGACGACTTAGGCTTCCCCCACGAAGCCATCATCGAGCCGTTACCGGCCTGTTGCGACTTGATTTTCCGTCTGATCAAGGCAGAAAACTTACCTATCGACACGGACATTGCCAAAAACTTGGTCTATGGTATCCTGTCCGACACGCTTGGGCTCACTTCCGCCGCCGTTACGCCAGACACTTTCCGCGCGGTCGCTGACTTGCTCCAAGCTGGCGGACTTAACATCGGCGAATTAGAAGAAAATCGCCGCGAGTTTATGAAAAAATCTCCTCGCATCCTCGGCTACAAAGCCGATCTCATCAAGCGTGTCGACTATTCGCTCGACGGTACGCTCGCTACCGTCCATATCCCCTGGGAAGACATCCACGAATACTCCGACGAATACAACCCCAATGTCCTGATTCTTGAAGAATTGCGCTTGGTAGAGGGAGTGGAAGTCGCCGTCGCGATAAAGACTTACCCAGACGGTAAGTTGACCGGCAAAATCCGTACCGGAAAGCCCGTTGCCGACAAAATCGCCGGCTTCTACGGCGGGGGCGGACATCCTTACGCCGCTGGCTTCCGTACCTATGACATCTCCTACGAAGATTGCCTAAAAGACCTGGTCTCGATGGTCCCGGGATTGCTGGCCGAGGCAGAGAAGGAAGTAAACGATGCCGCTTAGACTCTATAATACCGCTTCGCGGAAGATCGAAACTTTTGAACCAAAGAATCCGGACGAGGTAAAGATCTATACTTGTGGCCCCACGGTCTATTCCGCACCGCACATCGGGAACTTTGCCGCCTATATTTACTGGGACTTGCTTTTGCGGACGCTAAAAGCCAACGGGTTGACGCCCAAACGGGTCCTGAACCTGACCGACGTAGGGCATCTCACGTCCGACGGCGACTCTGGCGAGGACAAACTAGAAAAGGGCGCCAAAAAGGAGGGTAAGACTGTCTGGGAGATTGCAGATTTTTATATTGACCTGTTCAAGACGGACTTTGCCAAACTCCGTTTGCTTGAGCCGGCAGTTTGGGCGCGCGCCACAGATTTTATCACCGAATCGGAAGAGCTAGTCCAGCGCCTAATCGATCGCGGCTTTACGTATGAGACCTCCGACGGAGTTTATTTTGACACTTCTAAGTTCTCCGGCTATGCTGACTTTGCGCGGCTAGACCTTGAAAACCTGAAGGCCGGCGCCCGGGTGGAGTTCTCGAGCGAAAAGCGCAACCCGTCTGATTTTGCCGTCTGGAAGTTTATCAAGCCGGGAGAAAATCACGCCATGCGCTGGGACTTCCTTGGCCGCCCAGGGTATCCGGGATGGCACCTTGAGTGCTCTAGTATCATCCACGCTTGCCTCGGCGAGCCAATCGACATTCATACCGGCGGCGTCGACCACGTCCCAGTCCACCACACCAACGAAATTGCTCAGACCTACGGTGCGTTTGGCGAAAAGCTGGCGCAAGTCTGGCTACACTGTAATTTTCTCACCATTAACGGCGAAAAAATCTCCAAATCTCTCGGTAATATCGTGACACTGGCTGAGCTGGAAGGGGAAGGCTTTTCCGTCTTTGACTTTAAGCTGTGGCTCTATCAGGGACATTATCGCTCGGAGCGGAACTTTACTTTTGCCGATCTCGAAGCGGCACGCGCTCGTCGGAAGAACTGGCGGAACTTTGTCGCGCTGGCTTTCCAGCTGCCGCGCGCAAACGTCAAAGATTTCCAAAAAAACTTAGTCGAAAAATTAAACGACGATCTAAACTCTGCGGCCGCCTTTGCTTATATCGATTCCGTAGCGGAAGATATGAGCTTGGAAGATTGGCGGGCCGTTGAAGAGCTGTTCGCACTAGACCTCATTCCAGAAGACGTAACCGAGCAAGTTGCGCCGCAAATCCGTGCCCGCACCGCCGCTCGCCAAGCTCACGATTTTGCCACGGCCGACCGCATCCGCGACGAGCTAGCCGCTCAAGGGCTTTCTCTCTTCGACACTAGCGACGGCACTTTTTGGCAACTCGCCTAAGACTATTGTAGGTCTAGATAAATTATAATAAAAAAGAAGTTCCCGTCTCAGCGAATGCTTCGCCCTCGTGAACTTCATTACTTTGATTTTACTTCAAAAGTTTGTTTATGTCAATAACTTCACGCTTAAGTGAGGGTGGGGGAGTTGACATAGTAGCGTTGGTAATGATAAGATAGAAAATTTGGCTTGGTGGACCTCGGGAGTGAGGCTTATGCTTTTATTTTATACAAAATATTGTATAGTAAAAAAATTTTCTTTTCCTATATTCCTCTTCTAATCATTCTAACTTTTCTTCCCTATAACACCCCCAAACCTCCCTCATCGCTGGGGGAGGTTTTCCGGGAATTCGGGGGAAGGGGGAACTACGACGCTACAACTGCGCGACGCAGCGAACAGTAAAGCCGTATACCTTAGAGTAGTTACTCTGAGGGTAGACGTTAGTGCCATTGAAGCGCAAGTACCGCGCGTCAGGCTGAGAGCTGGCAGTACGTGACCAGAAGTACCCGTTGGACCCACGATAGTAAAGGCCAGCGCCAGCCCAATTGTAGTAGCCGGTAAAGGGGATAGAGAGAGGAGCGCTGCGCATCGACAGTGACGATTCTGAGTTAGATGCTAGTGCCGTGGTGCCGTCATCCATGCGTTTGTAAGTGGAAAATAGCAGCGTCCTCCAGCTTTGGCTTCTTCCGGCTACATAATCATAGTCGTATGGCAAGCTCCAGCCTTTGGGGCAGATGGAGTCGCTAGCTTGGTCATCTGCGTGACCAGCAGAGATGGTCTCGCTCATAGTGTAGAGCCCGCTCTCAGCCGTGGCGGCATACCAGTTGTAGTATTTACCAATGTACTCGTTGCCATAGAAAGTGTTGTTAGCGGAGTCCCAGGTGGTGGAAGTGCGGGCGCTGGTGGTAGCTGTATTAGCATTTGTGCCATAGCTGGTTGTAGCACCGGTCAAACCATTGGTTGGGACGTAGCGGACAGCCGTCATCGCGCCGCGAGTACCAGTACCGTCGGTAGTCTCGCCAGAGTAGATGGTATTGTTATAAGAGCGAGGGATTTGGCCTCTGGAGTTATTCTCGATACAGCCGCCCTGTCCGGATTGGTAGGAAGCAGTTGCGTTAGCCGCACCGGAACTGTAGGTGCTGGTCGTGTTGGCTTGGCAGGTCGCGTCGGACGTGGCTGCCGGGTCGGAAGCGGTAGCGATGTCGTTGCCGTTCTCGTCGTAGCGGCTTCCCCAGTGCCACTTGATGCTGCCTTGGGTGCTATATTGGGTGGAGTTCTGGTATTGAGTAGGCTGAGAGTCGGCAAGCTGCGTCAGGGAGAAGGAGGCAAAGATGGTCGTGTCGGTCTGACTCGAGCCGGAAGTGGCGTACGGGTCCCAATCGCTACTTACGTCCGAGTCGGCCGGGGTAAGAGTGCCGACCGTGGAGAGATCGAGATCCAGGTTCTGCACCATCCAGCAGTTGTCGTCGGCAAAGTGGCGAACAAGATAGTCGTTGTTGTCTCGGGAATCGACTAGGGCAAAGGTGCCGGTGTTGAGGGCGACGTTAGCGGCCAGGGTGTCGGCCTCGGTTGCGCCGTCAGTCACTAGCTGGGTTGTGCCGGAGTAGTTCATAATCCGGGCGTTAGTGGCGGTCTGGTTGTTCCACTTGTTAGTCATCTTACAGACGCTGGCGGTCATCTCCTGCATATAGTTGATGATGTGGGCCGGAGTGTAGGCGCCAGCAGCAGCGAGAACTTGGGCCTTGGTGCTATTAACGGTGTCCGTGTTCTCGGTAAAGCGCGGGTCGGTGTAGACGCTAGCGGTACTGCCGTAGGTTGTGCCGTCGTTGGGCCAGTAGGACTGCAGACCGGCGTAAGTTACTGCGGCGACGTCGTAGGTAGTGGAGTTGTAAGCGTAAGTGTAGTGGGAGAGGTAGTTGTAGTTATACTTGTCGATGTGAAGCCAGATGTCGTAGGAGGCGTTACCGGAGCCGTCTTCCGGGTCGTGATCCGGGAGGGTACAAGTTACGGTAGAGAGGTTGTTGCCGCTACCGGTAGCTAAGCTAGCAGAAGCTACGGGGCAGGGTAGAGTACCAGTAAGAGCGGCAAGTTCCGTGGCCGTCTTGTCGTAGTCAAACCCGCCAGCGTTGCTGTTCAAGGTAGAGTCGTAGAGGGCAGAGTGGGGGATGAGAGTGACAAGGATGTCGCTGCTCGCAATAGTGGAGGTAGCAGTAGAGTCAGCCAGGTCGAAGGTGATGCTGAGGGTGTCGCCGGAAGCTACGAGTTCGTGATCCCGGGCGAGGTTAGAAGAGACGGCATCAAGCGAATCGGTCGAAGCCATGGCCGTATAGACGAGTGTGTTCTGGTAAGTACCAGCTAGAGTGTCGGTATCTACCGCTACGGCATAGTAGATGTCGAAGTGGTTGTTGGTAGTATCTCCCGTCACTTCCTGGCCAGTAGACTCGGAAGTATAAGTACCAAAGCCCAGGGCGTTGCTGGTGGTAGCTTTCCAGATTTGTTGCGGGGAGGCTAGGACCGGGACAGCAGACCAGACCGTGCTAGTATATGTGGCAGCAGCGCCGGTAGTGTCAGTCTCGGAGGTGATTTGGGTGTCGGTTAAGGACGGGACAACAAAGGTCGGTGGAGTAGCGTCAGAAGTGCTCTTAGCAATCATGGTGCCCGGGACCGCAAAGCCCCAGCCAGCGCGTCCATTAGCCGTGAAGGTCATGGGGCTGGCCCAAGTACCGCCAATGGCCGGGATGTTGACGCCGGTAGTGGTAGTAGCACTAGCGCCAGAGCCAGAGGTAACGAGGTTGAGACTGTTGTTGGTGGTGTTAGTGGAGAGGTAGATCGTATAGTACTTACCGTTAGTAGCAATACTGATGTTTTTCTTCAGGACCTTCAGGGTACCGTAGGACGAGCCGGAGCTATCGAGATTGTTGGCGGTAGGAGAAAGGGTAGAGAACTCTACATCTCCGGATGTGCCGTCCGAGCCGGTGTCGTTAGTGTTGAGCGTGATCTGGACGGAGCTCCAGTCTACGCTAGCGGATGTGGTCTCGGCGTGGGCCTCGGC
>JAFUBM010000020.1 GCA_017460225.1 Candidatus Saccharimonadota bacterium
CGAAAACGTCATCGGTATGCCCAAAGACCGCGTGATTATCCCCGATGATGGTGATGTGATTGAGCTCCTTCCCAACAAAACCATCCGCAAAAACGGCCGCGTCCCGGTGGGGAACAAGCTCTACGACGATGCTGACCAGCCAGTTCACGAGGCTGTAGTCAAAGACCGTATTCATATTTCTCGCGAAGGTATCTTTGTGGTGGTTCTCACCATGTCCAAAAAGACCGGCCGTCTCATCAAGACTCCCGACATCGTCTCTCGCGCCTTTGTCTATCTAGACAATTCCGAAGAATTAATCGGCAAAATCCGCCATTATCTTCGCACCAAGGCCGACCGCTCTGCCCACGGCGACGATCTCAAGGAATTCAAAGAAGAAATCAAAACTGACGTCACCCACATTCTCTTTGATGCCACCGGCCACACCCCCATTGTCATCCCGGTAATCAACAAGGTCTAAAGAAGCTTAAAATTACCGCGCTAGAAGCCGAACAGAGCAAACACTTGTGTTTGATATGGAGGCGCCGCCGCGCGGAAAGCCGAAGGCTTAGCACTCTATCCTTGACAGTGCTAATTTTCCTTGCTACAATAGAGGTATGCAGGACGAATTCAACAATATCATGAATCAACTTTCCGAGAACGCACGCTTCGCGCTGCAAAAAGCGGATTATTATAGCAAGATGTATAATAACGGCTATATGGGCACCGAGCACCTCCTTATGGGGATTCTCGCCCAAGATACCTCTACTGGCGCCCACATGCTTACTCAGGAAGGCATTGAGCTTGATGCTGTTGAAAAAGCCCTCAACAAAGTCGCCGTTGAGGTTCCCGGCGCCCAGATGGCCATGATGTCCCTCTCTGAGGCCACCGTCCTCACCTTGCGCATCGCCCAAAACTTCACCCGCGAGCATGGCATTGATGTCATCGGCACCGAGCATATCTTATATGCTATCGTCACTCAGCCTAATTCTCGTGCCGCCCTTATTCTTACCGGCATGAAGGTTGATATTGAGGCTCTTGCCGACAGTATTGAAGCATTTGTTGAAAAACAGTCCGAAGAGGCCAAAAACGCCAAAGAAAAGGCCAAATACGAGCGCGGCCCCCAGCTCAAATGGCTCAAAAAATACGGCCGCGACCTCACCGAAGCCGCCAAAAACGGGGAACTAGACACCGTGGTTGGCCGCGACGCCGAGATTGAGCGCACCGTCACTGTACTCTGTCGCCGCACCAAGTCCAATCCGGTATTGATCGGCGAGGCCGGCGTCGGCAAGACCGCCATCGTAGAGGGGCTCGCCACTCGCATCACCAAGAACGAAGTCCCCGGCTTTCTCATTGGCAAACGCATTTATCAGGTAGATCTTTCTAGCTTGGTTGCTGGCACCAAATTCCGCGGCGATTTTGAAGAGCGCATCAAAGGTATCATTGACGAAGCCAGCGGCGACGATTCCATTATTCTCTTCATTGACGAGCTTCACCTCCTCGCCGGTGCCGGCTCTGGTAGCGACAGTTCTATGGATGCTGCCAATATTCTCAAGCCCGCCCTCGCCCGTAATAATTTCCGCCTCATCGGCGCCACTACTCTTGATGAATATCGCAAATACATTGAAAAAGACAAAGCCCTCTCTCGCCGCTTCCAGACTGTGATGGTTGAGGAGCCTTCTCCCACTATCGCCCTCCGCATCCTCAAGGGCATCAAAAAACACTACGAAAAACACCATGGCGTAGAGATTCCCGACGAAATCTTAGAGACCGCCATTACCATGTCTGTCCGCTACATCAACGACCGCTTCCTCCCCGACAAGGTTATTGACGTTATTGATGAAGCCTCTGCCATCGCCAAAGTCGCCGCCGACAAAAAAGGTGGTGGCCGATACAAGAAACTTAAAATTGAAAAATCTTCCCTAGAAGAAAAAATAGATGCTGCCGCCGAGAAAGAAGATTACGAAAAAGCCGCCCTCTACAAACAGCGCCTTGCTCAATTAGAAAAAGACATCAAAAAACTTGAAAAATCTGGCGCCGCCAAAGAAGAAACCCCCGTCCTCACCGAGGCTGACCTCGCCAAAGCGATCTCCCTCAAGACCGGTATTCCC
>JAFUBM010000002.1 GCA_017460225.1 Candidatus Saccharimonadota bacterium
GGCTAATTCATCATCAAGTTGCGGGACGATAATTTCGTTGACTTGTTTGAGCAAAACGCTGAAAACAACCTTGGCGCCAGCGAGATCTTTGACGTGATACTCTTTAGGGAAGGTGAGATTAAGATCAAAACGATCACCAACGGAATGACCGACGATTCCCTCTTCAAAGCCGGGGATAAAGGTGCCGGAACCGAGCTTGAGGGCGTAATCTTTAGCTGTGCCGCCGTCAAAGGCGACGTCGTCTTTTTTACCCTCAAAATCGATAATGACTTCGTCGCCGTCTTTGGCTTCGCGTTGGGCGACTTTTTTCTCGGCATAAGCGTTGGCAATATTATCTAGGACTTCGTTAACATCTTTGGCGGCGACGGCAACTTTGTCTTTTTTGACACCTAGTTTCTTGTAATCGCCGAGCTTAATCTCAGGCAGGACATCTACAGTGGTATTGTATTCTACGGTTTCGCCAGGGACGTATTTGGTAACGTCGAGATGAGGCTGCTGAACTGGGGTGAGTTTAGCCTCTTCAAAGACATGAGGGACACTGTCGCGGATGGCGATATCGAGGGCGGTGTCGGAGAGAGCGTTGGCTGGGATCTCTTTGGCGGCGAGTTCTACCGGAGCTTTGCCCTTGCGGAAGCCCTGAACTTTAACTTCTTTGGCGAGGCGCTCGGTGGCCTTTTCAATGGCCTTGGCGAGGTCGGCTTTTTCTAAAACAACTTTGAGTTCTGCACGAGTGTCAGAAATTTTCTTAGTGGTAACTTTCATATAACTCCCTATTTTTCGTATTTATTATATTATAGCACAAATTACTCAGTAATAATATGATTATTATACGAAGCACGCATGTGGCGGATGGTGGTGCGGGGGCGAGCGCCAAGTTTAACCTCGGGGCCGAGAATGTGGCGCGGGTCAAAGAGGTCTTTAATCTTGCCGTATAATTCTTTTTGCTCGGTGGGGAGGTCGGTGACCATAGCCTTGACTTGGCCTTCGGGACTGCCACCAGTGATAAGGCCGCCATGTTCGCGGACGAGTTTGGTGTAATCTTTGAGGAATTTGAGGGCGAATTGGCGACCAGAGACCGACTCTAGCTGCAACTCGGGGCGGACGGAATAATTACTGGCAGTAAAGGAGCCGTAGAGGGGGAGCTCGGACTTGGTTTTTTGTTCTAACTCTTTGAGCTTGGTGAGAAAATTAGCGAGTTGGTCTTCGGGAATTTCAACGTCGTCGACGAGAGGAGTGCGCTCGCCATGGGTGTCATCATTAAGATAACTAATGACGGCATTATCAAGATCTTGAAAATCGGGAGCGTTATCTTCATCCTGAACGACGGCGAAGGTGCTAGCGGGGAGCTGTTTGAGACAACGCTTGAGTTTGCGCTTGCTGACGCGTGGATGGTCGTTAAAACTAATCAGGACGGCGAAACCAGCATGAAGTTTGTGGGTGAGGAGAGTAGGTTTCTTGCCGTGGGCCTCGGCGGCTTGGAGGATGCGCGTGTCGTAGAGATTGACCTCTAGTGGATCAAGCGTGCGGACAAATTTCATAAATTCAATAGCGGTGCGGATGGTGTTGAAGGTGGCAATCATATGTTGTGGCTCGGCGGGGAGTAATTCGCAGCGAAGGATAACTTCGGTAATGACGCCGAGGGTGCCTTGCGAGGCGAAAAGTAGCGGGAGAAGGTCGGTAGTCTTTTTGAC
>JAFUBM010000003.1 GCA_017460225.1 Candidatus Saccharimonadota bacterium
CGAGCACCAAGGTTACATTTGGCAATCCGACCTCAACGGCAACGATCAGTATGCCCGAAGCTTCCTAATCTCCTCCAGCACTCAAAGCACTTCCAACATCAGTAATCAGCACAAGAGTACTGGTGTACCGGTGAGGTGTGTTAAATCCGACTAATCATCAAAAGAATGTGATATAATGAAAGACAAGAAACCATAATCAAGTTCAAAAAACAATCATTCATATTTAACCAAAGGAGATAACAACATGCCAACCAATACTACCAACGAACCCATCGTCGAAGCCGAAGCCGCGCCGACCGTCGCCGATCTCGCCAACTCTGCCAAAAGGACTGCCTCTCCCACCGCCAAGAACACCAAACTTCCTTTGATCATCGTCATCGTCGTCGTTGCCCTCGTGCTCTGCGTCGGTCTCTTCTTCCTCATCCGCTCCCTTACTACCAAGTCCCCTGCTAAAAATCCCGAGACCGCCTACTACGAAAACCGCGATGAAAGCCAGACCTACTCTCTCGAGCGCGACCCAGAGACCGGCGAGCGCCAGCTCTTTGGCTCGGACGAGACCAAGGACAACTCCGGCGAAGCCTTTGTCGAATACCAAGCCGCCGTTGCCGCTTCCTCCGACACCACTGCCGCCGAAGCTTTTGACGCCAAGCTTCTCACCGCTGTCTACTACGTCGCCGTGGGTCAATACGACGAAGCCCAATCCATCCTCGACGAGCTGCGCCAAAGTTCTCTGACTGAAGACCAAAAGACTCGCGTCGAAAAAGTCTCTGGCGACCTCGCTTCCGCCCGCTCTGGCAACTAACCTAACCGCCCAAAATAAAATATGTCCTAGGGGAGGACATATTTTATGCTTCAAATAATCGTGGCACGGGCGGCAAGACTTGAACTCGCGACACCTGGTTTTGGAGACCAGTGCTCTACCAACTGAGCTACGCCCGTAACATCCCCATTTTACCACATTTTCTAAGTTTTTGTGCTATTATATATATAATGAAAATACTCATGCTCGGGTGGGAACTCCCGCCGCATAATTCTGGAGGTTTGGGCGTCGCCTGTCTCAACCTTTCTCGGGCTCTCGCTCGTCGCGGTGCCGACATCGACTTTGTCGTCCCGTATTCCGCCGCCCATCCCGAGATTGATTTTATGCGCGTCCTCTCCGCGTCCAAGCTCGACCCACTTTTTCGCTTCGGTCTCGGCGCCTACGATTCGGAAAAGGTCGAGGAACTGCTTCTCCCCGATATCAAAATCCCTGATGCCGTTTCCGGAGACCAAGTCTCCATCCGTATGATCCAAAAGTCCTATGTCAACTTTGTCGAAAAATACCTGATGGAGTATAAGCCCGATCTCGTCCACGCCCACGATTGGCTCACCTTTGAGGCCGGTATCTTAGCTAAGAAAAACTTCGGCATCCCCCTCGTGGCGCACGTCCACGCCACAGAGTTCGATCGCGCCGGTGGCGGCGGCGGTAACCCTCTCGTTCACGCCATCGAATATGAAGGCCTGACCCTCGCAGACAAAATCTTTGCCGTCTCCGAGGCTACCAAGACCCTTATTCACGAAAAATACTCCATCCCGCTTGATAAAATCGATGTCCTCTACAACTCCCTCGATGAAGGTTTTCTCCGCTCAGTCTACCGTCTCGATACTGGCAACTATCGCTATCTCGAAAGTCTAAAGGCCAGAGGCTACACCATCGTCTCCACTGTCGGCCGCTTCACTATCCAAAAGGGCTTGACCCACTTCCTTCATGCCGCTGCCAAAGCTCTGCGCAAAAACCCTAAGCTTCTCTTCCTCTTTGCCGGCGACGGTGAAGAAAAGCCAGAGTTGATTGCTCTCGCCGCCGAGCTCGGCATCTCTAAGAACGTCCTCTTTACCGGCTTTGTCCGCGGCCAACAGCTCCGCGACGTCTACGCCCTCTCCGACATCTTCGTTATGTCCAGCATCTCCGAGCCGTTTGGTCTTACCGCTCTCGAAGCCGCACACCATGGCGACGTCCTCATCCTGACCAAACAATCCGGCGTCTCCGAAGTCCTGCGTTCGAGCTTCCGCTACGATTTCTGGGACGAAGACAAGCTCGCCAACGAAATCCTAGCCATCGCCGGCTCCAGCTCCCTCCGTGACACCCTCCGCTCCGGCGTCCAGTCCGAGTATCGCCAAATTTCCTGGGCCGACGTTGCGCGGAAATGTCTAGAAGAGTATAATAAAATAAACCACAAGAGGAACTAATGCGCGGTATCTGTCTCTATCTTCACATCCACCAGCCTTTCCGCTATCGAGCGTATTCGATTTTTGACGTCGGCAATGACGAAAACTACTTTTTCGACTCCAACTACCAGTCCAAGCAGTCCAACGAGCGCATCTTCCGCAAGGTCGCCGAGAAGTCCTATTATCCCACGTTCGACCTCCTCGAACGCAACCTCGAGAAACACCCCGGATTTAAGTTTTCTCTCTCGATTACTGGCGTTTGGCTCGACCAAGCCGCCATGTGGGCGCCCGACCTCATCTCCCGCCTAAAGAAGATGGTCAAAACCGGCCGCGTTGAGCTCGTTGCCGAGACTTATTATCACTCCATGTCCTTCTTCTACGACCAAGCCGAGTTCCGCGCCCAGGTCGAGCAGCAAGTTGCTAAGTTCCAAGACCTCTTTGGCGTCAAGCCAAAGGTCTTCCGCAACACCGAGTTCGCTTATAACGATGCCGTGGGTAAAGCTGTCGAAGAGCTTGGATTCTCTGCCTGTCTCGCCGAAGGTTGGGATCGCATCCTTGAGTGGCGCAGCCCCAACTTTGTCTACAAAGCCGCCGGGACTAAGCGTCTCAAGCTCCTGCTCAAGAACTACCGCCTTTCCGACGACATCGCCTTCCGCTTTTCCGACCGCAGCTGGAAAGATTGGCCACTCACCGTCGAAAAATACGAACGCTGGCTTAGCGACGCTTGCCTCAATGGCAACGTAGTTAACCTTTTCATGGATTTTGAGACCTTTGGCGAACACCAATGGGCAGAGACCGGCATCTTCAAGTTTATGGATCGTCTAATCGCCTCCTGGCTCGGCCAGTTCGACAACCGTTTCCTCACTGTCTCCGAAGAAGCCGCCCTTGGCCCCGTCGGCGAACTCTCTATGCCCTCCACCGTCACCTGGGCCGACACCGAACGCGACCTTTCCGCCTGGATGGGGAATCGCCTCCAAGACGAAGCCATGTCTCTACTCTACTCTCTCCGCCCCCGCGTCCTCGAGTCTAAGAACCCGCGCCTAATCGAGGATTTTCGCAAGCTCACCACTTCCGACCACGCCTACTATATGTGCACCAAATACTGGAACGACGGTGATGTCCACGCTTATTTTTCCGCCTACGATTCTCCCTACGACGCTTTTATGTATTTCCTAAATGTCCTTCGTAGTTTAGAATATAGACTAGACCATGAAATGGCTCCGCGAAAATCTTGAGTTTTTTCTTATTGCTGGATTACTTTTTGGCGTCATCTTTGCCGCATCTAGCTTCATCTCCGCTGGTACTACCGAGTATTATCCTACCAAGCTTTTTGACCAGTCTATTGTCCACACCATTCGTCTGTCTCTCTCCGAGACCGACCTTGCTAGTCTCCTAGCCAACCCTAAGGAGTCCACTCGCTATCACGTCTCCGTCCAAATCGACGGCGAAGATTTTTCCGACGTCGCCCTTTCCACTCACGGCAACGCCTCGCTCTTTTCTCTTGCCAATTCTTACGCCAGCGCCGAAGACGACACTTCTCTCGCCGGACGTTTCAGCTATAAGCTCAAGTTCAACCGTTTCCACGACGGCCAGACTTACTATGGCCTAGACGAACTAGTTTTAAGCAACCTCAACGCCGACCCTTCCGGAATGCGCGATTACCTCGCCTATGACATTATGCGCGCCGCTGGCGCCGAAGCTCCCCTCGCTGCCTATACGGAGGTCTATCTAAACGACGAGCTCAAAGGCCTCTACCTCGCCATAGAAGAAATCGATGCGTCTTTTCTCGAGCGCAATCACGCCTCGCCAGACACCACTCTCTATAAGCCAGAAGCCCTAGCGCACGATTATTCTGCTCGCCACCTCGCCGAACAATACCTCGCAGAGGGGGAAGCGCTAGATCTCGTGACCGATTCTAGCGCTCCCGGGTTCGACAACGGAGGCTCCGACCTTCGCTATCGCGGCTCCGACCCGTCCGACTACCCGGCTATTTTTGACCACAACATTACCAAGGTCTCGCCTAAAGACCGCCAATTTGTCCTAGATAGCCTCCGTTCTCTCGCACCCGAGTCTGAGCTTGCCGTCGAGGAGATTCTGTCCACCTCTACACTAGACCCTGAAAATTATTGGGACATCGATGCCCTTGTACGCTATTTTGCCGCCCACAACTTTGTCATCAACGTCGACAGCTACACCGGTTGGACCGCCCACAACTACATCCTCAAATCCTCTCCTGCCGGCTCCACCCTGCTCCCCTGGGATTATAATCTTGCTTTCCAGGGCCTTTGGCTGGATGTTACTCCGTCCAAACAAAACGCGAGCACCGTGCACGAATGGGATATCGACGAGCTCATCTTCTCTACCGATTCAGAGCCCCGCCCACTCTGGAATCTTATCGTCTCCCATCCCGAGTACAAAGAACGCTATCACGCCGCCCTCCAGTCTCTCCTCGACAACTACTTCGCCTCTGGCTCTGCCGACGTCAAGATTATTCAAACCGCCGAGCTTATTCGCCCTTATCTTGAGGCCGACCCTACCAAGTTCTATACTCTAGAAGAGTTTGATGACGAAGTTTCCTATCTCCGCCGTTTTGTCTTCTATCGTGCCGACTCTATCCAGAAACAACTTTGGCAAGTCGCCGACCTATAAAAATCCCCCTCGGAGCCCGAGAGGGAAGAAGGGGGAGTTAATAAAATGCTTTCAGCGCTTCCGGGACTTTACCCGGCTCGCCGTTTTCGCCATATTCAGCGCGATACATCGCCTCGATGATGCCCGTAAAGATAAATCGCCAAGGCAGCCCGCGCGTCACGTCGAGAAAATGCGCATAAATCGCGTCAACCGGCCGGTCCGACCCTGCCGCTTGGGCGTAGAACAAATCTCGCTCCGTCAGCGTGTGGTTTAGTGCCTTGCAGTTCATATTGCCTTCAATGCCGTAGCTCTTGAAGATACCTTGGTCCAGCACAAACACCGCCTTGTCGATGCAACGCCCGAGACACCGGTTTCCCTGGAACTCCGTAAACTGCGCGAGGTGACTCCTCCGCACGTTTTCCGGAAAATCAGTCAAAAACTTTTGGTTCAGCTCATCTTCTTGCGCATCCTTAACAAATGCGTCATAGGATCCGTCGTCCGTCAGGTCGCCGATTTCGACTTCGCCGAGCTCGTGCATCAACATCTGGTCGTAGATTCCGAGCCAATCCGGCGCGTAGCCAAACATCTCCGGCCAAAGGTCGCCAAAGAAATCTTTGACCAGCATTGTCAGGTTCAGACACTCAAAGATGTGCTCCGCGTCGTTCATTGGTTCGTCCGGATCAAGCACCTCCGGTACAAAGCGGTTATAGAAGCCCAGCTTCACAAACCCCATCCGCGTTACTTCGCGCTGTCTCATCATATACCAGTATTTGTCCCAAACTATCTCGCACCGTTCATCAATACTAGGATTAAGAACCATTACTCCACCTCCTTGTAAAAGTACTCCCCCTGATTCGCCACATTATATCACATCCTACCCGCCACAGGCAACAAAAAACGCCTCTCGGCGTATATCACTCGATATCATTAATATGTGTCTAGACGTCAGTCGTGATACAAAACGCCCCTTCTAATTTTCCCGTGTAGCAGTACACGGGAAAACGTTTCAGCTCATTTTTTTGGTGCATCTCGGTGCATTTTAGCGATTTTTGGTGCATTCTGGTGCATTTTTCAGCGTTCTACACGGCATCTATATCTGTTTATATGATATAATATTCTTATGTATAAACACCTACTAATAAATCAAAAACTTACCATCGCCAACATTATAAACCAACCCCCCGAAGAAATTTGCAAAAAGTACGGTATTTCTCTTGCTACTTATTATCGCATTAAACGACAATTCGGCACACCAAAATCTTTACTTAGAAAGTTCAATCTTCTCAAATCCGCTCATTGTAAACTCAAAGCGCATGCTAAAAAACAGGCCGAGATAATAGAAATACTACAAGCATCTGACGCCAAAGTTTCCGATCCTAATAAGATTCGTCTTGCCGCCGCCGATAAATTATATCCCAAATACCACGCCAATGCCATCATTGCCGCCCTGGACCTCAGCCGGGGCGCTTTTTATAACCATCTTTATCGCAACAAAAAAGATAAGTCCTGGTTCAACGTTCGTCGTAAGCGCCTCGAGCCAATTATTAAGAAAATCTTTGAAGAATCTGATGGGATCTATGGTGCCACAAAAATTGCAGCAATCGTAAGTCGCGATTACGAACCAGCTTCTCGTGTTTTTGTGTCGAGTATTATGCGGGAGCTTGGACTCAAAGGTGTAGATACTAGACTGAGCGCCCGCAAAGCTAGACACGCTTCCAAATCGCTGGCTCGTCTCATCAAAGGTTTTAATGTGACGGCCCCCAATGAACTTTGGGTCACAGATTTTACAGAGCTCAAACTCAATAAAGATCGAGTCTTCTTGTGTGTCTACATAGATGTTTTTTCTCGAATGGTCGTAGGTTATGCCTTTTCTTCGACAGCAGATACTAGGCTTACCATCGCGGCTCTACGTGATGCTTTGAACAAGCGTGGAAATCCTCAACACTTATATATACACAGCGACCAAGGCACGCAGTATACATCTTCGGAGTTCCAGAAAACGGCCGATGAGCTTAATCTCGTTCGAACATTTTCCAGACGCGGTAAACCAGCCGATAACCCGATTGCTGAATCTTTCTTCTCTTGTCTTAAACGAGAAGAATATCGTCGTCACACTTATACTTCCATTCCGAATCTTAAACGATCTATTGAAACCTATATTGACTTCTACAATAATCGTCGTGCCCACAGCGCCATAAAATACTACGCGCCAGCGGTTTACGAAAAACTCACTAAGCAAAAACAAAAGACTAACTAATTGCCAATTCAGCCAAGACAATCAGATATGCCGACATCACAAGACTATAATGGCTATGTCGGATAATTTAACTGATTTTTGATTTTATAGTGTAATTGCGGTATTTCTTCAGGAATTTGGATTTTTTAGCACAAAAAAGAAGCCTCTGGCGAGGTGAATACTCACCCTCGGAGACTTCATTAATTATATTTTACCGTACTAACTCGTTAATGTCAATAACATTTCTGGTTCTAGTCACAAAGAGCAGTCGTTTTAGCCCTTTTCCGGCTTTAAGACGAGAGACGAGGTAATTGCGGATGCTCGCATCTTTCACATTCTTCATGCGGGAAGAATCGATGACGATGTTGGGAGATTGGCGATTTAGTGCCTTGACGAGATTGCGTTGAACTGAATTAATGCTTGAGCCTTCGGGAGATTTGAACTCGAATAATGTATTGTTGACGTAGGCGTCTGCCGATGCGAGAGAGGCATTGTTAGGGATAAATCTGACGGTATAGCCGGCACTCGCTAATGCCTTCGCAGTATGTAGTTCGTGTGGCCAGATGTTGGCGCCGTCTTCAATAATAATCGTACCTTTGATGGCGTTTCTGGATTTCTTGCTCATATGGGACGATTATACCACTACTATAATAACGTTGGAAGGTCAGCAATGTCGGGACATTTCTGTTCTGGATCGTTTTGGAGGTGGTAAACAAGAAGTTTGTGAGTGCATATTCCTTATATTCACCCGGAGAATCTGTGTAATTAATCAGGTTGTGCTAAGTAAGATAATAGTTGAGATATTTCGTAGTGACACCGTTTAACCCTTCGTAGAACTTTTTGAACTCTCGGCGATAGCGGTTCTGGTTCTGGATGCGATAAATGCCTTTTTGGTCTTACCACCAGGAAGTGGAATATGGGCGAGTTAGTTTGTTTTGGCGAGATTAACTTAAATGGGCGAACCGTCAGAACATAGATATGAGCCTGGCTTGGGATGATATTATCAACATTGCCCCAGAATCTCTTCGCAAACGCGGCGTCACGATAACATAAAATAAGCGGGAGCTAAAGTGTCCGGAAAATGGGGTACACTGTGTAAAAAAGTCAGAAATATAGGGTACAGTTCAGAAATTGGTGCATTTTTACAAAAATACACGGGAAAACACGGGAAAAAGAAAATCGGTAAAAATTAGTGCATTTCTCGAAAAAAATTGTCAACAATAGCGAGGACAAAATGATAGTAGAGGGGTCCCAAATCCATGACACCATACCTCATTTTTTCTTCGATCTCCCGCCCTAAATAATAAAAAATTGTCACTTCCACCCCTTGAAAATGACAATTTGACTGATTTTTGATTTCAAAATGGTTACGTTTACCTATGGTGGAGTGTAGGAGGATCGAACTCCTGACCTCTTCAATGCCATTGAAGCGCTCTACCAGCTGAGCTAACACCCCACATACCCTTTATTTTATCATAAGTTATGTTAAAATGGAAGTATGAAAACGACCATTCTTACCGGCCTGCGGGTCAACAGCGAATTTACTCTTGGCAACTACCTTGGTGCGCTCCTGCCCATGGTGCGTCTCGCTAATCGACATTCCAAGGAAGCCAACGTCAACATCTTTGTCCCAGATCTTCATTCCATCATCTCCTCCGTCGACGGTTCTCTCAAAGACAACACCTTCCGCAGCATCAAGTATTACCTTGCCGCCGGTCTAGAGCTAAACGATAACGTCCATCTCTACCGCCAGTCTCGCGTCCCCGCCCACGCCGAGCTCACCTGGGTCTTAAACTGTATCGCCACCATGGGCGAGATGGGCCGGATGATTCAGTACAAAGAGAAGTCCGAGGGCAAAGATTCCGCCAACGTCGGCATCTTCGACTATCCCGTCCTTATGGCGGCCGACATCTTGCTCTACGACGCTACCTTTGTCCCCGTCGGCGAAGACCAGTTCCAGCACATCGAGCTTACCCGCAACCTCGCCGAGCGTTTTAACCATCGTTTTGGCGATACCTTTACCGTCCCCGTCGAGACCAAGAAACAAGCCGAGTTTATGGGTACTTCCGGCGGCATCCGCATCCGCGATCTTGTCAACCCCGAGAAGAAGATGAGTAAGTCCACCCCCGGCGAGAACTCTAAGATTATGCTCTCCGACACCCCAGAAAAGGCCGCTAAGAAGATTATGTCCGCCACCACCGACAGCTTTGGCGAAATCCGTTTTGATTTCAAGGAACGCCCCGGCATCTCCAATCTCCTCTTGATCGAAAGCCTGATTCACGACCGCCCGCTCGCCGAAGTCATCGCCGAGTGGGAGGGTAAGCCCTCCTACGGCGACCTCAAGAAGACCGTTGCCGCTTCCGTCAGAACCCTCCTTGAAGAGTTCCAAGCCCGTTATCTCGCCATCCCTACCGACAACTTAGAGTCTCTCCTAGAGCAAGGCGAAGCTTATGCCAACTCCGTCTCTAATCAAAAACTCCTCAAAGTCTACCAAAAGGTAGGTCTCCGATGATTATCACCGGCAAAAAGTTTTCCAAGCCGGAAATGTCGCGCGTCATCAACGGCGACATTGACCTCAAGTCCCAGGAAGAAAAGCCGGAGAAATTTCGTCTCGACCACCTTCTTGTTGAACAATACCCCAGCTACAATCGTTCCAGCCTCCAGACTTTTATCAAAAACGGCTACGTTACCGTCGACGGCAAAGTCGCCAAAAAGCCCAACGAAAAATACGAAAAATCTGCAAAACTCCATCTCGACATCCCCGCCATCGGTCTCCCAGAAGATTTTGTCCCGCCCGAAATTATTTTTGAAGACAAAAACGTCCGCGTGGTCAACAAACCCGCCGGTCTCCTCAGTATGGTCAAGGGGGAATATAGCCTAGAACCCACTCTAGAAAACTACGGTCTCCTCGTCCATCGCCTCGACCGCGACACTTCTGGCGTTGTCATCCTCGCCAAAAACCCGGAGACTCAGCGTCTTCTCCGCCGCCAGTTCCAAGACCGCAAGGTCCACAAGACCTATCTCGCCATCGTCGAAGGGCATCCTCGCCTCCCCGAAGCTAAGATTGAGCTCCCTATCGCCCGGAATCTCAAACACCCTACCACTTTCCAGGTCGACCCCAACGGCAAGCCCGCCGAGACCTATTACCGCGTCTTAAAATCAAACGACAAATACTCTCTCCTTGAGCTCAAGCCCATCACCGGCCGCACTCATCAGCTCCGCGTCCATCTCAAATACATCGGCACTCCTATCCTCGGCGACCGCGTCTATGGCAAATCCCCAGCCTCCCGCCTGTTCCTCCACGCCCAATCTCTTGAGATTACCATCCCCGTGTCCGACCGCCGGACGTTTGAAGCTCCCGTCCCGCCGGAGTTTGACGATGTTCTTAGCTAGCCCCGCAGATTTTCTCCGGGCAGCCAAAGCCACCAATTTCGTCATCCTTTCTGCTCCCTCGCTTGATCTTACCCGCCTGTTCCAAGACACTCACGGCGCCGCTGTCTCTCTCCTCCGTCCCGACGAAAAATCCGGCAAGATTTCTATCGAAATGGTACGCGAATTTGCCGTCCAAACCAACGCCAAGGATACCGCCGACCGCTTTTTTCTCATCGCCCACGCCGAAGCCCTAAATCCCGCCGCCCAGAACGCCCTGCTCAAAAATCTTGAAGAGCCCAAACCGTTCCATCATTTTGTCTTGCTTACGGACACTCCCTCCGCCCTCCTCCCCACCGTCCTCTCTCGCGCCCAAGTGTTTTATCATAAACAACCCGGCGCCCTAGAAACTCCCGTCGCCGCGTCAGAAGAAGTCAAAACCCTCGCCAAACAACTCATCGTTGCCGACTCCGCCCAACTTATCACCCTCGCCAACACCCTGTCCAAGAAAAAGGACAACGCCCGTGCCTACGCGCTCTCCGTTACTGCCGCCGCCATCGAGATTCTCTACAAGTCCTACTTTGCTACGTCCCAAGAAAAGTTCCTTAAGCGCCTCCCAAATCTTCTCCGTCTCTACGACAATTTATCCAAAAATGGCCACATTAAGCTCCATATCGTTGCGGATATGCTATAATAATATATATGCTAGGTAGCATTTTTATCCTTGTCTTTCTTCTTTTCCTAGTTTTTGGTTATCCTCGCCTCCTCGCCAAAAGGCAAGTTGAGACCGAGAAATCCCCTAAGTTTGACGCCCAGATGAAAAAGCTCTGGACTATCGCCCAAGATTCTATGAAAGAGCGCAAGCCCCTCCGTGCTGAAAAGGCCCTCCTTACCATCCTCAAGTTTGACGAAAAAAACGCCGCCGCTTACAACCGCCTCGGGATTCTCTATGCCAAAGAAGCCAAGTTTGACGAAGCCATCGAATGTTTTGAGATTGCCCAGAGCCTAGACAACAACCCCTCCTCTCTCCACAACGCCGGGCTGATTTATCTCGAGACCGGCGCTTACGAAAAAGCCGCCATGGCTTTTGAGCAAGCTTTGGAGCTTGAGGGTGGCGTCCCGACGCGGTTCATCGCCCTGGCCAAGGCTCTTGAGAAGCTTGGCCGCCGCAAAGAAGCCATCGACGCCCTCGAATCTGCCTACGAGCTAGACTCAAACACCACCACTCTCCGCCAAATCCTCGCCCTCTATGAAGCCTCCGGCGACACGGAAGGTATCGAGTCTACCACTCTCCGGATTAACAACCAACTCGCCGCCCTCGCCGAGCGCAAGACTCGCGCCAAAAAATCCGTTCTTCGCCGCGCCAAACAGTCCGCCACCAAGTCTTCCGCCAAGCCCCGTAGCCTCAAGTCCACCATGTCCGGCGCTACTGCCGTTCTGCGCCCCGCCGCCAAGTCTCGCCTCTCTCGGCCTAAGGCCAAATAACTCTCCAAGTCTTGTAAAAACTATTCCTTTCTGCTAATATATAAGAAGCGCTGGAATCGTCTAGTGGCAATGACAAGAGACTGTAAATCTCTCGCCTTCGGGCTTCGTAGGTTCGAGTCCTACTTCCAGCACCATTATGGCACGCTGTGATAGCTCAGTCGGTAGAGCGCATCCATGGTAAGGACAGACACCTACCCCTAGCGAATAAACTGGGCTAAAGGGACGTAAAGGAGATAAGTTCGAAGCTTAACAAATTGCACGAAAACGATTCCAAAAAGTTTGGCATAGAATAATATGCCGTGATAGCTCAGTTGGCAGAGCGTCGCCATGGTAAGGCGAAGGTCGCCGGTTCAAACCCGGCTCACGGCTCCATAAGAACCAAATTGCTGGAGTCGTCTAGTGGCAATGACAAGAGACTGTAAATCTCTCGCGCTTCGCGCTTCGTAGGTTCGAGTCCTACCTCCAGCACCAATTAGCCTATAAGATACCGCATTTGATTTCAAATATGTTGAAATTAAGTGCGGATTTTTTATGCTTCCAAGGAGATCACTAATCGCATTTTCTTCGTTCGTAGATTCGTGATCAGAGTGGTTACCCCACTAGTACAAATCAATATTAACTTAACACGAAAGGACTCCTATGCAAATCGAGGTTAAATAATTTACCGTAATTTGCTCCGGCTTATGTTAATGAGTCATACTCCACAAAATATCATCGTGCATGAGCCGGAACAGGTAGAGGTTTTATCCGGATCGATAAGTGCCGCAATTGAGTTTAGGCAAAACTAAAAGTACACAGCACTTTATCTGCCGATCATAAGAGGAAATTCCTCGCAAACCTTGTCGATCCAGACAAGGCCTCTATCTGGTATAATATAGTTATGAGCGTTGTGATAGTAGTTTTGATTATCGTCATGCTAATTCTTGCCGGCGCGTTTGTCGCCAGCTTCTTTAAGGATATTTTTAGGAAGAAAAAGAAGTAGCTATCAGTTAATCTTTTTTATTCCGGCTAATTTGTATAGGAACCCTGATAAGACTTCTAGTGATCTAATGCCATAAATGTGGGCCTTTTTTCGTTCCCAGACGAGTGTCTTGCCTTGGTATCTCTTTATTTCCCATGCGGAGCCATCTAGAGCTTCGACCTTTCTATCGTCTTTTTCGGATTGTTTTAGCAGATCTAAAATATAGTCGAAGTCTTTCTGACTTATTTTGGTTTGTTTCTTCTTTTTATCGTTGCCAAGATCGGCAGTTAAGAATATTTCCATTCTCAGATCGCCGTAGATTTTCCAGATGGTGCTTTCCCAAATTCCCGGGCCAAATTCTCCCCAGTTCTCGTGTTCGATTCTTAAGACTAGGTTTTCGTTATCCATCTAGTTCAATCCCATGATCTGGCTTGAATGTCCTTTTTAGGTTTCGCGAGTAGTCTATATCACATTTTTTACAACGATAGGCCGGATCGTTTCCAGTTACCTCGCATCCACCAATCACGACTTCGCCGCGTTCCTCGGCCTCAAATAACTCGGAGCTAGGCATTCCGTAGATAATTTCAACAAGATTTTCGCCGCATTTCGGACACTTTTTCATACTTCTATTATACCATCAAATGCAAGTCTATGCTGTGCGCTTCCACATATAGACAGTAATGTATGGCTGTCGGTTTTCGTGTGATCCGCCACCACCAGTATTTTGGTTCGTCGCCGTCGTACCGCCAGTATAATCCTGCTGATAGCCGTCTTGCGCCCAACCATTTGCAGGAGAGGTGTAACCATATCCGGAGAGGTTGCCGGCCGCGAATGAGTTCCATCTATTATAAGTAGTATGTGAGTGCGAGTTTTGGGTGTGGGTGTGGCTCGGCATTTCAGCGATAGTTAAAGTATGCTTTTCCTCGCCGCCGGTCGCTTCTACGGATGAGTAGTTTGTAGTTCCGTTTGAACCCATACCTACCGGCACGCGTCCAGCACCCCACGCTACCCAAGTTCCGCCGTAAATGGCTTGTACTTTGGCGGCCGTGTTTAGAGTTGTCGTCATAATAATCTGTCCGACATGGCTAGAAACTAGCGGAACGCCCTTTGAATAGACTGGGCCGTCTACTTCGAGATGTCCACGATCGCCACTCGCTAAGGTCTTACTTGGCCTCATTCCAATGGAAACCCTGCCGTCTACGCCAATGAAGAAATTCGGCATTCCTACGGAGAGTGATAGGTCGGTTGCGGTATTCGAGAAAGCATCCACGGCTCGCACTTGTATATCCCATTGGTAATTATTATCGAGGGTAATTGATAAGTTAGAAAGCGACCAGTTGGCGCCACTTATCGTTACCGTTCTTTGCGTCCAGCCACTCCATTCTGAGCTGGATGATTTTTTAGTGCGATATTCGAGCGCGATAGTATTCTTTACCACGCCGTTAATTAGAATTGGAGAGTAGGTTCCGGAAGCGTTGAGCTTGGCTTCCGATTCAAAGTTATTGACGCGTTGTATTGAAGCGGAAATGGTCGGTTTCGCCCAAGGATAAATCGTTACAGGTTTGGAAACGGCTTTCGCAGTGGAGAGACTATCGACCGCCGATACGGTTAAGTTGCTCGTTCCTGATTCTGCCGGCGCGTTTAGTGAAGTAGAAACGGCCTCGCTACTTGAGTATTCTAGCGTTTTGGATTGCCCGACGAATGTGATGACATAATTGGAAACACTCACACCGTCATTGCCAGTCGCTTTATTCGCGGTAGAAATCGTCACGAGCGGAGTAGATTGACCTTGGATCATTGTTTGGTCATTGCCGGTCATTCCGGTCGTTGTCGCGTTGGTATCTCTATATTCAAAGTTCGAGAAGTTTGGCGCGGCGTGCGTTGTGAGCGTGGAGAAAGTTATCGTTTTAATCGTCGAATCGCCACCGTTTGGCGTATTAATCTTGGCTTGTAAGGTAATATTAGAATCGGTCGGCAGATTTGCGATGAAATTTGCTGTCGTGCCTACGGCTACGCTTATTGTTCCGAAACTTATCCATGACGAGTAATTCGTGCCGCCGTCAGTTGAGTAGCGATAATATCCGGTTCTAGTTTCGGCGCCACCATCAGCTTGTCTGGTGTAATTTATTTGCGCGTTAACTTTATTGTAAGACGAGTAAGTTTGATTAGTGTAAGCCAAGGTCGCGAGTGGCGGACACGGCGTGTAGAATGAGCCGGTGACGGTTGAGGTTGAGGCTTGAATATTTGAAGCGTAGCCACCATACCAGTATTTGTGGTTACCCTCGATATTAAACGAACTTGGGTTCGCGTTTGAGGAGTTATTGACCGTTATTGTCGAGGAAGTAGTGTTTCTCGCTACGGCATATCGGTAGGAAGCTCCGTAGGAGTTTTGGTTAAGAATTGCCGCCTCGATGTAGCGTCCGTCCGTACCGGATGGAACACCATAGGAAGAAATCGACACTTTAATTGTCGCTGAATTGTAGGCCTTTGAGTTTAGTGTAGTAGAAAGGCCAGTCGGCGCCGTAATACCGCTCGGAATGTAGCCGGAGCAAGAATACGATCTGGTGCCACTATACCAAGGACACGACCAAGTAAAGGTTCTGGTACCGTTCGCGAGCGAGCCAGTCCAAAAGTCCATCGTGCCTTGACAGAGGAATCGGCCACTCACACCGCTTCCATCTAAGGCAAGGTTGTCGATATAAATGTAGACCGAGTATCCGGAACGGATTTCAAAGCGGAGCCTTGAACTGCGTGAAGTTCCACTCGAGGAATCATCATATTGAAGATAGACATACCCGTAGGTTGA
>JAFUBM010000004.1 GCA_017460225.1 Candidatus Saccharimonadota bacterium
GAAAGACGCAATTGCTACTACTGCTCTCACCATCTTCTGCAACAACGCCGGTGGCTACACTTTGAAGGCTGCTACTGCCAACCTTGTTGAATGGAACAGTAGTACTGATGCTGCCGTCGCTTCCGGCAAAAACATTCCTGCTTTAAAGTTTTTTTTTGGTTTCATTCGCATCTAAAATGATGTATAATGGGAAACATAAAATTGGAGGTATTTTGGAAGAAAAGCTATATTTTAAGCCCGAAGAATACGGGAAGAAAAAGGAAAAGAGAGAGAAATCCGAGAAAAAAAACCACAAAGGGCTTAAACTAGTCATCTTTCTAATTTTTATCGTGGTAATTATAATCGTTGTCCTTTGGCTTCTCCGCGGCAAAACTACCGTTTCCGGCCGTTTCCCAGAAAACATCAAGAACGAATCGCTAGAGTGTAGCGCCACTAACCAAGTTTATGAAAAAATTAACCGCATAAAACCCGCCAGCTCTGAGACCAAAATTACCATGATTTTCTACGGCACGAACGAACTCAATTCTATCAACCTCCGCCATACAATGCATCTAGCTTCAAACAAGGAAGCTGGCGAAGCCGAAGCAATCGTCCATGTCCAACTCGCAGAAAATCTCGCCAGCTCCGGCCTAGGCTACGAAGAATTTGACAATAAGTTCACGCGAATCGACGGCGACTTGACCTTAAGTCTTTATAGCAACAGCAAGTTCAAAAAAGACACCGCCTATGAGTATTTTTTAATCAATAAAACCGCCGTCCCGACTAGCCTCGAAGAATTCCGCGCAATCTACGAATCTCAAGGCTTCATCTGTAAAAGTTCAATCGATAAATAAAGGAGTATTTATGAAATCCAAACTAAAAACTAAACTCGCCGTCCTCGCCGCGGTCTTTGCTACGATTCTGGCGGCCACCCCGCAAACAATGCCAGCCCATGCCTCGACTTATTCCGTCTCGCCGATGTATCAAATGATTTCTCTAACACCGGGCGAGACCTATGTCGGCAATTTCGAGATCGTTAATCCGGGCGACAACGTATACAACTTCTACTATCAGCTCAGAGTCGAGCCATATAGCGTAGACGAGGCAAACTCGCCGCAACTAGAAGCAAACGGCGACTATAGTCACATCGTTGATTGGATTGAGCTTTCTAATCCAACAGGAGTTATCGCGCCGAACGAACACGCCGAGGCTCGCTTCGTCATCGATGTCCCGGAAAATGCACCAGCTGGCGGGCAGTATGCCTCTATTGTTGTTTCTTCTGGCGAATACCGCGTGGATAATTCTGACGTTGACCTCCGCGAAGTTTACGAGACTGCTCATATTCTTTATGCCGACATAGCCGGCGAAACCGTCCGCAAAGGAACAATCACCGACATTTCTGTCCCGAGCTTCCTGCTTTCCGGCCAAATTACGGGTAGTGCCACCATCAATAATGAAGGCAACGTTCATTCTGAAGCCGTTCAAACTATGCAAATCTTCCCACTCTTTTCTAACGAAGAAGTTTATACTAACGAAGAAGACCCAAAAAAGACCTGGATTATGCCTGAACGAAGCATCTTCACGTCCGTTAAATGGGATGGCGCACCATCTCTCGGCGTCTTCCACGTCATCTATAACGTCGAATATGAAGGTGTCAAAGCTAACGTCGACAAAATCGTCATTGTCTGCCCGATTTGGCTTCTCTTTATCCTTATCGCCTGCCTCTTCATAGTCCTCTTCGCTATTATCTTTGGTGAAAAGAAAGAGAAGAAATAAAACCCGCTTCCGCCATCTAACAAAACGTGTTATACTAAACAAGTCATTAATTAGGAGGTAAATTTATGTCCCAGTTTTTGACAGGCGCCCGCTTCTCCGCCTAGCCAGCGCGAAAGGCAAGTTAGATTTTAGGTGGCTCCTAAAAGAATGAATACCGAAAATCCAGCGCCCGGGGCCGCGTTAAAGCTCCATAACTCCCTAGGAGTTAAAAGATTTTCGGCGGGCCCAAGAAAAGACCTCCCCAAAGGGGAGGCCGTTTCTTATAGTTTCTCTATACGCTTATAAACTTTTTCCAATGGTAAATCAGGCACCCTAAGTTTCTTGAGTTCTCCAAAATGTTTCACCAAAGCCTCTCCGGATTCCGCCAAGACATCCGCGCCTTTCATATTCAAGAAAGTTGCTTGATCCTTAGAGGCTAAATCAAAGGAGAAAATATAGTCAAAACTATTCAGACGAGACTTATCCAGAGTCTCGTTCAAATAAGCGTTCGTCGTGAGAATCAGATGGATTTTAACGTGTTTCCCGATAGATAGGAGTTCTTTCAAAATTGGATCCAAAGCTTTACGGTCAAGTTCGGTAAACTCGTCGATTATTACCAAAATGTGCGGCAGCGACGTTATGTCTAACAGTCGCCGCTGTTTTATCAGTTCCCGGCGCGCCCTGAGCTCCTGCTTTAAAAACCGCAACGAGTCGTTTATCTTGTCGCAAGAGGTTGCGATTGGGCGTCCAAGATGCGGGATTTCGTTGAATTCAAACAACTCAATCTTCTTTGGATCGAAGAATAAACAATTCAGTTCTTCGGGAGAGTTTTTCGCTACCAAGGTAGTAACAATCGAATCAACTAAAACGCTCTTCCCGGAGCCCGTCTCGCCACAAATCAAAATACCTGAACATTTTCCCAAATCCAAATAATATCGCCGCCCGCCATCATCTGTACCTATCAAAACCTTTAACATAACCCTATTATACTTCCGTAGCGCAATCTGGACAAGCTAGACGAACCCGTCAAAACGGCTTCGCCAGCCCCAAGCGGGAATTGTTTTCGGCAATCCGGATTAGCTCGTTATACTTCGCAATCCGTTCGGAGCGAGAAAGCGAGCCGGTCTTTATCTGTCCGGCGCCCAGGCCCACGGCCAAGTGTGCAATCGAGACGTCCTCCGTCTCGCCCGAGCGGTGGGAGATAATCGTCTTGAACCCGGCTTTTTGCGCCATCTTCACGGCGTTAATCGTCTCAGATAGACTCCCGATTTGGTTCGGCTTGATGAGGATAGCGTTGCCTGCTTTTTCGGCAATCCCCTTTTTTAGCAACTTCGTATTCGTCACAAACAAGTCATCCCCCACCAGCTGGATGCGTCCCCCGAGCCGCTCTGTCAACATTTTCCATCCTGCCCAGTCGCTTTCGGCTAGACCATCTTCTATCGAGACCACTGGATAATTATTGATAATCCAATCATACCAGTTGGTTAGATCGTCTGCGCTCTTCCAGTCCCCGTTCGTCTTCAAGACATAATGGTCTTTGTCATAAAACTCTGACGATGCAATATCCATGGCCATGGCAATATCTTCGCCAGCCCGATACCCCGCCCGCTCAATTGCCAACTTTATGCACTCCAAAGGCTCGTTGTTGCCGTCTCTTACCTTAGGCGCATAGCCACCTTCATCGCCAACAGTCGTTGGGTAGCCCCGCTCTTTCAACACGTCTTTCAGAGTATGGAACACTTCCGCGCCCATCCGCACCGCGTCGCCGATATTTTCTGCGCCAACCGGGATAATCATATATTCCTGGAAATCCGTCGCCCAATCTGCGTGTTCGCCACCATTCATCACGTTCATCATCGGCATTGGCAGGCTCATCTCGCTCGTTGTCCCGGCGAGCTCCGCAACGTAAGCATAAAACGGCAATCTCTTTGCCCGCGCTACGGCCTTTGCCGTTGCTAGGGAAACCGCCAAGATCGCGTTTGCGCCAAGGCGGGATTTATTCTCCGTCCCGTCGAGGTCTAGCATAATCTGGTCTACAATATGCTGATCCGCCGTATTGCCAACCAGTACATCTTTTATCTTACTGTTTACATTCCAGACGGCCTTGTAGACACTTTTGCCACCATACGCCTTGGGGTCTCCGTCGCGCAACTCTAGCGCTTCGCCGCTTCCCGTCGACGCGCCCGACGGCACGGCCGCCCGCCCCGCTTGTCCCGACTCCAGGAAGACATCCGCCTCCACCGTCGGGTTCCCCCGAGAATCTAAAATCTGCCTCGCTTTGATATTAGAAATTACAAAATTATCCATAAGCATTATTATATCACACTTCTCTGCGGTATAATATATTATATATGTCAAAATCCCCCGCCAAACCGTTAAAAATCCTCCTCGCCGTCTTTGCTATTGTGTTGTTTGTCCTTGTGTTGGAATCTCTGCCTACTACTATCGTCAAGACCACCAAGACTCGCACCCAGGAGACCTCCAGCCTCGATTTCTATTATTTTACCGGCCTGACGGATTTGCTCGAAGACGATTTGGAGCTTCGCCTGCAAGAGCTGGGTGTCCCAGAAGAAGATTATGGTAATCTCAGCGAATATTTTTCCGCGGACGAGTTGTATACTATCGAGCTCAAGTCCGCCCTCGCGGAAGATCTAGACGAGACCTGGGTTTTAGTAGACGCGTCCGAGCTGACAGAGTTGCAGAGCATCTTTGCGCTTGACGCCGACTCGCTTGCCGCCTTTGACCACACCTCCGCCCCGCCGGCGGAATATACCTCCCTCGCCGATTTGTTAGAGACGTATCATTACGCTCTGACCCACGTCGAGGATTACGACCTCGTCGAATAATGGTATAATTATCCTTATGAATGAGTCATTAAAAAAGAAGCTCAAAACTCTCCCCTCTGCCCCCGGAGTTTATTTCCATAAAAACTCCGCCGGAGAGGTCATCTATGTCGGCAAGGCCGCCGTCCTGAAGAACCGCGTCCGCCAGTATTTCCATCACGACAAAAATCGCGACGCCAAAACCGCCGCACTAGTCGCAGAAATCGCCATGACCGACTGGATTGTAGTGGACACGGAGATGGACGCCCTTTTCCTCGAGAGCGAGATGATCAAACGCTATATGCCAAAGTGGAACATCCTCCTTCGCGACGACAAAACCGTCTCTTATGTTCGGATTGACCTAAAGTCCGCAGTCCCCTATGTCTCGCTTACTCGCCAGCCGCTCGGCGACAACGCTCGCTATATCGGCCCGTTTTATGCCAAAACTACTATCAACACCGCCCTCCGGATTCTCCGTAAGATTTTCCCCTATTACGACAAGCCCTACACCGGCAAGAAAACTCTCGAGACTGACCTCGGGCTTACCCCCGGTATCGAAATCGGCAAGATGTCTCCCGAGGATTATCATAAAATCCTTGGCAGTCTCATCCGCTATCTCGAGGGCGACCGCCAAAAACTCCTGAAAGACCTCGAGCGCGAGATGCGCGAAGAAGCCGCCCAAAAACATTTTGAGCGCGCCGCTGAGCTCCGCAACGAGCTTTTTGGGCTCAAAGGGCTGAAGAAAAAAATCGTCTTCTCCGACAAAGAGTTCCTGGATATTTCTTCCGACGAAGCCCTTGTCCAGCTCCAGACCCTCCTCCACCTCCCCGAGCCGCCCCGCCGTATTGAAGGCTACGACATCTCTCACCAATCCGGGGAAGACGTAGTTGGCTCAATGGTTGTCTTTGTCAACGGCGTGTCTGACCGCTCCGAGTACCGTAAGTTTAAGCTCCACGCCCAACAAAACAACGATCTCGCCTCGCTCACAGAAGTCCTTTCTCGCCGACTCAAACATTCCGACTGGGACCTGCCGGATTTGATTCTTCTCGACGGCGGCGAGGCCCAAGTCGCCGCAATTCTCCCCCTCCTCGAGCCGCTCAACATCCCTGTCGTCGGCCGGGACAAATCCGGCGACCATAGCAAATCAGCCCCTGTTGTGCTCGTCATTCCGGAGCCAGAATCCGCGAATTCTGAGCGCGGGCGCCACTTCCGAAAAATCCAGCTCCCCCAGAGCGATCACCTCGCCCGCCTCGTCGCTCGCGTCGACGAAGAAGCCCACCGGTTTGCCATCACTTACCATACCCTCTTGAAACGCAAACGACTTCTGATATAATAGTAGTATGAACTTAGTTGCTATTTTCCAAACTCTTATCGTTATCTCCGCTGTGTTGACCGTCCTCTTTGTCCTGCTCCAGCAGCGCGGCGCTTCGCTTGGCGCCGGTCTCGGCGGCTCCGGTGAGCTCTATACTACTCGTCGCGGCCTCGACAAATCTCTCTTCAACGCCACTATCGTTGTCGCCGTAATCTTTGTTCTGTCTATCCTGGGGCTGTTGATTTTTGCTTAAGTAGGAGCTTATGAGACTATTATCCAAAAAGCGTGGGCAAAAAGTATTGAGGCGGGTCTCGCGCCTGTCTGAGGCTGCCACCGCCTCTACCGAGGAACACATCAAGGAGAACTTTCTCAAACGTCTCTCCCATGTTGGTGACGTCCGCCTCTTTGTGCTAGAATGGGGATTGCTCGTCTTTGCGCTCTTTATGCTGGCGCTGACTCAGAGCTTCTGGTTCGCCAACTCTTACTCCGTCGACGCTTATATCTCCGGCGGTACGTACACCGAGGCCACCCTCGGCAAGGTCAACTCTCTTAACCCCCTCTTTGCCTCGACCAACAGCGAAAAGACCATCTCTAAGCTCCTCTTCCTCGGCCTCACCGGTTCGGACTCTTCCGGTCACGTCGGCAACGTCCTGGCCAGCTCCGTCCGCTCCGACGCTTCCGGCAAAGTCTGGACAGTCAAGCTCCGCGACGGTCTTAAATGGTCCGACGGGGAAGACCTGACCAACGCCGACGTCCTCTTTACCGCCGAGCTCATCAAAAACCCCTCCGTTGTGTCCAACTTTTCCTCCAACCTCAACCGCGTCGCCGTCCGCGAGGATACCTCCGGCAATCTTGTCTTTGAGCTTCCCTCTAGCTATGCAGATTTTGCCTCCGCGCTCGACTTCCCGATTCTTCCCAAACACATCCTAGAAAACATCGACCCCGCAACTTTGCTAGAGTCTGCCTTTTCCTCTACGCCGGTCTCGTCCGGCCCCTTTGCCTATAATGCCTCTCAGGTCGTCGGGACGGCGGGCGAGTCTATCGTCTATCTTTCTGCCAACAAATACTATTACAAATCCCTCCCCAAGGTCAAATCTTTCGTCGTCCATGCTTACACTTCCGCCGAAGAAATCAAGCTCGCCCTCAACTCCGGTGCTGTCTCCGCCACTGCCGAGCTCCTGCCCACCGATGCCGCCGACATCTCCGCCCGTACCGTCTACGAAAAACAGACCAAGATCAACTCTGGCGTCTTCCTCTTTATGAACACCAAATCCGGCATCTTAAAGAGCAAATCCCTCCGCAAAGCCATCCAGACCGGGCTAGATATCGCCGAGCTTCGCACGCTGATTGGCGACGAGCCCGCCCTTGATTACCCCATTCTCAAGTCTCAGCTTTCCCTCGACGAATGGCCGGCGCTCCCCGCCCGGGATTTCGACGCCGCCAAGGCCGCGGTTGAATCCGTTGACAACCGCCACCTCTCCCTCGTCACCATCAACACCGGCTACTTTCCCGCCCTCGCCGAAGACCTCGCCGCGCAGCTTGAGGCGCTAGGTTTTTCCGTCACCGTCGACCAATACGAGCCTGGCCAAGAGTTTGTAGTCAACGTTATCGCCAACCGCGCCTACGACGTCCTCCTCTACGAGGTCGACCTCGGCGCCAACCCAGATCTGCTCGTCTACTATCATTCCTCCCAAGCTTCCCAGAATGGGCTCAACCTTTCTAATTATAATTCCTCCGTCGCCGACGAGCTCATTCTCTCCGCCCGCGAGACCGCCGACGAAGAAACCCAGAAGTCAAAGTACGAGGCCTTTCTCCGCCGCTGGCTCGAAGACGCCCCCGCCATCGGCCTTTACCAAGTCAATATGAGTTATTATTTCGACCGCAACGTCAAGACTTTCTCCGAGGACAATGCTCTCGTCGTCCCCACGGACCGTTTTGCCGATGTCGAATACTGGGCCACAGAAAAAGTTGCCAAAAATCGCACCCCGTAGTATAATATAATCATTGATAGCTTTTTTACAACTTGTGCGCCTGTGGTGGAATTGGTAGACACGCTACCTTGAGGTGGTAGTGGCCATTTTAAGTGCTGTGCTAGTTCGAGTCTAGTCAGGCGCACCAAAGCTATCTTTTTTTGTTGCCAAAACTGCCTCCGCCATATATAATATATATAGTCAAAAGGAGAGGTAAACTGCGAGATTTAGATGTTATCTTTAAGACGCGTCACTAAAGTCTATCATACTGGCGGCTTGTCCCAAAAAGCGCTTGATTCTGTTAGCCTGGATTTTCCTGAGCAAGAGTTTGCTAGTATCCTTGGCCCCTCCGGCTCCGGGAAAACTACGCTCCTCAATATCATCGGCGGGCTCGACCATTACACTTCTGGCGACCTCGTCATCGACGGCGTCTCGACCAAACAGTTCAAGGACGCCGACTGGGACGCCTACCGCAACCACCGCATCGGCTTTGTCTTCCAAAGCTACAACCTGATTTCCCACCAATCCGTCTTGAACAACGTCCGCCTTGCACTGACTCTTTCCGGCATTTCTAAGCGGGAAGGGAATCGCCGCGCCAAAGCCGCCCTGGAACAAGTCGGTCTCAAAGACCACATTTCTAAGCGCCCGTCCCAGCTCTCTGGTGGTCAGATGCAACGCGTCGCCATCGCTCGCGCCCTCGTCAACGATCCGGACATCCTCCTGGCGGACGAGCCCACCGGCGCGCTCGATTCTGAGACCAGCGTCCAAATCATGGAGCTCCTAAAAGACATTTCTCGCGAGAAGCTTGTCATTATGGTCACTCATAACCCTGACCTCGCCAAGGCTTACTCTACCCGCATCATCGAGCTCAAGGATGGCAAGGTCACCAAGGATTCCCGCGTCCGCGCCAAATCCTCTCGCCGTACCGCCGCCAAGCCCGCCCCAGCGCACAAGAGTAAGAAGACTAGAATGTCTTTCCTTACTGCCCTCGGCCTCTCTTTCAACAATCTCTTGACCAAGAAAAAGCGCACCGTCCTCGTGGCCTTTGCCGGCAGTATCGGCATCATCGGCATCGCCCTGATTCTTGCCGTCTCTACCGGCTTCCAGAACTATATCGACAGCATCCAAGAAGACACTCTCGACTCTTACCCCTTGATGTTGACAGAGGAATCCTTTTCTCTTGCCAGCCTCGTCACCACCGACGCCGACGTCGCCGATTCCAACTCCGTCTCTCGTCGCGAGTCCGCCGGCAAAGACCTCGCGGAGTACCCCGTCTTAACCAATATGCTCAAGTCCGTCGCCACCAACGACCTCAAGAGCTTCAAGACTTACTACGACGCCCACTCTGCCGAGGTCAAAGACGATGTCAAATCCGTCACCGTGGGCTACTCTGTTACCCCGCTCATCTACTCTGTCGACGCCACCGGCACGCTCGCCAAGCTCAACCCTAACGACACCTTCTCCTCAATGTTCGGCAGCGGCTTAGACGTGATGACCAGCTTTACCGGCGGCTCCACCTCTCTCTACAGCCCGTTTTATAACAGCGACAACACCACATTGACAGAAAAATACAACATTCTCGCCGGCCGTCTCCCTGAGCGTTACGACGAAGTCGTCATCAATCTCGCCTCAGAAGGCGTCATCTCCGACTTGCTCGCCTACGAACTTGGTCTAAAAGACACGGCAGAGCTCTCAAAGCTCGTGGAGAAGCTGATGTCTGGCGAATCCGTCGACCTCCATCACTCTCCGCTCCTTCTCGACTATGCCGACCTCTTATCTCTCGACCTCCGCGCCGTCGTCCCGAGCGACCTCTATCAGTACAATGAAAAATACGACGTCTACGAAGATATGTCTAGCGATGCTGACTTCTTGCGCCAGGTCTACGAGCGCCAGTCCATCCGCCTCAAGGTCGTTGGCGTTATCACGGCCAAGCCAGGTCTCTCCGCCCAGACTCTCGAGCAGGGGGTCAACTATCGCTCGGATCTCATCACGGAGATTATTGCCCGCGCCAAGCAGAGTGAGGTTGTCCAGAAGCAGCTAAACAACAAGGACGTCGACGTCTTCTCCGGCAAACGCTTCGACGAGAAAAAGAACTCTTTTGACTACGGTTTCTCCGACCTCGTCCAGGTTGACGAAGCTAAGCTCTCTAGCGCTTTCAACATTTCTCTAGACCAGTCCGCCCTCTCCGCCGAAGTCTCCGCCGCTATGACCGACATCGCCGAGACGATCAGCGTCGACACTACTCCAGCAGAGACCGCCTTTGCGGAGACTTTTGACACGCTCGTCTCGCTCCTCTCTAGCGAGCTTGAAACCTACAAATCTAGCCATCTCGGCTCGCCTCTCCCGGCAGACGCCGCGGCCGATTTTCTCGCGGATTTTCTGCTAGAAGACGCCCCGTCCGCTAGTATCTCGGCGCTTGAGGCGGAGTTTTCCGTTCCGTCCGAGCTCGGCGTCCTCCGAGAGACCTTTTACGGCACACTCAAGACCCTGCTCGACGCCTATCTCGCCTCTCCCGCCGCCAGCTTCCTCACCTTTGCTGATTTTACCGCCACCGCCCAGACTACTGAGCCGTTTAGCACGGTCTTTGCCACGCTCCAGACCGAGCTTGGCAAAGCTCTGACCGAAGCCAAGCTTAAGACTGAGGTCTTAGAAAAGGTTGCCGGGCTCACCGCATCGGTCTCTAGTGCCTTTGCCTCAGCTTTCCAGATTGACCCCGCTGCCATCACCTCCGCCTTTACGCTCAACTTCACCGAAGACGAGCTCACTCGCGTCATGCAGTCTCTCCTCTCGGGCAACTCCGCCGGGACTCAGAAGTCCAATCTCCAGAAGCTCGGCTACCAAGACCTCTCCGAGCCGTCTTATCTCTATTTTTACTTCTCCAGCTTCAAGGGCAAGGATAACTTCCTCGCTTTCCTCGACCATTACAACGAGATCGTCAGCCAGGAGCAGGAGATCAACTATTCCGATATGACCGGGCTCCTCATGGACAGCGTCAAGGTTATCGTCGACGCCGTGTCTTATGTCCTCATCGCCTTTGTCTCCATCTCCCTCGTCGTCTCTTCTATTATGATCGGCATCATTACCTACATCTCCGTCTACGAGCGCACCAAGGAAATCGGTATTCTCCGTGCCATCGGCGCCAGCAAGCGCAACATCTCCAGCATCTTCAACGCCGAGACGTTTATTATCGGCCTGCTCTCCGGGCTCTTTGGCATCGGACTCTCATATCTCCTGCTCCTCCCAATTAACGCCATCCTCCGCGCGCTGACCAGCGTCGACAATCTCCGCGCTACTCTCTATCTCGTCAGCGCCTTGCGCCTCGTCATCCTTAGCGTCGCTCTGACACTCCTCGGCGGGCTCATCCCCGCCAAAGCCGCGTCCAAGAAAGACCCGGTCGAAGCTCTCCGTACAGAATAAAACGGTTTACGAAAAAGTCAAGTTGACAACCGCAAAAAAGATTTTTTGCCAGAACAGGGAAACAGAAAAAGAAAAGCGTCTTGACTTCTGCGTCAAAACTCGCTAAAATAGACGTAAGCCAAATAAACTAATTTGGGAAAAACATAAAGGTGTTAAAATCTACTAAAATCATTCTTGGGCTAGGTATCCTGCTTGGAGGTTCTGTTGCAGTACTCCCGTCTCGCTCTTTTGCCGCCGTCACCATAGTTGACGCTACCGCCCGGGTCTCCGCTACGGTCTCTGGAGTTGTAGGTTTTTCTGCCACTGATCATGCTTTTGAGACCGGGACCACCTACGGTCTCAACTACGATTCCACAAACAACGTCTACTCCGGCACCTTCAACGTCATGGACAGTACAGAAAACTTTGGCACCACTACCTATGAAGTCCTTTGTAATTACCGCTCCGCTACTTATAGCAGCAACATTTATTACGACAGTGATGACAACGGTACTTACGATACCGTCTGGGAAGATGACGGTACGCCTGTCTCTCCGGCCAACGCCGACTGCTCCGCCGGCTGGTACGTTACTGCCGATTCTACCTACGACAACGGTAATGGTGTCGCCGTTATGCAACAGACTCTCCCCCAGTACTATATCTCCTCTACCACCCCTGCCGGCGGCACTATGGCTAGCGACACCGCCAACTGGGCGATGAAAGTCGCCGGCGTCTCTAAGACCGTCTCCGGCTCTACCTACGCCCCCGCCTACGCTTCCGGCTACAACACTTTCCACGCCGTCCCCGCCTCTGCCGCTACTGTCGTCTCCGGCAACACTTTCCGCACTGTCTCCAGCGTCGCCAACACCTACATCGGTACAGAATCTTTTGCCGTAACGTATGGCTTCAACGCCGGGATGGCCGTTGCTGGCACCTATACCGGCGAAGTCGTCTATACTCTCTATATCGGGTCTTAGATGGCGTCGCGCAGCCTCTCTATCGCTATTTCTCCTGGCTCTCAGGAAGTCTCCCTTGTTCCGGGAGAGACCTATGAGGGCTCTTTTACCGTCCTAAACCCTTTTCCAGACGCCGCGCAGGTTGGCTTTCGGGTCCGCGTTGCGCCGATGACCAGCGAGGACGAGACGTTCTCGCTCGACTTTGACGACGCTACGGATTTTTCCCAGATTGTCAGCTGGGTCACCCTGGAACCGGACTCTGGCGCGCTAGACGGCCACACCTCTACTGAGATTCATTATCGTATCTCTGTCCCGGCGGACGCCCCCGCTGGCGGTCAGTATGCTGCCTTTCTCGTCCAGGCTCTCCCCAACGACACCGCCCCCGCCGAGTCCTCTACCGCCACGGTCAAATCTTCCTCCCAGATCGCCATGCTTCTCTACGCCACCGTTGCCGGCGAGACTCGTATCGAGGGGACGGTAGTCGAGCACTCTCTTGCTCCGGTCTACCTCGACGCCCCGCTAAAGACCACTCTCCTCCTGTCCAATACCGGCAACGTCCACTCTCGCGCTACGGTTACGCTCCGCGTCTTCCCGCTCTTTTCCAGCGAAGAAGTCTACTCTACGGAAGAGACCCCTACCTACAAAACCGTCCTCCCCGGCTCTCGGTTGTTGTTTGAGCAAGTCTGGGACGAGACGCCCAAGCTAGGGCTTTATCGCGTAGAAGAAGAAGTTGACTTTGCCGGCATCTATACCGTAGAGAGCCGAGTCGTGCTTTTTGCTCCGTTTTGGTTTGTGATTTTGGCGTTTCTGTTCCTCGTGGCGATTTTTTATGGCCTGATCGAGCGTCTTTCTCTCCGTAAAAAATCCAAGAAAAAGGTCCGAAAAAAGTCTTGACTTTAGAAAACCTTAAGCATATAATAAAAGGTACAAAAGGTCATATATAAAAACTAAATACAAAAATTAACACACAAAGGAAAACATAAAAATGGTTAATTCCAAGAAAATTATTGCCGGACTTGGCGTTGTGGCGGGTCTTGGCGTCGCGATGCTCCCGTTGACTTCGTACGCTATCGACGATACCGAGCCTTCAGCAGCCAACGCTGGTTATATCGTTCGCGTCGGCGTTGCTGATACGCTCGCTATCGAGTCTGTCTCCGAACTTTGGACCACCACGTCTACCAAATATGGTGGGTCTGACGGTGCTAATGACGGTACGCAGTATATCGCTGTCGCCCAAGGCGCAACCAACGATAGCACCTTTGCCCACATCGTTCGCGTCAAGGGTTCTACTCGTAATGACTACGGTCTCTACATGTATGGCATCGGCGCTAATAACGGCGATGCTACGGATTTGACCCACACGGCTACTACTTCCGCTACCTTTGAGTCTACCACTGGTGGCGCTGAGCTCGGCGCTGGCGAATGGGGTGCTAAGGTTTCTGCTGCATCCGCTTCTGCTCCGACCAACCTTGACAACGTTACTTTCAGCGGTAACTGGCTTGCTATTGGTACGCTTGGCACTGGCTCCGACGTCACCGCCAGCATGACCACCCTTCACGCTGCTTCCGGCACACACAATGAATCTTACGACGATTACTACACCGTCCTCTTCGGTGCTCATGCTGCTGATGATCAGCTCGCTGGTACGTATGAAGGCAAGGTCGTCTACTACGTCACCGCTGCCAACAGCCTCTAATCTATCTTAGAGCCCAAAACAACCGCGATTTTCGCGGTTGTTTTTTTGTTTTCTCTCATATATAATATATATACAGAAAAGTTATGGAGGTATATTTTGAAAACTGTTCGGAAATCCTGGATTTTTAGCCTAGCTCTAGCCGCTTTCTGCACTCTGTTTGGCGGCAAGGCTGTTTTTGCGGATGAGCTTGCCACCAACGGCATCCAAATCTCCCCGAGCATCCAGCGCGCCGGCACTCTCGAGCCAGGGACTACCTACACTAACCGTATCGCCGTCACCAACTCCGGCGACTTCGACATCGATTTCCAGATGGTGATTGATCCTTATTCCGTCGAAGACATCACCTATGCTCCGATTTATTCCGTCGTCAACGCCTACACCCAAATCGCCAACTGGATTGAGTTTGAAGATTACGAGACTCATCTCGCTCCGGGAGAAATGTCCGAAGTCGTCTACCACGTCAATGTCCCCAAGGACGTTCCCGGCGGTGGCCAATACGCCGTCATCGCCGCCGAGATGGACAATCTCACCAACCGTGAAGAGAGTGTCACCGCCAAGGGTAAGGTCGGTATGATTCTCACCGCCCGCATCAACGGCGATACCCGCCTCACCGGCGAAATCGTCGAAACTAAGATTCCTATGTTCCTCCTTGCCCCGCCCGTCTCCGCCACGGCCACGTTCCGGAACTCCGGCAACGTCGACGCCGACGCTACCATGATTCTCAAAATCGAAGATTATTTCACCGGCGCGATGATCTACGACGGCTCCACTGACCCGTTAGAGAAGACCATCCTCCCCGAGACCACCCGCGAGCTCACCGTCTCTTGGGCCAACGTCCCGCGCCTCGGCGTCCTCAAGGTTACGCTCAACACCGAGTTTATGGGCGACGCCGAAGTCAAGTCCCGCGTGGTTATCGTCTGCCCCATCTGGTTCTTAGCCCTGATTATTCTGATTATCTTCGTTATCATCGTCCGGATTCTTGCCCGGAAAAGGGAAGAGGCGCGCACCCGCGCCAACTCTCGCAACGCCGCCGGCAGCTCCCAAAAGTTTAACATCTAACCCCTAAGGAGGCTCATGCTGAAAATCCCCACCAATCTAAAATCCACCGCTATCGCCGCCGTTGTTGCGCTCGCGCTCGCGTTTGGCTTTGCTTTTGCGCCCGCTAACACAGCGCACGCCTCCGGCGCCGTAATGAAAATCTCCCCCGTTGCCAACGGCATCTATATCAAGGCCGGTCAGACCCAAAACTACCAGTTTACCCTAGAAAACACTGGTGCGGAAAGCTTTAAGTTCAAGCTCTACACCGCCCCATACAACGTTACCAACGAAGATTACGATGTCGACTTCTCCACCGAGACTACATACAACCAAATCACCCGCTGGATTACTTTCCAAGAAGATTCTGGCGCTTTCTCCGCCAACCCCACCTACTCTCTCGAGCCCGGCGAGAAAAAGACCATCATCTACCGCGTCTCCGTCCCAGACGACATCCCCGACGGCGGTCAATACTGCGTGATTTTTGCCGAGTCAATCAACGATTCTTCTACCGAGTCTGGCACCATGGCCGTAGGGCTTGGATCCGTCTCTCGCGTCTCCTTAATCATCCTTGGCCACGGGGAAGGCGAGACTAAGGACATAGCCGAGATTACAGATTTCTCCCTCACCGGCATCTTCTCTAGCCACAACATCGATGCCGTTGCTAAAGTCAAAAACACCGGCAACACCGACTTTCTCGCCGTCTATTCTCTCGCCGTCGACTCTATCTTTGGTACTACCCTTTACACCTCAAGCGACAACTTTGTTGTCCTCCCGATGACCGAGCGCAAGTTTACCACCTCTTGGGCCGAAGTCCCGCTCTTTGGGATTTTTAAGGTCAAGTTTTCCGTCAAAGCCATCGACCAATACATGGAAGACGCCCACGTGATTTTGATTATGCCGCCGTTCATGATTATTATTGTGCTTTTGCTATTGACAAGCATAATCGTCTGGGGTATAATCCTCTTAAGGAAACGTAAAGAACGCTCCTCTCGGCTCGTTGTGTAGAGTGGCCGGCCCGAGCGAACTGCGAGACCTAAATAAAAACTAAAAACAAAAAGCGAGTGTAGAGTTATGCGAAAGAAAAAGCTTTTTGGCCGAATCGGCTTAGTGCTAGTGGCGCTAATGACCGCTTTTGCCTACTATTTACCAACCAGTGATGCTGCCGCAACGAGTGATAGTCACACCGACATCATCCGCGTCACCGTCTATGACCAATATCCGGCCGTCACTATCACCTCTCCCGAGGATCAGACCTCCGGCGTCTCAGAAGACATCGAAGTTACTTTCTCCTACGAGAATGCCAACCACGTTGATTTTATCTTAAGCTATGATACGGGAGAAGTCGACGGCGAAGGCCAGCCGATTTACAAGGAAATCTCCCTCCCTACGTTTAATCCCGATGATCTCGACCCCACCTTTTTCTATGCTTCCGGCGACGATACAGTTACGTTTAAGCTAGGCGACTATCTTACCACCCACGCCGCCGAGCTCGGCAATAACTACGGTAATTTCACCTTAACTGCGCGGGCCGTCAGCCCCGTCGGCTACGCCGAAGACGCCATCGAGTTTAGCTATTCTCCGACTATCGTTACTCAGACCGGCTCCGACTCCGCCCAAGACCCCATCGTAGAGGTCTCCTACGATGACGGCGTAGCCAAAGTTGAGCTCATGGTCACCGACAAAAACGGCAATCCGCTCTTTGATGAACCTATCGTTGTCTTGGTTACTCCGGACGCCAACGGCGACTATCTCGCCGGCGCTCAGAGCGTCACCCTCCCCTTTGGTAGCTACGGTCTTGCCTCCGGCGACTATCTCGTGTACGCTACTAGCTACTCCCGCACCTCCGCCGCCGCGGAAGACGAAGACGGCAACCCAGTCTATGATGACGACGGCAACCCAGTTTACGTCTACGGCTATGCCGAAATTGCCAACCAACACAATCCCTTCCCGGTTACTTATGTCCAGCCAGCTCCGGACGTCCCAAACACCGGTCGCTTCCTTGGCAATCTCAACATCGCGCAGAGTGACTATGTAATTACGGCCTTGATTGCCTTCTCCGGCGTCCTCTTTATCGCCTTCTTACTGCTCGGTCGCAAGAAAAAGAACTATCGCAAGAATTATCGGTCTCGTCGCTAATCTCTAAATCCGCATAACTTTACCCGCAAAACGGGCGCTCGTAAACTGCGAGGGCGCCCGTTTTCTGACTTGTTTTTTTACCACGAGCTTGATAAAATTATATACAGTAATGGCCATAGAAGAAGATAAAACTGCGAAGTCTGCGCCTGTGTTTCATTCACAGGACGTTAAGAGTTCTCGCTCGGGTAAGTCCGGGGAGTATTTTGTCTTAAAACAGCCGGAGAAGTCCAAGCTCGCGTCCAAAGTCTCCGGGAAGCTCAGTGAGCTCAAGTCTGCCGCCTCTCCCAAGAAGGCTAACCCCGCGCGTATCCTCAGTATGAAGATGCAAAAGAGCGTCTTTGAGGAAGACTCTGCTCCGTCTGGACCCTCTTTGCCTCGGATTGATGTAGAGAAGCTCCTCCCCGGCCTCAAGCGCTTTGGCCTCATTCTCCTTGCCTTTCTCGCCGCCGCCGGGATTGGCTATGGTGTTTATTATTTCCTCCTCCGCCAGCCCGAGACGACTCCCTTTGCTATTACCGACACGGTAAACCGCAAGCTTACCTCCGCCATAGCCAAAATCAGCGAGGGAGATTACGCCGGCGCCGAGAGTATCCTAAGCCAGATCGACCCCCAGGGTGAAGCTTCTTGTACCAAAGCCAGGTACTACGCCGCCTATAACTCTCTCTATGTCTTTACCCAGCGTGGCAATAGCGTCCCAGAGCAGGATGTGGCCAACTATCTTACACAGATTCTAGATATTTGCTTAAAGGAGGAAAAATGAAACATAGAATCGTCAAATTAGCTTTGGTTTTGACGCTCGGCTTGGCGCTCGGTGCTTCTGGTGACGTTTTTGCAGTCAACGCCGGCGGCGGTGGTACTCCTCCTCCGGGTGGTGGTTGTAGCCAAGCGGGAGACAAAAGCGGTTGTTACGACGGTTGTGCCTTTGCCTACTATGAGTTTACCGACTCTAGTCGTACAGCCACCGTCGCCGGCATCTCCGTTAACAACTGCACAGATTATAGAGGGTTCTGGTTTAACCACTACAAACGTACTTACGGCGGCGCTTTGTTTGGCGCTCGCACCATCGGCAACTGTTTGTCGAGCAACGGTGGCCAGATGTACGAGATTGGTGGCAACCCCGGCACCGGTATTGAGTCTACGGTATATATTAGCGGTGCTAGATTTGCGGGTGGTATTCTCTCGGACATATCCTCCGCTAGATCAAAATACCAAGAATACTACAACGACAACCCAAGTGGTATGAGCCCCGATTCTTTCTTCTCCTCCAGCTATAACTATTTCTGTTATGACCCCGCTCCGGCCGTTGTAGAAAACAACGCCACCTTCTCCGGCTCTGTCTCCTTCTCCGCGCCCTATGGCGTCTCCTCCCTCGGGGGCAACTCTTACCGTGCCGCCTCCGCCAACACCAGCTATTCCTTCACCCCCAGCTACACCGTCCGCCGCACTGACCGCAACAACCCTCCTTCCTCCGCCCGCACCCAATACGCCATCGGCGCCTACAACTACGACAACTCCATCAGTGGCTGGAGTACTCTAACCGGCTTTGCTCCCGGCGGTAGCCAAAGCTTCTCCGGGAACAGCGTCTCCCTTTCGGCGGATTGGGACAGTAGTAGCTCTGCTTGTCGCTACCTCAGCGTCGCCGACTCAAAATACAAAAACGACGATTTCCAGTCCTACACCAGCTACCACGCCGCCGATTATGACTGTGTTACTCTCTACGGCCCGCAGTCCATGAGAGCCGATTTTGAGGGGCGCATCGTCATCTCTTCTGACTACGGCACCGTGGTCAACGGCGACAATGGCAACACTAATGCCAGCTTTACCGGCACCGGCTTTAAGACCAAGTATACGTTCCAGGTCTCCTATCAGCTCAAGCGCAAGACCACTAGCAACGATTATCCCTACGCCGTCCCGACCAACTTCGACTATTCCACTTCCGGCTACCCCAGCCCCACTTTCTCTCGCTCTACCAACGCGATGTCCGCTGGCAACGGTTACACCGCCGCCAACTCTTACGTCCAGCCCCTCACCGTTACGATAGAAATCGGCGGCGCCGACGAGCGAGCTTGTTTCTACCTCTCTTACGACAACCAGCTAACCTACCGCTCCGGCTCTACGCCATACTCTACCAGCCACGACGGCCGCGTCTACAAATGCCTCACCATTAAGAACCCGAAGCAAGCCGCCGAGCTCAGCTACAGTGCCACCACCGTCGGCTCCGTAGACAACCACACTGACCTCACTATTACTAATAACGGTCATAACGGCGAGCTCATCAACCAAGTCGTCAACAGTGAAGGCGTCTACGTCGATAACTTCCCCGCGCCAAAAGATTACGGCGTTACCTTTGTTCATACCTTAACCCGCACGGACGATCCCGCCCTTACTCCTACCGACGACAACGACAAACGCATCGCCGAGTGCGCCAACACTACTTGGCGTATCTACAAACAAGAAAACGGCGGCGCCTGGACCGATACCGGCAAGACCAGAACCGAATGTATCAAAGCCAAGAACGGCACAGTCAACGTCACCAACAAATCCTCCTTTGAGTTTACCAAAAACAATATGGGTACCGTCGTGACCTATTGCGAGAAGCTCGTCTACAACAACAAGATTTCTTACGAAGCTCATGGTCACTCCGTCTTCGACTACGGTCTTACTACTTCCGCCACTACCGCCGAGACCACGCCAGTCTGTGTCCGCATTGCCAACCCCGCCGTAGAAGTCTCTACCCTCGGCGACCACGTCCACAAAATCCTCGTCACGCCAACCATCGACGGCACATCCGTTACCGGCGCTTCTGGTAGCAGTCCCAACTATTCCGCCACCGCCCTAAACGTTACCCTTACGTATAACCACACTATCGCCAGAAATGACACTTCCGCCGGCAACTACATCGAGCCGTCTCGCCTCTGTGCCACCGGCCAGTCCGCCAGCGTCTCCAACCCTTGCTTCTCTAAAGTCAACGGCTCTATGTACAATAATGCCTTCTTCAACGTCTCCAGTATTTTCTCCACTCGCCGTACTATCGATTCCGCCTCTTCTACTACCCAGGGCCAAAGCTTCAACTTTGGCGCTTACCGCAACGGTAGCACAGACACTAGCGACTCGTCCAACACTACTACTACCGCCACCATCGGCGCCGCCGAGCTTCGCGCTGGCGAGACCAAGACCGTCTGCGAGACTGGCGTCACTAATCGTGCCGCCTGGAACGTCAACTACGCCGACGTTGGCCGCCGCAAAGTCTACTCTCGTGGCGACACTAGCGCCCAGGATGAACTCAACAATTCCACTCCTGCTTATAGCTACACCTATCTCGTCTCCACCGAGCCAGAAGTCACCACGCCGGAGACTGCCGAATCTTCTCCGTTTTGTGTCAACATCACGCGCGACTGGAACTTCCGCATCACCGAAGTCACCCCGCCCGCACTCCCAGAAAAAGACCAAATCTCCTCCGCCAACCAAAAATTCGACATCTCCTTTGATATCACAATCGACCGCGACGATACGGGAAAAGATTACGTCACCGACCCGGATGTTACTATCATCCCGATTACTTACGTTATCGAGCCCGGGGCGGATGTCGACACCCAAATCAACCCGGCCGTCAACGGTGGCGAGGTTGATAGTACTGATTACTGCGGCTTCTTCTCCGGACATCTCGGCGACAAGGTCTCCCACTGTCGCACCGACCAAGGTGGCCAGCTCAACGGTGGCTCCGGCAACGGCGTCTATGGCCCGTCCGGCTCCAGCTACGAGCGTTCCTATTCCTATGATTTAACCGGCGCTACCGTCCCGTCCGATCTCGACGTGGGGGCTAAGTTCTGCGTCGCCATCGCGATTCGTCCGCTCTCTAGCTCTACGCGCGGCTCTGGCACGTCCTTCATCTCCCGCTCCACCTGTACCAACGTCTCCAAGCGCCCCGCCGTTCATATCTGGGGCGGCAACGTCCAGACCAACGGCAACGTCGCCACTTCCCTGAATCAAATCCAGAGTGCCGACGGCTCCTCGACCGAGACTTACGGCTCGTGGGCAGAGTTTGCTTTGATTGCTCGCGGCAAGGTCAAGAGTATGGCCTCCGGCGCTGGCATCGTTGGCGGGCTCAAGACCTCTGGCTCTGGCCGTAGCGTCCTCTGCCAAACCTCCGCGCTCACCATCGCCAACAGCCAATGCCGCAGCAACTCCGCCACCACCGAGTTAGGCAGCTCCAACGTCGTCAATACTTCCTCCGTCCTCACCGAGCTCAAAGAGCGCTACATCGACACCGAAGAAGAAGAGGAAAATAGCGACATCCAAATCCTCAACGTCGACAACGGCACCTATAATAATATCGTCAGCAGTAGTCTCTTTGGTGACGCTAAGCTTATCAACGGCAACGGCGACGTTGTCTCCAACAATATCGTGGTGGTCTACAGTCCAAAAGATTTGACTATTACGAACAACGTCAGCTATTCACTCTCTGCTTCCTTTAGCAGCAATGTCGTCCCGCAGGTGATCATTATCTCCGACGGCAACATCAACATCTACGGCGACGTTACGCGCATCGACGCTTGGCTGGTGGCTGGCGGTACTATCGATACCTGTTCCAACGACAACGGTCTCAAGGTCTTGACTGAACAGCCCGTGGGACGCAACCTCGCCGGCAACGAGACGCTTCTCTCGAGCAGTCTCTGCGCCAAACAGCTCCGCCTCAACGGCCCGGTAATCGCCAGCAAGCTCAATCTCAAACGCACCGCCAACAGCGACCGCGACACTGTTGCCGATCCGGCCGAGATTGTCAACTATTCCGCCTTTGCCATCCTCTTTGGTACCGGCGAGATGACCAGAGATGGCGAGCCCCAAGTTACGTATATTAAAACTCTAGCCCCAAGATATTAAAAAAGGAGAGAATATGGCTACCAAAAAATCCACTACTAAAAAAACCACCAAAAAACCCGCCGCAAAGAAGACGGTTAAGCCGTCCAAACAGCCCGCGCCGCAGACCGTCCACGCCACCGAGCCGTATCATTGTGTCTTCGGTATCATCCTCATTCTTCTCGGCATCATCATCGTCCTCGCTCTCGTCGCCGGCGTCACAAACTATCTCGTCCATGGCGACACCACTAAAAACTCCCGCACCTTTGCCGCCGAGTACACCCAAGTCGAGCCAGACAACCTCTTTGTCTACCAGACCGGAGAGGAAATCATCGATATTCTGGAGCACGGCACCGGCGTTGTCTTCCTCGGCTTCCCGTCTTGTCCGTGGTGCCAAGCCTATGCCCCGATGCTCAACTCTCTCGCCAAAGAATACGGTATCAAAACCATTTATTACCACAACACTTACGACGATTGGAAACAAGACACCGCAGAGTACAAAAAATACACTGAGCTCCTTGCGGATTATCTCCAATACGACAACGTAGGCAATCGCCATCTCTACGTCCCCAACGCCGCCTTTGTGGTAAATGGCGAAATCATCGGCAACGATTGGGAAACCTCCAAAGACACGCTTGATGCCGAGACCCCAGCTGACTACTGGACCGAGGAACGCATCGCCGCTTGGAAGGAAAAACTCGCGCCGTACTTCGAAGCGGTCAAAGCCGCGGAGTAGACTTACGCGCGGTTCTCGCGCTTGCGCTTGATCGGGTCTAGCTGACGCTTGCGCAGGCGCAGAGATTTTGGCGTTACTTCTAGCAGTTCATCGTCCAATAGGAAATCCAGGCACTGCTCTAGTGACAGTTGTGTATAGGGCGTTAGCTGGATGGCGCCATCGGACGCGTGGGTCCGCATATTGGTTAGCTGCTTCTCTCGGCAAATGTTTAGGTCTATGTCTTCCTTTTTGTTAGACAACCCCACAATCATACCTTGGTATACCGGTACTTGCGGCGGGATAAACAGTGTCCCGCGGGCTTGTGCCATATCTAGCGCGTACGCCGTAGACGTCCCAGACTCAAAAGAAATCAGCGCGCCGTTTCTCTCCGGCTTGTATTTTGCTTCCACCGGGCGATAACCGTTGGGGATACTAGAAAGTAAGACCGTGCCTTTGGTAGCAGTCAGCAAGTTGTTGCGTAAGCCAATCAACGCGGCGGTCGTAATGTCGTAAGTAAAGCGAGTAGTGCCAGCCGAGGTAATCTCGGTCGACTTTAGCTCCGCCTTGCGGACACCTAACTCTTGGGACACCGCGCCAACGTATTCTGTCGCTACTTCCACGGTTAGGGACTCTACTGGTTCGGACTTTACGCCGTCGATGGTTTTGTAGACCACTTCCGGGCGTCCAGCTTCTAGCTCGTAGCCCTCGCGCCGCATCGTCTCAATCAGTACGGAGAGATGTAGCTCGCCTCGTCCGGAGACTTTGTAGCCCAGCCCGTCCGGGACAATTTTTAGCGCAATGTTGGTCTCTAGCTCGCGCTCCAGCCGCTCGGCGATTTGGCGCGAAGTGGTAAACTCGCCTTCCTGACCCTTGAGCGGGGAAGTGTTTGGCCCGATATAGATAGAGAGCGTCGGCGGCTCAAGCTCGATCGTCGGCAACGCCTCCGGATTGTCACCGGTGGCGATGGTGTTGCCGATATTGGCCTTAGTTACACCGGTAATTGCCACGATGTCTCCCGCTACCGCTTCGGCTACTTCTTCTTTGCCGAGACCTCGATAGGTAAACAGGTTTTCGATTTTGGCGTTGGACGCCCCGTCGCGACCCAGGAGCTTGACAGTCTCGCCCTTCTTTAGCTTTCCGCGGAAGATTTTACCAATGGCGTATTTGCCGAGGTAATTATCTGCCGCCAGCGCCGCTACTAGAAGCTGCGCGCCTTTGCCGTCGTTTTCGTCGACTTGCGGGGCGGGGATGTCGTTGATGATTGACTCAAAAATCACGTGGAGGTCGTTGTCTAGCTCGGTCGTCTTGCCGGCTTTGCCCTCGCGCGCGATGGCATAATAAATCGGGTAGAATAGTTGGCTCTCGTCGGTCGCCAGCTCCAGAAACAGCGATTCGATTTCGCTCTCAACTTCTTTGATGCGGGCTGCCGGTTTGTCGATTTTGTTGATGATAACTACCGGCTTTAGCTTCAGATCAAGCGCCTTTTGCAGCACAAACTTCGTCTGCGGCATCGGACCTTCCTGTGCGTCAACAATCAGCAGTACTCCGTCCGCCATATTCAGCGTCCGTTCGACTTCGCCGGAAAAATCAGCGTGACCCGGCGTGTCGATGATGTTGATTTTATAACCATCATAAAACACCGCGGTCTGCTTGGCAGTAATCGTAATCCCGCGCTCATGCTCCTGATCCCCAGAATCCATAATCAACGTCTGGGACATCTCGGCCTGATTGTCGCGGAAAGTATGGGACTGTTTCAACAAACCGTCGACTAGGGTAGTCTTCCCGTGGTCGACGTGCGCAATAATCGCTACATTTCTGATTTTGCTTTTGTCCATAATCTACTATTTTATCACAAAAATACCCTCCCGGCAAGGGGAAGGGCTTTGCTTTCTGGCATGGTGAGCCGGGAGAGGCTCGAACTCTCGACACCGGGCTTAAAAGGCCCGTGCTCTAACCAACTGAGCTACCGGCCCAGAAAGTCGTGGTGGATCCTAGAGGACTCGAACCTCTGACCTTTTCTACGTCAAAGAAACGCTCTAGCCAACTGAGCTAAGGATCCAGCACAGATTATTTTATCACAGTTCTTCGTTTGCGGCAAGCATTTGTGGTAAAATAAGTCCATGGCTTATCTTATCGATTCCCACACCCATCTCCACGACCGCGAGTTTTTTACGGAGGCGCAGGCCACGGCGATGCTCGCAAACGCCCATCGCCTCGGCGTCGAACAGCTGATTTGTATCGGCACCAACGTTACCGATTCCCAGGCCGCCCTCCGTTTTGCCGAGGCGAACAACGGCGTCTTTTGTTCCTACGGCGTCCATCCAGAGTTTGCCGCCCAGGCCGCCGCTCCTTTTACCGTTACTCCTAGCGATAAATTAGTCTGTATCGGCGAAGTTGGTCTGGATTATCATTATCCGGATTACGACAAATCGTCCCAGTGGCAGCTGCTCGAAGAAATGCTGCAGCTGGCCGTAGAGCTGGAGCTGCCTTGCTCCTTCCACGTCCGCGAAGCTCTGCCGGATTTTTTCTCCCTCGTGGCCAACTTTCCCAAGCTAAAGCCCTCTGTCCTGCACTCTTTCTCCGACTCCCCAGAGAGTCTCGCTCTTGCCCTCGACAAAGGTTTTTATATCGGCGTCAACGGTCTCGCCACTTTCGCCCATCTCGACTGTTATAAGAATCTCACTGCGGATTTTCTCGACCGCGCCTTGCTGGAGACCGACGCACCGTTCTTGACTCCTGTGCCGAAACGTGGTATAATAAACGAACCAGGCTACGTCAAATACGTTGCCGACTATTTAGCTAAGAAATTAGGAGTCTCGCCCGACCTCGTCGCCGAGAAAACCACCCACAATGTTCGCCAAATCTTCCACCTTCCAGATCCCGGGCGCTCGGAATAACGAAACCGAGCTGGCTTTTGCTTCCCGCACCGCCGCCGCTCATGACCAGGAAGTTTTTGCCGAACTCAACGCTATCGCCGAGGAGATTGAACAATGTCGCGCCAACGCCTAGCTCGCCGCGCCCTCACTCTAGAGGACAAAATCAACGCCGAGTCGGAGTTTGGCCGCACCTTGTTTGGAGCGATTCCGGCCGGACACCAGCGCGAGTTTTTTGAGCACAAGAAAAACGTCTGGGTCTGGCACGAAGCGTGGCGCGAGTTTGGCGCAGAAAAATCCATAACTCTCCGCTACGAAGTCCGTCCCAACGGCGTCTACAAGACCATGAATAACGGCCACTATGTCAAGCTAGAGGGCGCGGAGCTCGATAACTTCCGTCTCGCCGCCCGGAGCTACCTCCGCCTCATCAAGACAAATCTCTATAACGCTACCGCTTAGTATGGTATAATGGGATTATGGAATCCCAAAAATCGCTTAAAAAGCAAAAGTCTAAAAAACCGCTAGTTGTCGCTCTAGTCTCTCTTGCCGTACTCTTGGCGGGCGCCGCGGCGTTTTATTTTCTCTATTGGCGGCATCGCGAGCCGGTCATCGTCCTTACCGACGCAGAGTATCTTGCCCAACATTCCTGGGAAAAGTCCGACGCCCCTACCGTCATCTGGACTTTCCGCACCGACGGCTCGGGCGAGCTCACTACCAACAAGTCCAATTATTACAATTTTACCTGGACGCTTGAGCCTGGTGACCCAGACACCCTCACTATCTCCACGGCTTGGCTCTTGAACTTAGACGACTCGTTTGATTTTTCTCTCGACCGTGAGGCAGACAGCTTCACCGTCAAAAACCGCGCCGACGATCTAGAGTCCACTTTTGTCCCGCTTGGCACCGCCGAGGCCGCCGCCTCCGCCGCCGAAGTTGAAGAAAACGCAGAATAATGTTATAATATAGGTATGATTTATCTCGATCACGCCGCCGCTACTCCCGTCTCTAGCCGGGTATTAAAAGCCATGACTCCGTATCTTACGGAACAGTTTTTTAACCCCTCGGCCGCCTATCTCCCCGCCAAGCGCGTGCGTGAAGCTTTTGATACCGCCAAGGGCCAGATTGCTAATTTTATCGGCGCCAAGGGCAACGACCTCGTCATTACCTCCGGCGCCACAGAAGCCAACGCACTGGCTTTTACCTCTGTCAAAGCCGAATTTTCAGCGCGGGGCAAACTTCCGACGGCCATCGCACCCAAAATCCTCGTCCTTGAGACCGAACATTCTTCCGTCCTTGAGAACGCTCGCCGTTATGGTTGCGAGACCATCCGCGTCGACCATACCGGCCTAATCGACCTCACCGACCTCCGGGCTAAGCTGACCGACTCCGTCGAGCTTGTCTCTGTCTCCCTCGCCAACAACGAACTCGGCACCATCCAGCCTCTTGCTGAGATTGCTGAGCTCCTCCGCCAGACACGCCTCTCGCGCCTCCAGCGGGGAATTACCACTCAGCTTTTGCTTCACTCCGATGCTTCCCAGGGGCTCGCCTTGCTCGAACTTAACGTCGCTCGCCTCGGCGTTGATCTCTTGACACTCAATGCCGCCAAAGTCTCCGGACCCAAGGGTGTGGGTGCGCTCTATGTTGGACATCATGTCCACCTCTCGCCGCTAGTCGCTGGCGGTGGGCAAGAACGCGGCCTCCGTGCCGGGACGGAAAACGTCGCCGGGGCGATTGGCTTTGCCGCCGCTCTGGAAGCGGTCAAGGGTCATACTGCCGCCGCGCGTAAAAAATACACGCGTCTTGTGGAAAACTTAAAATCCGAGCTGTCCCAGGCCAAGGCCCCGCCGTTATTTCTCGGCTGCCCTAAGCATCAGCTAGCCAACTTCCTCCCGGTCTCCTTCCCAGGGCTCGACGCGGAGCGGTTGATTTATCTGCTAGAGGAGCAAGGCGTCTGCGTCTCCACTGGCGCCGCTTGTGCCGCCAGCAAAGGCGAGCCGTCCCACGTCCTCCGTGCCATCGGTCTCTCCCCCGCGGAAATCGCCGGCTCGCTCCGGCTCTCCCTCGGCGTCTTAAACGACGAAGCCAATGTCCGCGCCGCCGGCCAGCTCATCTGCGCCGCCGTCAACGCCGAAGCAGAAAGGTTAGGCTATGTCCGCTAAATCCCCCACCGTATTCCTCGGTATGTCTGGCGGGGTCGATTCGTCCGTTTCTGCGGTCTTGCTGAAAGAACAGGGTTACCACGTCGTCGGCGTCTATATGAAAAACTGGTCCAAAGACCTCCCCGGGATGAAATGCCCCTGGGCGGAAGACCTGGCCGATGCCAAACGCGTCGCCGTCAAGCTCGGCTTAGATTTTCTCGTATTTGATTTTGAAAAAGAGTACAAAGCAAAAGTCGTAGACTATATGCTGTCCGAGTTCCGCGCCGGCCGCACCCCTAATCCAGATATAATGTGCAACGCCGAGATCAAGTTTAAGCTTTTCCTAGAGGAGAGTCTCAAGCGTGGTGCCGACTTTATCGCCACCGGCCACTATGCCGGCTCCCAGGACGGCCGCCTTCTCCTCTCGTGTGACGCCAACAAAGACCAGACCTATTTCCTCTATCGTATTTCTCGCGCCGCCGTCAAAAAAAGTCTGTTCCCGCTCGCCCAGCTTAAAAAACCGGAGGTCAAACGCCTCGCCGACGCCGCCGGCCTCGCCAACGCTCACAAAAAGGAATCTATGGGCGTCTGTTTTGTCGGCGACGTTGGTATGAAAGATTTTCTCCGCGAATATATCGCCCCACAGCCCGGCGAAATCCGCGAGCTGGAGACCGACCGCGTCCTCGGCTTCCACGACGGCGCCGTCTTTTACACTCTCGGCCAGCGCCACGGTCTTTATCTTGGCGGCGGTCTGCCGTATTATGTCGTCAAAAAAGACTTAAAGAAAAACCTCGTCTACGTTTCTAAAGATCTCAACTCCCAGGCGCTCTGGACTAGCGAGCTGTCCCTAGAAAACCTTTTCTTCCGCTCCCCGTCTAGCTTGCCCCGCTCCGGCGCCATCTTTGTCCGTTTGCGCCACCGTGCTCCGCTTCTTGCCGCCCGCTTCGAGTTTACGGACCGTGCTAAGGGTCTCGGCAAAGTCACTTTCCCCGCGCCGGTCAAACGCCCCGCCTCGGGCCAGTCCGCCGTCTTCTATACCGGTACTGCCCCTGGCTCCGTTTGCCTTGGTGGCGGGATTTTGGTCTAAAAAATCCCCCGCTTTTGCGGGGGGGGGGTTAGATAAACTGGAGGGCCTTGCCCTCGTTTTTCCATAGTGCTACTTCGTGATTTAGAACCGTATGCAATTCGCGCTTGACGTGCACAAACTCAAAATCGTCGCCCAGACAGGTCGACAATGACAAACGCATCTCTGTGCGTTCCATCTCGTCCTGTAACTTGACAAGCTCTCGATTTATGTTATCGTAAGAAGTTTGTAATTTCTGTTTCCAGACTTGCGACGGCTGGGGCGGGTTTTCCTGCTCCTTTAACGTCTTATAAACATTGACCAGTCTATGATAGCGCGTAATTAGCTCTTCGGCTTGTTGTAAATCCTTCGGACACACTTCTCTAAGTACGAACATATCCGTCCCTCCTTGAGGATACATTATCCCCTCATTATACCAAAAAATAACCGTTTTGTCAATCTCGCTCCGCTTGCGAGCCGGGCCGGGAACTGATATAATTAGCTATTATGAATGCCACAGAAATCCGCCAAAAGTTTTTAGATTTTCAAGTTAAAAAAGGCCACACTATCGTTGCGCCCGCGCCGCTCGTTCTTGAGGACGACCCTACGACCCTCTTCACCGGCTCCGGGATGCAGCCGCTTCTGCGCTTTCTTCTCGGCGAGCCACACCCTGCCGGCACGCGCCTGACGGATTCTCAGCCCTGCCTTCGCCTCCAAGACATCGAAGACGTTGGCGACCCGCGCCACACTACCGTCTTTGAGATGCTAGGCAACTGGTCGCTCGGCGACTATTTTAAAGAAGAACAGATTAGGAACTACTTTGAGTTTTTGACCAAGGAGATTGGTCTTGATCCAGAGAAGATTTTTGTCACCTGTTTTATCGGCAACAAAAAATACGGCATCCCGCGCGACGACGAAGCCGCCCGTATCTGGCAACAAGTTTTCAAAGAAGCTGGCATCGACGCCAAGATTGCGGAGATTGATACCGCCGAGCACGGCGATAAACGCGGCATCAAGCCCGGCGAGCGGATTTTCTTCTACAACGACAAAGAAAACTGGTGGTCACGCGGCGGCGGCTGTGATTCCACCCCTATCGGCGACCCTTGCGGCCCAGACAGTGAGGTCTTTTATGATTTTGGCGAAGACAAACAAGACGTCGAAAAATACGGCCAGTCCCACCCCGCCTCCGACGGCGCCCGCTTTATGGAAATTGGCAACCAAGTCTTTATGCAATATCGCCGCCTTGAGGATGGCAGCTTCCAGGAGCTCGAGCAGAAAAACGTCGACTTTGGCGGCGGGCTCGAACGCCTTTGTGCCGCGGCCATGGGCAGCTTCGACGTCTTCCAGACTTCGCTAATGAAACCGATTATCGAGAAGCTTGAGACCCTGTCCGGCAAAAGCTACGACAACGACACCGACGAAATGCGTATCATTGCCGACCATCTCCGTGGCGCTTATCTTCTCTCGGCCCAAGGTCTCATTCCGTCCAACAAGGCTCAGGGCTACGCTCTCCGCCGCCTGATTCGCCGCGCCATTCTGAAGGCACTTGACCTCGGCATCGCCCAAGATTTCCTCCGCGAGACCATCGTCCCCATCGCCGCCGAGTATCAATCCCTCCCGGATTCTATCCTCACTCACCGTGCCGACGCCCTCGCCGTCCTCGAGAAAGAAGAACGCGCCTTCCGCCAGACCTTGAGCAAAGGCCTCAAGGAGCTAGAAAAGCTTTCTCATCGCAAACAGACCTTAGACGGCGCCGACCTCTTCAAACTCCAAGATACCTACGGCTTCCCGTTTGAGATTTCTGTCGAGGAGATTTACCGCCAGGGAATCAAATTGTCTAGAGATTACAAAGCCGAGTTTGACGCCGCTTTGAACGAGCAGCGCGAGCGCAGTAAGACTGCTAGCAAAGGTATGTTCAAAGGCGGCCTCGAAGACCACGGCGAACAAACCGTCAAGTACCACACTGCCTGCCATCTCCTCCTTGCCGCCCTTCAAAAACACATCAGTCCCGAAATTGGTCAAAAGGGCAGCAACATCACCTCCGAGCGTGTCCGGTTTGACTTCAACGTCGACCACAAGCTCACGCCAGACGAGCTCAAAACCGTCGAGGCCCAAGTCAACGAGTGGATTGCCGCCGACCTCCCCGTGTCTTTCGCCGAATACGATAAAGCCTACGCCCGCGACGTCCTCAAGGCTCATGGTCAGTTCTGGGACAAATACCCAGACCAGCTCAAAGTCTACACTATCGGTAGCGCCGATGCTCCCGTCTCCCGCGAAGTCTGTGGCGGTCCCCACGTCGAGCACACCGGCGTCCTTGGCCGGTTCAAGATTGTCAAAGAAGAGTCCTCTTCTGCTGGCGTCCGCCGTATCAAGGCCGTCCTTGAATAATTTGCCCGCTCTTGTTATAATCTAACCATGAGCTCGAATAAATCTGAGCCAACTTCTGCTTTATTAGCGCTCGATATTGGTACCGAGTTTGTTAAATGTGCTCTCGCCGAGCCGCTTGACCCTAAGTTTCGCTCTGGCAAGCTCAAGCTTCTCGGTGTCTCCAAGTCGCGCCAGGCCTCCGGCAATATGTCCGGCGGCGCTATCGCCGACATCCCCGGGACGGTTGCCTCCTGTGAGGAAGCTCTGTCCGAGCTAGAGAAGCACACCGGCCTCCGCGCCAAGTCCGTTGTTGTCGGCATCTCTGGTGAGCTGGTCAAGGGCAACACCACTACCATCCGCTATCGCCGTGACACCCCCAACAAAATCATCACCGATTCTGAGCTTCGCGAGCTTTTAGAAAAGATTGAGTCTCGCGCCGAGGCCAAAGTTCGCGAAGAAATCTCCCTCGAGACGGACAACCCCGAGGTAGACTTGTCCCTGATCAACTCCGCCCTCGTCTCCCTCTCTATCGACGGTTACAAAATCAACAATCCCGTCGGCTTCCGCGGCAGCGAAGTCTTGATCGAGTACTATACCGCCTTTGCCCCCGCTCTTGCCGTCTCCGCCATCGAAAAGGTCTGTGTCGAGCTAGAGCTCGATTTGCTCGCCGTAGTAGTCGAGCCGTTTGCGGTCTGTCGTGCCTGTCTCGGAGACGAAGTCGACGTAGATTTCTCCGCCGTCTTGATTGACATCGGCGGTGGGACAACCGACCTCGCCGTGGTTGACTCCGGCGGTATCTGCGGCACGCGGATGTTCAACATCGCCGGCCAGTCCTTTACGCGCCAGATTTCTGAGTCCCTGGGGGTCAAGCCCGACACCGCCGAGAAATACAAAGTCAATCTCGAAGACGATTCTCTCCTCTCCGACACTATTATTAATAAAACCACCGGCGCTCTTTCTCGTAGCCTCTCCGTCTGGCTCTCTGGAGTCGAGATGGCACTAGACGAGTTCAAAAACGTCTCTCCTCTCCCGCCCGACATCTTCCTCTCTGGCGGCAGCTCCGCCCTCCTCCCGCTCGAAGAAGCTCTAGCCACTTCCGACTGGTACGCCCAGCTCCCCTTTGAACATCGTCCGGTCATCCACCTGCTCGACCCGCTCTCTCTCCCAGATTTTGAGTTCTCCGATAACACCGAAGACGCGCTCTCGCTCGACGCTTCCTTTATCACCGCGCTCGGTCTGCTCCGTGTCGCCGTTGACACTCTAATCGCCGCGCCCAGCCCAAACTCTCTCCGCGCCAAAATCTCCAAGTTGCTCTCGCACTAAGCTGTTTTACGCCGTTATCTCTGTAAAATCGCCCGGTTCCAGCCCGGCTAATTTATACGGACCAAACTCTAATCTATGCAGGCTTTTCACGCTATATCCTAGTGCCTCAAACGTCCGTCGGATTTGTCGGTTCCGTCCCTCAGACATCGTCACCTCAAACCCCCGCCTGTCTGTCTCGCGTAATCTCGTCAGTCCCAGCCTCGACACTCCGTCTTGCAGCTGTACGCCAAAGTCGGCGATTTCTTGCTGGTGTAGCGGCTGGAGTTCTCGGTCCAGCTCTACGTGGTAGATTTTTGTCTTAGCAAATTTCGGGTGAGTCATCTTATACGCAAAATCTCCATCGTTGGTCAAAAGTATCAGTCCAGAAGAGTCCTTGTCTAGCCGCCCCACGGTCTTTAGCGCGTGGTATTTTTCTGGCAACAGTTCATAGATAGTGGGCGTTTCGCCCTGTCGCTTCCTCGAGCAGACATACCCTGTGGGCTTATTCAGCGCCAGATATATATAAGTATTCTCAAACTCCACTACTTCGTCACCCAGCCGGACTTCTTGGTCGCAAGTTACACGTGTACCTAAGACCGCCGGCTTTCCGTCGACTTTTACTTTGCCCTCGGCAATCAAATCGTCTGCCTCTCTCCGGGAAATCCCTAGCCTCTCGGCCAGGAACTTATTGAGCCGGAGCGGCTGGAGCTGCGGGCTGGACTGGCTGGACATTCAAATCTCCTTGTGCTGGGGCGGCTGGCGCAGGCGCTACCGGTGCAGCTGGTGCCACTGGCGCTTCTGCGGCTGGCGCGGCTACTGGCGCGGGTGCCACCGGGGCTTCTACTACCGGTGCGGCTGGCGCTACGGGTGCTACTTCCGGCGCTGGAGCCTCCATCGCTGGCGCGACTGGCGTTTCCACTACGGGCGCGGCCGGTACTACTGGCATCTCTGGTGCTGTTGCTACCGGGGCCTCCGGAGCCGGGGCTGGTGCCACCGGTGCTTCTGTTGCTGGTGCCGCTGGTACTACTGGCATCTCTGGCGTTACCACCGCTGCGCTGGCCGGTGCCGCTACTGCGGGCGCTGCCGGAGTTGCGGGTGTCGCTACTTGTTTGGTAGCTTTCTCGCCCAACACTTCGTGCACTGCGGCAATCACATCTTCTATCCCTACTTGCGATTTTACAAGATACTTGTCTGCGCCTAGCCCCTCTCCTCGTTTGCGTTGGTCGTCGCTGGAGAGCGCCGTCATCATAATTACCTTGATGTTTTTCGTCTCTGGCGTCTGCCGCAAAATATCTAGCATATCAAACCCAGAAATCTTTGGCATCATCACGTCCGAAAGAATCAAATCCGGCCGTTCTTTCACCGCGAGGGCTAGCGCTTCCTCGCCGTCTCCCGCCGAAACGATTTCGTACCCTTCCGCGGTCAAGCGGATCGAATAAATCTCGCGCAGACTCTGGTCGTCTTCTACTACCATTACTTTTGTCATAATCTAATATCCTCCATATTTATCTTAATTGTATTATATTTTGACTGGTTTGTACAGGTTGTTGCAGGACTGCGGGATTAAAGACCGGACCGGTCGGCGCGGCCGGCTGTGTGGCGGGCGGCGCGGTGGTTTGAGGTGCTACTTGGGGCGCTGGCTGAGCTGCTATCGGCGCGGGCTGAGCCGCCGGTTGTGTTGTCGGTTGCGCTACTGGTTGCGCCACGGGTTGCATCATCGGCGCCACACCCACCATCCCCGGCTGCACAGCGCCGTAGATTTGTGGTTGCGCCGCTTGGATTTGTTGAGTCTGCCCCAGTAGCGTGGTGTTGTTATCGCTCGAAGCTTGATAAGCGTTCAAGGCTGCCTGGATTTGCATCTGTTGCGCACGCTCCGCCTCGCCCACGGCGGCGTTCGGCGCGGTCACGGTAGTCGTCCCAGCGGCGTTGCCCGCAATGTTATTATTTAGCGCGGTCTCTTGGAACGCTTGCACTGCCGCGCGGTTCTTCACGGCAATTTGGCGTTTTTGGTATTCGTCGGCCGTCAACCGTGGCAGGGAAACATAGAATGTTGACCCCTCCCCAAACGCGCTTTCCGCCCAGACCCGTCCATCCATCGCCTCTACGCGTTGCTTGACTAGGTACAGCCCCAGCCCCGTCCCGCCCACGGTGCGCGTCTGGGAATTGTCCGCCCGGTAAAACTTCTGGAAAATATGTTGCAAATCCTCCGCCGCAATCCCAATCCCCGTATCAGTTACGTTGATTAGCGCGCGGTCGCCGTCTCCCTGGACGTTGACCCAAATCGCCCCGCCCTCCGGCGTGTATTTGATGGCGTTTTCTATCAAGTTCGCTAGGATCTCTCCCAAGAAATCCACGTCCACAAACGAATAAACCGTCTGCCCCAGCACCTTCCCCACGTTAAACCGCGTATTATTCCCCGACCCCGCGCCAAAGGAATAAGAAATGTTTTTCTCTTTGTATTTTGGCGCATATTCGTCGGCAAACTTTTTCACAAACCCAGACAGCTCTACCGGCACCGGCCGTGCCCTCAGGCGCTTGTCTTCCAGCTTGGTCACGTCGAGCAGGTCCTTAAACAAGTTCCCCAGCCTCTGCGAGGCGCTGTGTGCCGACTCCAGATATTGCCGTGCTCGTTGGTCAATCGTCGCCGTCTGCGGATTTAGCGCCAGCCCGAGATATCCCTCGATCGACGCCACCGGTGTCCGCATCTCGTGGCTCGCCGTGGAGATAAACTCCATCTGTGCCCCCTCCTGCTCAAGCTCCTTGGTGATGTTGCGGAAAGTAATGATTCGGTTCGCTCGGGAATCTCCGGACGGCGTCATCACTAGCGCTACCGGCGTCTTCTTCTCGTTGTTTGCCGCTACCAAGACATACTTCCGCGTCTCAAACGCGATGTTGGTCTTTACGGCTTTGAGCAGTTCGTTGTTCGCGTCCTCAATCTTCGACCCGTCCGCCGCCTCAAACTTCATAATCAACATAAAATCTAGGTTCATGGCATCTTCAATCTTCTTTGTCCCGGTCATCGACGCCGCCGCCGGATTGATAAACTTAATAATACCGTTGGCATCCGTAATGATCACGCCGTCGTGAATCGTTTTAAGAGCAAGCTCTGCCAAAAGACCCGGACTAACCGGTTTCCCACCCACCGACTTTTGGGCTTTGATATTTCCCACTGGATTTGGTGATGAGACTTTTAATTTCGGCAGCTTCGGCAAATTAATTAAGCTCATTACATTTATTTTAACACAAGCTAAATAAAATGTGCTATATTTATTTTATATGAACAAAGAAACTATTTATATCGAACCCGGAGACGACATCACCGACATCCTCGGCAAGCTCAAGTCCTCCGATAAAAAGGTGATTGCTCTTGTTCCGCCGCGCAAACCTGGCGTCCTTCTTAGCTCTGTCAACATCAAGCTCATTGCTCGCACCGCTAAGGCCGAAAAAAAGGCCGTCGTCCTCGTTACCACAGACGATTCTCTGACCAAGCTCGCCATGGCCGCCTCTCTCCCCGTTGCTCCGAGTCTCCGGTCTCGTCCCGTCCTCCCCGGCCACGCCGCCGAGCCAGATCCCGCACCCGCCAGCTCTCCCGCGGAAGAGGCCGCAGACTCTAGTGAGCCAGAGCCAGATTCCGAGTCCGCTTCGGACGAGCCAGCAGGCGCCTCAGACTCAGACGCTTCAGATACAGACGCCGCCGCTGATTTTACCTCCGAGCCAGAAGCCTCTAAAGTCGTTGAGGAGATTGAGTCCGAAGAGTCCGCAGATTCAGAAGAAGAATCCCCCGCCAAGGGCAAAAAGTCTAAAAAGGAGAAAAAGCCCAAGTCAGACAAGCCTAAGTCTAGCTCTCCCTTTGCCACCTGGCTCCAGGCCCATAAAGCTTGGCTAATTTTTGGCTTCCTCGCCACTGTTGTTATTGCCGTGTTCTTTGTCTGGGCGCTTAAGATTGCTCCGTTTGTTAATGTCGCCGTCTCCGTCCGCACCACTTCCGGCAATTTTTCCGAAAACGTCACCTTCACCACCGACTCTTCCGCAGAAAAGGCCCTTGACGGCGTCTTCTACGTCCACGAAGAAGTCCTAGAAAAGGAACAGACCATCAAATTCACCGCCACCGGCCAGGAAGATAAGGGTGACCTCGCCTCCGGCTCCCTCGTTATTTATTACCAGTCCAAAAACAGCTTTTCTTTCCAGTTTGCGCCTGGCGACGAGTTTACCTATAAGGGCTTGACTTATCTTGCCACCTCTTCAGCCACGCTTGCCTGGGATGGCGCCGATGATAACCCTTGCGGTACCGGTAGTTCCATTGCCAAGGGCTGTCTCGTCTCTACTACCATCTCTATCAAAGCCGCCGCTCCCGGAGAAGATTACAACGTCGACGCCAACCAATCCGGCTGGGCTTCCTCTCCCCGCAAAGGTTTCTCCGATGTCAGCGTCTACAACGCCGACGCTATTACCGGCGGCACGTCTAAGATCGTCACCGTCGTCCAGCAGTCCGATATCGACCTCGCTCTAGACAAGCTCGCCACCGAGACTAAGGATTCCGGCAAGACCGAGCTCCTAGGCAAGCTCTCGGATACCGTCCTCCCGATTGAGGCCAGCTTCAAAACTTCCGCCACCGAGCCAAAGTCCACCCCCGCCGTCGGGGAAGAGGTCGCGGATGGCGTTACTCCTGCCGTCTCCTCTAAGACCACTTATTCCATCCTTACCATCGACCGCGTCCGCCTAGAAGAGTTTATCACTGACCGCGCCAACTTAGACGAGGGGCGCAAGCTCTACTCCGTCGGTTCACCATTTGTGGAGTATTTTGCCGAGTCTAGCGACAAGACCTACACCGCCAAACTCAAAACCACCTACAAATCCGGTCCCGAGATTTCCGAGACCGAGATTCTGGACAAAATCTCCGGCGAAAAGCTCGGTCGTATCGAGCCCATCTTGAAAGACGCTTTCTCTGGCATCTCTTCCGTCTCTCTAGAAAAGTCCTACTTCTGGGTCAATTCCGTCCCCAAAAATCCCAACCAAGTCAAGATTGAGGTTACCATCGAGGAGTAGCGATGAAGTTCTTGGGTCTAGACGTAGGAGAAAAACGCATCGGTGTCGCCAAGGCTGATTCTGGCGTCAAAATTGCCGTCCCCCATGGTATGGTGCCGGTAGACGGTCGCGAGTTCGACAACATCCTCCGTCTGGTCAAGCTCCACGACATCGACGTTATCGTCCTCGGTATGCCGCGCAATCTGAAAGGTGAGTTTACTCGCCAAAGCGACTACGTCAAAGATTTTGCCAAAACTCTGAACAAACGTCTCCTTGAGGACAAGCCCAACGGTCGCACCGTCAAGCTTTATTTCCAAGACGAATCCCTTACTTCCGTCGAAGCCAAGAACAATTTGAAGTTGCGCAAAAACGGCTTCGATAAAAAATCCGGCGATGTCGACTCTGAGGCTGCCACGTTGATTCTCCAAGATTTCCTTGAGAACCTTGAGCGCCGCGTGGCCGAGAAACGAGCCGCCGCCTCTCCCGCCACTCCTGCCGCTCTCCCCAAGCCTCTCAAAAAGCCCGGCGACGATCTAAAGCCCCAGCCTCCCGCCCCCGCCGCTCCTGCCGAGCCTCCTAAGCCGCAGTTCCGCCCTCACGGCGAGACCAATCTCCGCAAGTGGTTGTTCATCCGCATCTTGATCATCGTACTTATCGTGGGCGTGATTGCTTTTTTCTCTCTCCGCGCGGCGTATAATTATCTCATCTCCCCCGCCGCCAAGAAGGACGCTTGCGCCTCCGTCTTCGACTCAGACGAGACCGATCCTTGCCGCGTCTCCGAAATCATCATCGAAGACGGCGCTACCGTCTCCATTATTGCCGACACCCTAAAATCCAGCGGTCTTATCCGCTCCACGCTCGGTTTTCGCCTCTATAATCAGCTCAACCACACCAGTGGCGACCTCAAAGCCGGCACGTACAAGCTCACCGGCACGATGTCCGTCGAAGAAATCGTTAAGAAGCTTATCGACGGCACCGGCGAGCCCATCGTCTTCCGCTTCACCGCTCTCCCCGGCGAGACCTTAAGAGACATCAAAAAACGTCTCCTCGCCGTTGGCTATTCAGAAGAGGAGGTTGAAGCCGCCTTTGCCAAGGAATACAGTCACCCCGTTCTCGCGGACAAACCCGCCGACGCCTCTCTAGAAGGTTATCTCTTCGGCGAGACCTACGAGTTTTATCTAACGGACTCCGTTGAGACTATCATCATCCGGATGTTAGATGAGCTTTACTCTGTTGTCGAGAAAAACCAGCTCCGCCAAAAGTTCAACAATATGGGCCTCACTCTCCACGAGGGAATCATCCTTGCCTCTATCGTCCAGAAAGAAGCCGGGACGCTTTCTAAGGATGACCAAAAGCTCGTCGCTAGCGTCTTTCTCAACCGCCTCAATGCCGGCTGGACGCTCGGCTCCGACGTTACCGTCAAATACGCCCTAGACCAGATTGACCCAGACCGTACCACTTATACCGACAACTCCTCCGCTCTAGAGATTGACTCCTGCTACAACACCCGCAAGCACGCCGGTCTCCCCTGCGGTCCCATCTCTAATCCTAGCGCCCTCGTCCTTATCTCTACCGCTAATCCCGCCGATTCCTCTTACCTTTACTTCTTGACAGGAGACGACGGTGTGATGTATTATAGTAATACAGAGTCTGAACACCAGTCGAACATTTATGCCCATTGTCAGACCCTCTGTAACGTTTCATTATGACAAAGAAAAAATCCAAGTCTTATTCTCCTAGCCCGTTCGTCCGGGTTGTCAGCTATCTTTTTGCCGCCGCGGCAATCCTTAGCACGGTCTATTTTGGCTCCAAGGATAAGACCGCAGAGGATAGCGGCACCCCTATTATGCTCGCTATCTCAGATTCCAACTATTCCGTCTCGGTCGACCAGCTCTCGGAGCTCTACATTGTCGCCGAGATTGCCAACAACGTCTCCCTTACCTCGTCCAACTACCTCAATATGGACTACATCTCCGCCGTCACTCAGTACTCCATCAACCAGACTTCCTCTACCAAGATCGAAAAGACCAACATCGTCGACACTTCCTCTCTGGCCAAGGGGGTGATTGAGTACGAAGTCGGCGAGGGTGAGTCTATGGAGTCCATCGCCGAAGCCTACGGCCTCTCTACCGACCAAATCCGTTGGTCCAACGGCCTCAAGACTACCGACATCTCCGCCGGCAACACGCTTTATCTTCCCGCCGTCCCCGGTATCGTCTACACTATTAAGGATGGCGATTCCGCCGAGTCTATCGCTAGTAAATACGGCTCTTCCGCCTCCGAAATCGAGGAAAAGAACAACCTTTCCGGTCGCGGCTTCTCCGCCGGCACTCGTATCGTTGTCCCGGGCGGGGTAGTTCCGGAGACCGAGCGCCCAGAATACGTCGCTCCTGCTCCTAAGGTTACTTATTATTACAGCCGCAACCTCTACTCTACCAGCTCAAACCCTATGCCTTGGGGCTGGTGTACCTGGTATGCCTGGCAATGGCGCTACGAACATGACAATCCTCTCCCCGGCGGCCTTGGCAACGCTCGTTATTGGGCGGGTCAGCTCGCCGCCAAGGGTTATAAGACCGGCCGCACCCCGGCTTATGGCGCTGTCTTCGTCTCTCAGGCCGGCTATTACGGCCACGTCGGTATCGTTACCGCCGTCAACGACGACGGCACGATCGAAATCACCGATATGAACGGTGCCGCTGGCTGGGGCCGTGTCGGTACGCGCGTTGTCCAACAGTCCGAGTGGGGCTCCTGGGTCTTCGTCTACTAGCGTTTTCTTCCTAGTTATGCTATAATATATATATGTTTGTTGATACCGCAAAAGTCAAATTACAGGCCGGTAAGGGTGGTGACGGTGCCGTTTCTTTCCGTCGGGAGATTTACATCCCTAAGGGTGGTCCAGACGGTGGTGATGGCGGCCGTGGCGGCTCGATTATTTTTCGTGCGGACAAAGACACCAACACTCTCTTAGACTTCCGCTACAATCCCGAGCTAACTGCCGAAGACGGCAAAAACGGTTCCGGTACTCGTTCGGCTGGCCGCAGCGGTAAAGATTTAGTGGTTGAAGTCCCCATTGGTACCGTAGTCAAGCGTGACGGTGAGATTATCGCCGACCTCGCCCGCGACGGGGAAGAGGCGGTGATCGCGCGTGGCGGTGACGGTGGTTTTGGCAACGCCCATTTCAAGTCCAGCACTCGCCAAGCTCCTATTATCGCCGAGGTTGGTGAGCCCGGTGAGGCGTTTGAAGCAGAGCTGGAGCTAAAGCTCCTGGCAGATGTCGGTCTCGTTGGCCTGCCCAACGCTGGCAAGTCCACTTTTCTCTCCGTGGTCAGTAACGCTCGTCCAGAGATTGCGGATTATCCCTTTACTACGCTCACGCCCAATCTCGGTGTCGCCACCGTTGACGGTAAAGACCTCTTGATTGCCGACATTCCCGGTCTAATCGAAGGTGCTTCAGAGGGTAAAGGTCTCGGCCATGCTTTCTTGCGTCATGTCGACCGTACGGCGGTCTTGCTTCATCTTGTCGATGTTTACAATGACGATGCCGGCTCCGCCTACGCCACTATTCGTCGTGAGCTAGAAAAATACTCAGACCTCGCTTCGCGCCCGGAGCTTGTCGCTTTGACCAAATGTGAGGGGGTAGACCCGGAGATTATCGAGATGCAGCGCCAATCCATCCTCGCTCAGAACCCCTCCGCTCGTGTTTTTATCATCTCCAGCTCCGCTCACGAGGGAATTACGGAATTACTCCGTGCCATAAGGGACGTTTGCGAGCGGGGAGATAGAAGAGCTTTCGGAGAGTCTTTTGAAGCGACTAAAGAAAATCCACGGATTTTTTGCGACGGACACGAAGGCGAGCAAACGACGGCCGGTGCTGCCCGAGGCGCTTTGCGAGCCGAACGACTGGACGGAGCAAAAAATCAGACTGGATTTTCCCTAGCGAAAAAGACCTCTCCGGAAGCTCTTCCCACCATCACTCTATCGCCCAAAACCCTCAAAACCGCCTGGCACGTCGAAAAGCTTGAAGATGGCAAGTTTCTCGTCACCGGCGAAAAAATCGAAAAATTTGCTCGCCGCACCAATCTAAACAACTACGCCTCTGTCAACCGTCTGCGCGATATTCTAAAAAAGCTGGGTATTCGTGCCGAGCTTACCTCGCTTGGTGCCGCGCCAGACTCGATTATTAGTATCGCCGGCAAAGAGTTTACCCTAGTCGAAGACTGGTAATCTAATGTTGTAAAAATTACAACATTATCCCCCTTGACACAGCCTCAAAAAAGCCTTAAAATAAACATAAGCTGATACGCTTCACCGGGTTCCACTGATTCTTTAGTGGAGTGTGGAGACTATACTAAAACAAAAACAGCGGATTAAAACAAACCAATGTGCCCGAGGGTGGGCGCGCATCAGCAGAGCCGGACATCAAGTGCCGGCTCTTTTGATTCCGCCAGAGCCATAAAAAGTCCTTGTAAACTCGATTTCGCTCGTGCTATAATATATATTATACAAGTAGAGGTAATATGGAGAAAAAGCACAGCTTACGGACGTTCTTGCTCGGTTTGGTCATCTTCCTGCTGCTCTTTGCGGGTGGTTTTGCCGTCTACTATTTCTTTTTCCAAGAAAAGCCCGCCCCGGTCATCACCGTCACCAACGGCAAGACTTACCCAGAGTTCTCCTCCGACACTACCAGCTACACCGTCTACACCTCAGAGGACTATCTTAGCTTTTCCTGTTCCGGCTACGGTACTATTGTTGGTTGTGAGGATTCTCTCGCTCTCTCCGTCGGTGACAGCACCCACACCATCACTATCGGTAGCACCACCTACGATTTCTCCATCACTCGCCTCAAACAAGGCGACACGACCCTAAAGATCAAATCCGTTCGCGGCGTCCCCACCGCCTGGACCGCCAAGGCTACCTTGACCGTCAACGTCGAGAACTCCGGCGAGGTTAAGTCTCTTGAGTATTCGTATGATGGCGGCCGGACTTGGCGTTCCTCCAACACCGCCGACATCACCAAAAACGGCGTCTACCGCGTCCAGGCCAGGGATTATTTTGGCTTCCTCTCCGACACCAAGGTAGTCGAGATCAAATACGTTGACGCCGACGCTCCTATCGTCGACATCTCCGTCGAACAAGACAACACCAAGCCAGAAGCCATCCTGACCGCCGTCGCCACGGACACAGCCTCCGGTCTAGCGGGCTATTCTTGGAATACCGGCGCCACTACAGAGTCCATCACGGTTAAGTCCGGTGGCACCTACGTCGTCACCGTCAAAGACGTCGCCGGCAACGAAGCCAAAAAATCCGTCACCATTACCTTCCCCGGCGAAGACAAAAGCTCCTCCACGCTTCCAGACACCTCCGGCGGGACTACCCCCTCCGGCAACAATTCTGGCGGTAACTCCGGCGGTAATTCTGGTGACAATTCCGGTGGCAGCTCTGGCGGTAACTCCGGCGGTGGCTCAACTCCCACGCCTACCCCAACTCCCACGCCTACTCCTACTCCTACTCCTACTCCTACCCCCACTCCCACCCCCACTCCGACTCCCGTCTCTCATACTTACGTTGCCACGTTCCTTGGTAACGGCGCCACTTCCGCCCGTGATACGCTTTCCTGTACCACGACCGGTAGCTCCTGCTCCGTCTCCGCTCCAGACATTCTCCGCAATGGTTACGAAATCTTAGGCTGGAATTCTTCCGCTTCGGCCACTTCCCGCGAGGTTGCTATTGGCGGTGAGATTACTCTCTCCGGCAACCGCACCTTTTACGCCATCACGCGCAAGACTCTCTCTGCTACCTTTGAAATCCAAGATTCCGCGGCCGCGTCCAAGTCCGGCGGCTCTCCCTCTTGTGTTGTTTACAATACCGCTACCTCTTGCTCCGCCACCGCGCCAAACCTCTCTGCCGCTTCCGGCTATACCGTTCTTGGCTGGAACTCTACCGCCTCGTCCACCGAAAGCTCGCTTGCTCCCGGCGCTGGCTTTACTCTCTCTACTTCCTCTTCCGCCAAGTATTATTCCATCACCCGTCTGACCGCTCCGCTCACCGCCAAGTTTACCATCTCCGACTCTGCCGCCGCCTCCATGTCGGGCGGGATTACCAGTTGCGTTCTTTGGAACGGCGCCGACCGCTGTACTCTTACCGCTCCGCGCCTCACGGCTAAGGACAACTTTGCCGTCGACGGCTGGCTTGAGCCAGACTCCGGCGACACGCTCGCCTCCGGCGCCTCCTTCACCGTTACCCCGGACACTTCCGGCCGCACTTATTTCGCCGTTACTCGCTCCACTCTCGAGTACTCTGTCACCTTCAATCTCCGCGATTCTGCCCATTTCTCCATGTCTTCGGAGACTTTGACCTGCAAGCCTACCGCTGGTAGTTGCTCCGTCACCGTCCCCGTCGTTACCCCGCTCGACTCCGCCTACTCTTTTCTCGGTTGGACGCTCGATGCGTCTTCTACTGACGTCGTCTCTCTCGGCTCTACATTAACACTCACGTCTGAGAACTCCGGTTCCGTCTACTATTCCGTCACCAAACGTCTCGCCCCGCTCACCGTCTCCTTTGAGATTACCGACCAAGTCCACTTCTCCTCGACCAGTGTCTCCTCCGTCACATGTGATCTTTACAACGGCGCCACTTCTTGCTCCGTGCCGCTTCCCGGCGTCAGCCTGAGCGAGGGCTTTGTCTTCGACGGCTGGTCGCGCACTTCCGGTTCCCAGACCGCCGAGCTCTCCGCCGGCACAACAGTCTCCTTTACCTCCGACACCACTCTCTACTCCGTCTCCCACGAATCCACCCCTCTCTCCGCCACCTTCGAGATTCAGAACACTACCTCTTCTCGCTTCCCCGACGAAACTACCGCCCCCAAGACTCTTGAGTGCTACAAGTTCAACGGCGCCTCCTCCTGCTCCGTTACCGCGCCCAGCTTCTACGCCAACTCTGGCTACACCGTCTACGGTTGGGACGAAGACCCCTCCGCCGAGACCGCTACCTACGCTATTGGTAGCGCCATCTCTCTTTCCGCTTCCGGTCGCACTTTCTATTCCATCATCGCCAACACCTTCACTATCACCTTCATCTCCCAAGATCCAGACCATCTAGTCTTTGGCAACACCGGTACCGGTACCGCCACCCAAGTCTGCGATCTTCGCCTCTCCGCCTCCTGCACAGTTAACTTCCCAGGCCTCGCGCTCGACACGGATTTAGACTTCCTCGGCTGGACCACAGAAAACGGCGGCACCTCCGCCATGTACCAGACTAGCGATTCCGTTGAAGTTACTTCCGCAACCACTTACTACACCGTCTCCAAAAAAGACGTTACGCTCTTCTTTAATCTCGTCGATACCGCCCATCTCGCCTTTGCTTCCGGCGCCAGCAATACTGCTTCCTGCACCATCTACAATTCCGCCTCCTCCTGCTCTATCACCGCGCCCAGTCTCAACGTCTCCAGCGCCTACACCCTCCTGGGCTGGTCGACTACTTCCGGCTCCACCGTTTATTCCTGGAACGGCTCCGCCCAAAACTTCTCCGCCTCCGCCACCTACTACTCCGTCTCTCGCGCTAGCTATCCTTTCCGGATCAACTACGTCGTCCGCTCCGGCGACGTCGGCAAAATCACCCTCGCCAGCACCTACGATGAATGTTACGTCTACAACGGCGCAGAAAGCTGCACGCTTTCTCTGCCTTCCGCCACCGCCACTTCCGATGCCTATGAGCTAATGGGCTGGGCTCCTCTGTCTACCGAATACGATATGTTCTATCCCGTCGGGACAATGTTCAATGGTGTCTATAGCACCACTAATCTCTACGCTGTCGTCGGCGAGTTGCGGGACGTCAGCTTCTCTGCTAATACCAACTCCGCCTCCGGTAGCGACTCTGCCGATATGGAAGGGAACAACATCGCCGCTACCGCCCTCAGCTTCACCAGTGGCAAATGCATCACTTACCACGATGACGATTGTTTCATCAAAAATATGCCTCGCATCTACTCCAAGGGCAACGACGTGATTGGCTTTGCCACCACGCCCCTAGGCGACGGTTCCACTAGATTATTCCCCGCTAAGACTAGCTACGTCTCTGCCGGAGACACTTTATACAGCCGCGTCTGGAACATCGCCAGCGCCGCCAATGGCTTCTCCGTCAGCAAGACTTACAACATCAAGTACAATAGCGACAGCGCCTCAGAAGGTTGGGTCCAGGTCGAAAGCGACCCCGGCGAGGGTGACGAAGCCTACACCATCGAGTTTGAATCCAACTTCACCGACGAAGACGTGATGGAGGCCTACGCCAGCTTCATTCTAGAGATGAACAATCACCTTCCTGGCTTCAGCGATCTCCATGGCAAGACCCGCTTCTTATCCAGCACCTCCTTTGACGCCTTATATAATCCAGACCTCGTCGACGCCTCCCACGGTGGCTACGTCGCCGGCATCACACACACTTGGGGGCAGTTTGCTCCGGTTGCTATTCGCGTCCCGGTCAACTCCGACGGCAGCGTCACAGAAGTCAGCAACGACGTCAAGTATGCTTTGGTCCACGAGCTCGGCCACGCCTTCCAACAGCTCGTTATCGACCGGACCGGCGCTTGGTTTGCCAACGATTTCGATAACCTCCGCCTAGAGTGTTGGAATCTCCGTGAGTCCGGGACTCCGTGTCTCAGTGACTATGCCTTTAGCAACGTTACCTATAATTCCTCTACCGGCGCGTTCGAGCCAACCTCCGGTCATACCGAACTTGACTCCGACGTCTATGGCCAAGAGTTTTTCGCCGAGCTCTTTTCCGCCTGGTATTCGGAGACCTACGGCACCATCGCCGAGACGTCTATCACCGGCAATTACGGTACCAAGTACGACGACACCTTTGCCGCCGACGCCGCTGATTTTATGGATTTGTTCTTTAGAGTGATTGTCTTAGACTATAATTTTATCGCAGGTAGCGTGGAGATAAGTCAATGAAACTTACCAATCATCAAACCAATCTTTTCATCATCCTCGGCAGCTTCGTCCTTGTCCTCGCCACTTTCCTCGTCTTCAACGCCGAGGGGAATCGCGTCAAAGATTCTTCTGCTTACGCCGCTCCCTCCGTCGGTCTGCTTGAGACCAACGGCGCTAAGCTGATAGTCCATGCCAAGTCAGAAGAGCCGGACGTCGAGGAACAATTTGTCTATTGCGTTACGCGAGAAAAAGACCCCGCCTCCTGCTCCTGGGAAAATTACGATGAGTTTGACCTCGTAGAGGAAGGGGATTATTATATCTATGTCCAGTCTCTCGCCTCCGGCAAGATTTCTGCCCCCAAGCTAAAAACTTACCAAATCGTCGACTATTCTAACATAAAGTTATAATCTATGCAGTTCAATCTCGTTTCCAAATACCAGCCCACCGGCGACCAACCCGCCGCAATCAAACAACTCCTCAAAGGCCTCAAAGAGGGTGTCAAAGAGCAGACTCTTCTCGGCGTTACCGGCTCCGGCAAGACTTTCACCATGGCTAACCTCATTCAGGGTTTTGGCAAACCCACTCTCGTCCTTGCCCACAACAAAACCCTCGCCGCCCAGCTCTACTCTGAGTTCCGCGAATTCTTCCCCAAAAACGAGGTCCATTATTTTGTATCATACTTTGATTATTATCAGCCAGAGGCCTATATCGCCAGCACCGACACCTACATCGAAAAGGATTCCGCCATCAACGACGAAATCGACCGTCTCCGCCACGGCGCCACGGAAGCGCTTCTGACCAGGAACGACGTCATCATCGTTGCCTCCGTTTCCTGTATTTACGGCATCGGCTCTCCGGCCAACTACCAGGAGATGTCCTACCCCCTCTGGAAAAAGTCCTCCGGCTGGGTCACCTCCGGCGACAATCCCGTCTCAGACCAGCTTTCTTTCATCCGCACTCTCGTCTCTATGCAGTACCATCGCAACGATCTTGCCTTTGAGCGTGGCAACTTCCGTGTCATGGGCGACACCGTCGACCTTTTCCCAGCTTCCGGCGAATGGGCGTATCGTTTTGAGTTTGGCTTCGATACACTAGAAAGCGTCAAGATTATCGACCCGCTCACCGGCGACCTCCGGGAAAAGCCCGACCACATCCATATTTTCCCCAACACCCACTACGCCACGCCCGAGTCCGATCTCCAGCGTGCGCTCGTTGCGATCGAGAAAGAATATAAAGAGCGCTTAGCTTATTTTGAGAAACACCAAAAATACCTCGAAGCTCAGCGCCTCTCCCAGCGCATCAAATACGACCTCGAGATGCTTAAGTCTACCGGCTTCGTCAAAGGTATCGAAAACTACTCGCGTCACCTCGAAGGTAGGAAAGCCGGCGAACCGCCCTCTACTCTGCTCGACTTTTTCCCCAAAGATTTTCTCCTCCTGGTTGATGAGTCCCACATGACCCTCCCCCAAGTCCGCGGTATGTACAACGGCGACCATGCGCGCAAAATGTCGCTCGTCGACTATGGCTTCCGCCTCCCTAGCGCCTTGGACAACCGCCCGCTGACTTTTTCCGAGTTCTATCGTCACATCTCCCACGCCGTCTACGTCTCCGCTACCCCGGGCGACTACGAGCTCGCCAACTGTCCCAAGCCTGCCGAGCAGGTCATCCGCCCCACCGGTCTGCTCGACCCGGAGATAGAAGTGCGTCCTAGCGAGGGGCAGATTGATAATCTAATCGAAGAGATTGACCGTCGTATCGCCAAGCACCAGCGCACTCTCGTCACTACTCTGACCAAACGTATGGCGGAAGATTTGACCGACCATCTCAAAGAACGCGGCGTCAAGACCGCCTACATCCATAGTGATATCGACACGCTTGAGCGTGGCGACATCTTGCGTGACCTCCGCGCCGGTGTCTATGATGTTTTAGTCGGTATCAATCTCCTGCGCGAGGGGCTCGACTTGCCAGAAGTCTCGCTCGTCGCCATTCTCGACGCCGACAAAGAGGGCTTCCTCCGCTCCACTTCCGCTCTGATTCAGACCATCGGTCGCGCCGCCCGTCACGTTGATGGCAAAGTGATTATGTACGGGGATTATATTACCGAGAGTATGGAACAGGCCATCTCCGAGACCGCCCGCCGTCGCGAAATCCAAACCGAGTACAACCGATCTCATCACATCACTCCCAAATCCGTTCAAAAGGAAATCTCCGCCGGTCTCCGTGCCATCATTCCGGAAAAAACCGTCGAGTCCAAGCTCGACATCAAGAAGATTCCTAAAGAAGAGTTGCCCAACCTCGTCAAAGAGCTCGAGAGCCAAATGCAGCTTGCTGCCGCTAATCTCGAGTTTGAGCGTGCCGCCCTCCTCCGCGACCAAATCGCGGATATTCAAGCCACACAAAATGGCAGCAAAAACTCTTAAACTTTTGTTAAGTTTATGCTAAAATAGAACCAACATGGCTGACAAGAAGAAAAAGGAAGTGGAAGACGAGCCTCTGGCGGATAAGCCGGAGCTCAAGGGTGCTATTACTTCCAAACCGTCCGATGATGAGTCCGATGACAAGTCCGTTGATGTTGCTGCGTTTGAGCGCGCTCCCGCCGCCCGTCCCAACGCCAGCTCGATTATGTCCGTCGCCCCGGCGAAGCGTGTCCCGCTCGCCTTCTATCTTACCGTCGGTCTCGTCGTGAGCCTCGGGCTCAACGTCCTGCTCGCTATTCTCTTTATCGCTAAGCTCGCGGAAGCCGCTACCTATGAGCGCGATCTCGCCGACGAAAAGGCCTATGTCCTCGAGTTAAAAGAGAAGTTAAACGCCGCCGGCTACTAGTTTTTGTGTTATAATTATCCTTGATGGAAATTACTGATGAAACAATGAACCACCTCGCCGAGTTGAGTAATTTTTCTCTCGACTCAAGCGAGAAACAAGCCCTAAAACAAGACCTCGCGAGCATCTTGCGCTACATCTCCAAGCTCGACGAGCTCGATACCACAAAGGTCGAGCCCACGTACCAAGTCTTTGAGATGGAAAACGTCTGGCGCGCCGACGACATCTTCCCTCAAGATGCCGACCGTGAAGCTCTGCTCGCCCTCGCGCCGGAGTCGCTCGAACATCAAATTAAAGTTCCAAAGGTTTTATAGTTATGAAGATTGCCGACAAATCCACTTCCGCCGTTAGCCTTGTCAAAGCTGCTCTCGACAAGGCGGAAAAATACCAAAAAACCCACCACATCTTCAACTGGCTAAACCAAGACGCCTTGCGCCAGGCCGAGGAAATCGACCGCAAGATCAAAAACGGCGAGCCGGTTGGCCGCCTCGCTGGCGTCCCCTACGCAATCAAAGATAATTATCTGAGTCGCCAGGGCGAGACTACCGCTTCGGCTAAGATTCTTACCGGTCTCTCTGCTCCGCTCGATGCCACTTGTGTCGAGAAGCTAGAGGCCGAGGGTGCTATTCTGATTGGCCGGACCAACCTCGACGCTTTCGCCCACGGCTCTTCTACGGAGAACTCCTTCTTCGGTCCGACCAAAAACGCCAAAGATTTGTCCCGTGTCGCTGGTGGTTCGTCTGGTGGTTCTGCCGTTGCCGTTGCGCTCGATATTGTCCAGTTTGCCACCGGCTCCGACACGGGTGGTTCGATTCGCCAGCCCGCCTCGTTCAACGGCGTCTTCGGGATTAAGCCGACCTACGGCGCCATCTCGCGCTACGGTGTCGTTGCTATGGCCAGCTCCACGGATGTCCTCGGCTTTTTCGCTCAGTCCGCGGCCGACCTCGACCTTCTGATGTCGATTACCGCCGGCCAGGATGCCAAAGACCAGACCTCCCTCCCCGATTTCTACGGCACTAAGGACGAGAAGTTAGAGAAGCAAAAGCTCGGCTACGTCAAAGAGTTTATGGAGTCTCCTGCGCTCGACCCAGAGATAAAAGCCGCCCTAGAGGGCAAGTTGACTCTCGCCCGGTCCAAGGGTTTCGAGACGGTTGAGCTCTCTCTCCCGACTCTAGAATACGCTCTCGCAGTCTACTATATCATCCAGCCGGCAGAAGTCGCGTCCAATCTCTCTCGTTACGACGGCATCCGCTATGCTTTCCGTAGTCAGAAGGGGAAGGACATCGCCAGCGTCTTTTCTCAGACTCGTTCCGAGGGTTTTATGCGCGAGAACAAGCGTCGGATTATGATTGGCAACTTCGTCCTCTCTTCCGGTTTTTACGACGCCTACTTCCTCAAAGCCGCCAAAGCCCGCACCTTGATTATTGATGAGTTTGCCAAGGCATTTTCCAAGGTCGACGCTATTCTGACTCCTGTCTCGCCCAACCCCGCCTTTAAGCTTGGCGAGAAGGTCGACGATCCCGTCTCTATGTACCTAGAAGACGTGATGTCCGTCCCGGTCAACCTCGCCGGTATCCCTGCCGTCGCTTTCCCAGCCGGCGAGACCAAATCCGGTCTTCCGCTCGGTCTTCAGCTTCTCGGCCCGCGCCGCAGCGATAAAAATCTCTTAGGCCTCGTGGAGGACTTATGTTAGACGCGTCCACTTTAACCCTTTTTGGCTCCATCCTCGTTGTAGGGTTGCTTATCTTTGTTGCTATTCTTTTGACTAGTAACCGTCGCCACACTTTCGACAAGATGGAGTACCAGACGGATTTTCTCGCCATCGAAAACGCCCTAGAAAGAGACAACCCCGCTACTTACAGTCTGTCTATCGTCGAGGCGGACAAGCTCCTCGACAAAGCTATGCACGAAATGGGTGTCCCCGGCAAGACCATGGGCGACCGCCTAAAAAAGTGCGGCCGAGAAAAGTTTACCAAGCTCGACTCCGTCTGGCACGCGCACAAACTCCGCAACCAAATCGCCCACGAGCCTCGCTTCCATGTCGACTATGCGCAGGCCAAGCGCGCCCTCGCCACTTACCGCCAAGCCTTAAAAGATTTAGGAGCTATCTAATATGACCAAAAAATACGAGATTACCATCGGTATCGAATGTCACGTCCAGCTATCCACTAAGACCAAACTCTTTTCTGAGGTCGACAACGACGCGCGCGGCAAAGAGCCCAACTCTTGCGTCTCGCCGGTCGACTACGCTCTCCCAGGGATGCTTCCGCGGCTCAACGGCGAAGCAGTCAAGTTTGCCATCCGCGCTGGCGCCGCCATGAATGCCAAGATCAACGCCCGTTCACGTTTTGACCGCAAACATTATTTCTATCCGGACTCGCCCAAGGGTTACCAGATCACCCAGTTTTATTCCCCAATCATCGGTGCTGGTTTTATCGAGTTACCGTCCGGTAAGAAGATCCGCATCGAGCATGCCCATCTTGAGGGCGACGCTGGGAAGTTGACCCATTACGACACCTACTCTCTCGTCGATCTCAACCGTGTCGATACTCCGTTGATTGAGATTGTCTCTATGCCCGATATTTCCAGTGCCGAGGAAGCTCGCGATTATTGTAAGGAGCTTTGGCGCACCATGGTCTACGCCGGCGTCACCAACGGGGATCTCTATAACGGCAATATGCGCTTCGATGTCAACATCTCGCTGAAGTTGCCAGAAGCCAAAGAGCTCGGTACTCGCGCCGAGATTAAGAATCTCAACTCTTTCCGCTCCGTCGAGCGCGCCGTCGAGTACGAATACTCACGCCAGAGTAAGCTCCTAGATCAAGGCGAGAAGATTGTCCAGGAGACTCGTGGCTGGTCCGATGCCACTGGCAAGACCACGCCTCAGCGCTCCAAGGAAGCCGCCCAGGATTATCGTTATATGCCCGAGCCAGACCTCCCGCCGCTTAATCTCTCTAGCGAGTTTATTGCGGCCGAAGTTGCTAGGCTTCCGCTCCTCCCGCACGATTACCGTGCCAAGTTCCGCGGTACCGTTCCAGATGATTTGATTGAGATTTTGCTGGATTATCCGTCTCTCTCCGCTCGTCTTGCCGAGGTCGAGGATTCCGCCGATAAAAAGATTGTCAAGCGTCTAGCTAATCTCTTTTCCTCCGTGCTCCTTGCTGAGGAAAACGCCAGCCTCCTCAACGACAAGCTCCCCGAAGCCCCGCAACTAATCGAGCTCTGCACAATGCTTGAGCAAAACGAGCTCTCCTCTACCGCCGGCAAAGAAGTCTTTATCAAGCTTTTTGAGCCAAAGCACGCCGCCAAGTCCCCGCGCGACCTCGCCAAGGAGCTCAACCTTCTTCAAGAAAACGATTCCGCCGCTCTCGAAGCGCTAGTTGCCAGCGTCCTAGAAGACCCTGCCACGCGCCAAGCCCAGGCAGATTACAAAGCTGGCCAAGCCAAAGTCCTCGGCTTCCTTGTTGGTCAAGTTATGAAGGCTTCCCACGGCAAAGCCAATCCCGCCGCCGTATCAGAAATCTTGAAGAAACAGCTCGCGTAATATATAATATATATTATATTTACCATAAGGAGTTATATGGCTAAAAAACTAAAAATCTTTTCTGAGCTGGGGCTTGCGGTACTTACCGTCCTGAGCTTCAACTTAGCTATCAAATTTAACCCCGCCTACGCTTGTGGCGACGGCGACGAGCTCACCAACTGCACAGAAGTAGCTCCCGCCGAGACAACGGAGAATATCTTGATTGCTCCGGGTCCCGACGCCGACACCTACTCCGACGCTGGCGAGACTATCACCTCCGAGCGCTCTCTGACCCACTCTTTCTTCCTCGCTGGCAACGACGTTACCTCTAAGGACCGCGTCGACGGCATCGCTTTTGTCGCCGGTAATCTGGTTGAGGTCGCCGGTTCGACAGAATACGCCGCTGTCGCCGGTAGCGCCGTTAAGATTTCTGGCTCCGTCGAGCGCGATTTATTTGCCGCTGGCAACAGCATCACCCTTGACGATGGCGCCTACATCGGCCGCGACCTTTACGCCGCCGGCAACATCATCACGATCAATGCCAATCTCTACGGCAACGCTTTCCTTGGCGGTAATCGTATCGTCCTAGAAGACATCACCGTCGCCGGAGATCTTAATCTCGCCGCCGAAGAAATCGTCTTTAAGGGTAAGGTTGCCGTCTCCGGTACCGTTAATTACCCAGAAAACGCCACGGTCGTAGGGCTAGATAATTTATCTTCTGCCGCCGTCACGACTTACGCTTCCACTGACGTCGCCACCGTTTCCTTTGAGACCACCTTTGCTGACGCCGTTATCGCTCTGCTCGGTCGTCTCCTCTTGACGATTGTCCTGATTGCCCTTGCACCCAAGTTCGCCAAGAAGCTGCTCGACTCTTTCCGCTGGGCCACTTCCTGGAAGCATCTCGGTCTTGGCCTCGCTGCTGTCGTCCTTGCACCGTTCTGTGCCATCTTCGTTATGATTACCTTGGTTGGTCTGCCGCTCGGCCTCGCCGCTCTTGCGCTCTGGCTTGCCTTCCTCTATCTTGCTACTAGCGTTACTGGCGGTGTTGTTGGCAACGAGCTCGCCAAGTTGATGAAGAAGCCTAAGCTACACATTATGGCCAAATACGCTCTTGGCACAACGCTTATTGCTCTCCTTGGCCTTATCCCTATCGTCGGCGGTCTAGTCACGGCCCTCTCGCTTTGCTTTGGTTTTGGCTATCTCTCGATGCGTCTGTTTAGGAAATAAGATGCATAGCTCCTGGAAAGAGTTTCTAAACGCCGAGTTTGGGAAACCCTATTTTCAGGAGCTTTCTCATTTTTTGTCAAAAGAGTACGCCGAGAAGACCATTTTTCCGCCCAAGTCTGCCGTCTTCCGCGCTTTCGCGACCGATTTAGAAGACATCAAGGTCGTGATTCTCGGCCAAGACCCTTATCACACTCCGGGCGCCGCTATGGGGCTTGCTTTTTCTGTCCCCGCTTCAGAAAAAATCCCGCCCAGCCTCGTCAATATCTACAAAGAAATCGACTCAGACCTCGGCCAAGTTTACGCAGACCTAAAAACCATGAATCCCGCCCTCGCGCTCGATCCCGCCGATTATCGGCATCATAATCCCTCGGGTGACCTTTCGCCTTGGGCAGACCAAGGCGTTCTCTTGCTCAACAACGTCCTGACCGTCGAGGCCCACTTCGCCGGCTCCCATCGCGGCAAAGGTTGGGAGACGTTTACAGAAAACGTGATTCGCTACCTCAGCGCCAGCCGGGATCATCTCGTCTTTATTCTCTGGGGGCGCGACGCCCGCTCTAAGAAGTCCTTGATTGATGCAAGCAAGCATCTAGTCATCGAGTCGGCACACCCCTCGCCGCTCTCGGCTCATGCCGGCTTTTTTGGCTCGCGCCCGTTTTCTCGCACCAACGATTATCTAAAATCCGTCGGCAAAACTCCGATAATATGGTAAAATGATTATGTATGGAAGATAAGCCTAAGAAGCCCGCAGAAAAAGTCATCTCAGAGAACGAGACCGCCCGCGAGGAGACGTTTACAGAAAAGACCGGTGCCGTCCTGTCTAAAGATATCGCTGTCGAGCGGGCCGAGGAAAAGTCCCGTCGCGCTCCCGACCCCGTCCAAAAATACCGTATTGGCCTGATTGTCCTGGGAGTTTTTGCGCTAGCGGAGCTGCTAGGGATGCTTTATCTCATCCTTGTTAATGCAGAACACGCCCGCGAGATTTCAGACCTTAAGACCCAAAACACCGTTTTGAACACTCGCTTGCAATCTTTAAATCAATACTAACTAGACCCAGCGCAGCAGCCGCTCTCTTTCCGGGCTGCCTGGATTATATTGTGCTAGAATATCTTCGGTATAAGTTTTGCCGTTTGACAGGTTTAGCGTCTCCACATCGGGGCAAGCCGCCAGTAACCGGATGACCGCTTCGTCCGTGTCGATATTCGTCATCGACTTTGCTGTCTCGGAGCTGTGAGAATGGACGCGCAATTCTTCGTAGACAAACCGTTTGATGCCGGCCTGCAGACAGTATTTTAGACAGTTTTCGCACGTCGCGATTTTATTGTAGAGCGTGCATCCGGTCAAATCTTTCCCGGCAAAGAGTACGGCGTTCATTTCCGAGTGAATCGCAAAGTAGTATTTCATCGGGCGCTCGGTTAGAGTCATCTTGGACTCGTCCGCGCCTTGTATTGTCCCGTTATAGCCAAACGACACCGGGCGTCGCCGCTCATCCACTATCACGCACCCGTTCTTGCTGCTCGGGTCTTTTGACTTTTTGGCGACTTCGTTCGCGATTCCCATAAAGTATTCATCCCACTCCTGCTGGCTTTTGTTCATGCTCCTCCTTGTTCTCTCGATTATAACATACGATTCCGCTGTTGCTTGTGATTTTTTGTTTGCTCGTGTAATCTAAAAATCACACAGGAGGTACTATGCGCTTACATCGCTTTAAGTTCAAAATGTCTCACCCGCGTTTGCTCGCGCTATTTCTTATTGCTATGTTCTCCAACGCCGGCGTCTTAAACGCCTCCGCCGCCACCTCAGACCCAAACCTTGCCTGTACTGATGTCAAGTTTGTCTTTGCGCGTGGCTCGGGCGTCGAAGTCGGCTCCACGCGTGATTACGTCCCGTTTGTAAATGCCGTCACGAACCAGTTTTCCCAAGGCAATCTCTCCTTCAGCTTCTACGAACTCGGCTCTAAAACTGGTGGCTATTCCGGCCGCTCTTATCCCGCCCCCGGCATTGGCATCTCTACCTGGAAACGTTTTGACACCTCGCTCGGCGCTCTCTTCTCCGGCGGCGCTTCCGGGACGTATGGCGATTCGGTCGAAGAAGGTTCTGATGAAGCTATGTCGTTCATCCTCCTCTATCGCGCCAAATGTCCCAGTTCTAAGATTGTCCTTGCCGGTTATTCCCAAGGTGCTCAGACTATCTCGCGCACCTTGCAAAAAATCAAACCTGCCTGGATTACCGCCGCCGCCACCTTTGGTGATCCCAAGCTCTACCTCCCAGAAGGGAAACGCAACCTCTTCTCCACCTCCTTTGGCCTCTCGACCAAGGCTTGTACCGTGGGCGCTTCTAGTTATTCGCCCTATCGCACCTATGTCCCGGATTGCTATGCTTATGAGGGAATTCTTGGCGGCTACCAGCCGTACCAGCTCTCCGGCTACGACGGCAAGCTCTTCGCCTATTGTCAGTTCCACGACGTCATTTGTAGTTCTTATATCGACATCGACAATCTTGCCTACGGCCATGCTACATACGACCAGCAGGGGACTTACGCTCGTGCCGCTGCCGATCTTTACGACAAGGTCTACGACTCATCGACTTCTTCCAGAAGCTCCACCTACGACGTTGCGATTCTAGTAGACAACTCTACCGACGCCGCAGATTTTCTCCCTGTGTTAAAGACTTACGCTCTCCGTCTGGCAAACTCCACTTTTCGCCGCGGCGGACGCGTTGCACTTCTCAGCTTTGGCGACCCGTATGCTACCGGCCTGTTTGAAGTTTGTAATTTTTCCACTTGCTCCGCCAGCAACATCGAAGAAAATCTTTCTTGGATTGCTAGCTACGGTACTTCCTACGCTTCTGTTCTTTCCGGCAGCTACGGTACTTTGACCACTCTTTCCTGGAAAGCCGGCGCGTCCAAATCTTTCGTCTTTCTCTCGCCTAGCCTTTTGCCTTCCGGCTCCGCCGAACGTGAACAGTTGATAGAAAAAAGTCTCGAGATTGACCCGGTCAATTTCTACGCGCTTACTACTCCCGCCTCCGCCAGCAGCTATGCGGAGTTGGCCAAGCGCACCGACGGCGCCGTCTTCTCGCCGCTCGATTCTACCGACTATTCCGCGCTAGAGACCGCGATTTTCAACCACGTAGATGCCGCCACGTTTGCCTACGCTGAGACTTCCCGCGATAACCCCGTGTTAAAGCAGCTTACGTTCGAGAAGACTTCCGCCTCCTCGCTCCGTGTCTCTACCGTCGCTGAGCATACTCTCTATCTCGCCGTCGCCATCAATGATTACATTCTCGGCTACACTGACGTCTCGACTTTTGAAATCACGGACCTCGACTTGACGCTGGAACAAGTCGTCTGTCTCGCTCCGATTTCTCCGGATGGCTTCCGCGCCTCTCCCTCATGCACAACCATCCCGGGTGGCGAAGTCGTTGTCCCAAAAGTCCCAAACAGCGGCAAAGCACATTAGATATGTTATAATAACCTTATGGTTAATTATTACAATCACTCCGTCAAAGATTCTTTGATTGATTTGCGTTCCGACGCCGAGACTGGCCTCTCCGCCAAGGAGGTCGCGCGTCGTCGCAAGAAGTTCGGCTTCAACACTATTGACATCAAGACTACGCCCCTCTGGCGGAAGCTGCTTGAGCCTTTTACAGACCTGTTTATGATTATTCTCGTCTTCGCTCTAGTGTTGTCAATTTTACAACAATCTTGGACTGAAGTCATCGTTATCGCCATCGATATGGTGCTCGACGTCGCCGTTTTTTACATCCAGCGTTTTTCGACCGAGCGCGTACTTAACTCGTTAAAGGAAAAGACCGTCCAGAAGATTACCGTCCTTCGCGACGGGGAAGAGTCCGAGGTTGACGCTTCCGCCCTCGTCCCGGGTGATGTTGTGATTCTCCACGAAGGGGATCGCATCCCGGCCGACGGTCGTATCATCTCCGAGTCCGGCCTGCTGACCAACGAGTCTATGCTGACCGGCGAGTCCGAAGCCATCGCTAAGGACGCCAAGGCCATTTCCGGCAAGAAAAAGGTCTACGAACAGCGCAATATGGTCTTCTCCGGCTCCTTCGTCATCACCGGCGCGTCCAAGATTCTCGTCACCGCCACCGGTAATAATACCGAGTACGGCAAGATTGCCTCTCTCGCCTCCTCCGCTTCCGTCACCTCCCCGATTCAAGAAAAGATTAACAAGCTCGTCGTCAAAGTCGCCACGGTGATTCTGATTGCCGCCGGGCTGGTTTTGGTTGTCCAGCTCTTTGACGGCATCGCCTTTTACGACGCCATCCAGTTTACCCTCGCCATGATTGTCTCCGCCGTGCCAGAAGATTTGCCTATCGTCACCGCCATCATTCTTGCCATCGGCGCCGTCCGCCTGGCCAAGAAAAACGCTCTGATTAAGGAGCTCCGTGCCATCCAGTCTATCGGTATCGTCTCTACCATCGCTAGCGATAAGACCGGGACTCTGACCGAGAACCGCCTCGCGCTAAAAGATTATTTTAACCCCGCCAAGGAGAAGACTCTAAAAGCCAACGAGGCTTTCTTCAGGACCGTTGCCGGCTCCGCCATCCCCGCCGATTCCGCTACCGACCCGCTAGATCTCGCGATTTGGAACTTTGTTAAAGCTCAGGCGCCATATTTGGCCGACTCTGCTCCCCTAAAGACCTATGCTTTTGACCAAGACCTAAAAGTCTCTGGCAACCTTTTCGAGGACAAGCGCGGCAAGCTCAGTCTAGTCCTCAAGGGCGCTCCTGAGACCGTCTTTGCCAAGTGTAGCAAACTCTCCAAGGCCGAGCGCGAGTCCGCCGAAGCCCATCTTGAAGCTTTTTCTGCCAAGGGCTATAAGGTGATCGCTCTCGCTTCCGCCAAAATCAACCGCGAGATCAACGAGCTTAACAAGCTGACCAAGAGCGACGTTTTTAAGTTTGAGGGGCTGCTTGCCATCGCCGACACCGTTCGCCCCGGCGTCGTAGAAGCGGTCGAGTCTGCCGCCACCGCCGGCGTCAAGGTCAAGATGGTCACCGGCGACCACGCCGTTACCGCCTTCGCCATCGGTCGCGAGCTTGGGCTCTGTACGGAGTTTTCGGAAGTGCTAGACTGTTCTAAGCTTGGCGAGATGCCCGAGTCGGACCTCGAGGAGCGTGTCCGCAATGCCACCATCTTCGCGCGCGTTACTCCGGAGGACAAGTTCCGGATTCTCGAGATTATCAAAAAGTCCGAAGTTGTTGCCATGACGGGCGACGGCGTCAACGATGTCCCTGCTTTGACCAACGCCCACGTTGGTATCGCCATGGGTAACTCCCCCAGTATTGTTCAGGACGCCGGCGACATCGTCCTCCTAGACAACAACTTCACCAGCATCATCTCCGCCATGAAAGAGGGTCGCGTCATCCTCGCCAACATCCGCCGGATGCTGATTTATTTGCTTAGTACCAACGCCGGTGAAGTCCTGGCCACTCTCGGCGCGCTCTTCCTCTTTAAGACGCAGCTCCTCCTCCCAATTCAAATCCTCTGGATCAATATGGTTACCGACTCCTTGATGGTTATTCCCATCGGTCTTGAGCCGCCCGAGCGCGAGTTTATGTCCCAGAAGCCGGAGCAAAAGGATGCCCCGATTCTCTCCAAATATCTGATTTCTCGTATGGCGGTCATCTCCGTCACTATGGCGCTCGTCGGTCTCGGTACTTATTACTTTGCCTCGCTCCGCTTCTCCCACGCCGAGGCCAACACTCTCGCCTTTACCGCTATGACCGTAATTCAATGGTCCAACGCTTTCTGTGTCCGCGGCACCTACGAGTCCGCCTTTAAGCGGCTGAGGGTGAAGAATCCGCTCTTTGTCCTGGCCCTCCTCGCCGCGATTTTTCTCCAATATCTCGTCCTCTTTGGTCCGCTCTCCGTCCTAACCAAGACCGTCCCCGTCGATTCGCTTGCGCTTATTCTTACCATAGCCGTATCTCTCCTCGTTCCTATCGTTGTGACGGAAGCGCACAAAAAACTTGCAAAATAATTCTCAAAACGCTACAATCTCTCCACAGATAACAAAAGAGAGGTTCGTATGTTCAAAAAACTCCGTCAAATCTTCGCCCTAGTGCTTAGCGTTTACTTGTGTTACGCTGGCGCTACTCCGGTTTTCGCTACGCCCATCTCCGCCATTGGCGATGGCCGTGCCGCTATTACTCCTCCCGCCGGCACCACGCCTATCTCTAATCTCTTAGATCTCTGTCTAGCTGTCGACGGTGCGACCCATCTCGCTGGCGACGACGCTTGTGCCGACGTTTTCTCTTCCTCGGACACCGCGCTGTCTTTCTCCGACGCCATCTTCCTCCAGTCCGGCGTAGACCTTTCTCTTTCCGGTCTTTCCCTGAGCTATGTAGACGGCCCGTTTAGCCCCTTTGCTTTTAGCGGCGGTTCGCTCGTAGTTGACGGCAGTTATTATAGCTCGTCTAGCGGTTGTATTTTTACTCTGCGCGATATTAACGACCCTGCTTCACCCTACAACCAGTCCACCGACGAGCTCCTGCTCCTCTCCGGCACGTTTGAATACACCGGCTCCGCTTCCGGCGACTACGCCACCTCACCCATCTGCATTATGACCGGCTACAAGTCCAAGTCCGTCGCTTTCGACTACGCCCTGCTTTTCTTGCCCGAGAACTACGGTTTTTATGATGACGTGGCTGACCGCTTCCTCACCGCAGATGACCTTACCCTGGGGCTATTTTCTATCAACAAGGACGCCCCCGCCTCAGTCTATTTCTTCAACACTCGCAAGATTTCCATCCGTCGCCACCCAGACGAGATTCCAGACGACCCTACTCCATCCGACCCTACCCCGGAAGAACCTGAGCCCTCCGACCCTACTCCGGAGATTCCGTCAGACGACCAACCCTCCGAGACCCAAGAATCCTCTCCGGAAGTCACAGTCGTATCTAGCATCTCCACCCCCAAGACCCCCGACACTTCCGGCGGTTCTTGCGAGAATGAGATTTTCCTCGAGACCATTGCCTCTACCCGCCTCAGCAGCACCTCGTTTTTCCTGCTCGTCGCTCTAGCGCTGACTACCTACCTCTTGATAATTGTGATTTTTACAACACTCCATCAGTATACTTACAGATTATTCGTCGCAAAAAAGCCATAATTACTATTGACACGCTATATCTAGTGTCATAAAATAATACCAGACACTACATATAGAGTCAGTCATAAACAAACATTACGCCCAAACACAAGAATATCTAAAGGAGGTTTATTTCTTATGTTCAAAAAGATTGTCAAGCGTGACGGCAAAATAGTCGATTTTAAGCTCGTCAAGATTGAAGAAGCCATGGCTAAGGCTGGCGCCGCCACTGGTGAGTTTGATCGCGAGCGCGCCAAGGAGCTCGCCACGGAGTTTGAGACTACCGCCCATACCGTTATCTCGTCCCGCATCCCGACCGTCGAGCAAGTCCAAGACGCCGTTGAGTTGACGCTCAAAAACGCCGGGTTCAAGAAAACCGCCCGCGCCTACGCCGACTATCGCGCCCACCGCTCAGACATCCGGATTTCCAAGTCCGATTTGATGAACATCTACCGCACCATCGCCTGTGCCGATGCCTCCGAAGATTCCGATGTTAAGCGTGGCAACGCCAACGTCGACGGCAACTCCGCCATGGGCAAGATGCTCCAGTTTGGCGCCGAAGGCTCCAAGGTCTTTGCTAAGACTAGCTTGATGAAGCCGGAGTACGCCTACGCCCACAACAACGGCGACATCCACATCCACGACCTAGACTTCTATGCCACCGGTACTCTGACTTGCTGCCAGACCGACCCGCTCCGCCTCTTTAAGCACGGGTTCAACACCGGCCACGGTCATCTCCGCACTCCGCAGTCTATCGGCTCCTACGCCGCCCTCGCTGCCATCATCCTTCAGGCCAACCAAAACGAGCAGCACGGCGGCCAATCCATTCCAAACTTCGACTACGCCATGGCACCCGGCGTCGACAAGACCTTTCGCAAGAGCCTGAAGCGTAATTTGGAGAAGTACAACGCGTTCCAGGACGACAAGAAGAAAAAGGTCACAGTAGAGATTGGCGACTATATCGAGTTTGGCGACGACGACAAGCTCGCTCGCCTCAAGGTCCCTAAATCCGTAATTAAGGCTTCCACCGAGGATACCGAGCACGAGACCAAACAAGCCATGGAAGGCTTTGTCCACAATTTGAACACTATGCACTCTCGCGCCGGCGCCCAAGTTCCGTTTACTTCCATCAACTTCGGCACGGACACTTCTCCGGCTGGCCGCCTCGTTTCCAAGATGCTGCTCGAGGCCACGGACAAAGGTCTCGGCAAAGGCGAGACGCCTATCTTCCCGATTTCCATTTTCAAGGTCAAAGAGGGCGTCAACTACAACCCCGGAGACCCCAACTACGACTTGTTTAAACGTTCTATGGAAGTCTCCGCTAAGCGTCTCTTCCCCAACTTCTGTTTTATCGACGCGCCGTTTAATTTGAAGTATTACAAGCCGGGCGACTACCGCACCGAGATTGCCACGATGGGCTGCCGCACGCGTGTTTTCGCCTCCATCTTTCCAGAGTCCGACGGTATCGTGACTGGCCGTGGCAACCTCTCCTTCACTACCATCAATCTCGTCCGTATCGGTATCAAGAACGGTATCTGCACCGGCGAGCGCGAGGAAGCGGATTGGACCGGCTTCTTCACCGACCTCGATAAGATGCTCGAGATTTGCGAAGGTGAGCTTTACGAACGCTTTGAGTTCCAGGCCAACCAACACGTCCGCAACTTCCCGTTCCTCATGGGCCAGGGCAACTGGTTTGGCTCCGAGAAGCTTGGGCCAAACGACACGCTCCGTGATGTCATAAAGCACGGCACGCTTTCTATCGGCTTCATCGGCCTCGCTGAGACGTTGGTGGCGATGACTGGCAAGCACCACGGGGAAGATGAAGATGCCCAGGAGCTTGGTCTAGACATCGTCGCTCATATGCGCGAGAAATGTGATGAGTTCTCTAAAAAGCACCATCTAAACTACTCTCTCCTTGCCACTCCGGCCGAGGGTCTGGCGGGCCGCTTCACCAAGATTGACCGCAAGGAATACGGCGAGATTCCGGGTGTTACCGACCGTGATTATTATACGAACTCTTTCCACGTCCCGGTCTACTTCCCGATTTCCGCTTTCCGCAAGATTGAGATTGAAGCTCCGTATCATAATCTCTGCAACGCCGGCCACATTTCCTACATCGAGCTCGATGGTGACCCGTCCCAAAACATCGACGCGTTCGAGGCAGTCATCCGTAAGATGCACGACGAAGGCATCGGCTACGGTTCGGTCAATCACCCCGTCGATCGCGACCCAGTCTGTGGCTTCTCCGGGATTATCTCCGGCTCCGTCTGCCCGTCCTGCGGCAGGGAAGAAGGCGACATTCCGTTTGAACGCCTCCGCCGGATTACCGGCTACCTCGTCGGCACGCTAGACCGTTGGAACGACGGCAAAAAGGCCGAGGAACACGACCGCGTCAAACACAACGTCGACGGTGTCTACACTACGGACGAAAAATCTAAGCGTGAAGTGGAGAAAATGTATGCAGACAAAGCCCTCGGCAAAGAATAAAAAGATTACAGTCGGCGAGGCGGGCAAAATCCGCCTCTCCGGCCCGCTGGAGCGGGATAGCATTGTCAATGGCTACGGTCTCCGTGCCGTTGTCTGGACGCAGGGGTGTTTCAATCACTGTAAAGGTTGCCAGAATCCGGAGACTTGGGACCCTGCCGGCGGATTCCTTGTTGATATCAAAGAGATTGAGGAACGCCTTTCACAGTTCCCGGGGCAGGCCGGCCTTACTTTCTGCGGCGGTGAGCCATTTCTCCAGCCGGAGGCGTGCAAGGAGATTGCGGATTACGTCAGAAAAGAGCTCGGCTGGAACGTTTGGAGTTTTTCCGGCTACACCTATGAGCAGATTAAGGAGTACGGCGGCGCCGCTTGGGAGTTTTTGAAGTCCTTAGACGCCTTGATTGACGGCCCGTTCATCCTCGAGCAGCGCGACCTCTCTTGCAAGTTCCGCGGCTCCCGCAACCAACGCCTCCTCCACCTCGAACTCGGCACCGGAAAGATATTAAAAACAGAATAAAAGGAAAAATTATGGACAATAACCAAGCTCTCATGCTAATCAACTCGCTAGCAGCAATCAACAAAACTCTGCAAGAAATCCAATCAGAATTAAACCAAATCAAACATCGTATAAAATAACCATAACCAAAACCCGAACAGAGCAATAGATAATTACTCTTGCGCTTTGTTCGGATTTTTGGTACAATAAAGTAAACTAGTGGAGCGAAAAACAACTCAAGAGGCTTCATTTTTGAATAAGATATAAAAAACGTCAATAAAAGAGGAAAATAAAATGTCTACAGACATAAAAACAGACCTAACGGAGCCAACCAATAAGTTGCTGAGTCGTCCGGCAGAGTCTACTGGCAAAATCATCGGTACCATACTAGATGGTTTGTACAATACGCTTTTGCTACCAGTACAGAAGTACAATTTACGTGTAGAAGCAAACCTCAAACAATATAAAGAGGGTTTAAATAAAAAGATAGAGGCGGTACCGGAAAATAAAAAGGTCGAGCCGTCCATGCGCATTTGGGGCGAAACAATGGAATCCTTAAAATGGAATCTGGACGACGAGCAAAAATATATAAGAGAAGTATTTACAAACATTCTAATTTCCGATATTACGACCGACAAAAAATCAAAAGTCCAACCAGCCTTCATAAAAATCGTCCAACAACTATCTCACGAAGACGTAAAATTCCTAGAGCTACTCAATAAAACGGGCAAGATGTCGTTTTCTACGATTGAACTCAGATGGGAAGCGAAAGACGGATATATCAAGGCCCCTAAATCACCACTATTCGTAGTCCTTGGCGGCGGACTCGTGACGCCAGAAATGCGAGTAATCGAAAATCTTGAAAGACTAGGACTCTTAAAGTGGGAGCGGGGCATATATTTGACCGGCGAAAAAGAACTATGCAATAGGATATTCGAGGCCGAGAAAGCTAAATACGATATTCCGGAATCGCTCAAAAATCGTTATGAAAAAATTGAGTTCGAACAAGAAAAACTTTCAGTCACAGATTTTGGCAAACTATTCTTGGAAACGTGTCTAGGGTAACGGCCTGATGACGTGTGCTATAATTTAATTATGCGAATCCTAGAAAAAGAAATCCATAAATCCGACCTCGAAAGTTCCGAGAATGTCCTCGGCGGCATGGTCAAAGCCGTTGCAGATGTCGAGAGGGAACTCCTTGCTGTTGACGCCGAAATGCACGCCGACCTCGAGCAACTTTTGCTAGAAAACGGTTCGAGTCAAGATGATCTCTGGGGCATCAACCTCTGGTTTGACGAAGACGGAGAAGACTTTATCGAGTTCGACTCCATGATAAACATCCGTCCGCGCCAAGGCAACCGTTCGCGCGACGTAGAAAATCCAGAAACTCGCGAAAAAATCCGCAAGGTAGTCGCCAAATGGATCAAATAATCCAACACAAAACCACCAGGGGTACTTGGGGAGAAAAATCTCTCGCCTACCAAATGGGGAACATTGGTAGCGAGGTCTCTCGCTCGCTCAAGAATCGCGACAAGCCTGCCCGCTTTCAAGGCTGCTTTGACCGCGCCCTCGAGCTTTTTGACTTCACGATTGATGCGCTCCAGCAAAGGCACGAGTTCGCCAAGCTCCGCGAAGTCTGCCGCGCCCGTGAGGAGTTTTGCGACTTCTTCAACGGCAACTCTTTTGGTACTAATCCCGCCAAAATGCAAGCCTACTACGATCAATTTGTCGCCCTGGTTTAAACATGTTATAATACACTATATGCCCAAAATCAAATTCACCATCATCACCCTCTTTGAGGACGCGTTGAAGCCCTATCTAGGGACGTCTATGATGTGGAAAGCGGCGGACAAGGGCATCGCCGAGTTTGATTTTGTTAATCTTCGCGACTTTGGCCTCGGCCCGCACAAATCCGTCGACGACACGCCCTACGGCGGTGGCGACGGAATGCTCCTCCGCTGCGAACCAGTCTTCGCCGCCGTCGAGTCGGTCAAAACTCCCGAGAGTAAAGTCCTCCTCCCGACCCCTGTCGGCGCGACCTGGCGCCAGGCTCAGGCCAAATCTTTTGCCGAAGCCGGAGGCCATTACATCATCCTCTGTCCCCACTACGAAGGCTACGACGAACGCATCTTGAGCCTCGTCGACTACAAAATCAGTCTCGGCAATTTCATCTTAACTGGCGGCGAGCTGCCCGCCCTCGTTATCATCGACTCCATCGTCCGGCTCCTGCCCGGCGTCCTCGGCGGGGAAACTTCCGCCGCCATCGAAAGCTTTTCCGACGGCAACAACCTAGAATATCCCCAGTACACCAAGCCCGCTGACTTCCGCGGCATGAAAGTCCCCGACATCCTCCTTTCCGGCAACCACGGCGAAATCGCCAAGTGGCGTGCCGCCCACAGCGGCACGACAGGCGACCATGCCGCTTGATCTCGCTGCTCCCGTCTCGAGCGTTAAAGGCGTCGGCCCCAAGACCGAGGCGCTGCTCAAAAAAGCCGGCCTCGCCACGGTCAAAGATTTACTTTACTTCCTCCCCCGCACTTACGAAAACTTTACCGAGACTACCGCGCTAAAAGACATTCGCCCCGGCAAAGTCGTCATCAAAGGCAAAATCTCCGACGTTAAGGTCACTCAGACTCATCGCCGCAACTTTTCCGTTACGGAAGGCGTCATCCGTGACGCCACGGATGCCATCCGCGTCGTTTGGTTCAATCAGCCCTACCGCGCTCGCCAATTCTCTCCCGACAAAGAGTATTATTTTACCGGGATGTATGATTTGAACCGCGGCCGCTACCAGCTCACTTCCCCCAAGGCCGAGCTCGCCTCTGCTGTCAAAAAATCCGGTCAAAACTCCACGTTCCGCCCGGTCTACCCCGCAAAAAGTGGGCTAAAATCAGACCAACTCCAAAAAATCTACGAATCCCTTCGCCCGGACTTTGCTTTTATCCCAGATTTGCTTCCGCCCTCTCCTCTCTTGCCCGACTTTGCCCAACCTTCTGGCGCTCGCGCCGACGCGTTGTTTAAAGCTCATTTTGCAGAAAACGACACCGACATCAAGACCGCCCGCGAATATCTCGCCTATGAAGAACTTTTTGAGCTCATCCTCGCAGCCAATCTAAACAAGCAAGAAAACCAAAAGCTAAAGTCTTTCGAGATTCCTTTCGTCCCGCGCGATATTCAATCCCTGGTCAAAAAACTCCCCTTCCCGCTCACCAACGCCCAGCGCCTCGCCACTTTCGAGATTCTTAAAGATCTCGAAAAGCCCGTCCCTATGAACCGTCTCCTCCAGGGCGACGTCGGCGCCGGAAAAACCGTCGTTGCTGCGCTTGCCGCTTTCTCGGTTATTAGAGCCGGAAAACAGGTCGCTCTCCTCGCGCCCACCGCCATTCTCGCCTCCCAACACGCCGAATCTCTAAGCGCGCTTCTCGCGCCCTTCGGTATCAATGTTGCTCTCCTCACCGGCGCTACCAAAGGCAAGTCGGAGCTAAAAAAGCGCATAAAATCCGGCGAGGCCCAGCTCATCGTTGGCACTCACGCCTTGCTTACAGACGACACGGAGTTTTCCGGTCTCGCCCTCACGATTATCGACGAGCAGCATCGCTTTGGCGTTAATCAGCGTCAAAAACTCCTGGCTAAGACCGTAGCCAAAAACGGCCTCGCGCCACATCTTCTGATGATGACCGCCACGCCAATCCCGCGCTCGCTCCAGCTCGCCATCTTTGGCGACCTCGACGTCTCGATTTTGAACGAACTCCCTAAGGGTCGCCAGCCGGTCACCACCCGTCTCCTCTCCGAGCTAAACTTCACCGACCAGCTCTATCCCGTCGTCCGCGATTTCCTCGCCAAGGGTCAGCAAGTCTACTGGATTTGCAAAAAAATCGACGACACCGCCTCAGGCAAGCCGACTTCCGAAGCCGTGTCCGTCAAACGCCAGGCGGAAAAACTTCGCCCGCTCTTTCCCAAAGCCAACATTGCCTTCCTCCACGGCAAGATGAAGCCGGCCGAAAAAGATGCCGTAATGTCCGCCTTTGCCGCGGGCAAAATCAACATTCTTGTCTCCACCACGGTGGTCGAAGTCGGCGTCAATGTCCCCAACGCTAACCTCATGGTTATTATGAACGCCAACGACTACGGTCTCGCCCAGCTCCACCAGCTCCGCGGCCGTGTCGGTCGCGGCAAAGACGCCGCACTTTGTTTTCTCGCTACTCCCGCCAGCGTCGAGCCGTCTCGCCGCTTGAGAGAGCTAGAAAAATCCACCGACGGTTTTTATCTCGCCGAGGCTGACTTAAAGCTCCGCGGCCCCGGAGAAATCTACGGCGCGCTCCAGCACGGCGCCCTCAATCTCCAGTTTGCCAGCCTCACCGACACCAAGCTCATCTCCGCCGCCTCCAAATCCGCCAAAGCTTTTGCTAAGACTCCAGACCGTCTAGCAGATTTCCCCGAACTCGCCCAGGAGATTAAAAAATACCAGCAGCTCACCACACTAAACTAGTATATAATATATATATGCGTATCATCTCCGGCCTCTATAAAAATCGCCCGCTCAAGTCCCCTAAAAGCGCTCAGACTCACCCCATGGGCGAGCGCGAGCGCCTGGCGATTTTCAATATGCTCGGCGACCTCAGTGGCAAAACCGTGCTCGACCTCTTCGCCGGCACCGGCGCCCTCGGACTCGAAGCCCTCTCCCGCGGCGCGGCCGAAGCCACTTTCGTCGAAAAAGACCCCAAAGTCTGCGCCCTCCTCCGCGCAAACGCCGCCGGTATCCCGAGCGCTAAGATTCTTTGCCAAGACGCCCAGACTTTTTCCCCGGATAAAGTCTACGATCTGGTTTTTCTCGACCCGCCATACCATCTTTATGATAAATCGCTAGTTGCAAAACTCGCGAGATATGGCAAACTTGCCGTGATTTCTATGCCTAAGGACGGGGAACTGCCCGATTTGTCAATCCTCCAAAACCGTGATTATGCCAATTGCAAGATTTTGATTTCTATGCTATAATAACTCCAAACAACCGGTGGGCAAAGGAGTTATATGTACGAAAATTATTATGGCGCTAACCCCGCCGAAGAAAAGCAAAAGAAAAAGATCGTCATCGTCTCACTTATCATGGGGATTATCATCCTGGTTTTGATTGGTGTGCTCATCAACGCCATCATCAAGAAAAACCACCTCAAATCCACCAACACGGACACCACTGTCGCTGTGGTTGACGAATCCGCCGAAGCGCCGGCTGCCCGCACTAGCGAAGAATCCGCCGAAGCAGCCAACCTCGCCCCGGTAGAAAACACCGATGGCTCCGCCACGTCGAGCTCAGAGACCTCCTCTGCTGAGTCTACTACCTCTACTAGCTCAGAAGAAGCCACTACTTCCGCCAGTTCCAAGCTCCCCCAGACCGGCCCTGCGGATCTCCTTCCGCTCGCCCTCTTGCTCGGCAGCGTAGTTACTTTTGCCTCTTCGCGCAAACTCGCCGTTGCCAAAGCCTAGCTAAAAGCTTATAATAAGCTTTATGGATCCGGACACCAACACGGAAAAGCCTTCTGACGCTCGCCGCAAGAAGCACTACAAACAGCTCCTCGTCATTCTTTTCGTTATCTTCAACGTCGCCGTCATCTTTTGGACTGCCAAAAAGGAGTTCACCCGCGACCAAGCCGTTGAGCCTCCGGTCAATCTCCCTTGGTGGCTGCTTGTCCCGGCTCTCCTCTCCTTTCTCGTCGCCGTCTGCGCAGAAATCTACAAGTATAATCTTCTTATCGAGCGCTTTACCAAGCAGAAAAATCTAACTCTCGCTCGCCAGACCGTCCTGATCGGTCGGTATTATGACAACATTACTCCGTCAGCCATCGGCGGCCAGCCCATGCAGATTCTCCATATGCGCAAGCACGGCGTCCCCTCCGAGTTCGCCGCGATGATTCCTGTCATCGGCTTCGTCTCGACTCAGCTCGCCTTTGTGCTGCTTTGTTTCCTGATGATTCTGGTCGGCAAATCTCTCGTCCTCTCTGACGTCGTCTACGCCGCCGCCTATATTGGCATCTTTTTCTACGCTTTCTTCCCAGTCTCGATTGTCTCCTGTGCTCTCGCGCCCAAGTTTACTCACCGTCTCGTCTCCGGCGCCCTCTCCCTCCTCGCTAAGCTCCATATCATCAAAGATGTCGAAAAGACCCGTGAAAAGGTCTTTGGCGAGGTAGAAAAATACGCCAAATGCATCAAATCCGTCATCTATGACAAAAAACTCCTCGGGAAAGTTATGGGGCTCTCCGTCCTTTATCAGCTCGGCATGGTCTCGATTCCGTTCTTTGTTGTTACAGCTTTTGGTGGTGGCATCGGCTACTTCCCGGCGACGTTCACCTGTATCGCCATCCTCGCCGCCATCGCTTTCATCCCGACTCCGGGCAACGCCGGTGCCGCCGAGGGTTCGTTCTATCTCGTCTTTGCTACTCTCCCCTCGGGCAACACTTTTTGGCCTATGATTGTCTGGCGTCTCCTCACTTACTACGCCTTCATCGCCGCCGGTGCCATTACTTACCTCGAGATGGGACTGAAGCGTAAAAAGTAAAAAGCGAGCGGGGAGACAGATTTTTGCGGGACGTGAAGACTTGGCCAAAGCGGCCCGGAGCGGTCCCGCAAAGAGCCTGTCGACCGCAAGCGAGCTTTATGCTATAATAGAACCATGCCCGTGTGGTGGAATTGGTAGACACGCTAGCCTTAGGAGCTAGTGCCATTCGGCTTGCTGGTTCGACTCCAGTCGCGGGCACCACTTAAGTTTAGGAATAATCCGCCGTCTCGTACTTCTCTCCCGTAAACTCTACCAAAATCCCCTCTCTATCGCCATATATAATATATAGTTCTGTCTGCCTGAGCACCGGCAGATTTTTTTCGCGCAAGTCTACTTCCGGACTAAACCTGAGCTTCTTTAGCCCCGACATCTCTGTCAGCTTATACGCCATCCAATATGTGTCGCGCCCAAAGCTCGGCTTCAGTAGTCTCCGGACCATTCTTTGCGTTCGTGCCGGCAGGTGTTGGATTGACGGTGCAAAATCTATCTGTCCCGTCGTCTGGATATATTTTTGCTCCTCGCCAAGCTCCGGCAGGATTCCGTTTAGATCAGCTATCACCATATTTATCTCTTGGTCGCGGAATCGCCCCTGCTCTTCCAGCGCATTACCGTATGTAAATCCAAAAGAGTAAAAACACCAGCTTATCGCCACCACCGGCACCGCCATCACCAGCTTCCACCCGCGGCAAGAGACGATATATGCTCCCATTACTGCCAGTACCGCCCCTATGCCATACATCGCGCGCGTTGTATAGAGCGGGCTCTCTAGTGCCGCATACGGCGCATAGACCGCCATCAACATCATCGCTACCCCCGCCACAGCCACTAGCGCGGCCAAAATCTTATTCTGTCTAGCTTGTATCGTATATAGCACGATAAATCCTGCCCCTATCATTCCCATCAGCCCCAGCCACAGCGCCTTAAAATCTCTCACCACCAAGGTATAATACTGTCCCAGGTGCTGGAACACCGTCTGTACAAACACCCCTGCCGCCGGCAAGTCGTTTGAGACATACGTATCCTTAGGCACCATCAAAAACTTCTCAAACACCACTAGCGTTATTAGACATACCGCTCCCGCCAGAGCCAGAGATTTTACCACCTCCTTCGTTTTCTCGCCCTCTCCCCAATCTTTCAGCGCCACAGCAACTATCATCGCTAGCAGTATTCCTACCGACGCCTGGTAAGTCGTGCAAGCCACGAGAATCCCCAGCACCATTGCCGGCACCCACCATCGCCATCCCTTCTTCCAGACCAAAAACGGCGCCACCGCCGCCAGTACCGACAGCATCATATACGGCGCATCGTATTGATAAGACAAACACTCTAGCATATACGGGCACAACCCTAGCGGTATCACTGCCACCACCTGCCAGATCCATCTTGTCCATTTTTCCTGGAACACTTCTTTACCAGACACCAGACAAATCAGCACCAAACTCGCCGCCGCCAGTACCCCCACCGCTAGTATTTGCGGCAACGGCGCTAGGTTTGCCAGATATGTGTCAGCATACAGACCAAACGACAGCAGAGTGTTTAGATAACGGCTAAACGTCACCCATCCCGCATACCCTAGGTTAGTCCGTGCTACATCGTCCGCATAGTGCACACCAGAAAGCAAAATAGCAGAAATCCCCAGCAGGTATATTAGAAGCAGCGCCACAAACGGCCGCACCAAAAATCGGTTTTCTTGCATTAGTTTACTTAGCTTCTTCATCTTCCTCCTTTGATAAAAACTCCTTATAGGTCAAAAACTCCGCTCCGCCTCGCTTCAGCTCCCGGATAACCCACTCCAGCCGCCGCTCTAGTTTCTCTCCACTATTTTTCCGGATGTAGCTCGGCGCTTCCGGCACTTCTGCGAGGTTAGTAAACTCCCACGGATGGAAGTAAGTTGCAAAGTAGCCTTGGTGCCGAAGTGCAGTCTTAGCCAGGGAAAGATACAGCCGCTTCGGGAAGAGATGTAAGGAGAGCCAAAACAGCGGGATTCTTAGCCCTGTCGCCGCCGACACTGGCAGCTCGGTCACCCCCTCGCGGAGAAACGGTCTTCTTGGGGTTCGGAAGTTATTATATCTCCCGGGAACAAACGCCGGATTGATACTTGAGTCATATTTATATCCACACCGCTTCAACTCTTTATAGTCTATCTTAAACATCCTTGGCTGGCGGTAGCCATAGACCCGCCCACCAAGTGTCTTCTCTACTATCTTTTTACTCTCTGCCGGGTCAGACGCCTTGGGCGAGAAGTGGTCCACTCCGTGGCAAGCTACTTCGTGTCCCGCCTCGGCGATTTTCCGGACCAGCCCAGGGTTTACCTTAGCAAAGTTCCCGGTTACGAAGAATGTTGCCTTTACTCCCGTCCGTTTGAGGATGTTTAGGATTCTCTCCGTCCCCTCGCTCGAGCGCGCTACGCCGTCTTCTAGGGAAATCTCCCCGCCGTGTTCTCTGGGCAGGTCAAATTCTTCTATGTCAAAGCTCAGCAAGGCATTATTTTTTGCCATCATCTAGCCCCACAGATTTTTCCCGGTCTATGATATACAGTGGTCGGTTCTTTACTTCGGCGTGGATTTGGGAGACATAGAGCGCCGTCATTGCCTGAGAAATCAGCACTAGTCCTACCAGGAACGCCACAAACAAGCTCACCGCTACGCCCCCGCCCCATTCTATCCCTAGCGGGTCTCCGAGGATATATTCCTGTACCAGCTGGAACAACCCCACGGCGCCAGACACCAGCATAATCCCTACTCCGATATACCCAAAGATAAGTAGCGGCGTCCTCGACGCCGAGACCAAGCTGTCTCCGGCTAGCGTCATTAGCTTCCTCAGGCTATATGTTGGCGCGCCCTTTTTCCGGTTTTTCGTCTGTATCTTTATGTGTTCTTGCGGGAAGCCGAGCCAGTTGACCAGCCCGCGCGTCATCCGGTTGTGCTCCGTAAACCGGTTAAACTCCTCCACTACTACTCTATCCATCAGCCTAAAATCCGTCTCGCCCTCATGGACGCTTTGATTCCCGAGCCGGCGCATCAGCCTATAATACAGCCACGACCCAAGACGATGGCTGGTCGTATTCTGTGCACGCACCGCGGTGACGATTCTCGCTCCTTTGTGCCATTTTTCTACCATCCGCGGGATTTCTTCCGCCGGATGCTGTCCGTCGGCGTCTAGCGTTATTACTGCGTCGCCTCTCGCCTCGCGGATCCCTGCCGTCAAGGCAATCTCCTTGCCGAAGTTTTTTACCAGCGCTATTATCCGCACCTTTTGCTTTTGCTCTGTGCCCCAGGCTCGTATCAGCTTTAGCGACTCGTCTCGCGACCCGTCGTCTACCAGGATGATTTCTGTCTCCTCCGCCAGCTTCTCCAGCGCCGGCTCCAGCTCCTTATCTAAAAAGTCGTTTATCCCCGCCTGTTCATTATAAACCGGCACTATCACCGAAACCAATTTTCTCATAACTCCATTATACCACACTCCTAGCCAACAATTTATGCATAACCCTCTTGCAATTTTTAAAATGATTATGTAAAATGAAAATAAGTATAAAATAGAAAGGATTGCTAACCTATATGAGTACAAAATCTAAATCAGGCTTCACCATCATCGAGGTCGTCCTGGTCCTCGCGATTGCCGGTCTTATCTTCTTGATGGTCTTTATCGCTCTGCCAAACATGCAACGTTCCCAGCGTGATACCCAGCGCCGCAACGATTACTCCGCGCTGTCTGCTAATATCACTCAGTACATTACCAACAACAACGGCTCTTTGCCTGCCACTGGCGCGACCCTTGCCGCCAACAAATACATCAACGAGACCGGCGAAGATCCAGATGGCAACACCTACATTCTTGAAGTTGTCGAGTGTACCACTAGTGGCTGTACTGCCAATTTCGACACCAGTAAGAATATCCGTGAAGACGGTACTCAGGTCTTCCTCGTCCGCCACGGCGGCTGTAACGGAGGCGCCCTCGAATACGTCAAGTCCAACCGCGCTTTCGCTATCTACGGCCAGCTCGAGACTGGTGAAGGTAGCTACTGCCAGTCCAACAGCTAATCTCCTTTCTAGCCTTTAGAACTGCGAGAAAAATCCCTCCCCGAGAAGCCCGGGGAGGGAATTGTTTTTGTTTTGTAAGTTACACTTTGCGCTTAGAGGCAATCACGAGATACGCCGCCGCTCCCAGGGCCACCATCGCCGCGATTGTTCCAAAGAGGTTTTGTTCCTCCGCTCCGTCTTCCGCCTTGGTAAACCGTCCCGTATTTGGAGTTACGGTCGGCTCTAGCTCGCCTCGGCCGGGTTCGTCATAGTTATTATAGAAGACGTTGTCGTAGTCGCTCGCTTCTATGTTGAGTGTGCCGTCATAGTTGTCGCTGACCGTGAGCGTAAATAGGATGTACTCCGTCACCTGCGAGACGTTTTCGATATCAAACGGCGTCTCAAGGATTACGTAGGTGTGTTCACCGAGCATCGTCAGGTCAAACTCTAGCGCCGCAAAAGAGAAGGTTTGTTTGTCTTTGGTTGCCGTGCTTTCGCTGATGAGGGCTAGCTCTTCGCCGTCTTCGCTCTCAACTATCTCGTAGAGTTGGAAGCCAAATTCGTAGATTTCTTCCCATTCATCTTGGTTCAGGACAATCTTAGTAAACTCCAGCTCGCCTTCCGCGCCATACGTCCCCGTCGCCGTATAGGTGTTGGTAAACGTCGGGTTATTTCCGGAGACTTCTGCCTTGAGCTTTCCGTTCCCGTCATCCGTCACGGCGATAGTAATCGTATGCTCCGCAGTGTCGTAGGTAAATCCGCCGGCTTGTCCAGCCACTTCGGTCAGCGTATAGGTATAAGTTCCCGCTTCGGTAAAGGTCAGGACTCCGTCTAGCATAACTAGTGCTTCTGCGCCGTGCGCGGTTGCCGTAGCCACTACCTCGCCCGCCTCATCGCGGAGCTCAAAGCTAAAGTCGTACTTTTCCGCCTCTTCCGCATAGCCCGGGGTCTCCTTGGTCAGGAGCAGTTTTGTCGAAGCATCGTCCTCCGGATCATTCACCGTAACCGGCTCGGCCACGTAGGTGTTGTTGATTAGGACGTCTTTATCTTCCTCAGTCACGGTCGCGTCGCCCTTGTTGTAGAGCTTGGTCACGCTAAGCGTGCCATCGCCGTTGTCGGTCGTCGTTACCGTCACCACAATGTCTTCGTCGTTTTCCACTCTGCTCACTCCGCCCCGAATGGCCGGATTGGGCTCGGTGATGGTGTAAACATAGCCTTCCGCGGTGTAGCCTTCAATCCTCACCGTCCATTCCGCAGGAGTTAAGGCACTGTTCACGGTAGCAGTAGTTTGTGCTGGCATTGGCGCACCTTGCGAACCGGAAATCTCAAAAGTAAATTCATCGCCCGTCAGCCAGAAATCGTCGAATCCCTTATAGGCTCTAATCGTAACGTCCTGTGCAGCAACTGCGTAAGTGTTTGTAAACTCCGCGGTGCTAGTTTTGTTTTTGGCAATCGTTCCAGTTTCGCCCGTGGAGTCTGTCGTAAAACCGCTTTCCTCAGTTTCGCTAATTTCATAATATGCACCAACTGGTAGCTCGGCAATCTTGATGGTTTCTCCGTCTTTTAGTTTTACGGTTTCACCGGAAGCAATCGTGCCTTCGGTTGAACCAGTGTAGCTATAAGTCTTATCGATTTCTTCGCTCTTATTATCGTCGGTATAAAGATTAAAGGCAAACTCAAACTCTTTTCCGTCAATCGCATTCGCGTCGCCGTTCGTATTTTGAACAACCTTGGAAACTTCTAGATCGCCATAGTTATACACGTTTGTAATTGTAGCAGTCGAAGCTGAGTTACCTTTAACGGCATAATATCCATCAGCCGCCACATCATCTTGCGCAGCGTCGGTTCCGTAGGTAATTGTGTAGTCGATGCTATCTAGCTCGTAGCCCTTAGGCATTGCAGCCTCGTCTTCTTCTACATAATACAACGTTCCATCCGCCACGTTTACCACGCGGATAACGTCGCCAACGTAAATTTCTGCCTCAATCGTACCGTCGCCATAAATATGTCCCGAACGACGTCTTGCGAAATCGCTGTCGGATTGCCCAGTGCATTGCGTTGTGTAGCAAGGGTTATTTTCTCCGTAATAAATACGGTAATCGTAGCTATAATCGCTGCCGTCTGGGTTTTTAAGGTAGGCTTTAACCGTAAAAGCGTCTTCGCTGACGTCGGTTTTACCTGTAACCACTTTTTGGATGTTAATCCCGCCCTTGATTGTGTTGGTTGCAGAAATAGTAGTCATTCCTTCGGCAGCTTCTACGCCCGTAATCGTGTCGCCGTCGTAGATAAAGGTGACATTCTTTAACTCGCCATCAACCAACATTGGATGGTACTGATATTTTGTTAGTTCAAAATGGCCGTTAATGTCTTTTTCGCCAAATTCATAGTCGTGTCCTGGGTTTAAAATTGCATATTTTTTTCCATCCAAGGTCACCACGCCGTATTCTGCGGTTTCGTCGTAGGCGGCATGTCCCTCGCTCACCATCAAACCTGGCGCGATTGCAATTTCGCCTGCTGCCCAAACGCTGCCACTTTGATTAGTAACTTTAATCCCGCCAGCTGCTTTGTCGTAACCGGTCAGCTCTTCGTATTCTCTGCCGTCCATGTAGAATTGCAGATAAATATCTTCCACTTCTTCTTCGCGTTGCGTCGGGTCTAGGCTATCTTCCCAAAGTTTTTGCATCGCAATTTTCTTAGAATATAAATCTACCGGTTCTGGATTATCCAGCTCCACGGTTTTCGGGCTAGACACCACGGTTTGTGTTTTGCCATTTACCGTTGTGGTCGTTACCGTAGAATACGTTAAAGTTGGAAAATCCGTATTGGTTTTAAGCGTATAGGCGTTACCGTTCTTTATAATCTGAGCTTTTTCGGCTTCCATCAACGAGTCATAATCTTTAATACCGTTATTTAGCTCGGCCACTAAGTCTACGGACTCTTGCTTTGGCCAAACCGTAAAGGCTACGGTGTAAGTTACGCCATCTTCTAACACTAAGTTGCCTAAGTTCCAGTCAACTTCGCCCTCAGCGTTAATGGTTGCCGCTGGCGCTTCCGCCCACTCTTCACCCAACCCGTTGTTGGCGGTTGTGCTGTAACTTTTGCCACTGCGATAGTATTTAAGCCCCGTCACGTCACCGCTAGCAGTTGCTTTTACGCTAGAAGCCGTCATGGCCGTAACGCCATCTTCTAAGGCAACATTGGTGTAACCAACGCCAGTTGTAATATCGTTAACAATTTGAGTCAAAGCAGAAATCAAGGTTGCGGTGTCGCTTGCGTCGGTGTAATATTGCGCATAATCCGCAGAAAGGGAAGAATTGGAGTTGCCAGTGCCCGTGTAAGCATATTGCACCAAGCTAGACAAATAGTGACTACTGTTGTTGGAGCCCCAAGTAAAAAGTGCGTAGAACTTATAGCCAGCCTCAACAATGCTACGCGCGTCGTCCTTAGCGTAGCCCCATTCAGTCGCATAGTTGACGTTTACGTTATAGGAATTATCGTGCGTCGTTGGCTCGCCATCTGTCAAGAATATAATATATACATCTTCATCAGGTTGAGCGGATTTAATGCTGTCGGCATAGGTCTTAGCATATTGCAAACCCTCTTCCCAGTTTGTGCCACGGCTGGTAGTCAGGCCATTGATAGTGTTCTTTAACGTCGTGGCGTTAGTTGTAAAGCCTTGCGTAGCATATCCACGCGTGTCAAAGTTTGCCACGGCTACTTCGACAATGTCAGACTTGTTGGCATCGCCGGCCACGTTTTGCCTCAACAAGTTATCAATAATTCCATTGTTTTTGTCAGGGCATCTTTTTCGGCTTCAAGACGCGTAGTGTTTCCCGAGCCACTCCCCAAAGTCATTGACGTTGAAGTGTCAACCACCAACACTACGTTCGCTTTGGTAATGTCTGTCGTTTGGCTGCTAGCCGTTTCGCCAGTTACGCTCAGCGCAATGGTGTAGGTGCCGTCATCATTATTATTGATAAGATTTTTCTCGCTCGCTGGTTCGTCAGAAATGGCATCTGTGTCGGCGTAAACCGGCTTGTAAAGCAAAGGCACACTCCCAAAAGCCACCATAACTGCGGCGAAAAGACTTTGTAATCTCTTCTTTATCATTTTCTTTCCCTCGATTTGCTTAATGTTAAAATTGTTACCTGATATATAACAAAAAAGCGCGCTAGTTGCAATCTTAAGCACAATATGTTCTAATATGCTATTGCTTACCGTCCTCGCTTATGCTAAACTAGAACTATGGAAAATAGGGTGCTGGTTAAGCTTGAACACGTCCGGAAAACTTTCGGCGAGAAAACTATTATTCGAGACCTTTCTCTCGACATCTACGAGGGAGAGTTCTTGACACTGCTCGGTCCTTCTGGCTGTGGTAAGACCACGGTCCTCCGGATGATTTCCGGGCTGGAGTCCGTCTCTGAGGGTTCTGTCTGGCTCGACGGCAAAGACGTTACCTCCGTCCCCGCCAGCAAACGTCTCGTCTCCACGATTTTTCAAGATTTTGCCCTCTTCCCGCATCTTACCGTCTGGGACAACGTCAACTTTGGCCTCAAAATGATTGGCATCCCTAAGCCCGAGGCGGCTCGCCGCATCCGTTCCGCTCTGCGCCTCGTTAAACTTACCGGTTTTGAGGATCGCTACCCTGCCCAGCTCTCCGGCGGCCAGAAACAACGCGTCGCTATCGCTCGCGGTATCGTTATGCATCACAAGATTCTTCTCTTAGACGAGTCTCTCGCTTCGCTCGATTTGAAGCTTAAGCGTGAGATGCAGACCGAGCTAAAACATCTCCAGCAACATCTCGGGATGACTTTTGTCTACGTCACCCACGACCAAGACGAGGCTCTGACCATGTCCGATCGCATCGCCGTTATGAACGCCGGCAACATCGTCCAGCTCGGCACCCCGGAGGAGATTTACAAAAAGCCCAAAAACGATTTTGTCAAATCTTTCATCTCCGACATCGACCTCATCAACTTTAAGAAAACCCGGATGAACCGCTATGAGGAAAAAGCATAAGCTCGCCTCCTCGTCAAGTCCGGAAGTTGACGAGCAAAAGGGAAGAACCTCCTCGTCACGTTCCGTTTTTGACGGGCACAAACTCGTCTTTACGCTCCCGGTTATTATCTATGCGTTTTTGCTTATCTTAGCGCCGCTGGTATATATTTTATTTCTTAGCTTCCTTACCGCCGACAATTACGGCGGCTACAGCTACGATTTTACGCTCCAGAATTACGCCGAAGTTTTTGACGGCACCAATCTCGGTATTTTCCTCAAGTCTGCCGGGATCGGCCTCCTTACCACCGCGATTTGCCTCCTGATTTCTTATCCCTTTGCGATTTTCCTGCGGGACAAACCGTTGAAGACCCAGAATCTCATCATCAAGCTCGTCATGGTGCCTTTCTTGACAAATTCCCTCATCCGTACCTACGGCTGGATTACCCTCCTGCGCAAAAACGGCGTCATCAACACCAGCTTGCTGTTTTTTGGCATCATCAAATCTCCGCTCCCGCTGATGTATAACTACCTCGGCATCATCATCGGTATGGTTTACACGCTTCTGCCTTTTATGATTCTTCCGGTCTATTCCGCCGTCTCCAAGGTAGACCAAAACCTCCTCGACGCCGCAGAAGACCTTGGCGCCGGCAAGCTTCGGAAGTTCAAAGAAGTCTATCTCCCGCTTACGCTCGCTGGCGCATTCAACGGTTCGCTCATGGTCTTTATCCCCGCTATCGGGTATTTCTTCATCGCCGACATCCTCGGCGGTGGCAAAGCCATGATTATCGGCAACTTGATCAAAAACCAGTTCCTTACCGCCCGCAACTGGCCGCTCGGCGCCGCTCTCTCCATCTTCCTCCTCGTTATCACCTTCGGTCTGGTCAAACTTTACGAAAAAATCGGGGGAGACCTCGATGAGCTGGGGGCAGGCTAATGCCGGCGCTGGTTTTACGGAGCTACGAGCCCTACCTCTCCAAGGTCGCGGTCAAGAAGCCGAGCGACAACGCTCATTTTGGCCGGATTCTTTGGGCGCGCAATCTCTATCTCGCCCTCGTGATGCTTTTCCTCTTCCTGCCGATTGCGATTTTGGTTGTTTTTAGCTTTAACGCCTCAGAGATGAACATTATCTTTACCGGTTTTACCACCGAATGGTACGGCAAGTTATTAGAAAATCCTAACCTCCTCGAGGCTTTTCGCAACACTCTCCTCATCGCCATCATCTCCACCGCCGTCTCCACCATCCTTGGTACCATCTCCGCCGTCGGTATGAAGCAATACAACTTCCCCACAGAGCGAGTCGTGAGCAAACTCATCTACATTCCCATCGTCATCCCAGAAATCGTCCTTGGCATCTCCCTCCTCTCCGTCTTCACGCTCGCCGGCGTCGAGCTCGGCTTTTGGTCAGTACTTCTCGCCCACATTACCTTCTCCGTCCCGTTTGTCATCACTAGCGTCCGCTCCACTCTCTACGCCCTGCCCAAAAACGTTGAGGAGGCCGCCGAAGATCTCGGCGCCGGCAAGTGGAAGACTTTCTGGTACGTCACACTGCCTTTAATTAAGCCCGGCATCGTCTCCGGCGCCATCCTCGCCTTCACCCTTAGTCTAGACGACGTAGTGATTTCTTACTTTACTGCCGGTCCCGGGACAAATACCCTCCCGCTCTATATTTACAGCATCATCAAAACCGGCATCACTCCCGACGTCAATGCCCTAACTACCCTTATGCTCGTCTTCACTATTATCGCTCTCATCGTCTCGTCCAAGCTTCAGACCAAGCGCCAGCTAGAGAGGACCCTCTGATGTCTGAGCTCTCGCGTTTCTCCAAACCAGCCAAAGCCTCGCTCCTCGTCGTCTTCTTGCTCGTTCTTGCGGTAAGCCTTATCGCTCTCGTCAAAAACCGTCCCTCCCGAGAAGATTCCCCTAAGCTTACTCTCAACGTCCTTAACTGGACTAGCTACATCCCCGACGAAATCATCGCCGACTTTGAGTCCGAGTACGGCATCAAGGTCAACTACGGGACCTATTCTTCCAACGAAGAGCTTCTAGCCAAGGTCAACTCTTCCGCTCTCGGCACTTACGACCTCATCTTCCCCAGCGACTATATGGTGGACCTTATGATTTCTCGCGATCTTCTCGCCCCGCTCGACCTCTCTCGTCTCCAAAATCTCGACAATCTCAATCCCAAGTTCCTTGCCCAGGAATATGACGAAGACAACACCTACTCCGTCCCGTTTCTCCTCGCTACCAGCGTGATTATCTATGACGAGTCAAAGCTCGCGCCAATCCGCAGTTATAAAGACCTGCTCCGCCCAGAGTTAGAAAACAACCTCGTTATCCTTGATGACCAACGCATCACGCTTGGCGCCATGCTCCAAGCTTCCGGCTCTTCTATGAACGCCACGTCTAGCGCCGCTTTATCGGGTGCGCTCAACTTTTACGAAAAACTACGTCCCAGCATCAAGGCTTTTGACTCCGATTCTCCCAAGACTTTCCTGATTACCGGCGAGACTGATGCTGGCATCATTTGGAACGCAGAGGCTACTCTCGCCGCCGCCGAGCGAGACAGCCTGAAGATTGTCTACCCCGCCGAAGGCTTTGCTCTCTCGATGGACAATTATTGCCTCGTCAAGGGCGGTAAGAACACCGATGCTGCCTATCTTTTTATCGACTATCTCTTGCGTGATGACGTTTCTCAGGCTATCGTCGACGAATATCCTTATATTTCGCCCAACCTCTCCGTCGCCTCGCTTCCAGACTCCGAGCTAGACGAGATCCTTTCTCGCGGCACCTACGTCAAAAACGTCGGCGCCGACATCAAAAAACTCGACAAACTTTGGGCAAAGTTCAAATGATTTAGCCGCTTCTTTATGCTATACTAAAAGTAACTAAGGAGGTAACTATGTCCCGTTTTGATGAACAATATCTTGATCTCTGCCATCGTATTCTCGACCATGGCGAGAAAATCACGACCAACCCTGCCGTGCTAGCCAAAAACACTCAGGGCGCCGTCCAGACCAATATGCCGACCCACCTTGCCCAGACCGCCAAGCCCACCACTACCTACAGTCTCCCGCACCAAGTCCTCCAGTTTGACCTCGCCGAGGAGTTCCCGATTCTGACTACTAAGCGCGTCGCCTTTAAGACTGCCGCCCTCGAGATGCTTTGGATCTACCAAGTCGCCTCAAACGATGTCAAATGGCTCCACGACCGCGGCATCAAGATTTGGGACGAATGGGAGATTCCCGCTTCCGGCATCTACGCCAAAAAAGATTATAAAAAGTTGTATCGGGAAAAAGGTCTCAAAGAATCTCCCGTTGGTACCATCGGCACGGCATACGGCTGGATTGTCAACCGCTACCAGCTCACTAGCTCCCTCATCGAGACGCTAAAAACCGACCCGGCCAATCGCCGGATGATTATGTCTCTCTGGCAAAACGAATGGCTCCCCACCGCCGCGCTTCCCAGCTGTGTCTGGAACTCCCAGTGGAACGTTACCGGCGGCAAGCTCAACCTCATGGTCACCGTCCGCAGCAACGACGTCCCGCTCGGTATGCCGTTTAACGTCTCCCAGTATGCCACACTCTGCTACCTCCTCGCCCAGGTTACCGGGCTGCAGCCGGGGCAAATGACCTACGTCATCAACAACGCCCACATCTACGAAAACCAAGTCTCCGGTATCAAGGAACAGTTTACCAAACCGTCCTACCCCGCCCCCACTCTCTGGCTCAATCCGGACATTACAGACTTCTTTAAGTTTGACAACTCCAAGGAGCTAAAAGACATCCGCCTGGAAAATTATCAACACGCCGGCACAATCAAAATGCCGGTCACGGAATAACGCGTGGAGAGGGAGGAGTTATGATATGAGCCTTAGCCTAATCGCCGCAGTCGGGAAAAACCTCGAGCTCGGAGCCAATAATCAGCTTATCTTCCGTCTCAAAGAAGATATGCAGTTCTTTAAACAAACTACTCTGGGACACCCCGTCCTTATGGGCCGTAAAACTTGGGACAGTATCGGGCGCCCGTTGCCAAATCGTCAAAACTTTGTCGTCTCGCGCCACGCGCTCAGCTTGCCGGACGACGTCGAGCTGGTCTCCGACCTGTCGCAGTTTATCGCCGACCATTCCAAAGATAGCGAAGAAATCTTTGTCATCGGCGGAGCCAATCTCTACGCCCAGACTCTCCCGTTCGCCAAAACGCTTTATCTGACGGAAATCGACGCCGCGGCTCCCGAGGCCGACGCGTTCTTCCCGCCGTTTGACCCCGCCCGCTTCTCTCGTACCGTGCTCGGCGGTGGCACTTCCCAAGGTCTGCAATATCACTTTATCAAATACGAAAGGAAACCTCTATGAACACCAAAGACCTCGTCTTTGACCTCATCAAATCCGAACAAACTCGCCAAAAAGAAGGTCTTGAACTCATCCCTAGCGAAAACTACGTCTCTCCCGCTGTCCTCGCCGCCGCTGGCTCCGTCCTCACCAACAAATACAGTGAGGGTTACCCTAGCTTTGCCGGTATCGGCCAAGATGGCGAGTTTTGGGACGAAGCCAAAATCGCTGAAGAGAAGTTAAAAAACTACCGTTACTATGGCGGCCAAGACAACGTCGACCGCATTGAGCGCCTAGCAATCGAACGCGCGTGTAAGCTGTTCCATGCTGACCACGCCAATGTCCAGCCTCACTCCGGTGCCAACGCCAACGAAGCTGTCTATTGGGCTTGGTGCGAACCAGGCGACACCATTCTCGCCATGTCTCTCCCCGCCGGTGGACACCTTACCCACGGCTCTCCCGTCACCCGTTCCGCGCACATCTACAACTTTGTCGGATACGGCGTAGACGAATCTGGTGATATTGATTACAAGGAACTCGAGCGCGTCGCTCTCGAAGAACAGCCCAAGATTATCCTCGTTGGCTACTCCGCCTTTATGAAGATTCCAGATTTCGACCGCGTTGCCAAAGTCGCCAAGAAGATTCCGGGTTGTATCTTGATGGCGGATATGGCGCACGTCGCCGGGCTCATCGCCGCCGGTGTCCACCCCAACCCGCTTGACCACGGTTTCCACGTTATGACCACTACCACGCACAAGACTCTACGCGGCCCTCGCGGCGGACTGATTCTCAGCAAGGGCAACGTTGCCTCTCCGCTCAAAAAACCCGAGCACACTGTAGAAAATCTCCCCATCCTCATCGACCGTGCGGTTTTCCCAGGGACGCAAGGTGGTCCGCTCGAGCACATCATCGCCGCCAAGGCCGTGGCCTTTGGCGAGGCTCTGCAGCCTGAGTTTAAGACCTATGCCAAAAATATCGTCAAAAACGCCAAGGCTCTCGCCGACGCGCTAAAGAAAGAGGGCTTTGTCCTGCAGGGTGACGGGACCGAGAATCACCTTGTTCTCGTCAACGTCAAAGCCAGTTTCGGTATCGACGGTAAGTTCTTTGAGAAAGCACTCGACCGTGTTGGGCTGAATCTCAACGCCAACTCTCTGCCGACCGACGCCGGCGCCGCCTTCCGCCCCTCCGGTGTCCGTCTCGGCACTCCCGCCATCACTACTCGCGGTCTCGGTGTTAAAGAGATGCAACAAATCGCCGTCTGGATGCGCCGTGTGATCGACATCTGTGTTGGTCTTGGCGACGAAGCTCGCCTAGCCGAAGCCGAAGCCGAGCTTTCCGCGTTGCGTGAGGAAGTCAAGCAGCTCGCGCTCAAGTTCCCAGTTCCCGGAATTAAATAATTATGATATAATCAAATGGTTGGGGCGTTAGCTCAGCTGATAGAGCGCGGCATTCGCATTGCCGAGGTCGCGGGTTTGATTCCCGCACGCTCCACCATTTTTGTTTTTGACTTTTTATGCTATAATGTTCCCAGTTAAGATGGGTTAAGGTACATTACAAGTTAAGATGTGTATAAAATCTAGCACAAAGGAGGGGATTATGTGCTTACTATGTTCCAGACCTTCTTGTTAATCAACAAGAAGACTATGCAGGAACCGATTATTAGTTATGCTGGCCGGCTGATTCGGAAAAACGAGCTAAAGCGCGACGTCGAAGTCATGATGAAAGCCCTGATTATTCTCGGGCTGAAGCCTGGCGAGCTGTTGATGCTGCATATGCCGCTGATTCCGGAAGGGATTGTTTTGACTTTTGCAGCCAATGCGCTCGGCATCCGAGTCGCCTATGCCAACTACGAAGGTCCCGAAGAAGAGTTGAGAGAAGAAGTTGTGCGTTATAGCGCCAAGGTTGTCGCTCGTTATTACGAAGCGTATGGCGACGAGCCCGCCAAAATCCATTTTGAGAGCGGTCCCGTCAACATCTACCTTGCAGAGTACAAAAACCTCTATCATCTCGCCGTCACGGCCTACGTCGACCCAAGGTTGATGCGCCTCAAGACGGTATTTACTCGCGCTCCGATGATTTTTCTCCAGACTTCTGGCTCGACTGCCGTCCGTCCCAAAGGTCTTCCGTTCTCAAACTGGAATATCTTCTGGTCGCTCGTCTACGCCGCCAAGTCCACCGGCACCACCACTCATTCTACGGAGGTTAAGAAAGCTCTTTGCGTGCTCAACTTCCGTCATCCGTATGGCTGGATGCCGCTCTTTGTCAACGTGATGGGCGGGAACCGTGTTGAGCTGGCTGCCGGCGCGACGCCCGAGCACATCGCAAAGTGGTATCTCTCCGAGCCCAGCTACATCTACGGCACGCCGCAATTTCTCCGCGAGTTTATCGCCCGGACGCCGGCGGATGCCGATCTGTCGTTCCTCCGCGCGTTCTTTTGCGCTGGTGATTCAACGGAAGAAGAACTGTTTGCAGAGTTTGCGGAGTTTTGCCGCCAGCATAACGCTTCCCAGGCAGAGATCCGCAACAACTACGGCGCCGGCGAACTGCTTTGCGTCGGCACTACGTCCGACGGTATTCCGCATCGTCCCGGGGCTTCCGGCAAGTTTTATAGCGGCCCAGGCCTAGAGTGGCTGATTGTCGATGAAGACTTGAATCCGGTCCCGCCGGGTGTGAGCGGAGAAATCATCGTCCATTCGCGAACCATGATTAAGGAGTATTACCAGAATCCAGAGGAAACTGCCAAGGTTTTTCGCCAGATCAACGGCAAGACCTACTATCTGACCGGCGACTACGCGTCGCTGGACGCCGACGGCTACGTCTATATCCTGGGGCGCAAAAAGCGCTTCTACCAGCCGCGCGGCGCCACCGACAAAGTCAATTGCGAGACTATCGAGCACGCGCTTCTGGCCGCGCACGATTTGGTTGCTGACGCTGGGGTGGTGATTTATTATCTCCCAGACAAGTCCAAGTCTAGTTGCGCCTACGTCGTCCCGGCGCCCGGCGTTGCTCCGTCAGCAGACACTCGCCAGCAGATTATGGCGTTCCTGGGCGCAAGGCTTCGCCCGTTCCAGCTCCCAACCGCTCTCGAATTTCTCGACACACTGCCGATGCTTGGCTCCGGCAAAGTCAACTATCCAGAACTCGAACGGCTCTGCCGTTCTCAATACCCATCTTAACTCTCCCGCCCGAATTTTCGGGCGGTTTTTCTTCCCGTTTGATAAAGATTGTGGTAAACTAAAAGTAACGGTAATTTATACGGAGGTTTTATGCAACTTATTACGTCTTTACTCTACGCCGTCGCCGTCCTGACGTTCCTCACTGGGCTGTCGATTCTTTTCGGCGCGACAAAACAGGCGCGCGGAAGCGCCGTCTGGTTCTGTATCGCGACGGTTGGTGCCGCAGTCTGGTCTAGCGCTATCGCCGCCTTCCTGACTCTTTCGGAGGCGCACGCGGATTTAGCCCCGTTGCTCGTGGTTGGGATTATTGCCGGGATTACTTTGACCGATGTCGCCTTGATTGGCTATACCGGCTGGGATTTTGGCCCTGCCGGCAAGGTTGCTACTTTGGTCTTTGCCGCTCTCGGTGCGGCGCTCGTTGGGCTTCAGGCCTACGATTCTTCCAGGTTCTACACTCACGTTACCTTCGGCAACGAATTCAACACCATCCACACCGCCGGCGGCTGGTATCTTTATCTTCTGATTGCCTTCTTCTTCCTCATCTCGCTGGTTTATTCCGGCTTCCTCGGCAAGATTATTGCCAAGACCAAGAACAAAGGCGCCAAAAACGGCTTCCGGCTCTTCCGTGCCGGTCTCTCCGTTGGCGGGATTCTTGCGCTGGTCTTTGATTTACTGCTTCTGAGCTCGCACCCTCATCTTTCCTGGATTGGCCCGATGGCAGTTTCTATCTCCGTAATTACGTTTTATTATTCCATCGTCCGTTACCGGATTCTCGCTCTGCGTGGCGACTGGATGAACATCTTGTCCTACATCATCCTTACCGTCGCCGGCGTTATCGTCTATTTGATGATTTTCTACGCTGTCTTTACGTCTATGTTCCGCGTCTCCAGCCCGTCGTCCGATATGCTAGTCTTCAATCTCATTATGGTTGCCATCTTCCTGCTCTTGATGCCCGCCGTCTCAGAAGTCTCCTCGATGATTCGTGCTTTCCTCCCCAATAGACATCTCGATATGGGCTACATCGTAAAGAAGCTCAATCTCCTTAACAAACAAAACGTCGAGCTAAAGGAGCTGGCCAATTTCCTCGCTACTCAGCTCAAGCTCGATTACGTCGGCTTCCTGATTAACGGTCGTCTTTACAGCTCCCGCCCGGTCGATTTGCCTAGCGACGCCCTGGCTCAGCTCGCCAAGACCAAACTCCCCAAGTCCGGCCTCTGGCAAGATTTTACTCCCCCGCGTGAGCTAGAGGAGACGGTCGACCGTCTCGCCGTCCTCTACAATTCCCGCGACGAAGCTTTTGGCGAGATTTTGCTCGGCAAGCCCTCCAGCCGTCATATTCTAGAGAAACGTGATTTGATTCAGATTGAGATGGTGCTCCGTCTCGCTGGCGTGATTATCGACGGGGAGGCCAAATGACCGCCGCCGCGGCCGCTCTCAAACAGACTCGGATGACGATTCTTTTGTCGGTCAACGCCGCCGCCATTTTGATTGCTGGCGTGTTGATTGCCGGGGCGATTTGGGGTAGCGACCGTGAGTTCCGCGCCGTCAACGAGCGCTCCGACGAAATCTCCGATTCTCTAGAAGAAGTCGAGATGCCAAAGTCCGTCTCCGACTCCGTAGAAGGGAAGACCGTCTCCGCCGCCGATGGCACGGTCTATACCGTCGCCGCCAACGGTTGGATTTCTTCCGACCCTGTCCCCGGGAACGAACTTTGGAACGAGACCTCGCTTACTATGTTTGAGACCGCCGACATCGATCTTTGCGTTGGGGGCAACCTCTCTGGTCTCGGCTCTATGTATTGGCAATCGTCCAATCCGGAGGTCATTTCCGGCTTTTATTCTACCGCCCGGACTTGGCTCGGCTACTCTTCCGATACTTGCCGCTACCCCATTATCAAAGGCACCGGCACTACTACGATTACCGCTGGTACTTATGACGGCCAGCGCCACGATTCTATCACCGTTACCGTCGTTAGCGTCCCGGAGGAGCAATGGAAGCGTGAAGTCCTTTCTCTCGTCAACGCCGAGCGCGAGAAAAACGGTCTCGCCGCTCTAGAGTGGGGGACTACTTGTGAAGCCGCCGCCGAGTTGCGTGCCCGAGAGCTGATGACTAGCTACTCCCACACCCGCCCGGACGGTAGCGCCTGGTCTACCGCCTGTCCTCTACCGGATGTCGAGGGCGAGTACGCCGGGGAAAACCTTATGGCTGGCAACGCCGCCGTCTCTCCCGAGACTGTTGTTACTGCTTGGCTCAACTCCCCAGACCACCGCGCCAACATCCTTAGCGACAAGTTTACCAAGCTCTCCGTTGGTTTTATCTTTGACCCAGACGCCCAGTATAAGACCTACTGGTCCCAGTTCTTCAGCACCTACTAAATATTATATATATATATATATTATTCCATCTCTAGATAGGCTAGAGTTGCTTCTTCTATCATATCTCCCAGGGTGATGATTCGCTCCGTGGAAGCTAGCCCCCTAGTCATTACCGCTATCGCAAAGTGTCGGTTATACTCCGGGTATTCTAGAATCGCCACATCGTTATAAGACACCCAGTATGCTCCGTTGTGCCGCCAGCCCACTTTATTGTAGACGTTTGTTCCGCGGGTAAAGCCCTTAGGCAATCCTCCGCGCCAGTCACAGCTTCCGCCACACAGTCCCGCCGGGTCGGAGATGGGCTGGTTTAGCATCGAGTCGGCGATTTTCTTCCAGGTCTCCTGCGACAAATCTTTGTGCGCATAATAAATCTGCATCATCCTCGCCATATCGCTTGGCGTGGAGGTCAAGCCCGCCGCGCTGGAGTTCTCTAGCCCGTAATTGTTCTGGATGATATATTCTAGATTATCACGCCCAATTTTGCCCCACAGCGTCTCCGCGCAGCCCGAATGTGACTCGCGGATTGCTCGGTCTAGACATTCTTCCGTGTTATATCCGCCGTAGGCAGCTTCCGTCGCGCTCCAGTCTCCTGTCTCTACTCTCCTCCAGCCTTCATAGACCACAAAGAGCTTATAATCACTTTCCGTGGCAAACGTTTCGTTGGCGTTTGCGCTCCCCACTACTCTTTCGTAATCCAGGTCAACAATCTGCACCCCGGCCTCTCCGCCGCTCAGCGTTGCCATCCAGGTATCTATCACGGGTTGCAAATCCAAGCTATAAGCGGGCTCCGCCGGCACGGCATCCTCAACCTCGTCTAGATTGTCTGTGTTAATTACGCTAGGATTGTTAATTTCTTGATTCTCCGGCGCTACATTCGTCAGCTTAAACATCGCGTAGGTCGCCCCTGCCACAAGCAGGACTACTACTACGTCCAAAAAAGTCTGGAACGCCTTGTTCTTTTTCTTCTGCTTCGCGCGTTGTTTTGGTGTCCGGAACCGCGCCGCATTCGGGCCGGTTTTCGGGACGTAGATTAGTGGATCGTTTGCCATTAGATGTCCCTCGCTTCGTTTAGTCGATTGATAAACCGCGCCAGCTCTTCTGCGTTCATCAGCCGCGTTTGGTAGGTATTATCATATACCGTCCCAAACTTGCGCGTTTGCAGTAGCTTTCCGTTCCAGATATAGTGGACCAGCCCGAGGCTCCGAGTTGTCCCTGGCCACCAGCTCTGGTCAAAGAACAGGTTGCCCAGTCCATAGTAGATTTCTCCGTTGCCATACTTTTCGTAGGTCTGCGTTTGGTGCGCCGCCGTCCCAATCACCACATCCGCGCCGTTATCAATCAAGCTTCGGAAGACTCCCACTTGGTCTCCCGCGCTAGAATAAGCATAGTCGCAAGTTGTGTCTTCGTAAGAGCTAGCATACTCGTTGCACTCGTAATATTGCATATCTACGATTACCACGTCTCCGCGTGCTTTGGCCGCGGCGATATCCTCCGCCGCCTGGGCGGGGTAGTATTGGTTCGCACCCGGACTGTCGTCGAGCGTCGCCCCGCCGGTGGATTGATTATATGCCAGCATGGTCACGCCGGCGGCCTTGTCCGTAATCCTGAGCGGCTCGGCAGCTTCTGTCGCTGTCCGTCCGCCACCCACGGTTTTGATACCTAGCTCATCGTATTTGTCGAGTGTGTCCAGCGCGGCTTGATCGCCACAATCTTGATTATGATTCCCGGTCAGCTCCACGATGTCTAGCCCAATCGCCGTCAGCGTATCTACAAACCGCCAGTCCGAGCAGATGTTCGCGCTTGTCGCATAGTCCGTAAAGCTCGACTCGTTGCTCGTATGCGTCAGGTCAAAACTAGACAAGAACTCGCCGATATTCTCTGTAAAATACGTTCCCGTCCCCACGGCGTTCATCCGTGTGTTTATCCCCCGAGACAGTGCCGTTACTCCCGTCTGCGCCAAGCTTAGCGTCGTATCTTTTGTTGGGAACTCGTCCAGCGTCGGCAAAATCAGATTCCTTGCCAGCGCCAAATCTTCCTCCGTCTCGCCGTCGATGCGCAGATACTTAAAGATTGCACCCGAGTCAAACGTCTCCAGGAAGTAGTGTTCGCCCACCGCGAGCAGCTTCATCCCGGAGTCGAGGTCTTTGATAGAAACTACGCTCGAGTCCCCGGCCTCATAACGGCTCTGAAACTCCTCCGCCGTCAAGCTAGTCTCCGTACTATAAAACTCGGCCGTCGGGACAAAGATATCTGCTAGATAGGAGTTTTCCGCCGCAAGTGTCTCGTCTAACATTTCTGTATAATAGAAGACCAGGTCTTTGTCTAGCTCTATCTCTTCCGGCTCAAACAGCGCGGCAATTTTCTCTGCCTCCGAGTCCGGAAAACTCTCTGAGAACCGGACCACCCCCGGGACTTTGAATATCCCCGTCTTCGTCACAAACTGCACCCCAAAAAACCCTAACCCCCCAGCCAACAAGAAACAAAGAAATCCGACGGCGATTTTCTTTTTCATAGTCTTATAGTAGCATTTTTAAGTCCAAAAAACAAACCTAGATTTTTTCGCGCGATATATATATAATATACTTATGTTTAAGTGGCTCGAGCGTTTATTCAATCGGCCTACGGTTGACGCAGAGAAGAAGATTTTTTCTCCGGATGGGCGCGTCCGCCTCTTTTTGACTCTCCGCGCGGGCCATCTTTCCTATACCGTGTCCAAAGACGGTCGTGAGTTAGTCAAAAAATCCAGCCTCGGCATCGCCATCAGCAGTATGCAGCCGCTCTCGGATCATCTCTCCGTCGTCCGTTCCGTTGAGCGCGAGGTCAACGAGCCTTGGGAGACCGTCTGGGGAGAAGACCGTCTCGTCGCTAATCATTACCGCGAGCTCACCGTCTATCTCGCTGAGACCGTCGGCCTTAAACGCCTCTTTACTATGCGCTTTCGCGTCTTCGACGACGGCGTAGCTTTTCGCTACGAGCTCCCGCCCCAGCCGTCTTTCTCCCGTCTAGAGATTACAGACGAGCTAACCGAGTTCAACGTCGATGTCAACGCCGTAGCCTGGAAGATTCCCGCCTACCAGCCGGACCGGTATGAGTATAATTACGAGAAGACTCCCATCTACGAGCTCACCGAGTCCGTCCATACCCCGCTCACTATCCGCCTCCCTAATAAATACTACCTCTCCATCCACGAAGCCGCCCTCTATGATTACGGCGAGATGACTCTTAAGCTCGACGAATGGAAAGCCTTAAGGAGCGACATCACCCCGCTCTCCGATGGTGTCCGCGCTCGCGTGGAGCTCCCTTGGCAGACGCCTTGGCGCGTCATTATGGTTGCCGACCGCGCGGTCGACCTCGTTAAAAACCGCATCACCCTGAATCTCAACGACCCTCCGCGGGAAGATTTCTCCTGGGTCAAGCCTCTAAAGTTCCTTGGGATTTGGTGGGCGATGTTTGTTGGTGAGTGGACCTGGGCCGCCGGCGAGCGTCACGGCGCCACTACCGAGCACGCCTTTGAGTATATCGACGCCTGCCGCCGCCTTGGTGTCCCTGGTCTTCTGATGGAAGGCTGGAACAACGGTTGGGATGGCGACTGGCTCAAAAACGGCAAATACACGCTCTTTACTCAGCCTATGCCAGACTGTGATATGTCCAAGGTTGCCACTTACGCCGCCCAAAACGGCGTTGAGCTCGTTGGTCACCATGAAACCGTCGGCTTTGTCGACAACTACGAGTCCCAGCTTGAGACAGCATATAATTACTACGCCTCTCTCGGCATCAAATACATCAAGCCCGGCTACGCCGGCTCTATGATGATGATTCAGGGTTCGCGTGAGTTCCATCATTCTCAGCTCGGCGTCCGCCACTACCAAAAGGCGCTGGAGCTCGCGGCCAAGTATCACATCTGTCTCGACGTCCACGAGCCCATCAAAGGCACCGGTATAGAACGCACTTTCCCCAATCTCCTCACGCGTGAAGGCGCTCGTGGCCAAGAATACGAAGGCGGCGCCCTCTCCCCGTCCCATGCTTGCATCCTCCCGTTTACGCGTCTCCTCGCCGGCGGGATGGACTACACCCCGGGAATCTTTGATCTTACCAACGGCACCAAACGGATTTCTTCCACTCTTGCACGCCAGCTCGCCCTCTTCGTTACAATCCCGTCCGGGATGTTGATGGCGGCAGACCGCCCGCGTTTTTATGAAAAAGTCCGCCCAGACGCCTTTAAGTTTATCCATGACGTTCCAGTCAACTGGGAAAAGACCGTTCCTCTCCTCGGCAGTATCGGCGAGTATTATGTCGTCGCTCGCCAAGGTCGCGGCACTGACGAATGGTTTGTAGGCGGCGTTACGGACGAGACCTCGCACAAGATTCGCCTCGAGCTAAAAAACTTCCTCCCAGACGGAGAGTTTGTCGCCGAGATTTATCGCGACTCCGAGCTATCCCATTATCGCGACAATCCACTCGATATCATCATCGAACAAAAAGTCCTGACCAAGGGCGACGTGCTCGACCTTTGGCTGGCGCCTGGTGGCGGCTTTGCCGTGCGGTTTAGTCGCAAAAAACTCTAGCATTTTTCCCGCATTTTTGTTATGATAAAAATGTAAATGGTGGAGTTAAAACAAAAGTTCCGTAAGTCGGCGAGATTTCTCCTCTCCGGCGATACGCTCGTAGAAGTGATGTTTGCCGTCGGCATTTTCGGTATGGTTGCCGTCGGTGCCATTTCTTTGATGAACCGTGGCCTGAAGACTGCCCAGACTACCTTAGAGACCACTATGGCCATGAACGAGCTTAACACTCAAGCGGAGGCCCTCCGGTTTATTCACGATGCTTATATCTCAGAAGAAAATTTGCCTAATAAAGACTACTCTCGCGTCTGGCAGGAAATCGCCGAGAGCGCCTATGCCTACACCGATCTAGACGATGATTTTTATGATGCCTACAACGGCTCCGAGACTTCCTGCGAGGAGCTTTATAATTCTCTCCCATCCCGCGCCTTTATCGTCAACCCACGGCGGCTTTCCTCCTCCGACGTCTCAGAAATCGTTGCTTCTGAGGGCGGCGAGGGTGACGACAATCGCCATCTCTCCTCTCTTATCTTGAAGCGCCAGACCAACGCTAGCGAAGGTGCCGCGCTCAAGCTCGATACCACAGCTACTTACCCTCGCTTGATTTACGATCTCTCTCCCGAGTCTCTTTCTGACTACGATTCGCTCGATGCTTCTTCTCTCTACTCCGCAGAAGGCATTTGGGTCGTTGCCGTCGCCGAAGCCCCCGAGACTCTAACCCGGACGTATACTCCGGAGTATTTTGACTTTTACATTCGCACTTGCTGGGAGAATCTCTCCAACGGCACCGCCAACACCATCTCCACCATCATCCGCCTTTCCAACACCCTCGAAGTCACGATCCAGGGCAGCGGGGAAGAAGAAATTGGCGGTGACGACGGAGAAGCAACCTGCGACTCTCTCGGTCTCGCCACTATGCAAAACTGGCAGTATAACAGCGAGTCTACCAGCCTCCCGGTCTCTCTCTGCGACTCTCGCGACAACTCCGTCTATGATGTCGACCTTCTCGCCGATGGCAACATCTGGATGGCAGAAAACTTAAGCCTCGATTTCTCTAATCTTACAGAAAATATCTCCGCCACCAACACCAACAACCCATCCTCCGCCTTCGTCAGCGAGTCCGCCGCGCATCCAGAGTCCCTTAGCTCTTGGTGTAGCGACTACAACAGTTCATGCACCGACCAAATCATCTATAATACCCAGAATCTAGCCGACGGTTTGACAAGCTACGGCGTCTATTATAACTGGTACACCGCCACCGCTGGCCAGGGGACTTGGGGTGTCACCAACGCTTCCGGAGACCTTTGTCCGGCCGGCTGGCGCTTGCCTAACGGCGGAGACGATTTAGAGAGCGACAATGATTTTAAGACGCTCAACGACGCTCTGGGTGGCATCACTAATAACGACGCACATCTTCTCGCTAGCCCCAACAATTTCCTCCGCTCGGGCAAATATATGGCTAGTAGTATCGACGGTCGTGACGAGACCGGTTGGTATTGGTCCGCTCGAGGCTACGGAGAAAACTTTGCCTACTCCCTGATATTCAACAATACTCGCGTCCGCCCAATGACGTCTTATGACGACGTCTATCATAGTAACGGTCTTGCCGTCCGTTGTATCTACGCCGGCACGCTAGACGATGGCTCTTGTCCCGCCGACACCATCTGCTATGACGAAAACGGTGCTTCTGGTGAGCAACCAGACCAGTCCGTCTCGTCCAACTCCGACGTTGTCCTCTCTGCTGCCAATATCACCCGCTCCGGCTATGGCTTTGCCGGCTGGAACACTGAGGCCGACGGTACCGGCACTTCCTACGGGCCAAACCAAACCATCGCCGTTGGCGACCTCTCCGCAGAGGGTTTAACCCTCTATGCTAACTGGGTCCCGGCGGACCTGAGCGGCACGCTCCAGTCTTTCTCGACCGACCGCTGTTCCGCGCTTCCGCGCGGCGTTCCTGCTGCCTTCCGCGATACGCGCGATAGTAACACCTACGCCGTCGCCCGTCTAGAAGATGGTCGTTGTTGGATGATTGAGAATCTCCGGACCAACCCCAGCCGCTCCACCCTCACCGCCACCAACACCAACGATCCTACTTCCAACTTCCTCTCCCAAGCCTCCACTCTCGGCACGCTCTGCGCCGAGAACAGTGCCGAGTGTCTCGGACAGTCTCTCTATACTCGTCTCAACGTCGCCCTGGGTAACGGCTTTTATTACAATTACTACACCGCCACCGCCGGCAACGGCACCGCCGATTTTGCTGGCACCGTGGGCGGAGATCTCTGCCCCTCCGGCTGGCATCTCCCAACCAGCGGTTATACGGGCGAGTTTGGGATTTTGACTTCCGCCCTTGGTATTCCTCAAGCCCCGCTCGACAGCACCACCACTCCTACCGCCGCTTCCGCCTCCCTTGCCCTCACCGCTTTCCCGAACAACTTCACCCTCTCCGGCTTCCGCCTCACCGCCGGGACGATTTCCGGCTTCCGCTCCATCGGCTATCTCTGGAGCAGCAACGGTTTCTACTCTTCCTCCGCTGGTGCCAACTATCGCAACTTCTTGAGCCTCGGCTCGTCCCTCAAGGTTAACTACGGTACTCCTGGCTACTATGGCTTCCCGGCCCGCTGTATCTTTGGCGACTCTACCCAGGCCGATACTCCAGAAAGCCCCAAGCCCTACCTAATTATCTTTAATCCCAACGGCGGCACTCCAACGTCTAACACCGTCCGGATTATGTATCGTGACGTCACCGCCAATCTCCCGGGCAACCCCTTCTCTCGCTCAGGCTACAACTTTACCGGCTGGAACACCGCTGCCGACGGTTCTGGAGATGCCTACTCCGACCGTCAGGCCGTGTCTAACCTTGCCGAAGCAGACGACTCTATTACGCTCTATGCCCAGTGGGAGTCCGACGGCTCCACTCCTCCTGGTCCTACCCCTGAGGACCCCCAGTCCTGCGCCGACCTTGGCATCCCCACCATGCAAAACTGGGTCAATACAAGCCTCGTCGATACTGGCGACACCACTACGCTTTGCGATGCTCGCGACCTTTCCGCTTACCCCGTCACTAAACTTGCCGACGGCAATATTTGGATGGCAAAAAATATGCGGCTAGACTTCAACAAACTCATAGAAGAAATCTCCGCCTCCAACACCGACAACCCAGCATCAGGATTTACCTCGAACTCTGTAGAAAACCGCGAATCCGCATATATGAACGCCGCCTGGTGGGGTTCCGGATCGCAAAGATGTAGCGGCTCACCAAGATACAACACCACCAATATCGGCGGGACCGATTGCCCATCAGGCGATTGCGACGAATACGGTATGTATTATAGCGTACGCGCCGCCTTTGCTGGCTCCACGCCAGTTTCTGACAGCAGCCTCTGTCCAGCAGGTTGGCATATTCCTACCTATCAAGAATTCCAAGCCCTCGATTCCTCGCAATTATCGCTCGGAAATTTCTCCTTAGCCGGCACACTCTACGGAGACGTTATGAATAATATATACAACCAAGGGATTAACGGCCGTGGGAATTCAGGCCAATTTTGGGCCAATTCTACGGATATGGCAGCCAGAGTCAACAAAACGTACAATTCCGATAGTCTATATGTCGGAATCGGTGGCGGCAGTTACTATTGCTTCGGAAACGCCATTCGCTGTATCCTTGACGAAGAAAACAACCCTACCGTTCAGCCAGATTCTGGTAAATACCTCATTCTCTTTATGGCTAACGACGGCTCAGACACTAACAATGTCCAACAAGTTAGTGTTGGAAAAACCGTCAACCTCAATCCTAACACCTTCACGCGCGAGGGCTACACCTTCACCGGTTGGAACACCGAGCCAGACGGTTCCGGCTCCAGCTATGCCGACGGCGCCGAGGTGCAAGACCTCGCCGGGAAAGACGAAGCCATCGTTCTCTACGCCCAGTGGGGAGCTGCCAATTGTGGCACCGTCCCCATGATGCAAAATTGGACCAACACTCTGAATGCCGTCGGGCAGTCAACGACTCTGTGTGACATCCGCGATGGCCAACGCTACACCGTCGCCAAGCTAGCCGACGGAAATGTCTGGATGACCAGAAACCTCCGCCTCAACCCAGGCTCAGCCAACATCACAACGGAAAACACCAACAATCCCACTATTGACTTCTTGTCCACAAGAAACACCGCCACCCATTCTTGGCCTTCAAGCGACACTATGAGGCGAGAGTATGTGGACCAAATTCTATATGACACCAGAAATCTCGGCAATTTCAACACCGACTACGACGGCAATATAATCGATGATTACGGTGTTTACTACAATTATTACACCGCCACGGCCGGCAACGGCGGGTTTGACTTCGAGAATGGTAATGTCGCTGGCGACCTTTGCCCCTCCGGCTGGCGCTTACCCACCGGCTCGAGCGGCGGAGATTTTGAGAACTTAGCTATCGCACTCTTCCCAGAATCCAACGGCCGCCCCGGCAACAATTTCGACTCAGTGCTCCTCGGCGCGCCAAACAACTTTATTTATTCCAAAGCACTTAGTGTAGCTGGGAGCGAAAACTACGGCGGAGCGTTCTGGTCTGCCACGGCTAATAAAAGTATTTATACAATGAATGCCGCCGTCATGTCATATAACCGAGTGCAAGGCACCGATAACATCAGGGCTGCAACTTTCGTTGTCCGACAAGACGGCGTCACTGTCCGCTGTATTTATCAAGGCTCCTCCGGTTCCAGCTCCAACTCCGCCCAATACGAAATCATCTTCGCTTCCAACGACGGTAGCACCAATCACGCCGTCCAGTTGGTCAACCGTGACGTGGCGACTCCTCTCCGCGCCAACACCTTCACCCGCGACGGCTACACCTTTGCCGGTTGGAACACCGAGCCAGACGGTTCCGGCACTAGCTACGCCAACGGCCAGAGCGTTACCAACCTCGCTCCCGCCGACTCCGCCATCGTCCTCTATGCTCAATGGGAAGCCTATGTCCCGCCCAAGTATTATCTAGTTATCTTCCATGCCAACGACGGCACGTCCACCCATACCGTCGAGCAGTTCCAGCGCGACCTCGCTGCCAACCTCCCAGAGAACACCTTCACCCGCGAGGGCTACACCTTCACTGGCTGGAACACCAAGGCTGACGGCTCCGGCACCAGCTATGCCGACAAGGCCGAAATCACCAACCTCGCCCCAGAAGACAAGGCCATCGACCTCTATGCTCAGTGGGACGAAATCGAGCCCCTCGCCGGCACTTGTAACCTCTACTCCCCCCCAGCCCCCAAGTCTTGCGCCTCTGGCAACATCTGTTACAACAGCAACGGCGCTAACGGCACCATGGCCGACCAACCCAACTACCAAAGCTGGGGCTACAACGGTATGGGCCTGATCTATGGCCAGTCGATTCGCCTCTACGCCACCAACTACTCTTGCCCGGGCTACGGTTTCCGTGGCTGGAACACCAAGTCCGATGGCTCCGGCACGTGGTATGGGTCGACTGAACCTATCAAGGCCAAGACTCTCTCTGGGTTGAACCTCTATGCCATTTGGCTCAAATCGTCCGGCACCATCCAAAACTGGGGCGGTTGTAGCTCCCTCGCCAAAGGCTCTTCCGTCGCCCTCACCGACTCTCGCGACGATGAGACCTACACTGTTACCAAGCTCCCCGACGGCAAATGCTGGACCACCGAAAACCTTCGTCTCGACCTCTCTAGTGCCGCCAAGCTCACCACCGCAAACACCCACCTCCAAAACACCAGCTTTGGCAACGCCGCCAAGAACGCTGCCGCCAATCCTTCCAGCGCCAACCGCACCGGTGTCCAATACTACACTAAATACATCAAGCGAACAGCAGGAGATTACACCGGCCCCAACCGCGAATATACCCCTGCGGCTTATAGCTACGGCGTTTATTACAATCTCTACACCGCCGTCGCTGGATCCACCACCTACACCACGACTACCCAATGTTCCAACTCCACTAACGGCGGTTACAACTGTACCGTCTCCACCGCCAACGGTGACATCTGTCCCGCCGGCTGGCGCCTCCCGACCTATGGTTCTCGTGGCGACTACGCCAACTTAAACGTCGCTCTCGGCGGGAAACGCTACGCTTGGGAAGGCGATACCGACGACGTCACTACCGCCATCAAGTGGTTCCAATATCCTCAGAACTTCCTTGCTTCCGGCGAATACTATCCGGGTTCGTCTACGGCCCAAAACTTCCATGGCTCCGGGAAATACTGGAGCTCTAGGTGGAGCGGCTCAGGCTCCGCCGCCTCCGGTGTGGTTATGTCGGTTGGCCGCGGCATTAGTCCCGCCATCGGTCTTACCGGCAACGGCGACGGTGTCTACACCGACTACACTGATGGCGCTTATATGACTCCTATCCGTTGTGTTTGGACTAGCGGCTCCTCCACTTCCGAGCCCGAGCCAGATCCCGTCTCAAACTACTATCTCCTCGTTTTCATGAAAAACGACGGCACTGGCGACCATACCGTTAAGATTGCCGAGCGCGGCGTCGCCACCAACATCATTTCCAACTCCTTCACTCGCGACGGCTACACCTTTACCGGCTGGAACACCGAGCCCGACGGCTCCGGCACTGCCTACACCGAGGGTCAGAGCGTCACCAACCTTGCTGCTGCCGACGAATCGTTTATTCTTTACGCCCAGTGGGAGCGCGACAGCGGTTGTGGCTCCACCCCGTCTATGCAAAACTGGGTCAACTATTCTCTCGCCATGGTTGGCGACTCCGTCACCCTCTGCGATTCTCGCGACGGCTCTTCCTATACCGTTGCCAAGCTGGCCGACGGCAAAATCTATATGACCCAAAACCTCCGTCTCAACTTCTCCAGCCTGACCCAAGGCGTTACTGCCGACAACACCCACAACCCCACCGCTACTTTCGTCACCCAAGCCAACTCCAACCCCGTCTCCAACACCAGCTGGGCCTACAACGCCTTTGCCTACAACGCGGAAAACCTGTCCAAATCCGGTAACTCCGTCTATGGCACTCCCTACACCGAGCTCGGCGTCTACTATAATCTCTACACCGCCTACGCTGGCAACCTTTCCTCTACCCTTACTCCTTCTACCGCCGCTGGCGACCTCTGTCCCGCCGGCTGGTATCTACCGTCGGCTGGCCAGTTCAAGATTCTCGCTTCCGCTCTCGGCATCAACAGCACCAACGCCAAATCTTCTCTCGGCATCGACATTTTGCGTAGCACTCCCCAAAACTTCTACCCCAGCCGCGACAACTTCTGGAGCGATTGGATTTCTTCCACCTACACTTGGGATGGCGGCTCCGGTACCGATTCGGTCAACTATCCTTTGCAGTATAGTTCCCAAAAGATTCTCGGCACCGGCGAAGTCATCGTCGCTGGGAACAACCCGGTCTCTGGTGGCACTGAATACTCTCTCCGCTGTATGCTCAACCCAGCCAACGACCGCATTAGCTCCGGCCGCTACCTCATTGTCTTCAACAGTAACGACGGTACCGGCAACGAGAACGTCAAGGTGGCCCAGCGTGACGTCGAGACGACCATCATCTCCAATCCCTTCACTCGTGATGGTTACACCTTTACCGGCTGGAACACTGAGCCAGACGGCTCTGGTACCGCCTATACTGAGGGTCAAAGCGTTATCAACCTCGCCGAAGCTGATGAATCCTTTGTCCTTTACGCCCAGTGGACCGAAGCCGAAAGTCAAACTTTCTACCTCAGCTTCGCCTTAAACGGCGGCACCTACAACGGCGGAACTGCTGTCACCTCCCAAAGTTGTACCACCTACACTTCCTCTTGTTCTCTCCAAATCGCCAATTTCTCCCCCACCCGCACTGACTATGTCTTCCAGGGTTGGGGTCTCGCCGCCACCGATCTCACCGCTACCTACCAGCCTGCCCGCTCAATCACCCTAACCAGCAACACCACTCTCTATGCCCTTTGGACTCGCCAGCAATATCTCATCATCTACAACGCCAATGACGGTAGCTCCAGCACTAACGTCCAAATCGCCAACCGCGGCCAGCTTACCGCTCTCACCACCAATCTCTTTGCTCGTGCCGGTTTTGTTTTCACCGGTTGGAACACTGCGGCCGATGGCTCCGGCACCTCTTACGAAGACGGCGCTTCTGTCACTGACCTTGGCGCCGCCGACTCCGCCGTCATGCTCTATGCCCAGTGGCAGCGCGGCTCAGGCGATGGTTCCGGCCTCTCCACCTGTGAATCCGGCGGCCTTGCCCTGATCCAGTATTGGAACGACACTCTCCCCTACGTCAATGATTCCACCCGTCTTTGCGACATCCGCGATGCCGAGGTCTACACAGTCACTAAGCTAGTCGACGGTAAAGTTTGGATGACCGAGAACCTTCGTCTCGACATCTCTACGGCCGACATCACCGCTTCCAACACCAACAATCC
>JAFUBM010000005.1 GCA_017460225.1 Candidatus Saccharimonadota bacterium
CCTGAATATTGCCCGGATCGGTTGGTCCCGTCAAGCACTTCCCAGTCGTTGTTATAGATACTTCCCCACCAGTACACAGTCTGGCCAGAAGACTGGAATTGCGCGGGTTGGGCTTGGCCTAATAATAGCTCAGAAAGCCCGGTAAAATCTTTACTTAAGCCCAAGTTTGTTAACTCGGTGTCGTAGAGGGCGATTTTGGCTTCGGTGGAGGCGGACGGATCCCAGTAGTAGTTTGTCCCACCGGCTTCGTAGCAGGAGTCACCGTCTTGGCAGAGCTGGAGGGCACTGTCGTTCGTCGTGTTGGAGAGATCGGTGTTCTGGGTGTTGAGGTTCGTGCTGCCGGCAAAGTTGGCGAGGTCGAGGCGGAGATTCTCCGTCATCCAGCAGTTGCCGTCTTTGAGCTTGGTGACGGTATAAGTGTTGCCGTCGCGGGTATCCGTCAAAGCGATAGACTTGTGCTCACCGAGCTCAGAACAGCCAGCCCAGGTCTGCATCGTCCCGGTGGACGGGAGCCATTTGGCATAGAGCTGGAGACCGGTGGTGCCGAGGGTACTCGGGGTGGTGATGGTCTCGTTCGGGCCGTAGACCGTGCCGAAGCCGTTTTCTTGGGTGCTCCAGCCAGCGAAGCTGTAGCCGGTGCGGAGGAAGGTAGGCGCAGTTAGGACGACGCTGCTGTTGGCGCTGGCGCTTTGGTCAGCCATCGTGCCGGAGCCACCGTTGGCGCCGTAGCAGATCTTGCCGGCAGCACAAGTCGAGGCGACTTGGGAGTCCGGGATGCTGCTCGAATCGCCAGCAGCGACACAGCGGACAGTAAAGCCGTATACCTTCTGGTAACTATCCTGAGGGCTGACGCTAGAGCCATAGAAGAACAAGTACCGTGCGTTAGGCTGAGAGTTGGCAGTACGTGACCAGAAGAACCCGGCGGACCCACGATTGTCGAGGTTAGCGTTAGCCCAATTGTAGCGTCCGGTATAGGGGATAGAGAGAGGAGCGGAGCGGAGCGCGAGTGACGAATCGCTGTTGTTGCCGAGCTTCCCTGAGCCGTCCATCTTGTAATAGTTGGTAAAGAGTAGGTTAGACCAGCTCTGGTTTGCGCCAGCGGTGTAGGCGGCATCGTATGGCAGGTTCCAGCCCTTCGGGCAGATGGAATCAGCGGCTTGGTCGTCAGCGTGGGAAACGGAGATGCTCTCGCTCATGTTGTAGAGCCCGGTCTCTGCTGTAGTAGCATACCAGTTGTAGTATTTGCCGATGTATTCGTTACCGTAAAAGGTGTTGTTGGCAGCATCCCAAGTGGTTGAAGTGCGTGTGCTGGTCGTACCGACCGTGGTGCTGGTACCACCGGTTAGGCCGTTGGTCATAACATAGTTAACGGCAGATACGGTATTCCTGACGAGACCGCCGGCAGCAATGTCTTCAGAATAGACGGTGTTGTCATAAGACCGGGGAATGGCCGCGCGGGAGTTGTTTTCTACACAACCTCCCTGGTTAGCATCATAAGTGGCGGTAGTATTTGCTGTAGTGCCATCGGAGAGCGTGCTGGTCGTGTTGGCCTGACATTCCGCAGTCGTGGTGCCGGCGATTATGTTGTCATTCTCATCATAGCGAGAACCCCAGTGCCACTTATAATTACCTTGCGTGCCATACTGCGCGGAATTCTGGTATTGTGTAGGTTGGGCACTGCCGAGCTGCTGCAGAGAGTAAGCAAGGAAGACCGTAGCGTCGGTGTTGCTGCTGCCGGAGCTCTCATAAGGATCCCAGTCGCTAGAGACATCCGAGTCGGCCGAAGTAAGAGTGCCAACCGTGGAGAGGTCTAGGTCAAGGTTCTGCACCATCCAGCAGTTACCATCCGCGAGACGGCGGACAAGGTAATCATTACCATCACGGGAGTCGATAAGGGCAAAGGTGCCGGTGCCAATGGCCAAGTTGTCCTTGACCGTGGTGGCAGCGTCGACGGAAGTTGTGGTGACTTCCTCACCGGTGTCGGGGTCAGTTGTGGTGGTCGTGGTAGTGGTGTCGGAGACAAGTTGCTCGCCGGTACCGGTGTAGTTGTAGACGCGGGCGTTGGGGCCGGTTTGGTCGCTCCAAGCGTTGGTGTTGTTGCAAATCCCGGTGGTCATCTGCTGCATTTCTTTGACGATATGGTTGTTGGCATTGGCGGCAGAAGAATAACGAGCGTCGGAAGAAGGATACTCAGATTGCAAGCCAGCATAAACGAAGGCCCCGATGTCGGTAGAATTATACGTAGCGTGGCTGATGTAGTTGAAATTATACCCGTCGATGTTGACCCAGAAGTCATAGGTCCCAGCGCCATCACCAGCTTCGGCGAGATGATGCGGCATGACACACTGGACTTCGGCGTAAGTGTCAACGGTGAGCGAGCCGGAGACAATCGGGCAGTTGATATACCCGGCGGAATCCATGTCACCAAGGTCAGTAATCTCGAAGGTATTGGAAGAATAGTTTTGGGCGACCATGACGGAGTGCGGGACGAGGGTAATCGTTAAATCGCTTTCCGTGATGGTAGTGACGCTCTGAGCGAGGTCGAAGCGGATGGTTTGGACATCACCCCCGCCGCCAATCGCGAGGTCGTTCATCAAGTTTTTGGAGACGCTGTCGAGGGAGGAAGCAGAAGCTAGGGCGGTATAGACGACGTGGTTGCTGTAAGTACCAGCGAGAACATCCGTGTCGACGGCGACGGCAAAGTAGACATCAAAGTGGTTGTTGGTGGTGTCGCCAGTAACCTGGACACTTTGGTCGTTGATGTAGGTGCCGAAGCCATAGTTGGTGCCAGCTTGGCCTTGGGCCTCAGCCTTCCAAATCTGCTGTGGGGTGGTGTTGCCAGGGACCGGAGCCCATTTGGTAGTGGTGTAGGTAGCGACGGCGCCATCGATGGAGGTCTGCGAGCCGATCTGGGTGTCGAGCAGAGACGGGACGACAAAGGTCGACGGAGCGCCAGTGATGCCGGTGTTTTGGACGCCCGGGACGGCGTAACCCCAGCTGGAATCGGTGAAGGTGACGGGAGTAGAGAAGTCGGCCGTGACGGCAGGAATGTTGATGCCGGTGTTGTAGCTGCCGTCGGTTAGCTCAAGGTTCAGGTTGTTGTTGGCGGAGGAGGTAGAGAGATAAACTGTGTAGTATTTACCAGAGGAGGTGATCCCGATAGTGCGTTTGACAACCTTCAGGGTACCATAAGAGGAGCCGAAATCGGCTAAGTTGTTTTCTGTCGGAACGATATCGCCAAAATCGATGTCGCCATGGCCTTCGTCGCCGATCTCGCTGGTGCCGGCCTGGGTCGCGGCGTAGTCTGGGTCTAGGGTTAGAGAAACAGAACCCCAGCGGACGGTGGCGTCGGCATACTGGGAGGCGGAAGCGTGCAGGGCGGCGTAGGGGACAAAAACGAGGGAGAGGAGAAAAATCGCTAGGCAAGAAAGTGAACAATAGAAGGACTTCCGGACAGCGCGGTGGCTGGAGTCGGAGCTAGTGATACAATAGTCAATAAACTCACCAAGTGCCCCTTTCCGGACGATTAAAGATTTTTTCTTGTCTTGCATATTTTTCTACCTCTCTTATGGTTGTACACCTCGAATGGTGACCATTTCTGCAAGACTATACAAAAATGGCACCGCGAGGTGCAAACAACCAATAAGATCGCCGTTTTACGGGAATGATTCTTACTAGTATCCTGCACGGTGCCAGTACTGAATCATTCACACGTATTGGGCGAGGACGAGATGTCGTCCAGCTTTAGGTGCTTTTCTACATTGTTAGTAGAAAATGGCGATTATATTGGATGTTTGCACATCTAGTATAACACAACCGGCTTGAGAATTGCAAGGCTAAAATGTTGGGAAAGTTGGAAAGATGGGTGGGCAGCAAGAAACTCGTCCACGGCACGCGCGGCACCGGGGAGCTCGGGATTATTATAATCATGCACAACGATGATTCCCTTTTCTGAAAGCTTGGGGACGACGAGGCGAAAAGAAGTCTGGATAGAACCATAGAGGTCTCCGTCGAGAAAAGCAAAGGCGATTTTACCCGGCAAGTCTCGCTCTGGATCTAAAGCTTCGAAAAAGGCCTTTTTAATCCGCGGGAGAGGGAGATTTTGCTTCTTGAACTTTTCCACAACCTCGCGCTTGGTGACGAAGAGTTCCCCGCCGCGGAAAGCGGTACCAGCGGAAGAAGCATCCTCGGCGGTTTTTTCTGGAAGACCGGCGAAAGAATCGTAGAGCCAGAGAGATTTATCACTTCTTGCGGAGACGAGAAGCTTTTGGAGCAAGACGGAAGTGTCGCCACGGTAGCAGCCCAGCTCAACAAAATCACCATCGGCGGAGAGAGCCGCCTCCGCGAGGCGGAGGAGCTCAGAAGTTTCCTGGGGAGTAACTTGGGGCTGTTCCATTATTTGCGGCAACCACAATCACAATCCGGGCCGCAGGAACACTCACCCTCACAGCCGCAAGTGCACTCGGCATCGTCCAAGATGACCTTGGCACGGCGAATCATCTCCTCAAACTCGTCCGTGCGGATGACATAGATAGGCTTAGAGCCATCGGCGGCAATATTCTCGCAACGATTCTCTAGCTCACCGTCGTTCTTGGCGTTGTCTAGCTCGAAGCCGAGGTAGCCGAGCTTCTGGCAGACACAGCGGCGAATCTCGGCGGAACGCTCACCAATCGTGGCGGTGAAGACCAAAGCATCGACTCCGCCGAGGGAGGCGGCAAGACGGCCAATCTCCGCCTGGACGCGATAGACATACATGGCGTGAGCGAAAGTGCCTTTCTCATCTCCCTCGTCACGCAAGCGAATAATCTCGCGCATATCATCCGTGACGCCGGAGAGACCAAGGAGGCCGCACTGTTTGTTCAGGTATTTCTCAAACTCTTCGTCGTCTTTGATCCCGAGATGACGCTTTAGCGCGAGAGCGGCGGCGACGTCCATCGAGCCACAGCGAGTGGACATACAAAGACCTTCGAGCGGAGTGTAGCCCATGGTGGTATCGAGAGACTTGCCCTGGAAAATGGCGGTCAAAGAGGAACCGGAGCCGAGGTGGCAAACAATCAACTTCTCTGGGAGGATGCCCTCTTTTTCCATGAAGGCTTTAATCGAGCCCATGGAGAGGCCGTGGAAGCCCCAACGTTTGATGTCGAACTTATCGGCATCATCCTGGGAGAAAGCGTAGTAGCGCATGAGATCCGGGCGATCGTTATGGAAGCCGGAGTCAGAGATAGTGATAATCGGCGTGCCTTTGAAATCTTTGACAAACTGTTCAATCTCACCGGCAACGGTAGGGATGTGGAGCGGGGCCTTTTTCTTGGCGAGTTCTAGCTCCTTTAACACGGCCTTGTCGACGAGATGGTCGTGGGAGAAGAACTCACCAGGAGCGGCAGTGCGGGCAAGGATGGCGTCAATCTTGGAAACACCGCCGAGATAACCTTCGGCGGTCAAGATTTGGTTCAGAGCGCCGACCGTCTCCGAGAGGTCTTTATAAGTCTCGGGAAGCTTTTTCTTGGTGCCGTCGGCACGCTTGAGGGTGCAGACGACTTTCTTACCCTCAAACTCAAAGTGGAGGCTGCATAGGAGCTCATCTTCACGATAGAGCGCGTACTTGCGGGAGCTGGAGCCGGGGTTGGTGATTAAAATTAGACGAGGAGTTTGCATAATGTGTCCTTATTTATTAGATTTTTTCTCTTTAGGTTTGTCGACGATTTCTCCCTCGCGGATACGCGGAGCGCGCGAGGCGCTGGACTCCGAGCGAGAGTAGGTCAGGAAGCCGGTCAGATAGACTACGGCGTAAACAATCATAACGATGCCGGTCAGGCGAGCAAGCTCGTCCGGGACGATAAACTGGCCCGTAACGCAGAGGAGACCAACGATAATCCCGAGCACAGACCAGACATAAGAGCCGACGGGAGCGCCGATGGCACGGCGGAGGTCCGAGAGGTTAAGTAGCTGGACAGCGGAGGTCAGCATAATGTAGATGCCGATAATAAAGGAAATGGCTTCTTTGATAAAGCTGGCACGAGAGACGAGAAGCAGACCAGCGGCAAAACTAAGGATGATGTAGAAGAGCTGGAGAGTGGTGCGGAGTTTGGGCCCGCCGGAAAGGAACTTGATAAAGGCGGCTAGTGAATAAATCAGCGCGGCGGCGCCGAGGAGAATGGCGATCCATTCTGTAACTTGGTCTGCCCAGACAACAAAGCAGACGCCGACACAAAGCAGGGCGACGGAGCTGACGATTTTGTCAAGTTTTGAGGAGGTTTGAGAATCTTTCATGGAGATATTATATCATGAATCCTAAAAGCGGCGGAGGGAGGAAAGCTCGGTTTTGGTGGCGGGGCTAATCCGGAAAGAATCGTGGGCTTTGGAAATGGTCTTGTTGATGACCCAATCCGAGAGAGAGGAAAGCTCAAGATAGTGGCGAGTATCGGCGGGAAACTTAATCAGACACTCTGTAAGCAGCCAGGCCATGGCCATCTTTATATAATACTCATCTCGCGTGGCAAGAGCTTCTAGATTCTCAAAAATGGGGCCGAGATAATCAAAGGAGACGTAAAAATCTAAGAGTAGGACGAGGCCAGTGCGGACGGTGAATTCATCATCGCTAGAGAGGAGAGCAGGAATCTTGGCTTCGTAGAACTCTCCTTCGTGGCCCTTGAGAACTTTGCGCAAGCTAGCGCAAAAAGTATCGACCGAGCACCAGTTGTCTAGAAGCGGGAGCTGAGAATCAAAGGCCACCAACATCTCTTCGTACGGGAGACGCGAGATGGCAAAACCGCGAGCAATGACTTCTTCAAAAGCAACGGGAGACTGGGCGAGCAAGGACGAGAGGTCTTGGGGCGAGAGCTGAGAGACGAGGCGGCGAATAACGGGGATGCGGACACCCAGAAAGGGACGGCTACACGGAATGGTCTTTTTAGAAAACTCTTCGATGCTGGCTTCGGAGTGTGTGGCAAGCTCCGAGCGGAAGGCGGTGTAGTCAAAACTAGGGGTAAGTAAAGAAGTGGACATCTCAGGGATATTATACGGCATTTCTACGCAAGAGATAAGACTGTTTACGGAGGTCTCATCTTCTAGACGAGTAACCGCAAAGCAACGTTTGCCGGCGTCTTTGAGTGAAGCGCCGATATGGTAGACGGTACGGCGATCGAGGATGAGAAAACGATCGTGGAACTCTTTGGTAGCGTGGAGCTCAAGGCGCGGGTACTCGGAGTTGAACCGACGCAGGTCTAAATCTGAGAGGTCGGGATGTTTGGCCTTGGTGAAGATGTGGACGGGGACACCGGAGCGTTTTTTGGCGAGGAGGTCGAGAGTCTCTTTGGTGACGTAGGCGTCAATCAAGATGATTTCTTGCTCGGCGCTAGCGATGAGGTCTATTAGGAAGCTAGAAGCGCCATAGACCTCGCCCTCAAAGAAAATCTTTTCTGAGGGCCTATCTGAGAGAAGGTTGGGCTCGCTAAAAATCCGGGCAAAAAACTTTTCGTGTTCTAGCTGTTTTTGCTCGATGTAAAGGATGCGGTTCAATAAATACTCGGTGCTTTGTGTCATTTTTGCCTCACTTTGAAGTTATGCTTATGTATATATTATATATAGCGGGGAGGAGAAAAACAACCCCCGGAGGGGTTGTTTTTGGTCCTTGGCGGGAGTGGAAGTTATTTGACGACTTCGCCTTCGACGGCTTCGCCATCGTCTGACTTACTATCAGTATCTTTGGGCTCGGACGAGGCGTCGCTGGAGGCGGACTGGTAAAGCTTGGCGCCGATAGGCATAATGCGATTATCGAGGTCTTTGGTTGCTTCCTCTAGCTTATCTTTGTCGGCGGTTTCGTCCTTCAAAACTTCTTTGGCGGCGTCGCAAGCTTTCTTGATAGTCTCTTTGTCTTCGTCGGAGATTTTGTCCTTGTATTCGTCGGGCATTTTCTCAAACTGGTAGACCTTGTTCTCGAGAATGTTGCGAGCGTCGGCGGCTTCGCGGCGCTTCTTGTCTTCATCGGCGTGGAGCTCGGCTTCTTTCTGAGCCTTTTCGATATCTTCTTTGCTCATATTGCCGGAGTTAGTGATGGTAATCGACTGCTCCTTGCCGGTACCCTTGTCCTTGGCGGTAACGTTCAAGATACCGTTGGCGTCGAGGTTGAAGGTAACTTCAATCTGCGGGATGCCACGAGGCGCCGGAGCGATGCCATCGAGGATGAAGCGACCGAGCGATTTGTTGTCGGCGGCAAACTCACGCTCGCCTTGGAGAACGTGGATCTCGACCTGAGGCTGGTTGTCGGAAGCGGTGGAGAAAATCTGGGACTTAGAAGTAGGGATGGTAGTGTTGCGGTCAATCAGTTTAGTACAGACGCCACCCATGGTCTCGATACCGAGAGAAAGCGGAGTAACGTCGAGTAAGAGCACATCTTTGACGTCGCCTTGGAGGACGCCGCCCTCGATGGCCGCGCCAACCGCAACGACTTCGTCTGGGTTGACACCCTGCATCGGGTCTTTGCCAAAAATCTGTTTGACTTTCTCAACGACGGCCGGCATACGAGTCATACCGCCAACCATAACGATTTCTTGGATGTCAGAAGTCTTGAGCTTGGCGTCTTTCAATGCGTTCTTAACCGGGGTCTCAAGGCGGTCAATCAGCGGGGCGACCAGCTCTTCGAGCTTGGCGCGAGTGAGGGTATACTCAAAGTGTTTCGGGCCGTCGGCGTCGGCGGTAAGGAACGGAAGGTTAATCTCGACAGAAGTGGTAGAGGAGAGCTCCTTTTTGGCTTTCTCCGCTTCGTCCTTGATGCGCTGCATGGCGGCGGGCTCTTTCTTGATGTCGATACCGGACTCTTGTTTGAACTCATCACAGAGGAAGTTGACGATAAGGTTGTCAAAGTCTTCCCCGCCGAGGTGGGTGTCGCCGTTAGTGGCTTTGACTTCAAAGACGCCATCGCCGAGCTCAAGAATGGAGACATCAAACGTACCACCACCAAGGTCGAAGACAGCAATCTTCTCATTGTCATTCTTGTTTAGACCGTAGGCGAGAGCCGCAGCGGTAGGCTCAGGGATGATACGCTTGACTTCGAGACCGGCGATTTTGCCGGCGTCCTTGGTAGCCTGGCGCTGAGAATCGTCGAAGTAGGCCGGGACGGTAATAATGGCCTCGGTGACCTTTTCTCCGAGAAAAGCCTCGGCATCGGCCTTGATCTTGGACAAGACCATGGCAGAAATCTGCTCCGGAGTGTATTTTTTGTCGTCCATCTCAACGGCCACACCGGCGCCTTTTTCTACAATCTTGTAGGGCATAATGTCGAGGTCTGTTTGGACTTCTTTGTCGCTAAACTTGCGGCCGATAAGGCGTTTGATGCCATAAATCGTGTTCTTAGGGTTGGTCACGCGCTGACGCTGAGCGACCTTGCCTACGAGGCGGTCACCTTTCTTGGTGACGGCGACAACGGAGGGGGTAGTGCGATCACCCTCGGCGTTGGTGATAACTTCTGGTTTGCCAGCGACCATATAGGCAAAAGCGCTGTTGGTAGTGCCTAGGTCGATACCGATAATCTTAGACATATTTGTTTCTCCTTTCTATTAGCAGTCTTATACTCTGAGTGCTAGTTTCTGAATCTATGGTAGCAAATTAGCAGTCTCGTGTCAAGACTGCTAATTTGGGTTCCTTACGTCCTGGCTAACTATTTAGCGGACGGAAGCTGAGTGTACTTGGCGCTGCCGAAGCCGAGAATCATCTCAAAGATGGGGCTGAGAAGGATGAGGCCGATAGCAAAGCCGGTGCCTTTCTTGAAGGAATGAGCAAGGCGGACTTGCATAACAATCTTAAGCATGAAGTTGGCGCCGGGGAGGAGCATAAGCAGACAGAGCAAAGGCTCCATGTTCAAAATCTGAAGCATGGTGTAGTCGGAATAGATAGGAATAAGGGACTTCCAGCCGTGCTTGCCAGCCTTGGTGAAAATCTTCCACTCGGCAATGATGACGAGAACGACCCAGGCGAGAATGAGCATAATCATAAAGAAAGTACCGATGCCGGCGATAATCCCAGCGCCAGCGGCAGCCGTCGTGGCAGCGGAAGTAGACCCGAGAAAGTCGGGATCATAAGAGTAGTTGTAAGTATACATTAGTTTAATCCTTTGATTAAATGTAATATTAACTTAATCATAGCTTAAACCGCTCAAAAATGCAAGCTGGGCGAGGCGAGGAACGCGGCTATTTCTTAGGCTGGGCGAGCTTTTTAGCGGCGAGGTGGACGAGCTCTGACCAAGAGGAGGAGACGTGGGGGGTGGAAGCGAGCTGGGTGACGGTGAACTTGTGGCGGACGGCGGTGGCAACTTCTTGGATGACGAGCTCAGCGGAAGGACAGACGACGGTGGCGCCGAGGAGCTTGTCCTTGCTGTCGGCAAGAAGCTTGACAAAACCATAGCGAAAGTCGGACGTGTTAGCGGCGGAGACGGACGAGAGCGGAAGGACGGCTTTTTGGCATTTGAGGCCTTGTTTGACGCAATCGTCTTCGGTCAGACCGGTGGTGGCGACGGAGGGGAAAGTGTCGGTAACGCGGATAAAGCCCTCGTAGTTGCGGAGGTTCTTGGTCTTACCGAGGAGATTAGACGCGGCAAGAGCGCCTTCGTAGGCGGCACGCTCAGCGGACGATTCCCCGCCAAGACAATCTCCGGCGGCGTAGATGTGTTTCATGGAAGTGCGGAGGGTATCGTCGACGGTGATACCGGACTTGTCAAACTTTACGCCGGCGTTTTCTAAGCCAAAATCAGTAACGGGGCGCGAGCCGGTAGCGAGGACAATCAAATTGGTTTTGACGGACTTTTCTTGGCCACCGCGGAGGAAAACGACTTTTTGCTCTAGGCCGGAGCCGGGGAGTTTCTCAATGGCGACGACACGAGACTGGGTCAGGACTTTGATCCGGAGGGAAGTCTCAAAGTAACTGCCGAGAAGCTGGCCGACTTCTTCGTCCTCACGCGGGAGGAGACGGCCGGCAAGGTCCGCAAGGATGACGGAAGAGCCAAGCTCGGCAAAGTACTCGGCGAGCTCACAACCAGTAGAACCGGCACCCACGATGAAGACGGACTTAGGCGGGCGGGGCAGCGCAAGCGCGGCTTCTGGAGTAAGGCAGGTGGCAGATTCTACGCCGGAGATATTATCGAAAGCGGGCTTGCTACCCGTAGCGAGAACAAACTTTTGCGAGGCAAGGATTTTGTCGCCGACAGCGACTTCGTATGGAGAGAGAAAGCTAGCAAAGCCGGAGACGCAAGCAATCTTGGCATCCTCAAACGGCCGTTTACTACCAGCGCCAGCACGCCGGGCAGCAAGACTGCGCCAGCTAACTACGGTGGGGAAGTTGTAACGTAAGCTAGCAGAAGAGAGGCCAAACCGACTACCGCGGCGCGCCTCAGAATAAAGATGGGAAAACTCAAACGTAGCGCGGCGCGGGATGTCTGAACCATTGAGAGCGGAACCACCCCACTTACCGTTCTCGACGAGGGCGACCTTTTGCCCGGCGCCAGCCGCAAACAACGCGGCGCTAGCACCAGCAGAGCCGGAGCCAAGGACGATTAAATCATAGTCAAACTTTTTCTTCATAAACCTCTTATCTTTACATTATTTTATCATGGTTTCTATAAACAAAAGCGAGATCTGGGGAATATTTGTCTAGCTCTAGACCGACTACTCGCTCTAAATCCGCACGGGTGATAATCTCGCGGGTCTCGAGCCAATCTAAGACGGAGCGGAGGACGCGCTCAATAATCGGCTCAACGGATTTCTCGGGAAGGCCAAGAGCGCGCGAGTCGAACTTTAGCTCCGAGACAAGCTGCTCGGGAGAAAATAAACTTTCTTCTAAAGCGTGGGTCATAGACTTTCTCCTAAAATTAAAAAGACGAGAAGGTAGGCGGCCAAAACGAGCAGGCCGCTACCGGTAAAAATCCGAAAGAAAGCTTTGTGGCGGAGGCGGAAACGTTGGACCTCGGTGACGTTGCGCCCGGAGCGAAGCGAAAGCCGCAAAATCAATAGCGGCAAGACAGAGAGAAGGGTGAAGATAACTAGGCCGAGAGCTTGGAAAACGGGCGAGAGATGAAGTACGGCGTCGCCAGCGAGCAAGAAAAGCGGCAAAGAAAAGAGTAGCTCGGAAAGCGGAACAAGGAGACCGAGGACGTAGGCTTCGTTGAGATCGGAGGTAGACTTGGCGCGAGAGGAGAGAAACTTGGCTAGAGAACGGGGCAGCCAAAGCTCTGTGGTAGTACCGCGTTTGTAGTAGAACGCCCAGGAGACGACGGCGAGCGCAAGCAGAATCCCAAAGAGGACAGACAGACTAGTCCGCGAGAAAGTCCCCGCGACGGACAAGCCGGAGACTAAGAACGCCGTGGAGGCGAGCAATAAGAAATGCATCAAGGTAACACCGGAGAGATAGCTGGAGGCGAGGCGACGAGTAGTCTGCCGGACATGTGCGCCGAGGGAAGCATGATAGAGTAGAAGCAAAGTAGCGAGAGGAGTAGCGAAGGAGGCGAGAATAAGCCCCGCTAGGACAATGATTCCCAAATAAGTATAACCTTCCATAATATATATTATATCACTTATGCTTGAAAATAAAAAGCCTAGCGTGGTAGACTCTAGCTATGAACAGTTGGAGGTATATGAGGCTGGTAGTGTGCGCGTTGTTTGTGGCGTTGCAAGCGAGTAGTTTGGCAGTGCTGCCGGTATGGGCAGAAGAGCCAGCCGAGACGGTAGCGCCGAGAGCGCTAAAGAAGGGGGAAGTCTTAATTAAGAGTTTTAACCCAGGATATACGAACACGGGAGAGTTCTTGGAACTAATGAAGCTCCCGGAAGATGAACTATCGCTCGCCGACCTAACGGTCAATTATATTACTTCGACAGGACGAGAGTATCTAGTCCATACTTTTGTCGAGGGAAATACGATGGTCGGCGAGTCTCTCCTTATGCGGTTAGCAAGTTCGGCGGAGGTGACCGAAGCGGAAGATTATACCGAAGTAGCCGACGTAGTCTATACACGGAATATGTCGCAGAGTAAGGGGCGGATAAACTTGGTATTTGAGGACGAAGTAATAGATACGCTGGCCTGGGGGCTAGAGGATGACGACAGTTTCCCGGCGTTTAATACGAAAAAGCCAACGACACTCGTGCGCGACCCGGAGGCAGAGGAAGTAGAAGACTCGTTTGGTCACGAGGAAGATTATGCGCCAAGCTACGACCCGGAAGAACCGGGGTTAAGAATAGACGAAGTGCAAGAAGAAATCGTAGAGCCAAAGTGTCGCGGAGTGGAGTTTTCGGAACTTTTGACGTATTTTGAGAACACGAGCGCTGAGCAATTTATCGAACTATACAATGGGACCGAAGAAAAAATCGAGCTGGATGGATGTCAGCTAAAATATAAAAACAAATTATACCCCCTCTCGGGAGAGGTGACGGCGGGAGGCTATACCATAATCCGGCCGGGAGCGGAGTGGGGGCTGACGTTGACCAAAAATCCGACATCTTCAAATATCTTGGAAATTATCGATGCGGACGGAGAAATAGTTGATTCCCTAACCTATACGAGCGGACAAAAGAAGAATGTTTCCCTGGCGCTGACGGGACACGCGGCGGACGGGAGCGAAATCTGGACGCAGACATACAACCCTACGCCTGGCGCGGCGAATGTTTATCAGCAGTTTAAGACTTGCCCGGCGGGAAAAGTAATAAACCTGGACACTGGGAACTGCGTGAATGAGACGACGCTAACGACAACACTAGCGGCGTGTCCGGAAGGCAAGTATAGGAATCCGCTGACTAACCGCTGTAAATCCTACGCGACGACGGCGAGCGCGGAGCTAAAGCCTTGCGCTGAAGGGTATGAACGTAACCCCGCAACGAACCGTTGCCGCAAAATCGTCTCAAACGACGGGGCGGATTATGAAATCGTGACCGAAAGGTTTGAGGAAAAACGGGAGTTTGTGGCGATATGGGCGATAGTGATAGTAGTGGCGGCGGGAATAGGGTATATTATCTTCCAGTTTAGAGAAGAAATTGGGGAGAAGCTAGGGCGGAGGAAAAAAGCTTAGAACCAAAATGACCCTAAAATGGGGGGGCATTTTAGGGTCATTATGGTGGCGGGGGTTCGATTTGAACGAACGACCTTTTGGTTATGAGCCAAACGAGCTACCAGGCTGCTCTACCCCGCGACGTACCTATTATTATATAGCACGGTATGAATAATGTCAAGGCTTATCTAGAATTGTCGGGGACTTCGCCGGTGTTGTTGCAGGCGGTAGCGCCCCAAACGCCGTTTTCGTCTTCGCCGAGCTTGTAGCAGTCGCTAGTGACGTAGAAGTTTTTCTTGATGGCGTCGCCGTCGGTGGAAGTGGCCTGGATGGCAAACTCCGGGAACGGGAAGCCAACGTCGATGAACTCTACCCGAGCTTCAACGCGGGAGTACATATCGTTGGCGCGGCCGGTGGAATCGATAGAGACTTGGACGTCCTGGAAGTTGGTAGTAGTGTTGCAGTTTTCGTCTTTGCACATATTGACGGCGAAATTAGTCTCTGGCGTGCCATAAGGGAGGGAGACGATAAGGAAGAAGGTGCTGTCGCTGCGGTCGCCGCCAACCGGCTCGGGGAGGACGAGAATGGCGGAACAGGCAAACTCGGAGTTGCCGGAGCTGTCACAAGAAATCTTGACGGGCGTTTTGCCGTCGGTGCGGTCGTGGCGGTTGGAATCTAGGAGAAAGCTAGCGCCAACGGTGTTGCCGGCGGAAGCGTCTTCTGTGGGGACGAGAAAGACGGTGGCGCGGTCAGTTTGGTTGCCCGTAGTAGAGTCGAGCTGTTCGAGCGTGTACTGGCTGGAAGTCTGGATGAGTTGGGCGGAAATAGTAGGAGGAGTAGAGGCGTTGGACAGAGGCGAGAAGTAGACTCTGCCGTCGTTATAGCCGCGAGTCTCGTTGAAATTATAGCTAGTGCCGTTTTCTTGGCTATACCAGGAAATCTTGAGTGCCTTAACGGCGTTGGCGCCCTCCGCGGTTTTGAGCGGGATAACCTTGAGTGAAGATCCGGAGTTGAGCGTGGAGCGATAATCGATCAGGCTATTGTTGAGGGCGACACAAGTATAGGCTTGGACAGTGTCGGAGCTACCGTCGGAGGATTCTTGGATTTTGACTTCGCCGGAGGTCTCCATAGGACGGCCAAGAGCGAGAGCGACCGAGGTGCAGTCTACATCCGTGGTCTCCCTGATGTTGCCGTCTTGGTCAAGAGTAAACGGGGTGTTTTGGAGGCTTTTGGAGATGTTGTCTGTGACAGCTCGGCATTTCTCGTCTTCAGTGTCGCCGGAGAGCTGACACTCATAATACTTCTTCAGAGCGACCTTGGCGTCTTCTACACCGGCAAGGGCGGAATCGTAAGCGGACTGAGCGAGCTCGTCGGACGTGGTGCGGTTGGCCTCGTTGATGATGATACGAATGAAACTGACCGTAATCACACTAAAGAGCAACGTGGCAATAACTACGACATAGATAGAGGTAGCGCCGGGTTTGGTTTTGACGGTGGGATGATGAAGCATGGTTCTCCTTTAGACCCCAGAAGCTTGGGTAGAAAAGTTAAATTTGTTAACGGCGCAGTAGCTAAAGTCGAGATTTTGGTAGGTGTCGGGAGTCTTACAAAAATCGCTGGCGGTCATAATGTCGACGGAGCCGTCGAGCGTACCGAGGATGAAAGAAGCGGAGTAGAAGAGGCGGTTAGTGTTGGAGACTTGGGCGGGAGTGAAGACCACCATATCGTAGAGGGCAAGAGAAGAGTCCGAAGCGGAAATAAGCTCGATAGGGGAGGTCTCTAGAGGATAAGTAATCTCGAAACCTTGGTGGGAATCGTCGAACCGAACGGGGTCGGTCTTGGAATAGTTGCGATCGGCATGGCTACCGTCGGTGTTGGTGATGGGGAAGGTGCAGATGGCGCGAGAGGTGTCTTCGAACTTAAGCAGGCGGAAGTTCTCAATCCAGTAACCGTCGGTGCCGTCGAAGCTCCAGCCGCTGGGGAGGTTGCCGGTGTCGACGTCAGCGGGGAGAAGGTCTCGAGGGATGTGAATAGAGAGGCGATCGGACGAGGCGAAAGCGTTGCCATCAGGCTTAGAATAGGCGCTGCTAGAACTACCGAGAACGTAACCAGTGTTCCAGACATAAGAGTAGCGGCCGGTACAAAAGACACCGCCAAGCGGAACGGTACTAGAGCTGCTGCCGGAGTTCTCGATATGGGCCGTGGTGTAATACTGATGGTAGACGGCCTTTTGGCCGGAATCTTTGGCACAATCTTCTTTGTTGGTAGTGTCGTAGCCGTTGCAAAAAGTAGAGACGATGTTGACGGTAGGGGAGCCGGTAATAGAGGCGGTGAAATCATCGATAAGGTCACGGCCGACTTGGTTGACGGCTTTCATAGAGTAGCCGCGGCGGTAGAGGGAGACGATTTCGTTGGTGATGAGTGTAATGGTAATCAAAAGGACGGAGATAAAGGCGATAGCAAAGGAAAGTTCGATGAGCGTAAAGCCGGATTTTCTCGATTCCCTTTTGTTCATAATACTATTTTAGCATAAACTTTTTGGAAGTCTAGGGCTATTGGAGCGGGTAACTACCCGAGACGCTAGCGCCATCGGCAGGCTTAGCGCAAGGGTTGTCGGCGGCGTCCAGGTCAATTAGGGCGACGCCGGAAGAGTTGACGGCATGACGGTCGAGATGGACGGCGCGGCGATGGTCGCTATGGTTGTCTTCTGAATCGATACAGATGGTGACGTCGGCGCGTTCGAGCGTGTCGAGCACAGCGGAGAAGTCGATGGCGGAGGCGGGGTTGTTGGCGATAGCGTAGCTGAAATTAGGGACTTGGGACTGGTCGTAATAAGTCAGAGAGAAAGTCTGGATAGTGCCGGAGATAGGAGAGCGAACGATAAGGAGCATACCATAGTAGCGTTTGTTGGTGCCGGGCTGCTCAAAGCTGGCAATCCAAGGAATGGTATAAGACGTACGGCGGTAAAAGGTGTAGTTCTTGGCGGAGTTGCTAGGGTTGTCACGGTTGAGGTCGTAGACGATGTTGGCCTGGACCTTCTTCAGGACTTCTATAGTGTTGGAATCTGTGAGATAGGAAGAGTTGACGGCGTAGCCGGCGACATCGTAGACATAGACATCGCTAAAGGGCGTGATTGTGCCAGCGTCGTTTTCTGTGGCTTCGCCAAAAGTGATGAGCTTGCCGTAGACGGCGGTGTTGGAATTGCCGGCGCTAGAGGTGTTGTCGTTGGAGATGTTGGCGACGTCGTTGTAAGCGGTGCGAAGAAACTCGGCAAAATTGTTGACGGAATCATTGTAGCGCTGACGAGAGATGGAAGCGTTGGTGCCGACAATAAGGCCAATCATTAGCAGGCCGGAGAGCGCAAGAAAAAGCGCGACTTCGATAATGGTAAAGCCCCGAGGGCGCGACCGTTTAACCATAAGTTTATTATATACAAAAAATCTCCCGTTTACAACAGGAGATTTTTGTCCAGAGATTAGGCGCGAGCGAAGTGCGCGAAAGCGCGGTTGGCTTCTGCCATACGGTGGCAATCTTCCTTCTTCTTGAAGGCGGCACCGGTCTGGTTGTAAGCGTCGACGATCTCAGCCTCAAGGCGCTTGGCATAAGGCATACCGCCACGAGCACGTGCGGCTTGGACGAGCCAGGTGAAGGCAAAGTGTTGTTGGCGATGGCCGGAAATTGGGAACGGAATCTGGTAGTTGGCGCCACCGACACGGCGAGACTTGACCTCAAAATCCGGAGAGACGTTGGCGAGAGCTTTCTCAAACACCTCTACGGGGTCTTCGCTCTTGAGCTTCTTAGCGGCACCCTCGAGAGCGGCGTAGACGGCACGCTCTGCGGCTTGCTTTTTGCCGTCGAGCATGGATTTGTTGATGAGCTTTTGGACTAGGATGCTCTGGTAGCGACGATCCGGAAGGACTTTGCGCTCGAGAGATTTAGTAGTTTTGCGTGGCATAATTACTTACCCTCCTTCTTAGCACCATACTTAGAGCGACCTTGCTTGCGGCCTTGGACGCCTTGAAGATCAAGCGTACCGCGGACGACGTGGTAACGGACACCCGGAAGATCTGGCACACGACCACCACGGACGAGCACAACGGCGTGCTCCTGGAGGTTGTGACCTTCGCCGCCGATATAGGCCCAGACTTCCTGGCCGTTGGTCAGGCGGACACGCGCGACCTTGCGGAGAGCGGAGTTAGGCTTTTTCGGGGTCTTGGTAGTGACCTTGATGCAGACACCGCGCTTGAGCGGAGCAGGCTGGTCATAATACCGAGTCTTAAGGGTGTTGACGATAGAGCCGAGGGCCGGAGACTTCGACTTGTGGGCAGCCTTTTTGCGAGGCTTGCGAATTAACTGATTGATAGTAGGCACAGTTAAAAATATCCTTTTATAACTTGTTATTGTGTCTGGCGGTGTACAGCAATACCCCAGACGGGAAACTCTGAGCTGTATTATACGCTAAAACGGCGGAAAAAGCAAGAGATAAGGGCTATTCCGTGGCGGAAGATTCGGAGATGAGGAGATTACGATACTCGGTGGCGAGAGCGGAATATTTGTCGCGGTTCTCGACATCGCCTTTGACTTCGTAGAGGCGAGTCAAGACGTTGTAGAAGCGGAAGGAATCTTCCACGGAGAAGTTAGAGGTGTTGAGGCTGAGGAGGCGAGATTCGGCGGCGGTAAAATCTTCGATGGTAATCTCAAAGTTGGCTAGAGAGAGTATGGCGTCGAACTTTTCCTCGGCGGAAGAGGAAGGGCTGTTTAGAATAGACTCTTGATAAGCAACGTAAGCATCGCCGGAGTTGTCCGTGCCTTCGGCGCCCCAAACAACTTCCATCTCGGCTTCCTGGACGTTTTCGTCGGCGGCGGAAGTGGAATCGTCTGCGGGGGCGGAAGAACCTGAGCGATCTTGGACGCGGAAGACGACAAAGAGTAAAACGGCAGCAATTGCTAGTACGACAACAGCGGCGGCAATGATAAGAAGGAGTTTTTTAGAATCTTTGGCGGGGCGGGCGGGGGTAGATTGTGGCGCCGCGGGGGCTTGGTCTTGGGTAAAGACGGGGGTGTTTTCCATTATTGTTCTCCTGTTAGGATTTTATGTTGTTCGTCAGCCTTGGCCGTGTATTCGGCAAAGAGAGTAGCGTTGTCTAAAGCGGAGGCGTCATAGAGGCGGGCATAGGCAGAGTAGAGCTGGTAAAGCTCGGAGGGAGAAGAGTAGGCAGACTCATCGATAGCGTCTAAAATCTCCTGGGCTTCGTCGTATTTTTTCAGCATGAGTTTCATATTGAAAGCGTCGAGAGTGAGAGAAAGCTGCTCAGAAGAGGACTTGGCGGAGGATTTTTGTTTGTCTAGGTAGTTTAGATAGTCTTCCTCGGGGTCTTCAGAGCCTTCTGGGGTAGTGTAGACGATTTCTGGGGCGGGGACGAGGTCTGCCTCGGAGCTGGCGTGGCTACGGAGGAGAAAATAGAGGCCGGTGCCAAGGGCGATTACGGCGAGAATAATCCCGACGATAGCTAGGGGCGGGAGGGGTTTCTTGGGCTTCTTAGACTCGGCGTTGACCGCGGCGGAAAGCTCGGCGACGGTCTCGGAGTTAGAAAAGATGTTATTATTTTCCATAGTTTAAGTATAAGCGAGTTTGGGAGATTTTACAAGGATTTTGCGAGACGGGGGCTTAGACGCCGAAGAGGAAGGACATCCACTTGGAGAAGTTGGACGGCTCGGCGATTTCGGCGACGGCGGAGCTGGTCTTGTACTTGTTCTTGGCCTCCTCGGAGTTTTCTGGAAGATAGATAAGGGTCTCACCGTCGAGGAGTTTGTTTTTGTGGATGCGGGCGGAAAGCTCTTGATACTCCGGAGAGGAATAATAAAGATTCTCGAGCTCCATCGTGTCGACTTCTAGCTGGAGGAGGGCAAGCTCGCGACGCTTAGTGGCGAGCTGTTGGGAGAGCTCCCAGTTGCGCGACATGGCGTTGATCGAGCTGTATGTCCAGAAAAAGCACATGATGATTGCGACAAAGAAAACGATGTTGTCGAAAGAAAAATAATCGTGTTTGAGACGGAAGTAAAATCTGCGAAGTTTGGTACGAAGAGATTGCATTAGCTTTATTATAGCACGTTTGCCTTTGGTTAGGGAAAAGTGCTATAATATAGGGAATAGCACTGCGGGCGGGGGCGTAGCTCAGGGGTTAGAGCAGGCGGCTCATAACCGCTTGGTCGTTGGTTCGAGCCCAACCGCCCCCACCAGTGCTATTTTTTATTGAGGCAAGAAAAATCCGCTACGCACAAAGGTCGAAACGGAGCGGATTTTTAGTACCTAAATAAACTGCGCGAGCTTAGGCTTTTTTCTTCAAAGTCAAGAAGCCGTTGCGCGGGTTCTCGTTGACCTCGCGGTCAGCAGGAAGGTCGCACGGAGTGCCTTTGCCGCCGTTGGCATCTTTAGTGAAGAAATAAATAGTCTGAGGCTTGCCACCACGGAGCGTAACTTCGGATTTGTGAAGATAGTACTTTACGCCTTTGCTGTTGGTATGTTCATAAGCCATTAGCTTAATCCTCCTTTAGTTGTTGTAGTTTTATCTTACCGTCTCGCGATAGGGGTGTCAAGGGGTTTTAACGAGATTTCAAGAAGATTAAGGTAATTTCTAGGATAAGCCAGATAAGAAAGCGTATAAAAATTACAACACCCAGGAGAGCAGTAGCGAGGAGGACAAAGCCGGAAAGAGTGGGCGCCCAGAGGGGCGAGACAAACTCACGGCGATAGAGCTCGGTAGAGGGGAGGTCGGCGAGAATCGTGTCGCTGGCGATTTCTTCGGCGGGGTACTTGGCGAGCTCGGCTTGGTAGCAGGCGATGTGGTCTGGGTGGTTCCAGGTCCAACCGTAGCGGATGGCGAGCGGCCGACAGGCGGCGGAGGCGGCGGCGTAGATGTTGCCGTTGGGGTTGGAATCGTCAATCTCGGTCTCGGCGGCGCGCTCAAGGACGGCGGAGGCGGCGCGAAGATAGCTTTGCTCGAGATAAAATACGCCAGTGCCAAACTCGAGCTTTTTGAGGCCGTTTTCGTCGACGATGTTGACGACAATATGGCGGACGGTAAAATCTTGGAGAGCGTTAAGGGAAGCGGCTAAAGATTCGCTGTCCCCTGCCTCGTCGGCGGCAAGGACGGCGGAGCGGAGGTCGACCATCCGGAGATGATCTAGGCGGAGAGCAGTAGCGGAAACAAAGCAAAGCAAAATAAAGACAAGCAAAAGTTGCCAGGTCTTGATGGAAAAATGTTTACGCTTGCCACCCATAGTTGGTGTTATTATAACACAGCGGCGTGCTATAATAAAGTTATGAGAATATATATTTCTGGAATCTCGGGGACAGCGATGGGGCCGCTGGCGCTAATGGCGAAAGAAGCGGGGATGGAGGTCTGTGGATCAGACCTGAGCCACGGAGCAGTGACGGAAGAGCTGGAAAAAGCCGGGATTGAGGTGGCTATCGGAGAACAGGACGGTAACTTTTTGCAGAAAAAAGTCGACGACGGAGGGGTGGATTGGTTTGTTTATACATCGGCGCTGCCCAAAGACCACAAGGAGCTAGCCTTGGCACACAAACTAGGACTGCACTGCTCAAAACGAGACGAGTTTATACAGACGCTAGTAGAACGACTGGGGTTGAAGATGGTAGCGGTGGCCGGGACGCACGGCAAGACCACGACGACCGCCGGAATCGTGTGGCTCTGCCGAGAATTGAAACTGCCGGTAGCCTGGCTAGTTGGGACGACGCTGGGATTTGCCGAGGCGGGGCGATATACTCCGGAGGCGAAATACTTGATTTATGAAGCGGATGAATACGACCGGAACTTCCTCTATTATCACCCGTGGCTCGCGCTAATCACGGCGGTGAGCTATGACCACCCAGACATTTATCCGACCGAGGAAGACTACAAGGCGGCGTTTGCGCAGTTTGTCCGACAGAGCCGTAAGACGATTACGGAGACGGGGGGGCTAGAAAAGAAGCTAAGTCTAGCGGGAAAAGTACGACGGTTTGACCTGGCGATGGGAGTGCGCGCGGTACAGGAGATAGCGCGAGATTTGAAGCTACCCGAGGGAGGAGCGAGCGAAAAAGAGCTTCTAGCCATCGCGGATGAGTTCCCAGGAGTGGGACGCAGAATGGAAAAAATTGCGGAGGGAGTTTACTCCGACTACGCACACCATCCGGAGGAAATCCATGCGACGATCGAGATTGCGCGAGAAGAGGCAGAGCGAACGGGACGGCGAGGAGTCGTGGCGGTCTACGAGCCACACCAGAATGTCCGACAACACGAAGTGTTTGCAGGCTACCGCGAAGCGTTTTTGGGGCTAGAGAAGCTGTTTTGGTTGCCGACGTACCTAACACGAGAGAATCCGGAACTGGCGATTTTGCGGCCGGAAGAGTTTATCAGTAGCTTGGAGAACTTTGAGATAGCAGAAGCGGCGGAGCGAGACGAGAAGCTGGCGCTGAGATTAAAAAGTTACCTAGACGAAGGATATCTAGTCTTGATGATGACGGCGGGGCCAGGGGACGGGTGGCTTAGAGAGAACTTTGGGGAGTAGACCGGCGCAAGGCTAGATACCTAACGATTCGTCGGAGAGGGGCGTAGCGCCGTAAGGGTCGCTAAACTCGTTGAGGCGATCAAGCTCAAGGCGGAGGTTTTTGAGGTATTCTTCTAGCGCCTCGCGAGTAATCTTGCCGGTGTCGGAGAAAACAAAATCAGCATCGTCTTTGTCCTTTTCGCTTTCGTCTTCTTCTGGGAGGAAGCCGGGACGGGAACGGTCGAGATAAATATCGCCGGAATCGTGATAGAGCTTGAGAGAGACGGCGGTAGTGAGGAAAGTAATGCCTACGGCGGAAGCGCCGAGAATCAAGAGATGCTTAGCGCCGGGGGTGAGATTTTGGGACGAGTCTGGAGCGGGGGTTTTATGGAAAGACGGGAGTTTAATCATCGAGATTCTCCTTGATAATCTCTACGGACTTGACGGAGTTAGTAAGGAGGGTGCTGATGGTCTTGACGTCATCTTGAAGAACTTCGCGCTTCTCGCGAGTAGAGACGAGCTTGTTGTAAAAGGTCTCTGGCTCAAGACGGCAGTCGATAGCGATAAGCTCCTCAAGGGACTTGGAATAGTCGATGTAGTCGGCGGAGAAGTTGGAGCGAGAGGTGGCGAGGGCGGTCTGGAGGTTGATCAGAGCAACGGAGGAGAGGTCGTTTTTGACGAGACGGAGGTTTAGCGGGGTAATGTATTTGGAGAGGGCGGTCTCGTAAATGGCGCCGTAGTAGGTGCGAGTGCGAGCGTCGGAGCGCTGGAGAAGTTTGAGGCTCTGGCGGATGGAGCCGCAGTTCTCGGAGATTTGGTCGCGCTTTTTAGAAGAAAGCTGAGAGGATGATTCTTCGGCAAATGCCGAGGGAGCAAAGAGAAGGACGAAGAGCGCAAGAGCGAATGTTGTAATTTTTGCAACGTTAGTCTTCATAGAGACCTAGGTGTTTACGGTTGTCGTAGAGGAGAGTAGGGATGCCTTTGATGTGGACTTGGTTAGTCGCGATGTCTTTGACTTGGGCGAGGATGGCGCTGACTTCGGCGGAGTCGCGGAGACGACCTAGCTCGGAGATTTCTTCTTCGCTGGCACCAAAATCGCGAAGCCAGGACTTAAGCTCGGCCTTGGCATCGGAATATGACAGGGAAGCAAAGTAGCTTTGGTAGATGATTCCCTTGTCGGTGCGCTCAGTAAAGAGGCGGTTTAGGAGCTTCAGACCGTAGCTGGTCTTAGCCTCGGCGTCTTGGTCGAGGAGGGCGGCGGCATAGAAATAGCGGGCAAAGAGCTCGGAGTTGGCAAACTTGTAGTCACCCTCGGAAAGCTCAATCGGGTAGGGCAAGAGAGCGGTGCGGTGGGTCTCGAAGAAGCCAGAGGAAAGTTGGTTCCGGAACGACATCATACAAGCAGAACAGCCAGGGTCGAGAATGTCGAGAGCAAAGGCGGCAGATTCGGCAGGGGCGGACTTTGACGGGTCGAGGACGGAGGCATCGACAAAAGTAGGGACCTCAAGGAAGTAATCCTCGGCGTGCCAGGATTTGATACGGTCGGGGAGCGCCTCAAAAATGTCGCCCCACTCGGTAAACCAGCGGCCGGTCTTCTGCCAAAAAGTCTTGGACTCGTCTTCGTCGCCGAGAGAACAGGCTTCGGAGGAGAGGGTACAGGAGGCGGGACGGTCGACGTTGCAGGTGCCGAGCGCCCAAAGGGAAAGGAGGGACTTGACGGACGTCAGGACGGCCCAGAGAAAGACGGCAACAAAAATTACGGACAGGACTTCTAGAATGACAGAGAGAGGCTTGAGCCAGCCGGGGTGGGAAAGCACGAGGCGTTTGAAGAGAGCGTTTTTGACATCGTCTTTGAAGTTGGTATCGCACTTTTGGAGGCGAACTTTTTTAGAGACGCAACCGAGGGATTTTTTGAAGACTTTCCAGTAGGCACGACCAATCTCGCGCTTGAAGATGGAGATGACGGCGACAAAGATGCCAATAATTCCGAGAATAATAAACGCAGCAATACAAACCATATTTATTATTATACCAAGTTTGGGGAGCATTTGGTATAATGAAATTCATGAATGATTTTGACTATCTTAAAGCGGGGGAAGTATACGTCGATGCGGCGTGCCAGAGCTTGCGCCCGCGCCCAGTGCTAAACGCGCTAACCGAATACTACGAGAAGTTTAACTCGTGCGGGGAGCGGGTGAAATATTCGTGGGGAATCGAGACGGACAAACGAGTAGAGGCGACGAGGGAGAAGGTTCTGAAATATCTCAAGCTCTCGCACCGCGATTATTTTGTCTCCTTTACGCTAAACACGACTTATGGAATCAATTTGCTACTGTCGCAACTTGACGGGGAGCAATTTGATGTTGTAGTGACGAGCGATATTGAACATAATTCCCCGTTCTTGTCAACGATGACGTTTGCGGAAAAATATGGCATGGAGAGAAAAATCCTGAGCCGGGGAGAGGATGGGAGCTTGCCGGTAGGCGAAATCCCGGAAAAAGCGGTGGCTGTGATCAACGCGGCGTCGAACATCGACGGGCGAAAGCTAGTCAACATCAAAGATGTGGTGCGGCGCGTTCATAAAACTGGTGGAGTTGTCATTATCGATGCGGCGCAAGCGATGGCACACTCAAGCGACGTCTTGGAGAAGACTGAGGCGGACGCGATTTGTTTCTCGGCACATAAAATGTATGCCCCAAGCCTCGGAGGGATAGTGGTCCGGAAGGATTTGCTCCCAAAGATTAAGACGACGTTTATCGGCGGTGGAATGGTGGATGATTTAGACAAGGAAAGCTATTTGCTATCGAGCGAGAAAAATCCCGACCATCTCTACACGAAGTTTGAGAGTGGGCTGCAAGCCTGGGGGGAAATCATAGCACTAGGGGCGGCAATAGATTGGCTAGGGAAACTCAGCAAGAAAGAGCACAAAAATCTTGAGGCTAACTACACGGAGGTGTTTGAGTTTTTGAACGCGAGCGAGAAAGTGCACCTTGTAAACCGCGAGGCAAACCCAACGATGAGCTTCTTTGTGGAGGGAATCGACTCGCACTTGCTCGGCGAGGCGCTGGGAGCGGAGAAAATTATGGCAAGGACGGGCTACTTCTGCGCGCATTATTATCTGGACAAGGTGCGCCATTTGCCGCCGCTGGTCCGGTTCTCACTGGGCTACCATAATCGGCCGGAAGACGTGGAAAAAATTAAGAAAGTGATGGAGAAAATTGTATGAAAAAAGAAAGAAAACAGCAGGCCGGGAAATACTTTATCTTTGGCGTAGTAAATACGCTGGTGAACTATGGGCTATATGAGGCGCTGGCGCTCTTGGTGTTTACGGCAGAAAACCAGCTCTGGCTGGCGACGCTAATCTCGGGAGTGGTGGGGATTTTTACGGGATACTATCTCCACTCGCGGTTTACCTGGAAGGAACGCGAGGTTGGAAAGAAGGAACTGGGGAAGTTTTTTGTCTGGAACGTGGGGTTGGCGGTAGCAATCAAGCCGGCGTTAACCTGGATGCTTGAGCAACCGAAGTTCTTATATAAACTAGCTTACGACATCTGCCAGGCAATCCACGTCCCGTTCTCCTACGAGTTTGTGGAGACGACGGGAATCTTTGTGCTAATGACGGCGGTGGTGATGGTGATTAACTTTTTGGTCTATGACCGATTTGTCTTTGGGAAGAAGAAGGAAGAGAAGAACAGGGAAGAGATAGAGGTGAAGAGCGTTCGGAAGTCCCGAGAAGAAGTTGAGGGAAAGCGCGAAGCTTAGAACGACGGCAAAAAGCAAGCATCTCTCGGGGAGGGCGAGAGATTTTTTGAGCATGAGAATGAGGTAGCCCGCGGCGAAGAGGGCGAGCAGAAGCCCGATAAGCCCGGTCTCGAGAAGGAGGGAAAGATATTCGTTTTGGACAATCTCAAACTTGGTGTTGGTTTTCCCCCGCTCAAACATCAGCGTCCCGGCAGAGCCGAGGCCGGAGCCAAAGAGGAGCTGGGCCGGGGAAGAGACGGAGAGTTCGAGAGCGAGGCGATTAAAGCCGAGACGAACGTCAGTAGACTCGGCGACGTAACCGGAGAAGGTAGAAGAGCTGAGGGAGGAATCGAGAGGAAGAGTAGTGGTGGCGTCGAGAGAGTCGGAAGTGGCCGGCTCGCTGGCGGCCGAAGACCGCGGGGCGCCGTCGAGATCGAGCTCAAGCGCGCCAAGAGAAAGCTGTGAAATAGATTTTTCTACCCCGGAGGCAAAAGTGTCGGTAGTGGGAGAGACGGCGGCAAAAATACCTTGGGCCAGAAGCGTAAAGAGGAAGCTAAAGAGCACGAGGGGGAGCGTCCGCCAGAGGCGGGAGTTTTTGAGCTTGACGAGATTTATGACGAAAAGAAAGAGATAGGCGACGGCAAAAGAGTAGATGGCGCCGCGAGAGAAAGTCAAAAACAGTGTAGAGAGAAAAACAAAGACGAGAGAAAGATGGGACGAGGCGGGAGCTATATGCATCCGAGGACGAGCGAAGAGGTAGAGCGAGTAGAGGGCGGGGGCGAGCAGGAGATTGCCCATAAACTGTGGCTCAATGGCGAAGCCGGAGGGATGCGGGAAGCCAAAAGAAAGAGAGGTACAACCAAGGCAGAGAAGAGTCGACTCGCGCGAGACGCCATAAACGTCGAGCAAGCACTGGAGCCAACAAAAGAGACAGACAGAGGCGGAGGAGTAGAGGAAAATACGCTCGAAGAGCGCCCGCTTAGAAGGGGCGAGGGGCGAGGGGCGGGACAATAAAGCGATAATGGAGATATAAAGACACCAGAGGACGCCGGCGGTAAGGATGGTACGGAGAGGGTGCAAGCTCCAGAAAAACGTCAGAGAAAGATAGAGAGGGAAGAGCAGGGTAAGAAGAGGAGCAGCGGAGGAAAATGACGGCGAACGGCGAAAGGCGCACCAAGATTGTTTGAGGAAACGCCAGAAATCGCCAAGCGAAAGTAGAGCAAAAAGTAGAAGCCAGAGCAGGGCGAGCGAGAACTCAAAGTTCATGGAGTCGGACGTGGGAGCAAGAGTCAGAACGGGGTGATAGGAGAAAAAGAGAGCGGCTGGGAAAGTATAGAGGAGGCATAAGCGGAGCTTAGCGAGCGGATTTTTTAGAGGCTGATTTGACTTTTTTCTCATTTGTGTTGTTTCCCTGTTTGACTTGTTCGATTATATATGCTTTAATTTCTTTTTTGAATCGTTCCTCGGCAAAGGGAACGGCCGAGCGACGAATTTTCTTCTCGTTAAACTTGAGGGTCTTAAAGCGACGAAGAGCTTGGCGGAGGGAGTTGACGGATTGCTTGCCAAAGAGGACACCGTTTTCTCCGTCGATGACGTAATCAAGAGCGCCGCCGGCGCCATAGGCAATCACGGGGCAGCCACAGGCAAGCGCCTCAATCGGCGCGATGCCAAAAGGCTCAAGCGAGGGAAAGATATAACCCTCGGCGGACTCGAGATATTTTTTTAGACCTTGTTGGTCGGTCAGGGGGACAAACTTGATCAGCTTGGAACGGCGGGCGAGCTTCTTAAGGTGTTTGTGCTCCGGGCCTTCGCCGATGACCGTAAGAGGGACTTTGAGCTCAAGGCAAGCCTTGACAGCAAGGTCAAGACGTTTCCAAGTAACTTGACGAGAAGTAGTGACGAAGCCGTAGCGCGTACAATTTTCTTGTTCGGGTTTTTTCGCTTGACTTTTTTCGGTTTTATTTCCCTTTTTGCTTGTGGAAAAGTCTGTTGTGGAAAACTTTTCCACGGCGACGGGCGGAAAGATAATCTCTGCTTCCCTGTCATAAGCACGGCGAATCTCACCCTTGGCGTAGGTAGAGATGGTGATGAATCGGTCTGGGCGCTGAGCGGCTTTATAGTCGGCACGCTTCAGGGGCGGGAGAAAGAGTTTTAGGCCGAGGCGAGCAAGAGGGTTGAGGAGGCCAAAGCCAGGGTTCTTGAGGTAATCATCGCGCATACCCCAGTAATATTGCGTGGGGACGTGGCAATAGCAAAGATGGAGAGCGGTTCCCTTTTTGATGGACTTGGCCTCGGCGCCAGTGACGGAAATAATGAGGTCGTAGTTGGATAAATTGAGGTGGGAAAAATAGGCTTGGCGCAGAGGGCCGAGGAAACGGCGAAACGATAGCGGGAAGACCTGGAGCCAGCCAACGCGGACTTCCCTATTCTTGAACCAGTCAATCTTTTTGGGAGAATATTGGGAGGTGTAGATAGGAGCGTCGGGGAAAAGATCGGAGACGGCCTTTAAGACGCGCTCGGCGCCGCCAACAGAAACGAGCCAGTCGCAAACGAGGGCGACTTTCACTACTTGGCTCCTTCGTGAGCAAAGACAACTTTGACGGTGCGAAGGAGGATTTGGAAGTCGAGAGCAAGTGACCAGTTTTTGATGTAATAGAGGTCGAGCGAACGACGCTCTTCAAAAGAGATGTTGCGACGGCCGGAGACTTGGGCGAGGCCGGTGAGACCGGACTTGACCGTAAGGAGAAGCGAGCGGTCGCCGTATTTCTTCAGTTCCCCGGGGACGAGGGCGCGTGGGCCGACAAGGGAGATATCGCCGCGGACGACGTTCCAGAGCTGAGGCAGCTCGTCGAGGGAAGTGCGGCGGAGAAAGGCGCCGAGCTTGGTGATGCGAGGGTCTTGCTCGAGATAGTCGCCGTTTTTGCGGTATTTTTTAATCAGCTCCGGATGCCCCATCTTCTTAAAAGCTTCCTCGGGAGAAAGCCCGGAATACTCCGGCTTCATGGAGCGGAACTTGTAGATTTTGACCTTGCGGTTAAACTGGGACAGGCGAGTAGAGGCGTAGATCGCGGGGTGGCGCAGACCGGAAAACTTGACCACGAGCCAAATCAACACCATCGGCAGCAGGGCGAGAAGAAAGAGAAGACCGCCGAGAAAGAGATCAAAGAACCGTTTGAGATATTTGCTGTTGCCAAGAAGTGGCGTGGCGGAGACGCGGATGGCGGGAGTGTTACCAACGAGCTCGAGTTCCCCGAGCTGGGAAGAGAGGGAGGTCTCCGACGGGACGAAATAATAGAGCAAGTGGCGGTCGATTGACTGCTTGTAGACGTATTCGGTCTGACGCTCGTCGGTCTGGAAGATGACGTCGGGCTTGGCCTTTTTGAGGGCGTCTTTAAGCGAGGGGTATTGTTTGGGCAAAAGGTCATGCGGAAAATAGCGGCGCGAGGCGACGATGCCAACGAGCTGATAGCCGGACTCGGGAGTAGCGGAGATAAAATCAGCTAAATAATCGGTGTTAGGATTGTTGCCGATGATGACAGCGCGAAGCGTGCCGCGATTCTTGCGGAAGAGATGGTCTCGGAGGGCGCGGAAAAGCGTGCGGTTCAAAACGAGGAAGAGGAAACAAAAGGCAAGAGACAGAAGCGCAACCGTGCGTACCGGGAAAAGGTCCGAGCGGAGGAAAAAGTCGACCGAAATAATCGACATAGTGCCAACGAGTGAAGCGACGAAAAGGCGACCAATCTCCTTGGCGCGAGCGTGGCGAGCCAAGATAGACTTAGAGTAGAGGCCAAGCGAGGCGAGGACAAGTAGCCAAATCGGAATCAAGAGAGCAATCTCTAAGACGAAACCCCAGATGTCCGACTCAAAGAAGAAGGGGCGAGAGTCGAGATGCGTCCGAAAATAATAGGCGGCGCCAAAGGAAAACAGAATGGCAAAAATGTCACCAAAGATAAGGACTAGTCTAGGGAGAAAAGTCGAGTCTTTCTGCATATATGTTACAATTATACCATATATATTATATATACATAAGGAGGAGCGGGATGCGGATTCTACTAACGGGCGGGACAGGCTATATTGGATCACACACGGCGGTAGAGATGATACGTGCGGGATATGAAGTTGAACTATTGGACAATTTGGCAAACTCAAAAATTACGGTATTAGACCAGGTTGAAAAAATTACAGGAGTGCGCCCAAAGTTTTATGAAGTGGATTTGTGCGACAGAGCAAAGACCTTAGCGGTGTTTAGGGCGGGTAAGTTTGATGCGGTAATGCACTTTGCGGGACTGAAAGCGGTGGCGGAGAGCGTGGAGCAGCCCCTCAGGTATTATGAGAACAATATCGGGAGCACCCTTTCCCTGCTGGAAGCGATGAAAGAAACGGGAGTAGGGCGAATCATCTTCTCTTCTTCGGCCACGGTCTACGGCGACCAAGACCCTGGCGAGACCGGATTCTCCGAAACGGCTCAAACGGGAGCGGGGATTACAAACCCGTATGGCTGGACAAAAATGATGATTGAGCAGATTTTGCGTGACTATGCAAAGGCGGAGAAGGGTACGAGCGTAACGTTGCTGAGATACTTCAATCCGGTAGGAGCGGACACGTCGGGGCTGATTGGCGAAGACCCAAACGGGATTCCGAACAATTTGATGCCTGTGGTGATGAAAGTGTATCGCGGGGAGATACCGGAGTTGACGATTTTTGGTGATGATTACGAGACGAGAGACGGGAGCTGCGAACGGGACTTTATCCATGTGACGGATCTAGCAAATGGACACATCAAGGCGCTGGAAAATCAGCGGCCGGGCGTGGCGGTGTATAATCTCGGAACCGGCAAGCCGACTTCGGTGTTTGAGATTGTGGGAGCGTTTGAAAAAGTGGCGGGCAAAAAGTTGTCGAGCAAAATTGGCGAGAGACGAGCGGGCGACCTGGCAAGATTGTTCGCCAACCCAAGTCTGGCGGAGAAAGAATTGGGCTGGAAAGCCGAGCGAGACGTAGAGACGGCGGTGCGGGACACACTGAGATATTTGCGTAATTTGAAGTAAATTATGGTAAAATAAGGTATAAGATGAGTAAAATTGCGGTTTTAATCCCCTGTTATAACGAAGCTAAGACTATTGAACGCGTAGTCAAGGATTATAAGAAAGCTTTACCTAAAGCGGAGATCTACGTCTACGATAATAATTCGACGGACGGGACTGGAGACTTGGCAGAAAAGGCAGGCGCGATAGTTAAAGTAGAGCGCAAGCAGGGCAAAGGAAATGTGGTAAGGAGTATGTTTAGGGACATTGAGGCGGATTGTTACTTGATGATTGACGGTGACGGAACGTACCCAGCCGACGCCGCAAAAGAAATGTGTCAGCGAGTGCTGGAAAATGGCGCCGATATGGTAGTGGGGGATCGGCTGTCTTCGACTTATTTCCAGGAAAACAAACGGCCGTTCCATAATTTTGGCAACCGTTTAGTGAGGGGCTTGATAAACTTCATCTTCCGGAGCAATATTCGAGACATTATGACCGGCTACCGGGCTTTTTCTCGGGATTTTGTGAAGACTTTTCCAGTACTCTCAAAAGGGTTTGAAATTGAGACCGAGATGACGATTCATGCGTTGGACAAAAACTTCTACATCGAAGAGATGCCCGTCAACTACAAAGACCGCGAGGCGGGGAGTGAATCGAAGCTAAACACGTTCTCGGACGGGTTTAAGGTCTTGATGACGATTGCGAGATTGTTTGAGGAATACCGCCCGATGCTGTTCTTTGGACTGTTTGGGCTGGTCTTTTTCGTCTTGTCGCTGGCGTTTGGAATACCGGTGTTTAGAGATTACTTTGAGACGGGACTAGTCGAACGATTCCCTACTTTGATTTTTGCCGGATTCTTGCTGATGATATCGGCGTTCTCGTTTGTATGCGGTATCATCTTAAAGGTGGTAGTGCAAAAACATCGCCAGATGTTTGAACTGTTTTTAATCAACACGACTAAACGCGGAGAGAAATAATGAACATTCCAAACGTACTTTATCGGAACAACCGGATTTTGTTAAAAGAGCTGACGAAGACGGATTTTAAGCTGAGATACCAAGGCTCGATGCTGGGGTATCTTTGGGCGCTACTCAGACCCTTGATGATGTTCGCGATTCTTTACGTGGTCTTTGCGAAGTTGCTGAGATTTGGGAGCGACATCCCACACTACCCAGTATATCTTTTGACCGGGACGGTGCTATGGAGCTTCTTTACGGAGTGCACGAGCCAGGGGATTCAGGCGATAGTACAACGGGGGGATTTGATTCGGAAGATTGCTTTCCCGAAATATATCGTGGTAGCATCGACGACATTTACGGCGCTGATCAACCTGGCGATCAACCTGGCGGTGGTGGTGATTTTTGCGCTAATCAACGGGGTGACGCCGAGTCTGACGTGGCTACTGGTACCGGTGTTCATCTTTGAACTTTACTGCCTGGCGCTGGGGATCTCTTTCCTGTTTGGTGCCATCAACGTACGGTTTAGGGACATTGCGTCGATCTGGGAAGTGTTGATTCAAGCGCTGTTTTATGCGATACCGATTATTTACCCGATTACGATGGTGGCTAATTCTAGCACACTGGCAGCAAAAATCATTTTGCTCAACCCGATCGCGCAAGTGATTCAGGACGTGAGGTACAATCTCATCACCACTGAGACGGTGACGACCTGGAACTTTTTGGAAAGTCCGGTAGCGATGGCGGTGCCGATTGTGATTGCTGGCGCGATGCTAGTGGTTGGGGCGATTTATTTCCGGAAACAGTCTAAGTTCTTTGCGGAGGAAATCTGATGAAACGAAAAATTGGCGTGCGACGCGAAGTGCGCACCGAGAGCGAAAACGCTATCGAAGTAAAAAACCTACACAAGAGCTTCCGGTTGCCAACCGAGAAAGCTTGGGGGCTAAAGCAAGCTATCTTTAACCGGCTGCGCGGGATCAAGGGTTACAAAGACCAAAAGGTGCTCAAAGGACTAGACTTTACCATCAAAAAAGGCGAGTTTATCGGCATCGTGGGACGGAACGGAAGCGGTAAGTCGACACTGCTGAAGATTCTGGCCGGAATCTACTATCCGGAAAAGGGCGAAGTGATCGTCAATGGGAGTTTGATTCCCTTTATTGAGCTGGGTGTAGGGTTTAACCCGGAGCTGACCGGGCGAGAGAATGTATATTTGAACGGGGCGCTGCTTGGCTTCTCGAACAAAGAGATGGGCGAAATGTATGATGACATCTGGAAGTTTGCCGAGCTGGAACAATTCCAGGACCAGAAGCTAAAAAATTATTCGAGCGGGATGCAGGTACGCCTGGCGTTTTCGATCGCGATTCGAGCGAGAGGAGACATCCTTGTGCTTGACGAAGTCCTGGCGGTGGGTGATGCGGCGTTTCAGCAGAAATGCAACGACTACTTTGAATCGCTTAAAGAACATGGACAGACGATTATCTTAGTGACGCACTCAATGGAAAACGTGCGGAAGTTTTGTACACGGGCAATTATGATTGAGGACGGGAAAATCGTCCACGACGGCGAACCGGAAAAAGTAGCGGAAGATTATCTGAAATTGTTCAAATAAAAATAACCCCGGGAGACCGGGGATATTTTTTAGGCGGGGTGGTAGTCGCCGCGTGCCTTGAGGTAGCGAGTGAGGGCGTCTTGCCAAGACGGAAGCGGAGTGAAGCCTTGCTCTACTAGCTTAGACTTGTCGAGGCGAGAGTTGAACGGACGCTTGGCGACGGATTCACCATATTCGGCGGTAGTAACCGGAGTAACTTTGACCGATAGACCGGCTTGGCGGAAAATCTCTTTGGCGAAGTCGGCCCAGGAGATGTAGCCGCCCTCGTTGGTGGCGTGATAAAAACCATACTGCTCAGACTCAATCATATCGGCGAGAAGCCGAGAGAGGTCGGGACAGTACGTAGGCGTGCCGATTTGGTCGGAAACGACGCGAAGCTCGGGATGAGTGGCGCCGACTTTTAGCATGGTGTCGACAAAGTTTTTGCCGTTTTGACCGAAGACCCAGGCGATGCGGACGATGAAAAACTTATCTAGGAGCTCAGCAACGGCTTGTTCCCCGCCGAGCTTGGTCTGGCCGTAGAAGTTTTGTGGGGCAAAAGATTTGTCGTCCGGACGCCACGGCGTGGTGCCTTGGCCGTCGAAGACGTAGTCTGTGGAAATGTAAAGGAACTTAGCGCCGAGAGACTTGGCGGCGGCGGCGAGATAGCGCGTGCCGGAGACGTTAATTTTCTCGACGAGCGGCTGGACCTGCGGATCTTCGGCGCCGTCGACGTTGGTCCAGGCGGCGCAGTGGATGATGGCGTCGGGCTGAAGCTCGGAGAGGACGGATTTGGTCTTGGCTTCGTCGGTAATGTCGAGAGCGACAACGGGAAATTCGCCAGTACCCTCTCCGGAACGGTCGGAGCCGATGGCGTCGTGACCACGGCGAATTAACTCAAGAACGACATCGTGGCCGAGTTGGCCGGAAGCGCCAGTAACAAAAACTTTCATCTATTTTCCTCCATACATTTTTGCGTAATAATTCTGATAATCGCCGGAAATGATTTCTTGCCACCAAGCTTCGTGAGAGAGATACCAGTCGATGGTCTTCTCGATGCCGTCGGCAAACTTGGTCTCCGGGAACCAGCCAAGCTGCTGTTTAATCTTAGTGGGGTCGATAGCGTAGCGACGATCATGACCCTTGCGGTCTGCGACAAAAGTAATCAAATCTTCGGACTTGCCGAGCTTCTTCAAGATGAGTTTGACGATATCGAGATTGGCCATTTCGTTGTGGCCGCCAACGTTGTAGACTTCGCCAAGGCGGTCGTCGTGGATAATCAAGTCGATGGCTTTACAGTGGTCTTCAACATAGAGCCAGTCACGAACGTTGAGACCATCGCCGTAGACCGGGAGGGGCTGGTCGTGGAGGGCGTTGATAATCATCAGAGGGATGAGCTTCTCTGGGAAATGATAGGGACCGTAGTTGTTGGAGCAGCGAGAAATCGTGACGGGGAGCTGGTAGGTGCGGTGGTAGGCGAGGACGAGCAGATCGGCGCCGGCCTTGGAGGCGGAGTAGGGGGAGGAGGCGTGAATCGGAGTACTTTCAGTAAAGAAGAGGTCGGGACGGTCGAGCGGCAGGTCGCCATAGACTTCATCGGTGGAGACTTGGTGGAAGCGCGGGATTTCTAGCTCGCGGCAAAGATCCATCAAGGTCTGAGTACCCTTGATGTTGGTGTCGACGAAGATGCCGGGAGTTTTGATCGAGCGGTCGACATGGGACTCGGCGGCGAAGTTGACGACGATGTCGGGTTTGACTTCCTTAAACAGCTTTTCGACACCGGCGCGGTCGCAGATGTTGAGCTTCTCAAAACGGAAGTTGGGGTTTTCTAAAGCCGTTTTAAGAGTTGAGAGATTGCCGGCGTAAGTTAGACAATCGACACAGACGATTTTGTAGTCGGGATGTTTGTCGAGCATATAGTAGACGAAGTTGCTACCGATAAAGCCGGCGCCGCCCGTAACAACGATAGTTTTTCCCATTAGTGTTCTCCTTTGAAGGTTATTTTGGATTCGCTAAGCGGAAGATGATGTTGGTCTTTCTCGCTCAAGATATAGGCACAGTCAAGTTTGGGCCAGTCAACAGCGACGGAGGGGTCGTTGAAAGGCAGGCCGCCTTCGTCTTCTGGGTGATAAAATTCGTCGCACTTGTAGGCAAACTCAGCGGAATCGGAGACGACGAGAAAGCCATGGGCAAAACCACGGGGGATGAGGAGCTGTTTTTTGTTTTCTTCCGAGAGAAGAACGCCGACCCACTGGCCGTAAGTCTTGCTACTTTCGCGGAGGTCGACGGCGACGTCAAAGACCTCGCCTTTTAGGACGCGGACGAGCTTGGCCTGGGGGTGGGTCTTTTGGAAATGGAGGCCGCGGAGGACACCTTTTTTGCTGGAGGACTGGTTGTCCTGAACGAAAGTATAGTCTAGCCCGGCATCCTTAAAATCTTGGTCGGAGTAGGTCTCCATAAAGTAGCCGCGGGAGTCGCCAAAAACTTTGGGAGTGATAATGTATACATCTTTGATTTTGGTAGGAGTGAAAGTCAACATAGGCTAATCCTTGAGCTTCCCCTCGGCAACGTTTTTGAGGTGGGCGCCGTAGCTAGATTTGCCGTATTTGGCGGCGGAATCGAGAAGCTCATCTTTAGAAATCCAGCCGTTTTTGAAGGCGATTTCTTCCGGCGCGGAGATTTCGATGCCCTGGCGCTTTTGGATGACGCGGACAAAATCTGAGGCGTCGGCGAGAGAATCCATCGTCCCGGTGTCGAGCCAGGCAAAGCCGCGGCCGAGAAGCTGGACGTCGAGAGTTTGGTCGGAGAGGTAGAGCTGGTTCAAATCCGTAATCTCGAGCTCACCGCGGGCGGAAGGCTGAATCGTTTTTGCTCTCTCCGAGACGCCGGCAGGATAGAAGTAAAGACCGGTGACGGCGTAGTTGGACTTAGGAGTGGCGGGTTTTTCCTCAATCGAGAGAGCGTGCCAATCTTTGTCGAACTCAACAACACCAAAACGCTCCGGGTCATCGACGTAGTAGCCAAAGACGGTGGCACGGGAGTTTGTTTCTGCATCTTTGACGGCGTCTTTTAGTGCCTGGGTAAAGCCCTCGCCGTAGAAGATGTTGTCGCCAAGTACCATGGCACAGGCGTCGGAGCCGATAAACTCTTCCCCGAGGAGGAAGGCCTGGGCGAGACCATCCGGAGAAGGCTGGACTTTGTAGCTGAGCTTAAGGCCAAACTTAGAACCATCGCCGAGAAGACGTTCGAAGTTGGGGAGGTCGGCCGGAGTAGAAATAATCAAAATCTCGCGGATGCCGGCGAGCATAAGAGTAGAGAGGGGGTAGTAAATCATCGGCTTGTCATAGACCGGAAGCATCTGCTTTGAGGTTGCTAACGTGAGGGGGTAGAGACGGGTGCCGGAACCGCCTGCTAAAATAATTCCTTTCATAAAAACTCCTTTACCTTTAGAGATATTTTAACACAAAAACGGCTTTATAGCTATTGCTTGGGACGATGCTTAGTCATAGGTGTCATAGGATTTGACGTAGAGTTTCATAATCAGATTGGTGGCCCAGTTGGGCCAGATTTTGTTAAACATAGCCCGGTCCTCTTCTTGGCGCTTGTTGTCTACAATAAACTTTTTGGTGGTGGCGCCGGCGTGGATGCGATATTTGACTAGCCGACGCGGGATGTAGAGGCTGATGCCCTTTTGGCGGGCAATTTTAAGGAAAGTGTCCCAGTCTAGACCGAACTTGAGGTCGGAGGTAAAAAGCGGAGCCCCAAGCAAGCGTTTGTTGTAGGTGACGGACGGGCAGTTGATAGTGTTGCCGAAGGCGAGCGACATAACTTTGAAAAACTTGAAGCGGGCGAAGAACTTTGACCGAGTAAACACCTTTAGGAGGCGCTTGATTTTGCTGTTTTTGTCTGGAGCGTCGGCGCCGTGTTTGTAGGGCGTATAATCTGTATTGTACATGAGGATTTTTGGGTCGTAGTTTTCTAAAATAGATCTGGCGTAGTCTGGGGCATAGAGGTCGTCTTGGTGAGCGATAGTGACTAGCTCGGTCTTGGCTTGGTCGTAGGCGAAGTTCCAGTCGTCCTGGATGTCCGATTTTCCTTTGCGGACGCAGTATGGAATCTTGTATTTTTGAGCAAGAGATTTGATACGGTGATTAGGGGTGGAAGTGGCGATGAGATAGTTGGTTGGGACGGTTTGGCTTAATAAAGACTTGATACAGTCCTCTAGATATTCTGATTCTTGGTAGGCGCAGATAGCAAAAGTATGGCGCTTGGCACGCTTCTTTAGCTCGGCGCGGCTTAGCTCTTTACGTTTGCCGAAGGCCCAAAACTTGTTGAGTAAGAAATTGACCGGGACGGTGATGACTAAGTTCATAAGTGAGGCGATATAGAGCGGGATGCCGAGTTTGTTACATTCAAGCTCAATCAGGATTGCCGTGAGGATGAGTCCGGTTGAAGCATAGGACAGATAAGTTTTGAGGAGCGAGCCAAAGAGCTCGCGCTTGGTCTGAGGGCGCTTTTTAAAAACAAAGCGGGAGTTTAAGGTAAACGAGACAAGGACGCTAAGAACAAAGGCGATGGCGTTGGACAGTTGTAGATGGAGATGCAGGAGATAATAGCAAGAGTTGACGATAGCGTAGGAAGTGAAGGTGTTGACGATGCCAACGAGACCAAATTTGATAAATTGTTTGATGAGGTCTTTTGTGTCCGGTTTCATGGCGCGAATCTACTTGTTTGATAGGACCTTCTCGATAGCGTAGCGGGGACGACGTTTGGTTTCGCTGTAAATCTTGCCGATGTACTCGCCAATGATGCCGATGCAGAAGATTTGGAACCCACCAAAGAAGCAGACAAGGGCGATAATCGTAGTCCAGCCAGCGACGTTGCCACTAACAAAATGCCCGATGATGACATAAATCAAGAAGATGAAGCTGGCGAGCGAGATGAGCGAGCCGAAGACGGTAATGAGACGAAGGGGGCGGACGCTAAACGACAAGATGCCTTCGAGGGCAAAGCTGAGCATTTTCTTTAGGGGGTATTTGCTTTCGCCGGCGAAGCGGGCTTTTCTTTCGTATTTGACGACGGCGGTTTGGAGTCCAATCTGGGGGATGATGCCACGCAAAAAGAGGTTGACTTCGCTGTATTTTTCTAGCTCGTCGACGGCGCGGCGGCTCATGAGACGATAGTCGGCGTGGTTGTAGACGATGTCGACACCGAGCCGCCGCATCAATTTGTAGAAAAGCTGCGCTGTGTGGCGTTTGAAGAAAGTGTCCTTCTTTCTTGACGACCTGACGCCGTAGACGATTTCGGCGCCGACGTTGTATGCTTCTATAAACTGATCTAGGACTTCGATGTCGTCTTGTAAATCGGCATCCATAGAAATTAGGACATCGGCGCGGGTCTTGGCGGTCATTAGCCCGGCGAGAAGAGCGTTTTGGTGGCCGCGGTTTTTGGCAAGTTTAACACCCTCGACGTAGTGATTCTTTTGGTGCAGCTTTTCGATCAGAGACCAAGTGTGGTCTTTGGAGCCATCGTCGACATACATGATTTTGCTTTTGGGGGAAATTAGCTTCCGCTTGACCATTTGATCGAGCTTACCGGTCAATCTGTCGGTAGTTTCGGACAGGACGGGCTCTTCGTTGTAGCACGGGATGACGAGATAGAGGATGTTTTCTTTTTTCATAAATCTCCTAGTTCATTTTGTAAAAGTTGACGACTTCACTGTTAAACATCTTGTAGGAATAGACTAGGTCGTAGCTGGAAACATCGTTGTAGCGATAGACAGGGTTGGACAGATTGTAGACTATTTTACCCTGTTCTAGATATTTTTCATAGGTATCGTTAGTGACGAGGACGATGCGCTGGCTCAGGCCGGGAGTAATATAGGTTTTCATATCGCCGATGACGACTTCGCCGAAGCCGGAGGCATAAAGGTAGAGCAAGCCGTCTTCGTTCTCCTCGAACTGACCGGAAGCGAGGAATTGTTTGATGGCGTCCTGGGAGGCAACGTTGTAGTAGTCGAGCTCATAGACGCCGGCTAGATTGCTGGTGCCGAGGAGGAGATTATAATAGGCGGTGTTGGCCATGCGGTATTTGAAGAGACAACAAACGTTGTTTATGAGAGTGAGACAGATGATGACCGTCAGAATTAAGCTGGGCTTTGAGCGGTCTTTGAGCTGGAAGACGAGATAGCTGCCGACGATAAGCATCAAAGCGTAGAGGAAATAGAAGTGGCGCCAGCCATTGTAAAGGTTGGGGTTAGAGAGAATGGCAAAAAGGAACGGGACGAGAAACATGGCGAACACGAGCAAAAAAGCAAAATTGGTGAAGTCAAAGCGCTTTGTCTTGAGGCTACGGACTAGGTCGATGACGATGGCGACACTTGAGGCGACAAAGAGAGCGGAGATGATGAGCGGGAGAGTGACCAAGATGAGCTTGGGAATATAATACCACGGGAGAGGATTTTCGCTGTGGCGGTGGATGACGCCCTCGAACATCACGGCGGTATTGGCGCTAAAATTAACGGCATTGCCGAGACAATACTGGACGTACTCGATTAAGGCGAAGTGGCCGTTACCCCAAATGGCGGGAGTCAGGGCGAAATACCAACAAAGTACAGTGACGGCGGCGGTGAGCCCGCACAGAAAATTGTGCCGAGTCCATTCTTTTTTGATGGTTAAGTAACTGAGGTAGCCTAGACCAATGACACCGACAAAGAAAAGCCCGAGGATTTTGATGTTACAGACAAAGCCGCCGAAGAAGGCAAACAGTAATGCCCAGCGGAAGCGTTTTTCTTTGATGAAGCGGATGCCAAAGTAAATCATCGCCACAAGTAGCGACATAAACACGATGTCTTTGTTGTTGTGAAGACTGTCGACGAACATCCGAGGAGTGAGGTAGTAGAGGAGAGTCAGGAGGAGGGACAACTTTTTGCTCTTGAATAGATACCGTAAGAGTAGGTAGAAGAAAACGACACCGATAAAAGCGAGGCAGTAAGTGTAGAAATGCCACAAAACGGAAGTGAGGTGCGGATACTTGGTTTTTAGGACGAGGATGGGAGCAAAAGGATAATAAGGAGCAATGCCGTGGTCACGGTTGGGGTCGACGCTGATGGCGAGAATCTGCCGGTTGTGGATGGCGGTGGCGACTTCTTCAACATGAAAAGCTTCGGCGTAATCTTTGACGTTTGAGAGGAGGATGTTTTGCTCGGTGTTTTCGTCGAAATTGCCGTTGACTTGGGGGAGAAAATGGAGACCAAACATAAATAACGTGGCAAAAAAGAGGAGCGTGAGCAGCTTACTACTGTGCTTTTGGAAAAAACTAGACATAGACAACCTCCGTTTAGGTTTGGTACTGAGACTATTATAGCATAGTCCTAGAGGTTCTGCGCAAAGAACATCGTAACGGCAAGCAAGTTGGTAGTAAGAGAGTAACAGACGATAGTGTTGAGTGAAACCAACGATGGACGAGAGACGGCGGTGGATTTGGAGCGGGCATAGGGAGCGATAGTGAGCGGGATGAGCAGAATGATAGGCAAGAAGTAGCGTCCCTGGACGCCGTCAACAAAAGGCAAATTGACGGGGCTCCACTGAATATAGATGCTAGTAAAGACGAGGAGCGCGACTAGGCAAAAGACGCCGCCAAAGACCAGACGTTCAAACGGAGTGATTTTGATCGCCTCGTCGCGTTGAGCGAGCAAGAGGACGAGCAAGACAAAAGACAGGAAGAAGAAGATAGTGGGAAGGTTAAAGGTGAAAGAGCCAAGATTGATACCGAGCAACGACGTGAGGTAGAACTCGCCCATGGTGTTTAGGCTATTAAATAATACCATGAGATAGCGAAGCGGGTTGTGCAAGATGCCGGCAAGCTGCTCTCCGGGATTGACGCCAGCGTTAAATTCAACGAGGAACCTTGAAGAAGTGGCGAGCCAACTGAGATTAAGGACGAGCAAAGCTATGATGAGGATGGAAGCATGAATCCACTTGGCACGCGGAGAACCAAACCTTTTTGCGGGAATGAGAAGATAAAGCGCGACGAGCGGGAGATAAACAATTTTACAGTAGCCAACAAGGATGGCTACGAGATAAAGCAGAGCAATCTCCAGGGGTTTGAGGCGGGTTTGGCGAGTGTAGATTAGGTAACAGACATAAGACGTAAGGAAGAGGCCTAGACCAATCGCCAGAGCGTCGGGGGCGAGAGAGGTGGCTTCTTGGAGCGTGATGGGGAGGAGTGAAAAGAAGAGGAGGAGCTGCTTAAACTTCGGGGTGAGTTTGATGGAAAAATATATCAGAACGAGCCAGACGATAAAATCGACAATCTCGGCAAAATAAGCGATTAGCTCGAGCGAGGCACCGACAGCTTTGCCAAAAAGTACGCCAATAACCTGCGGAAGATAGCTGAGCCAATAGTAAAGCGCGGTGTTGTTGAACGGAACATAGCTGGTTTCGCTAGAGACCGGCTCGCTTAATCTCTCAATCACGGTGGCATAAGCACCGTGTTCCGGCGTCTCTACTAAGGAAGTCTGGAAGCCGGAAGGTAATTTAGCGCCGGCGTGACCAAAATCGTCATAAGTCTCAGCGATAAAATAGCCTTCCGTGATAGAATAGGCACGTTTGAAGTGCATGATTTCGTCGGGGGACTCGCCGGGCGGGAGAAAGATAATAAATAAAACGCCGAGAGGGATGGCGAGCAGGAGAAAAATCTTTTCTAGCGGGACTTGCTTGCGCCGCAGATAAAAGAACGCCCATAGAATACCCAGATATAATAAAGCTATGATAATCAAGATGATGAGAGAGTGCGGGATTGAGTTGGTAGACAGGACGTGCCGGGTCGACATGGCAAGCAGAGCGCCGCAGAACAAAATCAAATACAGATTGGGATTTTTTAGTAGGGCGAGGAGTTTGGTTTTCATAAAACTATTTTAACACACTCGCGAGGCGTTGCTCTTCTTGATCGATGGCGGCGAGAGTCGCTTCGGGCAGAGGGTATTCTTCTGCGAGAAGACGATGAATAAACTTAACTTCGCCGAGAAGCTTGGCGGATTTTTGGGACTGGGCGGTAGCGGAGGAGCCGTGGAGGCGGAAAAAGTTGAGCGCGGCGGCGGAATAGGCGAGCTGACCATGGCGGAGGACTTGGAGATAAAAATACCAGTCGCCGACTTGGCGGAACTTTTTGGCTTCGGAAAGATACTTATCGAAAGGAATCTTCTGGCCGAGGCGAAAGATGACGGAGGAGACGTTAGGGATTTCGCAGTTGACAGCGAAAAAACGAAGGATCTCTTCCCTGCCGTCGGCGACGAAGTCTTTAGTAAAGTGGCCGGAGCGTTGTTTGTCGACGGAGCGAGTTTGGAAATCGTGCGTTAGAACCGAGCCGAAGCGGTTGATGGCGACGGAGTTGGCAAAACTCATAACGACTTCTGGGTGCTTGAACTTTTGCATGGCGGTAGCGAGGAAAGTGGGGGCGGAAAGATCATCGGCTTCGGCGAGCCAAAGAAAATCGCCGGAAGCAAGCGAGAAAGCCTTTTGCCATTGGTTGATGGATTTGCCAGAGTTCTGGGCGCTGGGGAGGAACTTGATGGAAGTGCCGGGAAATTGAGCACGGAGCTTAGGGAGAAGCTTTTCGAGATAGCTTTGCGAGCCATCGGTTGAGGCGTCGTCGAGAATGATGAGCTCGAAAACTGGGTAAGTTTGGCGAAGAATCGAGAGAAGACGGCGCTTGAGGTATCTTTTGTAATTATAGTTTGGAACGACGACGGAAACCTTTGCTGGGGATTTAGGGACCTGGGGCGCGGCGGCCGGAAGGCGACGGAGACGCGGAGCAAAGGGGTGAGTAAAGAAAGTGTAGAGAGCGGGGATGAGGATGGAGCGTTTGAGGAAAACTTTGAATTTGTTAGGCGAGCGCATTGTAGGCTCCTTCGACTGCGGTGAGATAATTTTTGCCGTAGTAGGTTTTGAGACAATACTCCTTGGCGGCGAGAGCGATTTTTCTAGATTGGTCGGGATGGGTGTAAAGAAACTCGAGCTTAGTGGACCATTCATCGGGACGAGCGAGGAGGCCGGTTTTGCCGTCTTTGATAGCGTGAGAAAAAGTGAAGCTGGGGGAGGCGATGGTTGGGGTCTCGACGATGGCAGCTTCAAAGAACTTGAGCTCGGACTTGCAGTTGGTAAAATCATTGACGACGAGAGGAGCGAGGTTGACGTCGACGGCGGCGATTTTTTCCTGGAGCTTCTCAAAATCGACGGGCGGTTCAAACGTGATACGTTTGGCGTCAATCAGGCGTTTGGCGCGAGGAGAGAAATCCATATAGCCAACAACCTTGAGTTTGGCGTCGGAATGGGCCTCGAGAAAGCGTAAGACGGCCGGCTCGATGAGACGGAAATCCTTAGCGTGGGTTGGGGAGCCGGAGAAGTAGCCGAGCGAAAAACCGGAGTGGGGCTTTTGGCTTTTAAGAGCGTGCTCAGAAGCGTGGAGCTGAGCGGTGTTGAGGGAGTTGGGAATGACGGCAACGGGCCGCTTGAACGTGCGCTGGAGTTTTTGCGCTAAAAAGTCGTTGGTAGTAAGGAAGCCGTCGACACGCTTAGCGATCCGGCGGATACCCCAAAAATACCCGAGCCAATAAGCAACGTTTTTGCTGTTGGTGGAGCGCATGAGGAGCGGGAGGTCGCGATAGTCGAAAATTAAATCGTCGAGGTCAAAAATGGCTTTGGCGCCAAGGCGCTTAGCCTCGGCAATAAGGTCGAGTACGAGACGGTCTTTGGCGGTCTGGCGCTCGATGATGAGGAGACTGGCGGACGGAAGTTTGCTGCGGAGTTTGATGAGCTCAGACTTAGAAAAGTACTGCACGTGCCAGGTTTGACTCTTGGCGCAGGCGACGGAGGGGTTTAGGACACGATAGCGGAACTGGGCGGAGGCGGAATCTTCGTAGAGATAAAGAGCGAGGCGAGGGCTAGTCATAGAACTTAATAATCCGGTCTTCGAGATGTTGCCAATCGCGGGAGTGGACGGTAATTTTGGCGCCGGTTGCGAGGCGCTGACGGAGGGCTTTGTCTTCGACGAGGCGGTTGATTTGAGCGACGGCAGAGTCGAGATTTCCCTGCTCGTAGAGGAGACAGTTGTCGCCGTCGGCAAGATATTCGGCATTGCCTTCGTTGGGCGCGACAACGGCAAAACCGCCGGTGGCCATCATCTCTAGCGGGGGGTAAGAAAAGCTTTCTAGGAGACTGGATTTGAGTAAGATGTCGCAAGAGGCATAGACTTCATGAACTTTGTCGGCGGGGACTTTGTGATGGAAATGGTCAACATGATACCAAGACTTAGGCTCACCTTCGTAAGAGAGGTAGTGAATCTCAAACTTTGAGAGGTCAAGCCGCTCGACGACGCGAAAACTCTCGTCGACATTTTTGTAATAGTCAGCGGAGTTGCCCTCGACGAGGAGTTTGATCTTCTTCCCTCTGAAGGAGCGTTCATGGAACTTGAATCGAGAAAGGTCGAGACCGTTTGGAACGTATTTAGCGGATTGGCCAAAATCGTCTTTGAGCCAATTTTTGCACCATTCGGAAATAGTGAGATACTGGAGAGTACCGGCGGGAGAACAGTAAGTAGAGTTGGCGACAAAGCGCGCGGGATTCCCGGGTTCGGCAAAGCCAGTCTCGAAGTTTTGGACGAGATAGGCGCGCTGGTTGACGCTAGGATAGGACTTGACAAAATTAGTGGTGGTCCAGAGAGTAGCCACGAGGGTGTCGAAGTGGGCGACGAAATCATGAACGACAGAAGAGACGACATTGAGTTCGCCGTCGGAGTTTTTGATGTTGTCGGAAGGTTTGGCTTCGGAAATCAAGGTAACGTCAAAACCGTGGTTGCGTAAAATGTTGGAATGTTTAATAACGACGTTGACGCCGCCAGAGACGTTGGTAGTGGGGAGGACAAAACCGATATTTTTGGCGAGATGGGACTCGATGTAGGCGGAGAGGTCACGGCCGGAGTAGGTAGTGACGTAGCGTTTGGAAGCGAGGCGATTAGCGCGAGCGACAATCGCGGCGACTTCAGCGGGAGACTCGAGCGCAAACTTGAGCTTCTCGTACCAATCGTCGGGAGTCTTGGCAAGGAGACCGGTTTTGCCGTCTTCGATGACTTCGGAGAAAGCGCCGAGGTCGGAAGCGATAGTTAAGGTGTTGACGAGGGCAGCTTCAGTCCATTTGTTCTCAGACTTGGCTTCGTTAAAAATTGAGGGCGCGAGCGGAGCGAGGTTGACATCGAGGTCGGCGATAATCTTGGGGAGCTTGCGCCAATCGGAAAACTTTTTCTTGATGATGCGGCGCTTGAAAGGCTCGAACTCCTCAGGAAGGTCGAGATAGCCCATGACTTCGAGATAGACGTTGCTATGTTCAGACATCAAGCGCAAGATGGCGGGCTTAATCAAGTCGAAGTCAGGGTTGTGGGTGATGCTGCCGGAGAGGTAGCCGATAATAAACTTTTCTGGGTGCGGCTGGACAGCGGAGATGGCGTCGAGGGAGAGCTTGAGCATTTCTTCGCTGGCGACGTTGCGGTTGATCAGGACGGGTTTTTGATAGTTTTCGGAAAGCTCGCGGGCGAGAGCGGAAGTGGAGGTGATGAGACAATCGCAAAGCTTCAGGGTCTTTTCCATGCGAATGACGCCGTCGTCATACTCGGCCTTGTCTTCCCGATCCATGGCGGCGACATAGGGGATTTGGTTGGTGTAGCGGCGATGAATGACGAGATCGTCGATGTCGAAAAAGCAGGTTTTGTTGAAATAATGCGCTTGGTTGATAAGGGCTTCGACTTCGTCAGTGATGGGACAGTGGAAGAAAACAAAACCCCGATAGAACTTTAGGACGGAAGGATCGAGATTGTCATAGAAGACCTTGTCGCAAGAAAAACCGCGCGCCTCAAGCTGCTCGATTTGGTGGTCGACACGATAGCGGGCGGGATGAGGTAAACCACAGCCGTTAATAAACAATAAATCTTTGACGACGAGATTGTCTTTTGTGGCGGATTTGCTGGCGACGTAGTTTTTGGTCTTGCGGACGAGAGAACTGACGCCTTCGTTTTTGAGCGTCCAAACGACTTTTCTGGGGAGAGAGATACGAGATTTTTTCTGTTTAGCCATAGATATATTTTACCATATATCGGGCGGATTAGGCGTTTTCGGGCTGTTTTCTTAGGTCGTTGCGGATTTGAGTAGAAGAGATGCCTTTTGTATATGGTAGATACACTACGGTTACGCCTAGCTCATTCATGGTTTTTTCGAGATTATTATAATAATCTTTGCCCTTGTGGTCTTCACTGATAAACAAAATGTTGAAGCCGTACTTTTTTAGAGCGCCAAAATCTCTGTCTTCGTCGGAAAGTTCGGCACGATCAACGTATTTGATGGCGCGGACGACGGCGAGGCGATTGGCCTCTCCTATGATGGGGTACTTGTTTTTTTGCTTGTACATGATTTCGTCCGGAGTGACGTCGACGATTAGATAATCGCAACGCTTTTTGGCTTCGCGAATGTAATTAAGATGGCCGATATGGAAGAGATCCCAACAGCCACCGAGATAACCGATTTTAACTTTTGACATGGCGAATTTTCCCTTCTATTTGATAAAGTTTCCGCGCTAGGCTAAACAGTTTGCCGTCTTCGTAGCCCTTGAGGATTTGGGCGCAATGTTCGATTTCTGCGTCTTTAGCTGCCACCATTTCGCGACGAGATTTTGAGATTTCGTCATGGAAGATGACATAATCTTTGGCTTCTTGGCTGTTGAGGAAATAGTTGATGGCGTCTAGGTAACCCTTGGTGCCGGTGCGATAATTTTGAGGGAAAAGAATCTTGGCAAGATCACGTTGTTTTTTGATGAATTTTTCGCTTAGTGCTTTGTCGACGGCCGCCTTGACCTGGCTGATGTTGTCCGCGAAAGGAAGATAGCCGGCTTTGACTAGTTGGTACTGAGTCGTGCTAAGGTCTCCGTATTTGAAGTAGTTTAAATCGTGGGCAAAAACGGCGCACGGAACGCCAGCATAAAGGGCTTCGCCGATGGCCGAGGAATTGCCAAAGAGACAAACGTCAGAATCCAGAATAAGCTCGCTTAGGCTAGTCTCTGGACCGTAGTATTCATCGGCTAAACTCTCAAGGACATCTTTCTTTTGTTGGTTGGTCTTTAAGTAGGCGATGCCGTGATGACTTTTGACGATGATGTGATAGTCGGACTTAAGGATCTTGATAAGTTTTTGAAACTCCTCGGCTTTGTCTTGGTCATTAAAAGTCGGGGCGAAGAGAAGGCGCTTTTGGGCGGTTTTGGGCGCGCGGCGTTTTTTGCCATAGAAGCGGAGGTTGTCTACCGGGAAAGTCTTGCCGTAGCAAGAGAGGAGGGACGAGGTGACGGTGCTTTGGCAAAGGAAGCCATGGAAGCGCTCCATTTTGGTTGGAATGTAGGTTAGAATGGGTTTAGCGTTGAGGGTGCCGTATTCGTATTTTAGGTAGCATTTGGCCCGAATCGGGTCGTCGCTGTAAGGAGTTAGATAGATGTCAAAAACGCGGTTGGTGAGATTTTGGGAGAACTCCGGATGGAGCCCTTGACGTTTAAGCAGTTCTGTAACGTGGCTCGATAGGCTTTCGTAGCCATCGTGGTTGGACTCAAAAGAGTCAAGAACGATCCTGACTTCCTTAAACGAACGCTTGAGCTCCTCTAGAAGCGGCTCAACCGTAAAAAACTGGACTTCGCTTTGGATGTTGATTGCTATACTTTTAGAGGAAGGTTTGGTCATTAATGATTATATTATAGCATATTTTTAAGATTGCTACTAGGGGCTGGAGCGCCTGATGAGTTTAATCTCAAGAGCTTCAACACGTTTGGAGAGACCGGTAGTGCCGGCGACTTCACCGTTTTTGACCCAATCTTGCCAGCCGATGTCCTGGACGTGGGCACGAGAATCGAGATTGATGACGGACGTTTTCCGGGCGATGTAAATCTGGATGGCTTCAATCTGCTTGGACTGGCCGGTAGTGCCGGCGACTTCGCCGTTTTTGACCCAATCTTGCCAGCCGATGTCCTGGACGTGGGCACGGTAGTAGATGTCGTAAGAGCTGGAGAGTTCGTCGCTGAGTTTGATCTCGATGGCTTCGATGCGCTTGCTACTGCCGGACTGGCCACTGATTTCTCCGTCTTGATGATAGGCCGACTCCCATCCTAAATCTTGGATGTGGGCGCGATAAAGGATGCCGGATTGGTCATCCGCGAGACGGATAGCAAAAGCGTCCATCAAAAGCGAATACCCGGAGCTGCCTGATACTTCGCCACCAGCAGACCAATCAAGCCAGCCGACCTGTTTGAGGCTGGAGCGGTATTCTAGCGCGAGGACAGTGGGGACGACTTCTATATCGGAAACGCTAGCGATAGCGTCGGCGGCGGTTAGAGGTTTGACCGTGATGGTTGGGTCGCCGAACCAGTCGACAAAGAGGTAGAAGAAGTTGCGGTTGCCATAGGCGCCGCAAGAGACGGTGCCGTAGCCGACGCTGAGGGCGGCTTCGTTAGGTTGGTACGGAGTGTAGCGATAGAGGGCGGAAGTGGCGAGGTTTTCAATATTGACGACGGAGCCGCCGCAGCTACTGTTGGGGTTGTAATAAATAAAGTTTTCGCCCAAGGGATAGTTGGTCCAGCCGCCGTCGAGGACGGTGCGGAAAAGCTCGGCAGCCTTAGATAGCTGGTTCTTGAAACCATAGTACTTCTCGTTACAAGGAGCGGTGTCGGGGCAGCCGTAGCCGGTGGCGGCTTTGTACTGGCGGGAGTTGGGCCAAGAGTCAGAGATGAGACCTTGTTCCTTTTCGAGGAGGACAATCAGGACCTGGGGGTTGATCTGGTATTCTTGGGCAACTTCGTAGATAATCTCTGCGGCGGTCTGGGAGGCTTCGCCATCCTCGAGGAGATCACCGTAGTTGGTCCCGGAAGTAGCAAAGCGCTCTTCGGCGAGACAGACGAAGTGGCCGTCTGAGATGTGGTAGTGGACGCTAGGATACCAATCGGCTTTGTAAGTGTCCGTATTGTGGCAATTCCCTTTTGAAGATAGGAACGCCTGAATCTCCGAGACGGACATGGAGTCGGACTGGCTCATCATGTAGTCGGAGATGATATTACCGGCGCGGAAGTCGGAATGAGAGATGGCGGTAGAAGAAGACGGAAGCTTAAGCGCGAGAAAAGTAAAGACGGCGGCAAAAGAGAAGCTAAAGAGAAGTTTGAAGACGAGATGGGCGTGGGACTTGGGGAGGTTCATAAGTTAACCCTCCCGCTGATAATACCGGAACGATCGCCGGAAGTGAGGGTGATTTGGATGGAAGTCTCGCCGGAGAAGGTAGTGAGGCTAGAGAGTGGAATGTCAAAACCCTCGCAGGTGGACGAAGCGGCCTCGGGGAGAATGGCAGCGGAAACGGTGAGCTGACTATCGCCGTTAACCAGAGAGAGAGTGCAGGAGCCGGAGGAAAGATACTGGTCGATGTTGGTGCGGAGAACTAACTGGTCGCCGGAGACGGCGGCGTAGGTCAAATTACCCGTGAGGGAGGGGGCGGCGTTGGCACTAGCGCCGTCGTACTTCTCCGGGGTCTTACCATCGGGATTATCCGTGGCGGAGGAAGCGGAAGCAGAGGAAGAGTCTGTGGTAGTGTCTGAGGAAGATGAGAGCGGAGCGGCAACCGGGGCGGAGCTACTAGAGGAAGTCTCCGCCGAAGCAAGCTCCGGGAGATTATAAGACTTATCAAACAAGAAGCGGTAAGCTCCATAGATGACGACGCCGGCTAAGACTAAGAGAATAAGCCAGAAAACAAAGCGCAGAGGACTAAACTTGCGACGGCGGACAGAGGAGGATTTGGATGTTTGATGTTTGTGTTTAGGCATAACCTTTCTCCTGGATATATTATATATATATTAGGCGCCAAGGTCAAGACCAAGGAGCTCGGCGGCACGGAGGAGAGTGCCGGCGTCTTCCTCAGAAGCGGATTTGAGCTTGAGCTGGAAGAGGGCGGTAGTCTCCGGAAAGGAGAGGTCGACAACCTCGAGCGAGCGAGCGGTGCCAGGAGTCTTCTTAAGAGCGCCTTTTTCTACTAAATTATCGATGTGTTCGGCGACAGCAGAGACAGAAGAAAGCCCGAGACCGGACATAATCTCACGATAAGACGGGGAGTAGTTGTGCTCTTCCACGAAGGCGGAGATAAAATCAACAATTTGCTTTTGCTTTTTTGTTAATTTGGCGGACATATATGCTATAATTATAAGACAAATGGTCAAAGAAGAAAAGACGATCGACGGGTTCTCCGTCCGTAAGGCAAAAGATTCGAAACTCGTAACCCGTTCAAAAGCGGAGAAGTTGGCGCAACCGGCAAAAAAAACCGCGCCAAAGAAGCCCGCGAGCAAACCAGCACGGAAGGCTACTCCCGCAAAGAAAAAAGCGGTTAAGAAGACTCGGCCGGTAAAAATCGAGATAGCAGACGAAGTACGTGAGACAAAGGTAGATACACGGCTAGAGGAAGAGTTGTTTGGAAAACGCGAAGAAGCACACGAGGATTTTTTGGCGCCGGTAGAGAGCTTTGACCTGGGTGAAGAAGACAAAGGCGGAACAAGCGAGGGGCGACTAGAGGAAGTAGACGACGCCGAAGTAATTGAGATGAAAAACGAGAAGAAAACAAAGCGCGAACTTAAAAAAGCCGAAAAGGCAGCCAAGAAAGAGCGCAAGGCGCTAGCAAAGCAAAAGAAAGCGGAGAAGAAGTCGAAAGGCAAGCTTGTAGTAAAGATTGTTTTGGCTATCCTACTTATCGCAATTATCGGTGGCGGAGTCTATCTCTACTTCTGGGGAAATGATTTGATCAAGAAGTTGACCGGAGGCGAGGGGAGTGTCTGGAGCGCCATCGGCGCGATGACAAGCGAAACCTACGAGCCGCTCAAGACCGACGCCAACGGGCGGACGAACATCTTGCTCTACGGCACGAGCGGGTTTGATGCGAGCGGGACGGGCTACGGCGGCGGCACGCACGACGGTTCTTCCCTAACGGACTCCATCATGATCTTGTCGCTTGACCAAGAAACGGGAGATATTGCGATGGTATCCTTACCGCGCGACCTCAAGGCTGGCTACACTTGCACCTCGACCGGAAAGGTAAACGAAGTCTACTGGTGCGCGACATTCAAATACGACAAGCCGCTAACAATTGAGCAAGAGGCGGAGGGAGCGAACGCTTTGCAGGCGAAGATCCAAGAAATCCTGGGAATCGAGACGCAATACTTTGTCCACATGAACTGGGGGGCGCTAGTCTCCATCGTGGACACGCTCGGCGGAATTACTATCACGCTCGACGAAGACATCAATGATTATAACTGGACGGGGGCGGTATACGAGGCAGGGGTGGAGTATACAATAGGCGGCGAGCAAGCTCTAGGCTTAGCCCGAGCGCGGCACGGTACACAGTATGGCGACTTTACCCGTGGCAACTCCCAGCAGAAAATCTTAATCGGTATCAAGAATAAGGTTGTGGAGAAGGGGTTGAGCTTGACGGACGCGCTGACAATTCTCAATGCGCTGGGCGACAACTTGCGCTCAAACCTCGATATGGAAGCGATGAAGACCGGGATGCATCTACTCGAGACCTTTGACCTCGACTCAATGCGGCAGATTCCGCTGGTAGGCGACGCCTACTATATGACGACAGCTAACATTGGCGGCATCTCCTACGTAATCCCGAGTGAAGGCGCTGACAGATACACAAAACTGCAAGAATATATCGCGCGGATGCTGAAGAGCAACCCGGCAGAGCGCGAGGGCGCAGAGCTCTTGGTCCTCAACGGCACAGGCGAAGCGGGCGTGGCAGCGACAGAGCGCGAACGGCTAGAAAAGCGCGGCTACACCATCAAGGCGATCGATGATGCGCCGGAGGGCGAATATGCTTACACGGAAGATATCGAAATCTATGACACGAGCGAAGGATTGAAGCCGGAAACGAAGAAAGCGCTGGAAGATTTTTATGGAGTGGAGATGAAAGATATGGCGGAGCTGCCGAACGGGATTTCGCCGGTTGGATACGACTTTATCATTATTATTGGTGATAGCTCCATAGAAGAATAAAAAAGCTCCCCTTTCGGGGAGCTTTTAGGTTAGTCTTCCTTTTTGGAGATGATGAGGACGCGGTCGCGGCCTTCACCTTCGGAGTGGGTGGTGACGTCGGAATAATCTTCCGCAAGCTTATGGACGACACGGCGGTCGGCGGCGTTGAGGTTGATAGTCATAGACTCACCGGTCTGACGCACCTTTTTGATCCAACCCTCAGCACGCTCTGCGATACGGTCGGCACGCTGGCGCTTGTAGTCGGCGATGTCGACGTTGACCCGAGTGAGCTCGGCGTTTTTGGAAATCAAAGCCTGGGATACGACGTGCTGGAGGCAGCGAAGGTTCTCGGCGTTCTTGCCGATCAATAAACTGTTCATGGACGTCGATGGGACGGAAAGCTGGATGACTTCGTCGTCGACCGTGGAATAGACCGCAACGTTAATCCCGAAGAAACTTAACAGGTCTTCTAGGTATTTGGTGGCGAAGCGGATGGATTCGTCTTGGTTCATATAATTATCTCCTTTTCTTTTTAGTAGACTTGGCGGAGATGCGTGTGATTTTTGTACCGGATTTTTTGTTTTCTATAACCTCACCCTCTTTGAGGTTGGTGAATTGTTTTAGTTCTTTAAGAATGGCTTTGTCGCCGAGGGTTTCCATCTCGGCTTCGGCGGATTTGAGGACGAGAGATTGCTGGACGTAAGTGATGACGTTAGATAAGAAATAATAGAGGACGAGTGCGCCGGGGAGATTGATCATAATCAGGAGGAGTATAACAGGCATCATATAGGACATCTGAGCCATGGACATATCGTTGATCTCGGCTTGGTCGAGCTCTTTACCTTCGCCGGCTTCCTTCATCAGCTGGCGGAAAGATTTGCTCTTGGACTTGCCAGAAGGACGTTGCTGGCGAGAGAGGAGATATTGAGAAAAGGCCGCGAGGATAGAGAGGGCGAGCATAGCAACCGCGGACTTAGACTTAAAACCGGGGGTAACCTCGAGATTAACAAGGCCGAGGAGAGTGGGATGGAAATCGTAGGTCTTGTCCTCTGCCGTAGACTCAAGATAGGCGTTTTGGAGAGAGATGACACTGGAGATGTTGGAGCCGTCGGTCTTGACGAAAGAGTAGGCACGAGAGTCGAGATTTTTCTCGACCGTGGGCGGAGTAACCATAATGCGGATGGCGCCAAAAATCGCGATAAACATCGGGAGCTGAATCAAGAGAGTGAGAATCGAGCGGAAAGGCTTGACGTTGTACTTCTTATAGAGATCCATGGTCTGAAGCGACTCGAGCTGGCGGTTGCCGTTGCAGTTCTTCTTAATCTGGGCGAGCTCGGGCTGAATCTTGCGCATCAGCTTGGTCTGGCGAAGCTGAGAGCGAGTCAGGGGATACATACAGAGCTTAACGAGAATCACAAAGAGAATGATAGCGATACCAAAGTCCCCAACGAGGTTGTAAATCAAAAAGAGGATGTTAGTGATAGGACGGATGATAATAGTATCAATCATAAGTTCACCTTATTGTAGCATACTTTCCTCATAAAGAGAACGGAGAAGCTTTTGGAGATCGGCAAAGGGTAGATCTTTAACCTTGCGATCGTAAATCACAAAGATATAGTCGCGCGGGAACTGCAACAGACGGTTAAGATCAAGACGTAAAGCTTCGTAGACGCGGCGGCGAATCCGGTTCCGGGCGACGGCGGATTTGTAGACTTTTTTAGAGACAACCACAGCAAAACGATTGCAGCCACGCGAGTTGGGCGCAAAAATCAGAGAGGCTTCCGGGCGGCGGATGGTTTTGCCGGATAGATAAGTGTGTTTTACTCCGCCACGGGAGTGGAAGCGGTATTTACTGTTTAGCATATATATATTATAACATATTGTGGTCATTTCTTGGCTGGCTATAACGGCGAAGGATTCTTTCTCGCTAGGGAAAATCCAGTCTGATTTTTCTCGACGTCCAGTCGAGCGGCTCGCAAAGCCGTTCGGGTAGCACCGGCCACGTTTTGCTCGCCTTCGTGTCCGTCTCGAAAAATCCGTGGATTTTCTTTAGTCGCTTCGAAAGAACCGTTCGCCTCGCCGGCAAGAAATGACTGATATTTCTGGCGGGGAGAGACCCCCGCCAGCCAAAAACAGAAAGAACCCGTTAGGGTTCTTTCCACTGGAATTAATATGTGAGGCGTTTGCGGCCTTTGAGGCGGCGGCGCTTCAAGACGAGGCGGCCGGCGTGGGTGGCGTTGCGCTTCATGAAACCATGCTCAGCTTTGCGTTGGCGCTTGTGGGGCTGATACGTACGTTTAGGCATAAAATAGAAATCCTATATAGTTTATTTAATTGCAATTATTTGGTCTATTATAGCAGAGTTTTCCACGAATGACAAGGAGTTTTCCACAACGAAACAGGTTAGCTGGCGAAAAAGTGGAAAAGTTGTTCCCTGTTAGAAAAATCTATATTAGAAAATAAAAAAATCTTCTTGCGAACTTGTGGAAAACTTTGGAGAGATAGGGTATAATGGAGGGAGTTAAGGAGGTCGAAAAAACAAACCATGTTTGATGTGTTCCAGAATGTGTTGGCAGAAGTCCAGAGAGAAGTCTCGGATGCCTCCTTTAAGACGTGGTTTAAGGACGTGGAGCTGACTAATCTAGACCGTAAAGCGAAGGTGGCGACGATTGGCGCGCCGAATGTGTTTGTGACTAAACAGCTAGAGTCGAAGTATCTAGAGATGTTAATGGAGGCGTTTAGACATAACAAAATAGAGTTAACTAAAATAGATTTTACGGTGAAGTCGACCGGCAAGACTAAGGTACGGTCGCGAGAAATCAGGAATGAGGAAGGAATAACCCTAGGGGGAGCGGAGCGGATGAGCTCTGTGGGGGAGCTGGCCGGACGGATGCGCGGCATGAAGCCGACGGGTGGATTCAATACGGGGCTAAACTCAAAGTATACCTTGGACAACTTTGTAGTGGGGAGAAATAACGACCTGGCGGCGGGCGTGGCACGACTAATCGTGAAGCAGCCCGGGGGAAAGTACAATCCGTTTTTCCTATACGGCGGGCCGGGGCTAGGTAAGACACACTTGGTACAGGCGATCGGAAACGCCATCCTGGAGCGAGACCCGAAGTGCCGCGTGTTGTACATCACGATGAATCATTTTTATTCGGAATTTATCAACTCAATCCGAGCAAACAAGGGCGAGGAGTTTGTGCGGAAATACCAGAAGCTGGATGTGCTGATTATCGACGATTTCCAGATGATTATCGGGAAAGACCGGAGCCAGGAAGAGTTTTTCAATATTTTTAACGACCTACATCAGGCAAATAAGCAGATTATCGTAACGAGCGATCGGTTACCCGACCAAATCAAGACCTTAGACGCGAGGCTATCGAGCCGACTAACTTGGGCGGGAGCGTATGACTTGCAGTTCCCCGGCTTTGAGGATAGATGCGCTATCTTGAAAGCCAAGGCGGAGTTTATGGGGCAAGAGATCGAAGACGCAGCGATTGAGTTTATTGCGGAAAACGTCAAAACCAACATTCGCGACCTTGAGGGAGAATTCCAGAAGATTATGGTGACGAGCGAAATCCGCGGAATGAGCCCGCTGGAGCTAATCAACGAGGGGTATATCTCCGGCTCGGTGGTGCAGCGACGAAGAAACGTCACCGCAAGACAGGTGGTGGAGAAGGTGGCAAAATACTACAACTTGACCGTGATAGAAATGACTGGAAAAAGCCGAGTGAGCAATATCAAAACCGCAAGGCAGGTGGCGATGTATCTACTATCGAAAGAGTTAGGGATGTCAACCACTAAGATTGCACCGGAAGTGGGAGTAAAAGACCATACGACCGTAATGAACGGCCTAAAACGCATCGAGGCGGAACAAAAAACGGATTTTATGCTCCGAGACCAAGTGGAGCAGATTCGCGAGGCGATTTATGGATAGCCGAAGTAAAAACTGTGGATTACTTGGTGGAAAAATGAGTGATATTTGTGCGGGGTTACGGTGCGAAAAACTGTGCAAAGCTAGATTAGCTATAAACCAAACCGAATTAGAATGTGTAGAATTGTCGCGGCTGGTGGAGTATGGAGCTGGGGTTGGTGGAAAAGTCTATCAGATGAGAAAGCAATTAAAAACACGGAAATCATGTTTTCCACATAGGTTACTATTACTACTAAATAAATAAGGAGGAAGAAATGGAGATTGAAGTAGATTCGGGGAAACTAGCTAAAGCGCTCAGTATAGTGAGTCGAGTAGCAGCAGGAAGCAAGGCGACTTTACCTATCTTAAACAATGTTTTGATCCGAGTGGATGCGGGAAAGGTAAGTCTAACGACCACTAACCTAGATATGGCGGTAGTAGATTATTTGCCAGTATCGAAGAGTAAAGACGGGGTAATTACCGTACCGGCGAGGCTACTAGCAGAGTTTGCAGCAAACTTACCGAAGGGGAATGTTGTAAAAATTACAACAGACGGAGTAAAGGTGAACGTGGAGACTAAGGGATATAAGTCGACACTAAACGGAGCGGTGGCGGATGACTTTCCGGAGCTACCGGGAATAGACGAGAAAAAGGCGGTGAGGTTTAAGATGGGGGTGGATGAGTTTAAGGTGGGGGTAAACCAGGTGACGGTGGCGAGCTCAAACGATATGACACGGCCGGCGTTAACCGGAGTCTACTTTAATACGGACGGCGGGGCGCTATATATTGCGGCGACGGACGGATACCGGCTGAGCGAGCGGAAGTTTATAGAAAAAGTACAGGCGGAAGTAAAGGCGATTGTGCCGACTAGTTCCCTGTCGGAAGTGATGCGATCCCTAGGCGAAGAGACGGAGGAGGTGGAGATTTTGTTTGATGAGACGCAGGTACGATTCCGGGCGGGAGAGATAGAAATCACCTCAAAGCTAATCGACGGGAGCTTCCCGGATTATCGACAGTTGATACCGAAGGAAGTGGAAGCGGAGATTGTGGTCCCGAAAGACGAGTTAGTGCGAGTAACGAAGCTGGCGGCGCTGTTTGCGAGAGAAGTGGGTGGGTCGATTGTACTGGAGGCGAAGACGGCGACGGGGACGTTTGCCGTGGCGGCGGTAGCGAATGAATACGGAGAAAACTCATCGGAAATAGAGACGGAAGTGACGAAAGACGAGCGGATAACGCTAAACTCACGATTCTTGATCGACGCCCTGAACGCGCTAGATGAGGAAAAGGTGAAGCTGGGATTCTCGGGGAAGTTGAGCCCGATACTGGTAAAAAATGAGAAAAGCGACAAATATACACATATTATTATGCCGCTAAAATCGTGATGATAATTAAATCTGTAAAGTTGACGAATTTCCGGAGCCACGAGTGGTTTGATTTGGAATGTTGGAAAGCGACGACGATGATCTCGGGGGAGAACGGGAGCGGAAAGACGTCGATATTGGAGGCAATCTACGAGACGATGCGGGGAAAGAGCTTCCGGGCGATAGACCGAGAGATGGTGCGGAGAGGGGCGGAGTTTTATCGAGTGGAGCTGGGGTATGTGGATGGAGAAAAAATCGTGGTGACTTATGATGCGGTGACAGATAAGAAGACGTTTCTGGCCGGCGATAAAAAGACGGCGCGGTTACCGAAGAAATATCGCTATCCGATTGTGTTGTTTGAGCCGGACGATCTAAACTTGGTCTCGGCGAGCCCGACGCGGAAGCGCGAGTATTTTGATAGATACTTGGCGCAGCTCAACGAAGGGTATAATAATTCCCTAGTAAAATACAACAAAGCACTAAAGCAGCGGAATGAGCTATTAAAAAACGAGCGAGTGGGGCGGAGTGAACTGTTTTCTTGGAATATACTACTAAGTAAGCTGGGAGTAGTGATAGCGCGCGAGCGAAAAAAGCAGACAGAGAAAATCAACCGGGAGCTGACCGAGGTGTATCGGAGTATCGCGGAGAATGAAGACGAGATAAGCCTAGAAGTAAAGTCTGACCTAGGGCGGATGGACGAGAGCGAGTATTTACGGGAACTAGAGGGGAGGTTTGAGCGAGATAGAATCTTGGGGCATACGACGTTTGGGGTGCACCGAGATAATTACGAGTTTACCTTTAACGGGTCGGGGGCGGAGGGGTCGGCAAGCCGAGGAGAGGTAAGGTCGATGATTGTGGCGCTGAAGTTTATTGAAGCGGAGGAAATTTTCCGAACACTAAGAAAAAGACCGGTGGTGTTGCTAGACGATGTGTTCTCGGAGCTGGATGAGACAAGGCAAAAGGCCTTGGTGAAGAACTTTAAGCAAAACCAAGTGATTATCACGAGCGTGAACGCGGTGGAGGATGTGGAGGTGAACTAGTTGCAGTTGTTATCGTAGATGAGGCGGTAGTTTTTGGGGTCGATTCCCTGCTCGGTAAGCCAAGAAAGAGCGGCGGAGCGGAGATTGGTGCGGATAGGTTCTTCGCAGGTGCGGATAGTAATAGAGAGGGTGACGGCAGTATCGGCGGCCTCAGGGGAGACGGCGAAAATACGGAAGCCATAGGCGCGACCAGGATTAGAATCGTATGGTAGGAGAGAGAAGACTGGGTCGGAAGAGAGAAGAGAGTCGCGATAGGACATAAGATCGTCTTGGGACTGGGACTGGATGGCTTCATAGGAATCTGGGTCTGGGGTGGATTCTGAGTGACGGGTTAAAACGAGAATAATAACAATAAGAATAACAACGATAAGCCCAAAGGTGCCAAAGAGGAGATAAAGTTTTTTGTGGTTTTGGTTCATTAAGCGCCTCCTAGGTAGCGATAAACGTGATAGCCGGGGTAGGTATAGAAGTAAGTGATTTCTCCGGTGACGCGGCGGTAGCCGGCTTCGGCGATTTTGGGCTGACCGTTGATTTCTACGTAAATATAAATGTGCTGGGGACTAGAATTGACGATAATGTCGCCAGGCTGGAGGGCGCTATAATTACCATTTTCTGCTTCGGTAATGCGGCGATAAGATGAGCTGGAGGCCATGTGGGATTCTTGGACGGTGGGGCCGGTTTCTGGAAAACTAGTATCGAGACCGGAGTAGTGCATGACGGTAGCGACGAAGACGTCGCAGGAAGCGCCGCGACCTTCGGGAGTGCCCCGACCAAGAAAGGCTCCGACGCCGGTGGACTCGAGCGCGGCGGTGTAAGTAGGTTTGGCTTGAAAGGCGGCTTCGGTGTGCTCCATGGCGGCGGTGATATGGTCTTCTTCCCAGGCTAGGTCAATAGCGGTGTCGGCGATGGAGTTGCCGGTGGTGCTGGTGCCACAATAAGAAGCGGAAGAGGAAGATGAGCTACTAGAGGCGGAACTAGACGGAGAGGAAGAGATTTCGGTGTCTGTGGGGGAGAGTGAAGAGAAGGAAGAATAGGCGCTTTCAGCAAAACTACGGCGACCGGAGGCGTTTTGATAGAGATTACCATTGGCGAGGGTGGCAACACCTGGGTCGAGAATGGAACCTTCACCATAGATAGCGCGTTCATAAACGACAAGAAAAAGTTCGGCGTAGGAAGAAGGAGAAGGATTGGAGACCCGGCCGAGATTGTTAGTATATTGGCTAAATTCACCAGGCTCGTTGATCATATAGGTAAGCTCGACTTGGAGGGCGGCATCGGACTGGGATTCATCACCCCAAGAGATACCATGGGAGGCGAGTTCGTTCATAAGTGCGTCATTACGACCGCCGCAAGCTTGATAAATACCACTACAACCGGAGCTGTTGCGGGCGAAAGGATTGACGTTGCTTTCTGCCATGAGGTTACCGATGATACCGGCGATGGCGGCGGGGTTGTCGGAGACGCCAGAGATGCCGGCGTTGAGGAGAAAGTTCCAGGCTTTTTCGGCATTAGAATTGCCGGTGAGGTCGGTGAGAATGATAGAGTCGCAACTACCAAACTTGGCAACCCAGTCTGGGTCGTAGAAATAGATGCCGTTGTAGCCGTAGGTTTTTTTGCGGGAGGAGGAGAGGGCTTGGACGGACGTGGTGCCGGCTACGACCAAAAAGAAGCTAAGAAAGATAAATAGGACGGGTCTAATAACCTTCATTATCTATATATTATATATATAATAAACTTAATCGTCAATCGGAGGTTCGGAGAAGAGGGTGGAAGAAGTTGAGGCGGGTTTGGATTCAGCAGTGGAAGTAGAGTTAGATTCGGTGGCGCGGGCGGAAGAGTAGGAGGCGTAGTTGGATTTTAAAATACCGAGCATGAGAAAGGCGGCGAGGAAAGTGGCGGCGAGGACAAGGAGGCGCTTGGTCTCGAAGCTTAAATCCTTGAGACTAGAGAGATTGAAGGAGCTGGAAGAAAAACTAGAAGAAGCGGAGGGCTCAGAAAGAGGAGTGGTGCCGGCGGGGACGAAGGGGTCGTCGCGGTGGTGTAGCCAAAAGAGCTTTTCTTTGAGGCGCTCAAAATGCTCGTACATCATATAGAGATATTATAACAGATAGAGGGGGAAGATAAAAACTTTAGCGTTGTGTGGTTTGAGTGGGGTTGGTGGTGATAAGTTGTTCTTCTGTCTCGCTGGCGATGACTTGGATGTGAACGTGGTTGCTACCAGCAAAGAAGAGACCCTGGCCGACCGGGAAGTTGGCGAGACGTTTCTTTTCTTCGTCGGTCAACTTGAAGACATCCGAGAGGACGTCGACGGCGGAAGCGGATTGTTTTAAGAGGAGCTGCATGGAAGAGTTGGCAACGATAGCGCGACCCATTTTGGTCCCCATAAAATCTTCGACGTCTTGAGTGATGGTAGAGAGGCCGAGGTAATACTTGCGGGCGCGCTTGGCAAGGGAGAAGAGGAAGTTGGCGGAATCTTCGTGTTGCATGAGCTGCCAAGCTTCATCAACGATAAGTAGGCGACGCTTCTGCTCGGCGCGGACGACGTTCCAGATGTGGGACAAAACGATATACATGGCGACGGGGCGGAGCTCATCCTCAAGATCGCGGATGTTGAAGACAACCATAGGGTTGTTGATGTCGACATTGGACTGCTGGGAGAAGATGCCAGCGAAAGTACCGGTGGTGTATTTACGCAGGCGGTTGGCTAGCGAGGGGCCGGTGCCTTCCATGTGGAGGAGCGTGTCGTAGAGGTTGATGATGGTGGGGGAAGTGGACTGATGGGTGAGGGGATCAGAAGTGATGCCGGCACGGGCGTAGGTGTCGATCAAAGCTTGGTCGAGATCGGCTTCTTCTTCGGCGGTGAGGGCGGGAGTAACGGAGCCGTTGGGACCAGTAGCGGTGCCGCCGAGCATGAGGCGGAAGAGACCGTGGAGGGTAACGAGATTGGCGCGGAGAGCGTCGTTGGCGTCTTCCGCATCGACGACCTTGGGAAGGTCAAAGGGGTTAATCCGGACATCGGAGTTAAGCGAGAGGCGGATGTAAGAGCCGCCGACGGCGTCACAGAGCTTCTGGTACTCGTTCTCTGGGTCGATGATGATAATCTCGGCGCCGACCATCATAGAACGTAAGGCTTCGAGCTTGACAGTAAAGGATTTACCGGCACCGGACTTGGCGAAGACGACCATGTTGGCATTCTCAAGCGAGAAGCGGTCGAAGATGACGAGGCCGTTGTTGTGCATATTGATGCCGTAGAGGATACCCTTTTCTTGGGTTAAATCGGCGGAGGTAAACGGGAAAGAGGTGGAGATGGCGCCGGTGTTCATATTGCGGCGAATCTGGAGCTGGTCAGTACACTGGGGGAGGCAAGATTGCATACCTTGCTCCTGTTGAGAGGAAGCAACCTTGGAAAAGACCATCTGCTGGCCAAAGAGAGTCTCGATTTTTTGCTGGACAAAGCGGAGCTCGTCGAGAGAATCGGCCCAGAGAGTAACGTAGAGACCAAAGCGGAAAAACTTCTCGGCGCCGACCTGGAGCTGGTCGCGGAGCTCCTCGGCGTCGGTGATGGCGGCTTCTAGCTCAGGGTCGCGGACTTTGCCACGCTCGGCGTTGACGTTCATGGAAGCTTCTAGCTGAGTGACTTTCTTGCGGAGGTTTTTCATGACGACGCCGGTGTCGACGGGATAGATGTACATAGAGATATCGAGGACTTCATCGATGTTGATGAGGGGGGAGAGCCAGCCAGTGTAGAGCGAGCGGGGATAGCCATAAATATAGAGAGTGCGGCCGTATTTGGTGCCGAGGCGGAAATGGTCGGAATGAATCTCGATAGAGGAAGGAGAGATGAGGTCGCGGAGGGTGGTAATGCCCTGCTCGAAGGCGCGCTGGATGGCAAGATCTTCGTTGAGCTGGCTCTGGGCGGCGATTTCCGCGGCGGACAAGTTCTTTTTCTTAGGCATTTTTTTCTCCTTTCTTGACGTAGGTCGTCGCGAGTTTGGAAAAATCTACCAGCGGTTCGCGAACCGCGGTGTCGGGGTTGTTGAAATCGTAATAGAGTTGAGCAAGCTGCTGAGTGTTGAGACGGACGGAATGGATGCCGATTTGGAAGAGGCCGGAAGTAACAGTCTCGACGCGGTTGTTGATCTCCGCGGCGGCTTTGTCGTAAGTGGGGCGGTCAATGCGGACGACGGGCTGCTGTTTGTTTTTCTGGAAAGCAGCGAAGAGGTTGCGAGTCTCGGTGAGCATTTTTTCTTGCTCGGAGTTGGGGTAATACGGGATGACGATAAAGAAGGACTTGTCCATAATGTTGGCTTCTTGGGAGAGGACGTCGATGAAGTTGATGTAATCGTCCATCAGGATACCGAGGAGCATATTGTCGTTGTTTTTGCGGATCTCGGTTAGACGGTTGATGTAAGGAGTGATGTCGACGCGCTGGGAGCGGATAAGAATCTGGGTGGTGAAGTTGAGGGAGTTGAGGAAGTTTTGGTAGGAGAACTCGACACCCTCGCGCTCTTGGGAGGACATAAGGTCGAAGTTGATCGACTGACAAGCAACGACGGCGCGGAAAGAGCCATCTTTCATAATAACCATACCATCGCGGAGCTCAGAAATCAGGAGAGTGGACTGTGTAGCCAAGGGAGAGTCGGGGGTAGCTTGGGCCACGGAAACGGGCGCGGGAGCAGAGGAGATGGTCTGGCCGTTGACGATGGCGCCTTGGGGGGGTTGGGTAGGTTGTTGAGGTTGGTTTGGGTGCATGTGCTCTCCTTAATGTAAACTAATATAGACTTCTTTATCTTTTTTCTTAGGCTTGATGCGAGTGGTGCGGGCGGCTTGCTGGGCGATAGTGGAGACGGTATAGGCGTCGTTGGTGGATAAGTTTTCGGCGACGCGAGGCGGGAGTGGAGGAGTAGGGGCGGGAGTGGGGGCGTAGAGATTGACAGGAGGAGCGAAGACTGGCGTGGGGGAGGGGGCGGGAGTGGGGTTGATGGGATTGTTGGCGTCGATAGCGGCACGCATCTTCTCGACGGCTTCGGCGTGGCGACGGTCGGACTCGGACATAACGCCAGCGCCGATCTGAGTAGAGCGGTAATTGTCGAAGACGTCGGTGATGGCGTTGGCTTCGGCAAGGATTTCGCCACGGACGGGAGAGTCGGACGGTGTAGCACCGCCTTTTAGAGAGTTACCTTCTGAGTCGACGACGGAAGCAAGGAACGAGAGACGGCGGCCAGCTTCTTCCTCGGAGAGGTCGCGGATGAGCTTTTTTTCGACGGTCTTGGGAGCGTAAATTGTAATGGTGGACTCACGTTGGCCGGGATTCCAGAGACGGCGGTTGGGCTTGGTGTAGTAAGAAATCAGAGCAGCGACGTAGGTTTCCATGGGCTGGTCTTTGCGCAAGGGCAGGGCGAGAACTAGCAAAAAGAGCGCGGGAAGCACCAAAACTACCGAGAGGAGAATAAAAATCTCGGAAAGTTGGGCGAGTGCCCAAGCAAGAGCGATGAGGCCGGCGGCGATAAGCAAGTAAATAAATTGGCGAAAATTAAACGGACCAAGCAACTTATCGTCCGCTTCGACATCCTGGGGGACCTTATACTGCGCCATGGTTATATTATAGCATGTTGTTCGCTTGCGGTCATTAGCATTTTACTAACGATAGTTGTCGGGGTTGTCGAGGATGTCCATCAATTCTACGAACAAGTCGTCGTTGGTGGCAGAGGGGTTGGCTTTGAGGAACTCGTCGAAGAGATAGGCGCAGTAGTCTAGGCCAAACTTGCGGAGGGTGCGGCTGACACGCTTGGGATAGTTAGCGGAGTCACCGGCTTCGTCGAAGAGGTCGTGCATAGCGTCGCGGAAATATTCGGCGTTGTCATAAATAGGAAGCGGGCCGGAGTCGGAGCCTTCGTGCTCGAGTTCGCGGTCGATCTCTGCTTGGCGCTCCCGACGTTCTTCGGCCTTTTGCTTAATGTAGGCGGCAATCTTGACGTCGTCGTCGAGATCAAGCATACGGCGGAGAGAGTCTTTGGAACCGAGGGCGGCACCAGAGCGGCGAGATTTGTAGATTTGTTCGAGCTTGCCTTTGCTGTTGAGAATACCTTGGAACTTTTCTTTAGCCTTGGATTCGCGGAACTCTTTGAGCTCTTGGTCGGACATACCGTCGGCGTAGTTCTCGGGGAGTTCGCCAGAGGCGATAAGCTCGGCGATGCGTTCGTTGGCAAAGGATTCGACCATAGGCGAGAAGAGATCGGTGCGGAGGTTCAAAATCTGGTTTGGAGTCTGGGCAGCAACATAGAGATCCGTCTGCTTCTCGAAGAACTCGGGCGGGAAGCCATAATACGGGTCGTCTGGGTCTTCCCAGCGTTTGACATATTTGCCGTTTTTGAGCTTGAGACCAGTGAGGTAAGAGGCTTGAGATTGGATTTGCTCAGAGCCAGACGGATATTTGAGAGCGGCGGAAATGAAAGCAGGGAGAGTGGCCCAGTTGAGCTCGTTGAGCTTCTTAGCCATACCCTCGGTATCGTCACCGTAGACTTTCTTGAGCGAGCCGAGGATGTTGTCGTAGGCGGTACGCTCGACACCGTCGAGAGAAGTACCTTCCATGAGCTTAACCATGCCGCGCTTGGACTTTTTGATTTCGACAGCACCGGTTTCTGGGTTGACTTCTTCGTATTCACCCTTGACGTATTCATCAAAGGAGAGGATGTTGTTTTTGCGGCGCTTGTCGTTGCCTTTGTCATCGAGCTGGCCTTCGTTGAAGACGCGAGCGGTCTCGAGGTTGATGTATTTGCCATAGCGGCGGAGGAACGGATCGTTGTCTTTGACATCAAACATGAGGAAGTTGGCGATAGCCTGGGAGGCGTGGGTGCCGAGACGGATTTGGCCGCCAGAGAGGACGTCGTCGAGAGTGGCTTTGACGAGGTCTGTATCGCCACGCTGGTTTAACGTACGCATACCCATCAAGATAGTGTCGATATATTCGTTGGAATGGTGATAGTTGTTGAGGTCTTTGAGGCGGTTGACGAGCTCCTGGGTCGGCGGGATAGAAGCAAAGTAGTTGGCAAACTTGGAGGTAATAATCTTGTCTTGGACAGCCTCGGCGTTGGCGGCGTAGGCGCCGGCGTAGTGGATGCGCTCGCCGTTATCATGCATAATAGAAGAAATGGTATTGTAACGCGCGAGGTTAGCGGCGTTGATAGCGCGGTTGTACTGAGTGGACTGAGTGCGAGCGGTGAGGGCGGCTTCAAAGCGAGCATGGCGCGAGGCGGCGTTGTCGCGGGCAATCATCTCGCCGCGGGCGGTTTCGATAACTAGACGGTCGGCGGCGTTCATGACAGCGAGATCATTGTCTAGGATTTCTTGGTAGCGCGGGTCGGTCTTTGGCGTGGTGGCGGAGACACCCTCTTCAAAATCGTTAGTAGTCTTGGTAATTAGTTCTTGGTTGCGAACGTTTTGGCGAAGGAGGCGCTGGCGCTCGAGACCGCGAGAGGTGAGATAGCCACGGCGGTTGCGATAGTTTGCGGTGTAGGCGGCAGAGCTGAGCTTGGCGGCGGCTTCATAGTCGGCGGTATCGGCGGCACGGCGGTCGACGCGTTTCTTTAGGTATTGGGCGAGGTAGCGGGAAGGCTGAGTCGGGCGGGCTTCGACCCCCATGTATTTAGCGCGACGGTAAGCGGATTCTCTGAGAGCGGCGTTGGAGAGCCCGACGGTGGGGGCTTTGAGGACGTTGCGAACGAGAGTGTTGACTTGACCCGGGAGAGTACCAGACATCTGGAGGAGCTTCCAGGAGAAAATCAGCGGGACGACCTTGACACCCATACCGAGAACGAGGATAAGGTTGGACTCGGCGCTGGCCATGATAGTCCAGCCAACGAGCGAACAGGCGCCAAAGAGAGCGGCAAAGAGGGGGTAGAAGACTAGCATGGTGGTGAGGGTGGATTTCCACTTTTTGTACCAGATCTCAGTATTGGGGAGCATCATCGAGACAAAGGCGAGAGGGCTGACCATAACGAGGAGATAAATCAGGGCTTGGCGGACGGCGAGGGTAACGTAGGCGGAGAGTACGGCAACGACCCCACCGAGGAGTACGGGGATGAGCGCGAGAAAGACTGCAGCAAACCCACCGGCAAGACCGATGGCGAGACCGCCAAGGATGGTGCCGCCGCCCAGGAGAGTGGTGAGGTTGACGTAGTTGATGTCTTTAGAGGTGACGGAGGCGGTAAGGAGGCCGCTCGGGGTGACGGAAGTCTCGATAGAGAGGAAGATGTCACGAACGGACGAGCCAATGATGTTGGAAAAGTCGACAAAGAGAGCGCAGAGAATATAGGAGAGGTTGATCATAATGGCGGCGACGACGACTTTGGGGAGGGCGCGTTTGATGCCATAGTTGCTGATACCGATGCCGGTAAGCTGAGAATAGATGACGACGAGGAAGAAAATGACAAAGACGATGTTGGTGATGTCGCGGAAGATGGACCAGATTTGGCGGAAGGGCGAGTCGGCGTCGGAGGTGATGGGCTTAATGACGAGATATTCTTCGATGATTTCGTAGAGGCCGTCGGTGACTTTAGAGAGGAAGCCGGTGGCGGGACAGACGAGCCAACCGAGTGAGCCGGATTCTTCCTGGCAGGTGTTGACGGAGGTGGTTTCTGAGGTGGTTTGGGCAGAAGAAGCGGGGTCGTCGACGGCGGAGACAGGCGTGTTTAACAGAGAGACGGTAGAAAAAAGAGCCAAAAAACTGAGGCCCAAAGAAAGAATTATACGGCGGATTTTTGCTAACACACGCATTGACCTTATGATTATATCACAAAATGCTTAAAAAGTCAATGATAATAAGGGGTAATAGAGAGGGCGGAAGAGGAGGAGGTGCGGGGCTGGCGTCTCTTTACAAGTAAAAATAAGTTTGGTATGATAGGGTTAAGCTTAATAAGAAAGGAAGAAGATGAAAGTTTCTGAAAAAGTAAAGACGTTCATTATGGCCGGAGCGTTGGCGCTAGCTGGAGTGGGCGCAGCGGCGGTCTCGACGGTAACGGTGGCGCAGACCCCGGTTTACGCGGATTGGAAGTCTGAGGTACAGGGCGGGGCGGATTCTACGGGCGGTAATGGCACTGGGCAGAGCCTGGATGATTATGTAAAAACCATCATCAATACGATTCTCTATATCGTGGGTATCTTGGCGGTAGTTATGGTGATCTTTGGTGGCGTGCAGTATACGACTTCGGCGGGCGACCAAGCAAAGGTGACCAAGGCAAAGAACACGATTCTTTACGGGTTGATTGGGTTAATCGTAGCGGTGCTGGCCTATGCGATTGTCCAGTTTGTCATCGACAAGCTTTGATATTAGCCAAGAGGGCTCCCCGGAAAACCGGGGAGCTTTTTTCTGCGGAGAAGTATGTTATAATAGGGCTATGAAAAAGAAAATCTTGTTGTGTTTAGTAAGTTTGATGATAGGGGTGGTGAGCTTGACGCCGGCGCCGGTGATGGCGATGTGCGGGACGGGCCACGCGTTTTTTGGGCTGAAGAGCTGGTATCATTATCTGGATTGTAATGCGGACGGGACGATTGCGGAGTCGACGTTTGCGGGTGATAATTTGGTAGAGGCGGTCTGGAAGATTGTGGCGGTGGTGATCTCGGATTTGTTCTTTGTGGCGGGGATGCTAGCGGTGGTGATGATTATCGTGGCGGGGATTAAGTTTATCACGAGCGCGGGAGACCCGGCGGGCGTGGCGAAGGCAAAGAAGGGTCTGACGGCGGCGATTGTGGGGCTGGTGATTGCGCTGGCGGCCTGGGCGATAGTAAATACCGTGATGGCGCTGTGGAGCTAAGGAGGAAAGATGGACCAAGTAAAGAACGTAATCAACAACAGCGGGATTCCGCAGACGGATCCGAGCGTGGTAGAGGCAAATATCATCAACCGGATATTTTGGGTAGTGGGGGTGCTGGCGGTGATAATGATTATCGTGGCGGGGGTACAGATGATTACAAGCGCGGGAGACTCCGGAGCGGTGACTAAGGCAAAGCGGACGCTGGTCTATTCTATTGTGGGGCTGATTGTGGCCGTGCTGGCGTATGCAATCGTAAACTTTATTATTGGGAAGTTTTAGCATAAAAAATAGCCCCGCGGGGCTATTTTTGTTGGCTATTGAATCGGGATGACCTTGGGAGCTTCGACTTTTTCTTTCTCGAAGGTAATCGTAAGGACGCCATCGCGGAGCTCGGCTTTGACGGAGTTTTCATCTTCGCGGACTTGGACTGGAAGGGCGATAGTCCGGGAGAACTCACCCCAATAACATTCTTGGATGTGCCAGCGAGTAGTCTGGTCATCTTCCCCGCCGGAGAGAACACCGGAGATGGTCAAGATAGAATCATGAATAGAGACGTTTAGGTCGCTCTTTTTGATGCCGGCGGTGCGGGCTTTGATAACTAATTTGTCGGCGGTTTCATAGACATCTACGGCGAGCTGTCCAGGAAAATCATCGCCAGTTTCCCACCCATCATCCCCCTCGTCTGATGGTTCTGCACTTTCTTCTTCCTCGGCGGGAGCGAGATCTTCTTCCCCCTCGGGGGCAAGAGGCTCGTCCGGCTCGAGCATAGTGGTAGCGTCGTCTTCTAGGAAGGCGGCAGCTAATTCATCTTCCATCAGCATGTCATCGTTGGTTTTACGAGCCATACTCGGTTTCCTCCACTGAGATTAATATAACCTTTATTATATGGGAAAGGTCTGGTAAAATCAATAGAGAATATGGTTTTTTCTAAAGAAAATGGTGTAAAAAATACAACGAAATGGGCGGTAAGTTCGGTTTTTGATTTGTTATCACCTCCGTTGTGCAGGGGATGTGGGGTGCGAGGGAGCTATTTGTGTGAATGTTGTAAAAAATACATTTTGGAACACTTACGCGTGCGACGGGATTTTGGGGAGGCTCCGGAGGCGAGGGAGGTGTTTTATCGAGTGAGCTATCTGGGGTATCGGGATGAGCTGTTGGGGGAGATGGTGGAGGAATATAAATACCGTTCGATAAGGGGCTTAGCTGGGGTGCTGGCGGAGATATTATGGGAGGGATATTTGCGGTCAGAGACGAGGAAGAGGAAAGTAATTTTGGTGCCGTTCCCGACAAGCCGGAAGCACATAAGAGAGCGAGGGATGGACCATACGCTGATTTTGGCGCGAGAGATAGCCAAGCGGGCAGGAGGGGGCATGGAGGTCTCGAGGATGCTGAGACGGCGCAAAGATACGACACAGGTAGGGGCGAGCGAGGAGTTGAGGAAGAAGCAGGCCAAAGAGGCGACGGAAGTAGACGAAAGAGAAGTTAGGAGAGTGTTAGAGAAATATGGGCGGGCGCTAGAGAAGGGGAAGGCGAGGGTGGTAGTGTTTGACGACGTCTGGACGACGGGGGCGAGTATGATAGAGGCGGGTAAAAAATTGCGGCGAGCGGGTGTGGAGAGACTGGAAGGGCTGACGGTGGTGCGAGGGCGACGTCAAAAAAGCCCTACGATATACGGAGGGCTGTTTGAGGCTTAAGTAGGCTAGGCGACAACGCCGAGAACAAACTCGACGATGGCAACGGAGAGCAGGGCGACGACGAGACCAATCAGAGCGTAGAGAATGGTGTTCTTGGCGTCGGTAACTTTTTTGGCATCGCCACCAGAGACAGCGTATTTGAACCCGCCGAAGATGAGCATAATAACGGAGAGCGCGCCGAGGATGTAGAGGAAAGTATGGGTGATTTCAGTGATGACACCGTTGTTACCGGTAAGGGTGGTGGGCATATCTTCGGTGCGGGCGGCTTCGATACCGTCACGGACAGAGAGAGCCATAACTTTGCCGGCGAAAAGAGTCGTCATTGCGGCGGCGCCGGTGAAAATTTGGGATAGTTTTGCTAGATGTTTCATTAATTTTCTCGCAGTTAATGAGTTATTTGGTCTATTATAGCACAGATTGAGGAAAAAGACAATAGGTGCGAAGAATGAGAGAATATGATAAAATAAGACGGACGGAGGGTTACCCAAGTGGCTGAAGGGGACGGTTTGCTAAATCGTTAGTCTGGGGAAACCTGGAGCGGGAGTTCGAATCTCCCACCCTCCGCCATTTTTTGTGTGATATAATGAAGTCATGAGTAGTAAAACTTTGAAACAGAAAGAAATAGTCAATTGGGAAGCGGAAGAGTATGTGCAGACGGAGAAAAATACGGGATGGTATGTGGGGTTGGGGGTGGTGGTGCTGGGGCTGGTGGCGTTGTCGATTTGGCTGGAATGGTGGACGTTTACGGCACTGGTAGTGCTGTCGGCGGTGGCGATTGTGATTTATTCGGTGTGGCCGCCACGGAAGTTGCATTATTCCCTGTCGGACAAGGGGCTGTCGGAGGGAAATCGGCTGTATGATTATGACGAGTTTAAGAGCTTTGGGGTGGTAGTTGAGGGAAAGAAGCCGTCGATTGTGTTGACGCCGAGGAAGCGGTTTTCTCCGCGCGTAACGGTGTATTTTCCAAAGACGAAGGGGGAGGAGATTGTGGATGCGTTTGGCGCGAGACTGCCGATGGAAGACGCGAAGTTTGATTTATTGGACAGGATTGTGAAGTTTTTGCGATTTTAGGCTTGAGCGTTTTGGAAAAATGTGGTAAGCTGGGTATAAGTAGAGTAATTTATCAACACTAAAAAAAGGGTGGTTATGAATAACGACGAATTGCAAAAAGCAATTGATGATATCACGAAAGAGACCGCGCCGGCTCCGGCTGAGCCTGTGGCGGCAGAGACAGAAGCGCTAGCGAACGAAATCGCAGGAGCGACCGCACCAACGACAGGCGAGGGCGTAGCACTCGCGCCGGTAGCGGAAGCGGCTCCGGCGGCAGAAGCGCCAGCAGTAGACATTCCGGCGGCGCCAGCACCAGCGGTACCAGAGACTCCAGCGATGCCTCCGGTAGCGGAAGCGCCAGCAGCTGAGCCTGCTCCGGCAGAACCGGTAGCTCCGGCGCCAGCACCAGTAGTGGCGACTGAGCCAGAGGCGGCGGCGACAGGTATGGACGACATCAAGAAAGAAGCCCTGAAAGAGCTCTATCCGCTCCTAGATAAGACTGATATGACAGCGGAAGAAAAGTATGACATTTGTATGGAGATGCAGAGCGAGCCGGATGCGATCCGGAACGCACTGGGGTACGCGAAGCAGTTTACGGACATGGGTAAGAAGGTAGACGCGTTGCTCAAAATCTACAGGATGTAAACCTATAAAAAATAGCCCCCGTAGGGGGCTATTTTTTAGTACATGCCGGACATATCGGGAGTGGCTGGTTTGGGTTCGGGGATTTCGCAGATGAGGCAGCCCATAGTGATAGCCGTGGCGGCGATCGAGACGGCGTTTTGGACAGCTTCACGTGTAACGCGGGCAGGGTCGATGACGCCAGATTTTTTCATATCGACGAGACCTTTTTCGGGGGTCATGACGTTGATACCGTAGCCTGGTTTGGCTTTTTCAACTTCCGCAAGGAGAGCGGGGGCATTGAGGCCGGCGTTTTCTAAGATATGAATGAGCGGGCGTTTGAGGGCATTTTTGACAATTTTAGTACCGTTGTCATCGCCTTTGAGAGAATTGGCGAGATTGACGAGGGTAACACCGCCACCGGGGACGATACCTTCAGAGAGAGCGGCTTTGGTAGCGGCGACGGCGTCGTCGACACGGAACTTCTTTTCGTCGATCTCGGTCTCGGTAGCGCCGCCGACTTTGATGATGGCAACTTTGCCAGAGAGGGCAGCGGCACGTTTTTCGAGCTGTTCTCTTTCGTAATCAGAAGTGGCAAGAGCGGCTTGGTTTTTGATGAGCTCGATGCGGTCAGAGACGGATTGTTTGCTACCGGCACCTTTGATGATGGTGGATTCGTCTTTGGTGGCGATAACCTTACCGGCACTACCTAAGACTTCCATACCACATTCTTCGAGCTTGAGACCCTTATCGGCAGAGACGAGGGTAGCGTCGGTCAAGATAGCGATGTCTTCCATAATTTCTTTGCGGCGGTCACCAAAGGCGGGAGCTTTGAGGACGAGAGAATTAAAGACACCTTTGAGCTTGTTCAAAACAAGAAGCGAAAGAGCTTCGCCTTCGACTTCTTCGGCGATGATAACGAGGTCTTTCTTCCCTGCCTGAGCGCATTGTTCGAGGAGCGGAAGCAGGTCGGATGCGGCGGAAATCTTTTTATCGGTAACAAGGATGAGAGGCTTGTCAAAGACGGCTTCTTGGCGGTTAACGTCGGTGACGAAGAACGGAGAGGAATAACCTTTGTCGTAAGAAAAGCCTTCGGTAATTTCCTGCTCCATCTCTAGGCCTTGGCCAGCCTCAACGGTAACGACACCGTCTTTACCGATTTTTTCGATAACGTTAGCAATGAGTTCGCCAATTTCGGCGTCGCCAGCGGAAATGGTGGCGACTTCGGCGACTTTTTTGGAATTGCCCTCGATTTTTTCTGTCAATCCATCGATGCCTTTAATGATTTCTGCTCCAGCGCGTTCAATTCCCTTGCGGAGCTCCATAGGATTGACGCCAGCGGCGATGAGCTTGTTGGCTTCGTTGAGGATTTCGTAGGTGAGGACGGTGACGGTAGTAGTACCATCGCCAGCGACTTTGTTGAGCTTTTGGGCGGCAGATTTAATGAGTTTGGCGCCAACGGCTTCGCCGAGGTTGGTTTCGTCGTTCTTGAGCTCGACGGCTTCGGCGACGGTCACGCCATCGTGTGTGATGACAGGCGCGCCGTATTCTTTTTCGATAATGACGTTTTTACCTTTGGGACCAAAGGTAACTTTGACGGCGTCGTAAAGTTGTTTAGCGCCGCTTAAAACTTTTTCACGAGCTTCGGCTTCGTAATAAATCTTTTTTGCCATATATTATATATACCTTTCTGGATTAGAGCGTTGCGAGGACGTCTTCTTCTTTTACTAAAATATATTCGGTGGCGTCGAGCTTGACAGGAGTAGTGGAGTATTCTTTGTAGATGATTTTGTCGCCTTTTTTGACGTCTTTGACGTCTTTGCCGACGGATTCGACTACGGCGTAGGCGGGTTTTTCTTTTTCTGGAAGAAGCAGGCCGGAAGCAGTGATGTTTTTAGTCTCTTCTTTTTTCGCAACAATGTAATCTTTGAGCGGTTTTAGCATAATATCTCCTTTTCTGGCTATTTATTATAGCCGTTTGATTAGCACTGTCAAGTGTAGAGTGCTAAAGCGGTCATTTCTTGGCTGGCTATAACGGCGAAGGATTCTTTCTCGCTAGGGAAAATCCAGTCTGATTTTTCTCGACGTCCAGTCGAGCGGCTCGCAAAGCGATTCGGGATACACCGGCCATCGTTTGCTCGCCTTCGTGTCCGTCTCGAAAAATCCGTGGATTTTCTTTAGTCGCTTCGAAAGAACCATTCGCCTCGCCGGCAAGAAATGACGGTTTTGACACTAGCATTATGAAAATGGCTGTGGTAAAATTAAAGTAATTAAGTGGAGGTTATATGAAAAAGAGAAGCTGTTTCTTGCTTGGCTTGGGCTTGGTGGCTGGAGCCGTGTTGGGAATGTCGCAAGATACTTATGCGGCAGGAGTGGGGACGCTAGAAGAGCTTAATGCGGCGTTATGCGCTGGGGGAGAAATAACACTGACGGAAGATATTTATGCAGATAGTTGGTTGGCACCAGATTGTAGCTATGTGGTATCTAACGATGTGACGATTGATTTTAATGGACACAAGATAACATCAGCGCCAGATAGAGGGTATAATTTGGACGTACAGGGGGCAACTTTGACGCTTGATGATTCGGGAACGGGCGGGGGCTATTTCCAGATGCAGAACGAGGGGGAGACGACCTCGGGCATTGCGATTACGGACGGGAAAATGGTGCTAAACGGCGGGACGATTGACGGGGGTGAATGGGTTGTGTTGCTTTGGCATGATTCTGAGCTTGAGATGAATGGCGGGACAATTCACGCTTCAACAGGATTTGCAGTTACGGGAAACGGTACGACTAATCCGGAGCATAAAAACTACGGGTCGAATGTGAAAATTGTGATAAATGGCGGGGAGATTGTGGCGGATGATGACTTTGCAATTTATAATCCGTCTGAGAATAGTACGATTGATATTTCTGGTGACGCAATGATTACTGGGGCGGCAGGGGCAATTGCGGCAAACCGCGGAACGATTACGATTAATGGCGGTACGCTTGAGGCTTTGGGGACGGCGGAAGCGGAGGGAGATGTGTCCCAAGATGGTTCTAGGGGCTACACGAATGCAGTGATTGGTATTCCGAAAGAATATGGACCGGTAACGCTAAACATTACCGACGGGGTGTTTGTGGCGGAGAAGGGCGCGCAGTTGATTGCGAACGTATCTGGACTAGATAACGAGAACGAAGCGACGGTGACGATTTCTGGTGGGGTGTTTTCGGCAGAGCCGAAGCACAGTTATGTTGTTGAGGGCAAAGATATTTTCCAAACTGATGAGGGGTATGTTGTGGAGAACAAAATAAATCTTCCTACGGATGGATCGATGGCGATTACGCTATTTAAGGGCGAATCGTTTGATGTTGGGTTTGAACTTGATAAGAGAGGAAAGTATGCGCGGTTGATTGCTGATGATTCTGGACTTTATACGGTTGACGGAATGACGATTACGGCGGGAGATAATATCGGTTCGGCGAAGTATAAAGTGAATTATGGTGGGTTGATTTATAATCAGGAGCCAGAAGAATATGATGTTGAGATAGTTGAGGTGCCGGAAGTGGAAGTGGTGGCGGATGAAGAGCTAGGCTTAAGCGATGAGACGATGACGGAGATTGCCGAAAAAGTGAAAGGAATCCTTGAGGGGAAGGTGTTTGTGGCGGAAGACGGAACTAAGAGTTGGGTGAGTGAAGACGGGACGGTTTGGGTTACCCCTGAGTATGCAAAGGAAATGGTTTTGAACGGTGAGGCCTTGCGCGTGGAGGTGTGGTCTGAGGAGATTTTGGTGGATGAGCTGGACGAAGAAGGTAAAGCTCAGCTTAACGAGATGCTGGAAGAGGGCGATACGGTGGTGTCATTACATGATATTGAACTTGTGATTGTGAGTGCAGAGGGCTATGGAGTTGGTGGGGTGGACGAGCTGAGCGAGCCAGTTACGCTGACGTTTGCGGTACCAGAAGAAATGCGCGAGGCGCCAGAGGGATATACGAGGAAGTTCTATGTGATTAGGCATCATTATAATCGAACGGCGGGAGTGTCGGAAGTTGAGAGGATTGAGGCGGAGTTTGATGGCGAGAACGCGACGATACAAAACGATAAGTTTTCTGAGTTTATCTTGACTTACCAAGACGTAGAAGAAACGGAAACGGCGGCGCCGGATACGGGTAGATTTACTAAGCCGGAAGATTATGCCGAGAGAGTGTCTCAGAGGACAAGAGCGTTAGTGACGATGCTGAGCACTGGGATGTTGATGATGGGATATGGGATGCTGCAGCTAGGCTTTGGGTACCGAAACAAAGAATAAAATAAACGAAAGAAATATAGCCCCACCTAGGGCTATATTTTTATGGTATAATGGGAGATATATGGGTCTGAAGAAGAAACTGGAAAGTTTGAAGTATTATAACGAGTTGGTGAAGCCGTATCACTGGGGGCAAGCGATGGTGGCGGGGGTGAGAGCGGGATTTCCGGCGCGGAAGCTACATGTGATAGCCGTAACGGGAACGAATGGTAAGACAACGACGAGTTTTATGATTTGGAAAATGTTGAATGAGAGCGGGCGGAAGGCCGGGCTGATGACGACGGTGGCGTGGGGAGTGAAGCGGCTGGAGCCGGAGCTAAACCACATGACGACAGTAGACAGTAAGACCTTGAACGAGCGGATTAAGAAAATCCGCGAGCAAGGAGCAGAATACCTAGTCTTAGAGACGACGAGCCACGCGCTGGAGCAGTTCCGGACGCTGGGCGTGCCGGTGGAGATTGCGGTATTTACGAATTTGACACATGAGCATTTGGACTATCACAAGACGTTTGAGAACTACCGCAGGGCAAAGTGCAAATTGTTCAAGAAAGCAAAGTTTTCTGTGATAAACGCAGACGATAAATCTTCGCGAGCGTTTATCAGAGTGTCGAGAGATTATATCACTTATGGTATAAAAAACGGGAAATTGCGGGCAGAAGAGGTAAAATGCGACGTAAACGGTATAGAATATGCAGTCGGTGATATAAAAATAAAGTCGAAAATCCCGGGGGAGTTTAACGTGTATAATTCCCTGGCGGCGGTGGTGGTGGGGCAAAAGCTGGGACTAACGGACGAGGAAATAGCGCAAGGAATCTATGCGCTAGAGAGTGTGGAGGGGCGGATGAACCGAATTGAGGAAGGGCAGGATTTTGCGGTGATTGTGGACTATGCGCATACACCGGACGCGCTGGAAAAAGTGTTTGCGGCGATAGGTGAGGTATCTGGGAGAGTGATCGCCGTCCACGGGGGTGCGGGGCGGAGAGACGAGACAACTCGGGCGGAGCGAGGAGAAATCCTGGGAAAGAATAGTGATTTTGTGATTATCACGGAGGACGATTCGAGAGATGAAGACCCGGAGAAAATCGCGGCGCAGTTTGTGGAGGGGGCGGAAAAGGCGGGAAAGGTGCGGGGGAAAGATCTAGCAGTGGAGCTGGACCGAGAACAGGCGATTAGGGCGGCAGTAAGATTGGCAAAGAAGGGGGATTTGGTGCTGATTCTCGGGAAAGGACACGAGAAATCTATCTTGCGCAAGGACGGGCCAGTGGAGTTTGAGGATATTAAAGTGGCAAAGAAATATGTACGCGAGAGGGTAAAGGAGCAGGAAGAACGGGAGAAAGCGCGCGCGGAGATGCAAAAGAAGCGCGAAGCGGAAGCTAAGAAGCTACTTGAGGAAAAGGCCAGAAAGACGAAATTAGAGCAGAAGAAAAAAGCTCCCGAGAACGAGAGCTATGGGAATATTGTAGAGTAACTAATCTTAATCTTGGTAGTTGGCGACACCCTCGGAGATGACTTCTGGGGCGATATGGAGAGCGGTGGCGATAGCGGCTGCACAAGCCATATAGGAGATAATTGGCTCGCCAGTGAGGAAGCTAGCGACGGTAAAGCGAGAAGAGCCGAGGGAGAAATCTGCCTCGACGCCTTTTTTGTAGAGCTTGGCGCGGTCGATACGGAGAGTGGCGGAGCGGGTAGCGCCGTAGCTTAAAGTCTGGTCGACACCGACAAACTTGGCAAAGTCCGGATAGTGGGCGTCGTCTTCGTTTAAAACAACGATAGAGGGAGACATAGAGAAAAGAGTGGACTCGGACGTCATAAACTCTTCTACGGAGGGAGCATCGAGGCTAGCGGGGACAAAATCTGTGAGGGCGGCGACGTGGACCGGGAGGCCGTAAAAGACGTTGTTTTTAAGAGAATCGGCCGGGGCGGTAACGACGACGTAGGACGCGCCAGCTTTCCAAGCATCGGAGAGGAAGCGATGGAGAGCGCCGGTTTTGATTTCTGAATCGGAGGCAAGGACGGAGACGTGCTGGCCGGCGGCACGAAGAATCTCATGAACAAAATGGGCGACGGTGCTCTTACCTGTCGTGCCGGTGATGCAGATGAGCTTCATATCGCGGATGGGATTGCCGTAGTAACTAGAGAGAAGTTTGGCACGGGCGCGCTGGCGTTTTTCTTTTAGGGTGATTTTCTGTTTCGCGGGTTTTGCTTTATCCATAACGATTCTCCAGGTTATAGGGATAGTATAACATAGATTTGGAAAATTGTGATATACCCGACAGGAAGCTCCTCGCTACGCTCGGAGAAATCGCTTCGCGATTGTGAACCTACGGTTCAAACCCTGGCTCGCTTCGCTCGCAAAAAAATAAAATAATCCCCTTTGGGGATTCTTTTATTTTTTGGTACACCCTAATGGTAGTACTTCACACCATTATATCATAGAGCCCACCGCAATTGAAGTGTTTGATGAGTTAAATAGAGAGATTGAGAGATGGCAAGGAATATTGGGTCAATATACTAAAGAAGAGTTGTTAAGGTTAA
>JAFUBM010000006.1 GCA_017460225.1 Candidatus Saccharimonadota bacterium
CCCCGCCAAAGTCATCAAGGCCAGCAACGAAGATGTGGAGCGCGAAACCCTCCAAGCCATGGAAGGCTTCATCCACAATCTCAACACCATGCACTCCCGCGCCGGCGCCCAGGTGCCTTTCACCAGCATCAATTTTGGCACAGACACTACCCCCTCTGGTCGCCTCGTCAGCAAATATCTCCTTGAAGCAACCATGAACGGCCTCGGCAAAGGTGAGACCCCCATTTTCCCAATTTCCATCTTCAAAGTCAAAGAGGGAATCAACTATAACCCCGAAGACCCCAATTACGACCTCTTTAAACGCTCCATGGAAGTTTCCAGCAAACGCCTCTTCCCAAATTTTGTCTTTATCGACGCACCGTTCAACCTCAACGGTTACGACCCCAACGATTATCGCACCGAAATCGCCACCATGGGCTGCCGCACGCGCGTTTATAGCTCCATCTTCCCAGAGTCCGATCACACTTCCACTCGTCGCGGCAACTGTTCCTTCACCACCATCAATCTCCCTCGTATCGCCATCCGGAATGGCATCTGCCTCGGCGAACGCAAAGAGGCCGACTGGTCCGGTTTTTATAAAGACCTCGACCAAATGATCGACCTCGTCGCTCACCAATTGCTCGAACGTTACGAATTTCAGGCCAATCAACACGTCCGCAATTTCCCATTCTTAATGGGGCAAGGCAACTGGCTCGGCAGCGAAAAACTAAACCCTGACGACACCCTGCGCGAAGTTATCAAACATGGTACGCTCAGTATCGGCTTTATCGGCCTCGCCGAAGCTCTCGTCGCCATGACCGGCAAACATCACGGCGAATCTATCGAATCACGCGAACTCGGCCTCGACATTATTTCTCATATGCGCGATCGATGTGATGAGCTCACTCGCAAGCATCACCTCAACTTCTCCCTGCTCGCTACTCCCGCCGAGGGGCTCGCCGGCCGTTTCACCCGCATGGACCGCAAAGAATTCGGCTCCATCCCCGGCGTCACCGACCGCGAATTCTACACCAATTCCTTCCACGTGCCCGTCTACTACCCCCTTTCCGCCTTTGAAAAAATCGAGATCGAGGCCCCCTACCACGACCTCTGCAATGCCGGCCACATTACTTATATCGAGTTAGATGGCGACCCCTCTCAAAATATCGCCGCTTTTGAGGCCGTCATCCGCAAAATGAAAGAATCCGGTATCGGCTACGGCTCGGTCAATCACCCCGTCGATCGCGATCCAATTTGTGGTTTCTCTGGCATCATTGAGGGCGATGTCTGCCCATCCTGCGGCCGCCACGAGAGCGAGGGTGAAATCCCCTTTGAACGTCTCCGCCGCATCACCGGCTACCTCGTTGGCTCGCTCGACCGCTGGAACGACGCCAAAAAAGCCGAAGAAAAAGCCCGCGTCAAACACGGTGTAGGCAAGCCCGAAAAGAAAGATGCCGAAGCCGAACGCATCAAAAAAGTTAAAGATGAAAAAGCCAAAAAAGAAGCCAAGAAACGTAGCGATAAAGGCATGAAAGGGAAAAAGTAGTGCAAATTCGCCTCTCCGGCCCTATTGAACGCGATAGTATCGTTAATGGCGATGGCCTCCGCGCTGTCGTCTGGACCCAAGGCTGCAGACAACATTGTCCCGGTTGCCAAAATCCCGAAACCTGGGATTTAGAGGGTGGTCTCCTCGTAGAAATCAACGAAGTCAAAGAGCGCCTTAGTAAATTAAAAGGGCAAACCGGCCTCACCTTCTGCGGTGGCGAACCCTTCCTCCAGCCCAAGGCCTGC
>JAFUBM010000007.1 GCA_017460225.1 Candidatus Saccharimonadota bacterium
ATGTTGTAAAAATTACAACACTTGGCGAGGCGGGAGGAGATTTGCCGATAAGAGTTAGGCGGGTGTTCTCTGGGAAGTTCCGACGGTATGCGGGGTGGAGCCTGGGAGATTATTTTAGGAATTTCCAAATCACAATAGGAGATTTGGTGATTAAAAACTTGGTGGGGTTTGTGGGATTTTTGCTGGGGCTAGGGCAGAGCTTGGTGCGGCTGATGCCGCGAGGGAAGCGGCCGGACGTGATTTTCCTGAAGGGCGGATTTGTGGGGTTACCGGTGGGGCTAGTGGCGAGACTACTAGGAATCCCGTATGTAATCCACGAGAGCGACGCGACGCCGGGACTAGCGAACCGCGTGTTGATGCGAAAGGCGGCGAAGGTGGCGATGGGGGTGCCGTTTGAGACGGAAGACGCGGCGGGGCAGGGACTTAGTGGGCGAGAGACTTGGGAGTGGGTAGGGATTCCGATTGGGGAAGAGTTCCGGAAAACGTCGGACCTAAAGCGGAGGAGTTTAAAAAAGAACTTTGGATTCTCAGAGACGGCGCCGTTGGTGGTGATTACGGGTGGGAGTCAGGGAGCGGAGCATCTGAACACGGCAACGACGGAGATTTTGCCGGAGCTGTTGAAGCTGGCGAGTGTGGGGCTGGTGGCGGGGCGAAAGCATTATGAAAATATGACGGAAATTAGAGAAAAATATGAGATTTGGGAGGAAGCGAAGCTGAAGAGTAATTTCCGGATGTGGGAGTTTAACTCGAATATGAACGAGCTGCTGGGGGCGGCAGATGTAGTGGTTTCTCGCGCGGGAGCGACAACGATTGCGGAGCTGGCGGCAACCGCACGGGCGGCGATTTTGGTGCCGTTTGAACGCTTGCCGGGGGCACATCAGGTGAAAAATGCTGAGCGATTAAAAAAGGCCGGAGCGGCAAAGATGTTGATCGACGGAGAGATGACGCGACGACCGACAAAATTGTTGGAGATGATAAAAGAACTGATAAAACATCCGGCGGAGAGGGAAAAGCTAGCAACGAAGCTGCACGAGGAGGCCAAATATGATTCGGCGAGGCGGCTGGCGGAAATAATAATAGAGGTGGGTGATGGTAACGGTAGGTAAGACGATTGCGACGAAGCGGGCGAAGCCGGAAAGCGATTCTGAGAGGGAACGAGTCCGGAAGAATTTGCGAAAGACGAAGGTGATAAAAGTTTCGGTGGTGGTTTTGCTGATTGCGGGGCTAGGGTTTTTGAGCGTGCGAGCGTTCCAGGAATGGTATGCCTGGGTGACAACGAAAGAAGAAGTGATAGAAATACCTAAAGAACCAACGATTGAGATAATAGACGATATGACGGGGCAGGTTTCGCGCGAGTTCTCGACACGTATTAAGGAATATATCGCGGAGCTAGAGGAAGAGTTTGCGATTTTGGGATATAAGGTAGTGCGGGCGCGAATCCCGGCGGATAAAACGCGGGAAGTAGACTTGGAGATCGAAGGGTTTTCTGGGCTGGTTAAAGTCTCGATAGATAGAAATGCGGCAGTAGAAGCGGAGGACGCGATGAGAATGATGAAATATCTAGAAGAACAGGGCATAACAGAGGTGCAGTATATAGATGTAAGAGTAGAGAGGAAGGGGTACTACAAGTAGGGCGGAAACGAGCGGTTTCGTTCCCTAAGTTCGGTTTTTGTTCTGAGGGAAAATGAGGGTGCGGGAATTATAGATTTTTTTGAAGAAAAAAAATTTGCGAAGCGGGGCAGAAAATGGGCGGGGAAGGAGGGGAATTAGCAAAAATCCGGATTTTGGGCGAAATTTGGCGGATTTGGGGAGATTTGAGGGGTTTGGGGCTTGGGCGCGTGAAAAAGGTGGATTTCACGGAAAAATAGTATGGTTTTTGGGTTTGCCAAGAAGCTTCTTTCTCGCTAGGGAAAATCCAGTCTGATTTTTCTCGACGTCCAGTCGAGCGGCTCGCAAAGCGCCTCGGGCAACACCGGCCGTCGTTTGCTCGCCTTCGTGTCCGTCTCGAAAAATCCGTGGATTTTCTTTAGCCGCTCGAAAGAACTTCTTGGCTCGCACGTAAATGCCCGAAGTAAAAACTGTTTAGGAGGTGCCGTTTCCTGGGGTTTCCCTCCTGGGCGGAGTGTTTTGGACGATAAGTTAACCATCTTTTGGAGCTAGGTGGAATGTCTTAAAAGAGTTATTGTGCGACATTGAACGTGGCGAGAAATTGGTGCGCGGATGTGCGGAAGTTTGCGCGGAAGTTGAGCGAGAGATTTGGCGTGGGCGTGGCGCGCGACAGTGTGATTCTCGCCGGATTGGTGTGATTTTGGATGGGGTTGTTTGCGAGGCGGCGGTGAGGGTCGAGCGTGAAAAAGCCCCCGAGACGGGGGCGGTTAAGGGGTGCGAGGGAGCTCTTCGGTGGAATGTCCGAGGTCGCGAAGAATGAGTTTTTGCTCTCGGACAATCAGGGAAAGACGCTGTAAGATATGCCCTTCCCTGCCTACGATGTGGAAACGGAGCGCGGCGATAAACCCTAGCGCATCCTGAGGCGGCTCGAAGATGTTTTTGAATAGCAGATCGAGCTGGGCGCGTTTGACAGAGTCGTAGATGGGCTGATCTAGGAAGCGGACGATTTCATGGTCGCCGGAATAGATAAAACGGAGACCGTCTTTGCCGGCGATGATTTGCCAGAGCTGCCAGGTGGGCGAGATTCCGTCAAGCATCTCGCGGAAAACAACAGGGGTGATGCCTTGGTTCATGAATTGGGAGATGCTGGAATAATAGAAGCGAGCGGGAACTACGGTAGAGAACGGTACGAGACCGTTTTGCGGGTGCATGGAGTGAACGGTGATATGATTCCCTTCTGCGGTAGTGAGCGTGAAAACTTCGGTGGTTTCGTTAGTCATGTAACAATTCCCTCCTTTGGTAAGGTGCAAGATGACTTATTCTAACATATTTGTTGCTTGATATCAAGTTAGTGGCGGATGGAGAGGGAGCCGGAGGGGTGGGGCGAGAGGGGAATTGAGCGATTCCCTGCTTGCTATTTTCTAGATAAAAGGATTTGGGCGACGTGTTTTTGACGGACGGATTCGTCGGGGCGTGAGAGGGGAGTGAGGCTGGCTAAAATGGATTTGTAGTGCTTGGTGACGGCTGGCGAATCGGGAAGATTTTCGTAAATATCTTTGAGGTGGCAGTTGAGACCTAAGACATAGTCATTAGGTCTGAGATTTCTGATTTTCCAGTTGCCGCGAGTGATGGTGGAAATGATAGGGATGATTGGCACGGATATGTTGTGTTGAGCGAGGAAAGCGCTTAAACATTTTGCGTGGTTTTTGTTTTGAAAAAGAGGATTATAGAAAAAGTTTTTCTGGCCGCCGATGTATTGGATCCATTTGGGGAGTTTGGCGTCGCCATAGATGTAACCACCGTAATTTTTGCACTCGACAACAAAGAGGCCTTTTTTAGAGATGATGAGCAGGTCGATTTCTGAAGTTTTGCTGTTCCCTGTTGGAATATAGACGTTGCGGAGAATTTGGTTTTCTGGGATGTGAAATTTTTTGATGAGCATGTTATAGACAATGCGTTCGCCAGAACTGCCGGCGGTTTTCCATTCTTCGGGGTGTTTGAGCTTGTCGAGGCCGTTGTTTTGAAATAGCCAAATTATCCCCGCGAGGACAAAGAGGAAGATTGTTGCGATAACAGAGAACAGATATAAAAATTGAGGCATAACTATATACTTATATATTATAACATATATGTTTATAATAGTCAATGGGGAACGCTTCAAGAAAGTTCTAGCAATTTTTTATGTAAACGTTCTCGTTCTCTGCTGCCTTTGGTTGAAAAGCGGATAAGCGGGAGATGGTATCGTTCAAGGATAGAATCTTTTAAATTGTCGCGGCTTTTTTGGACAGTTCCTTGTTTATGAAAAGCGTAGCCGTCGACTTCTATGGCCAGAATGGGCTTTTTGGAGATTTGGTCGTAAATTAGAAAATCGATTTTTGAGTTTGGATTTTCGACAAAATAGCGTTCAGTATCGGAAAGCCGGTTTTTGTCGCGGATCAGAGAATATAGAGGTTGTTGAAAGATTGCGCCGAGATTTGAAAAGTTTTTTAGCTCATCCAAGATTAATTCATGCATTAAATTTTCCGATTCGTATTTTGAAATGCGGCGGCGATTTTTGAAAAATATTTGACGTTCTTGCTCGAACTGTTTGTAAAGGAAATCGAAGATCGAATAGAGGGGGGCTTCGGAATTTTTGAAATTATGGTATTCGACATAATCGATAAAATGGCGAAGATTGGAGTTTTTAATTTCGTTGCCGGTAATAATGAGAGTAAGTTTTTTCTTGGCGCGAGAGATGGCGACATTTAGAATATGAGGATCGTCAACAAAATTTGTGATGGAATTATCTACGGTGGAAATAATGATTTCGTCACACTCGCGGCCTTGAAATTTATGAATAGTGTCGGCGTTGACGCCAGGGATTTGTTTAGCGATTTCATCAGCTTGATTGCGATACGGCGTGATGATCCCAACTTTATTTAGAGACGTATTTTGCAAAAGTTTTTTGATGATATCGATTTGACGATAGTTAGTGTGGTCTGCGGCGTGGTTGCCTTTGACGGTGTGGATGATTTGAATGGTGTCTTCCTCGTTGGCGTCTTTGGTCATAATAACGAGTTGGTTGTTGTAAAAATATTCATTGCAAAAGTTAATAATTTTTGGATGACAGCGATAGTGTTCTTGAAGTAGAGTTTTTGGGGCGTCAATTATAGATTTTGCGGAAGACAAAAAGCTTTGCGAGAGATCGTATTCGTTCGGTAAGTCGAGTTTGTTACGAAGATGCGAGATTTGTCGCAAGATATTCTCTGGCGGCGGAACGTTGGGCAACTGTTTTTCATCGCCAACGATCACAGCGTTGGACGCAGAAGATAGGGCGAGTGCGCCAGTTGGGACGTCGATTTGGCTGGCTTCGTCCATGATAACATAGTCGAATTTGTTTTGTAAGGAGAAACTATTTCTGGATGAATAAGTAGTAGATAATATAATCGGATAATCTAGCAGAAATTCTTTTGGGCGTTTGAAAATTTCTTCGCGAGTCCAAGTTCTACGACGCAATGAAGAATAACGTTCTTTGAGAGACTCTTTAAAATAACGCATAGAGAGATCTTTAAAGCGTCTTTTGATTTCAGTTAGGGAAGACAAAAATTCTTCTTTGATGGCGATTTTGATTCTAAGATCTCGCATGCTCTTCTCAAAGATTGATTTCTTGAAAGACTCTTCAATTACATTTTTTGGTAGAGAGAAAAATGCAAAGTTGCCAACGCGATAAAGGTAAACGAGCAAGAATTTTTGCCAGAAATGAATCTTGTTTTGCGCCAGAATTTTGTTGAAGATTTTGGAGGAGTTGCCTTTTAGAGGGATGGGTTGCGTTTTGATATTAGATTCTGATAAATATTGCAGATAGTGTTGATATTCAGTTTTGGCCTCGGATAAAGAAGCACGTAATTTTGCTAGTTCCTTTTCTGCTTGGTAGATTTCTTGAATTTGAGAATATAGACTTTTGAGTTCGGCGGCGGTTTGCTCGAAATCGAATTTGGTTTCTCTGAATTCCGGGAGGTTTTTCTGATTTTTAATAAATTCATCTTTGTTCGAGGAGCTTCCGAGTTTAGCTATGAAAAAATCTAGATTTAGATCATGCAGTTTTTCTTCTATGTTTTCGATTGCGGAATTGTTGTTTGAAACAACTTGAATGGTTTGTTTTCGGATGATTAAGTTGGCGAGGATATTGAGGATGGTTTGGGTTTTCCCTGTTCCTGGCGGCCCTTCTATGAAACTTATATTATTAAGGATGGCATTTTCTACGGCGTTCAACTGGCTTTCGTTGCTATCGAAAGGAAAAATGAGAGGGAGGCTACTTGAAGTTTTTAGATGGTTTTTATCGCCGAAATAGAAATTGAGAGCCGAGCAGATAGTGTCGGTAAAAGAAAGCTTGGCATAAGCCTGAGACAACATATTTTTGTCGTTCGATATATAGTTAGCTGCGGTTTTGAGGAAGTTATATTTTTTATAGTTTTGAAAATCGTTTGCAGGCAGCTCGATGATCCCGCCAGATTTGAGGAATATGGTGTTGTAAAAATTTCCGGTGGAAGATTTAAAAATGTAGGTTTCTTTGGCTTCGAGATTGGTGAGGTCTTGGATGCTTTTTAATTCTTCGTTGGAGGCTTGGTTGGGATTAGACAGAATCTCGACATGACGCTTTGAATAACAATAATACCTGTCGGCGTTTTTCCAACGAACATTGTAGACGTGGCGAGAGTTGTTCCATAAACAATAAGCGAGCTCTTTGGTTTTTGGCTCGCCATTAATAAGAACCATTTGTTCGCGAAGATTTATAGCCATAAATTGCTATGAAATTATAACATATATATCTTGAAAAGTCAATGGCGGATGGAGAGGGAGCCGGAGGGGTGGGCGGAGTCCATCCGGAGGAAGCCGTCGTCATCGGCGGCGGTGAGAACGCCGTCGCCGTTGGTGTCGTGAGACGGAGTGGAGATGTGGGGCGGGGTAGGCTGGGGCGTGGCGACAGGTGGTTGCGGGGCGGCGGGCTTTTTGCCGCGAGAGCGGCGGGACTTCTTCCCTGGCTTTTTGTCGGAAATGATTTCTGGCTGGACAGTGCCCTCTTCTTTGTGCTTTTCTTCGAGGAGTTTGCCGAGGTCTTTCAAGCCGGGGCGGTCGAACTTTTCTTCCATGGTGTTGGGGGAGAGCTTCATTTTCTTGAACTCGGCGCGAGTGCGGTCTGGGTTATAGGACTTAGACTTGGGAATGTCGGCGGACTTGAAGACGAACTTGGGCGCAAAATCGTCCGTAGTTCCCTGTTCGCTGGTGAGCCGGCCGGAGTCGGAGAGCTCCTTTTTGTATTTTTCGCTAGCCTCGATGGTCTCGCGGATGTCGTCTTCGACGTCGGCGCGAGGACGCGAGTAGAGCTCGCGGGAGGACTCGATGATGGCGTCGAGATGATCTTCGGGCGGCTCAGGAATCGACAGGGTAGTGGCGGAGAAGGCCGGGACTTTCTCTCCACCGATAATCATGCTGATGATGAAGTTGCGGTTGTTCATTTGAATCAAATCGGAAGCGTCGAAGGTGGGCTCGAATTGTTTAACGAGGAGCGGGGCGTCGTCGGCGGAGACACGGAAGCTGATGGTTGTACCGACGTTGCCAAAGACTGCGTCGCGGACGGAATCGGTCATCTGGGCGATGTATTGGTTGGCAACGGTGAGGTTTAGGCCATACTTGCGAGCTTCGGAGAGAATCACGGCGAAGGAATCGGTGGCGAAGTTTTGGAACTCGTCGACGTAGAGATAGAACGGGCGACGATCTTTAACGTCGGGGATGTCGGAACGGGACATGGCGGCAAGCTGGACTTTAGTAACGAGAAAAGCGCCAAGGATGCCAGCGTTGTCTTCGCCGATGAGGCCTTTACTGAGGTTAACAACGAGGATTTTGCCTTCGTCCATGATTTTGCGGATGTCGAAGCTGGACTTGGGCTGGCCGATGATGTTGCGGATGATGGGGTTGGCGGTGAAGGCGCCAACTTTGTTTAAGACTGGGGCGATGGATTCGGTAACTTGTTTGTCGCCCCAGGTACCAAACTCTTGTTTCCAGAATTGGAGGACAGTGACGTCTTTGCAATAGTCGAGAGTTTCTTTTCTAAAATCTTTGTCGGTCAACATCCGGGAGATGTCGAGGAGGGTGGTCTCTGGGCGGTCAAGCAGGGCGAGGAGAGTGTAGCGTAAGATGTGCTCGAGGCGGGGACCCCAAGAGTCGCCAAACATACGTTTCAAAACGCCGATGACTTCGGAGGAGACGTTGGGCTTTCTAGCCGGGTCGGAGAGCTCGAGCGGATTAAAGGCAACGGGGTGGGCGGTGTCGGCGGGGTTGAAATAGACGACGTCTTTAATCCGGCTTTCTGGAATGAAGCGGAGGTTGTTGACGGCAAAGTCGCCGTGGGGGTCGATGATGCAGTAGCCTTGGTTGTAGAAGATGTCGGAGAGGGCAAAGAGCTCAAGCAGGCCGGATTTGCCGGCGCCGGTCTGACCGATAATGTAGACGTGGCGGGAGCGATCGCGACGGAGGAGGCCAAACTGATGGTTGATGCCACGGAAGTTGGTGAGGCCGAAGGCGGAGATGTTTTCGTCGCTCGCGGGGTTGCCGGTGAGGAGCGGGAGCTTAGCTGGGGGCTCGGCGGTTTTGCTGTTGGCCCAGACGATGTTGGGAGTCTCGACGGAAGTGTGGGGTAGGTGATAGACGGAGGCGAGCTCGCTGATGTTTAGAATGAAGCCGTGGTCGGTGAATTGGCGGAGTTTGTAGGCGTCTAGGGCTTCTGGGTCGAAGGTGCTGCCGAGCATCTTGAAGCCGTTGAGATTGGTGGAGTTGTATTGTTTGAAGGTACCGACGAGGGCCTGCATATTGAGCTTGGCGTTGACTTCGTCGGAGCCGAGGTAAGCCAGGCGGATTTTGACTTCATAGCCGAGCTTAGTGGCCTTTTCTTCGGCCTTAGAGATGCGGGTTTTGTCGCGCTCGGAAATCTCGACGGTGGTGGTAGTCCCCTCTCCGCCGCTAGGGGGCGTCCAGAGAGCGCCAAGCGCTTGGACGAGCCATTTGGAGTCGAAGATACCGCCAGAGGAGCCGGTTTTGACGGTCTTGATCCATTTGTCGGTGATGGACTTGTGCCAATCATCGGCGATGGGGCGGGCGAGAATCTGAATCCAGAGCTCTTCGTCGGAATCGGTGCCGAGCTTAGCGAGAGTGCCGGTAATGCCGGCGAGCGGGTCGACCTCGAAGTTGTCGAAAGTCTTGATCGGGAGGGCGGAATCTTCCGTTAGAGTTAGCTCGGAGGAGTAGATAAGCGAGTGCTTGGCGCGGTTGTCAACGTAATCTTCGTCGCATTTGTAGATTTGGACGGTGGGGTATTGGGAGTAAATCTGGCCTTCGACAAAAGACTGGAGAATCTTGGGGACCCAGGCATAGAAGCGGATTTGGCCGCCGGAGGAGACAATCTCGAAAGAAAGGTGTTCTTGGACGCCACCGGAGTTTTTGAGCTCGTTTTTGTCACGCAGGATGCCGTGGAGCGAGGCAAAGAGCTGCTCGGCGGCGAGCTCCTTTTTGTCGTTGGTACGAGGGATTTCTAGCATAAGGAGGACGGAGTCGACGTTGAGAATCTTGAGGCGGTTGGCGGACTTGTAGTTGCGGTAGGTCAGATACGCAAAAATCCCGACCAGCGGAATCCAAATGATTGGCGACAAAATAATTTTGATAAGCGCAGCTAACATACAGAAATTATAGCATAAAAAGCGCAAAAAGGCGAAAGGTTATGCTTTTAGGGTGTAGGAGTTTTTGTCGACGCGAGTGAAGATGTCTTTGTTTTGGAGATTCAAGAGAATGGTGGTTTCTTTGACCTTGCGGGATTTGAGGACTTCAGCGACGATTTCTTCACGCGAGGCGGGGCGGCCGAGATTCTTGAGGAAATTGATGATGATTTCTGAGACGGTGCCCTTTTTGTAGCCCCAAGTGTCGAGAGCGTAGATGCCGCGACCAATCAGGACAAAGCGCGGGTCTTTGATGAGTTCGTTGTGGATGGCTTGGGTGGTGACGTTTTTGCGGCGGAAGTTGGACTCGGCGATGGCGGTGGCAATGTCGTTGAAGTGCATCGGCTCCTTACGGGTGTCGAGAATGACGTAGATTTTGTCACGAATGTTTTTAGGGTTGACAGTAGGCCATTTGGCAAGACCCCAGAGACCGTTGAGCGAAGCGAGGGCTTTGGACAGGGAGGCGATGGCGGCAATCTGGGACGGGTGCTCATAGGAGAGCCGAGAATCGAGCTCGTCGAGGGAGAGGGGCTGTTTGTTTTCTTTGATTAGTTTGACAATCTCGTCAACTTTGGCGCGGATGGCTTTTTCGTCGCCAGCATCGGCGATAGCGAGAGCGCCCCAGTATTTGTCGTTTTCTGGGAGGATGGTAAGGGCGGAAGAGATGTCGCCCAGGAACGTCAGCGCGGATTTTTCGGCGGCGGTAGCGGGGCGGTTGTAGATTTTTTCGGCAAGGACGGAGATGCGAGCGGCGCGGCCAAGCTCAGAGAGACTACGGATGATGACCTTTTCGGCGGCGGCGAGCTCAGGGATTTTCCCTTCCCCGGCGGCCAGGCGGAGGCGAATCAAGATAACTTTTTCGAGCTGGCGGACGCGTTCACGGGTGACGGAAAGACTTTCACCGATTTGTTCTAGCGTCTCTTTGTGGCCATCGAGACCAAAACGCTTCTCGACGATTTTGCGCTCGCGATCTTGTTCGATAATCTGTAGGCTGCCCTTGATTGCGTTTGCAATCAAGTCCGCGTTTTGTTCCATTGAGTTTTTCCTTATTCCACCCCGTTAATAATATTAAACTTGTTTTTATAATATCATAAAAAATAGATGTTGTCAACTGGATTAGCTCGACATTCTAAGGTGCAATTTATCTGTTGCAGTTATTGTAGCACAAATTTTACAAAAAATGCAAGAAAATTATGCTAGCGTTTACTTTTTGTGGTTTTCTTGCGTGATGAGGAAGATTTTTTGGCGGAAGATTTGGCGGTGCGCTTTTTGACGGCGGTGGCGCCAGTGAGGGCCTTGGTGCCAAATTTTTTGAGTAACATTTCTTCGGCTTGTTTTTGGGTGAGCTTTTTAGCGTCGACGTCTTTGGGGATTTTCAGGTTGTTGCGGCGGCCGAGACCCTTGATGTAGGGACCGTAGGCGCCGTTGATAATCATAATGCCATTGCCAAAATCTTTGATGATGGATTTGAGTTTTGCTTCGTAAAGGGAGTTGGCGGTGGCAAAATCGACGGTGTAGGGGTCGTAGTCTTTGATGGCGATGTTATGTTTGCCGGCCTTAAGATAAGGGCCAAAGGGGCCAGAGGCAGCGATGAGCTCGGTGCCGTCTTTGGCGTATCCGAGGGAGCGCGGTAGAGCGGGGAGGGAGAGCTGTTGGATAGCTTCCTTTAGGGTAACATCTTTGACGGTCTTCCCTTCTGGGAGAGGCGCAAAGCGAGGCTTCTCGCCGGAATCCTTTTCGTTGAGACCGAGCTGGATGAAGCCACCGTTTTTGCCGATTTTGGCGAAAATCGGTTTGCCAGTGGCGGGGTCGGGCCCCAGCTCAGTAGCGGAATTATAACGGTCGAGGAAAGAGGAATGGTCGATGAGCTCGGAGAAGGGGGTGTAGAAGTCGCGAAGCATCTTGACGCGGTCGAGCTTTTTCTCGGCGATGAGGTCGAGCTTTTGTTCGACGTCGGCGGTGAAGCCGTAATCGACGATTTGGTCAAAATGGTCGGTGAGAAAGTCGGAAACGAGCTCGCCGACAGGAGTGGGGAGGAGCTTGCCTTTGGTAGCGCCGGATTTTTCTTGAACGAGCTGGCGGGAGAGCTGGCCGCCTTGTAGAGTGAGTTCGATGACGTTGCGGGAGCGACCTTCGCCTTCGCCCTTGATGACATAGCCGCGGGATTGGATGGCGGACATAATGGAAGCGTAAGTAGACGGGCGGCCGATACCGAGCTCTTCGAGCTTTTTGACAAGAGAACCTTCGGTGTAGCGGGCAGGGGGCTTAGCAAAAGTCTGGCGGGCGGACAAATTTGCGGCGCGGACGGAACTTCCGACAGAAAGGGGCGGGAGCTCGAGATCTTTGGACTTGCCATAGACTTTGAGAAAACCGTCGAAGATGATGACTTCGCCGCGAGCGGTGAAGACTTTTTCAGGAGCGGTGCTTGGCTTTAGGGAGATGACAGTTTTGGCGACGCGGGCGTTGGCCATCTGGGTCGCGAGAGTGCGAGCGCGGATGAGAGAGTAGAGTTTGCGTTCGTATTCGGTTTTGCCGGCGACGGGGACTTCGATGTGAGTGGGGCGGATGGCTTCGTGGGCTTCTTGGGCGCCGGCGGATTTGGTCTTAAAGTGGCGGACGTGGAGATAATCTTTGCCGTAAGTCTCTTCGATGTAGTGGGCGATGCTGCCGAGGGCTTGGGAAGAAAGGTTGAGGGAGTCAGTACGGTGGTAGGTGATGTGGCCGGACTGGTAGAGAGCCTGGGCGGCGCGCATGGTGGTAGAAGAGGAGAAGCCGAGGCGGGCGTTGGCCTCAATCTGGAGAGCGGCGGTGGCGAAGGGGACGGGATTGGGCTTAGCGCCCTCGGTTTTGTCGACGGCGGAGACGGAGAAGCTAGCGTCTTTAAGCGATTCGAGAAGGCTCTTAGCGGCGTCTTCGGTAGCGGGAGAACCCTTTTCTAGCGTGGCGAGAAAATCGGAGCCGTCCGGCGTGAGGAAAGTGCCGGAGATTTTGAAGTTAAACTTTTCCCCAAAGCTTTCGACTTCGCGCTCTTTCTCGACGACAAGGCGAAGAGCGGGAGACTGGACACGCCCGGCAGAGATGGCGCCGGGGACTTTGCGGCGGACGACGCCGGAGAGGTCAAAACCAACGAGCATATCGAGAGTTTGGCGGGCTTGTTGGGAAGAAACCATGGCCATATCGACAGTGCGGGGGGATTTGATCGCGGCTTCGAGGGCAGGTTTGGTGATTTCGTGGAAGGTGATGCGGTGAGTGGAGGCGGGGAGCTTAAGGACTTCGAGCAGATGCCAAGAAATGCTTTCTCCTTCGCGGTCTTCATCGGTAGCGAGCCAGACGGTGTCGGCGGATTTGACGGCTTTTTTGAGCTCTGAGACGACTTTTTTGTGGCCGGGGTCGATTTCGTAAGTGACGGCAAAGTCGTTTTTGACGTCGACCTTGGTGTCCTTGCGAATGTGACCGACAGAAGACAAGACATGAAAATCCTTGCCAAGGTATTTTTCGATGGTTTTGGCCTTGGCGGGAGACTCGACGATGACTAGGTTTTTTGGCATATAGTTTTTATTATAGCATTGTTGTCAAGTCAGACAGGATTTTGGGAAGTTTGGCCTTTTCGCTTTCGGTGAATTTTGAGAGCACAAAATCGACATCACCGAGCTTAGTGCGGAGCTCGTCGTTCCCTGTTCCGAGACGGAGACGAGCAAAATTTTCCGTCCCGAGATGCTGGATGATGGATTTGAGGCCGTTGTTGCCGCCGGCAGAGCCTTTTTGGCGGAGGCGGGTGGTGCCGAAGGGGAGGTTAAAATCGTCGCAGATGACAAGGAGGTTTTCTAGCGGGATTTTGTAGAAATCGAGAAAGGCGCGGACGGCGAGGCCGGAATCGTTATAGAACGTTTGGGGCTTGAGATAAATAGTGTCGTTGACTTTGGCGTAGACGGCGCCGAACTTCTCGTGCGGCTCCCAAGTCCAACTGTTTTGTTTGAACAAAAAGTCTAGGGCGAGAAAGCCGAAGTTATGACGGGTAAAATTGTATTGATTGCCTGGATTGCCGAGGCCAACGATGAGATGCATGATTTTATTATAACACTTAGCATCCCGAGTGCGTAAAAAAGAGCGCAGAAAACTGCGCTCTTAAGGTACCTTAAGAGGTACTTGCGAGGAGGGTTAGGTAAAGTACGTGGCGATGGCTCTGGCGGCACGGGAACGGGTGATGTCGTGCGGGAAGAGCGTGATGACGGCAGCTTCGGGTTTGCCGGCCAGCTTGGACGCAGAATACGACAGGCCGTTGGAAGTAGCGTTGAGATGGGGGTTAGTGGTTTGCGTGGGGTCGCCCATAATAACCATCTTGGAGCCGTCGGCCGGACGAGAAAGCAGGGCTTTGGCTTGGTAGCGCTCCATGTCTTGGAACTCGTCGTAAATGATAAAACTATCGGCGAGCGAGCGGCCACCCATGTTGATGACAGACTCAAATTCGATTTTGTGGTCTTTGACGAGACGTTCGAATTGGTCGTAAGCGGAGCCAAGGCCAGTGTTGCCTTTTTCTGCCAGCTTTTCGCGATTGTTTCCGTTTTGGAGCTTCAAAATCTGGATGTAGTTGTCTTCTATGGGCTTGGCTTTGGCGCGAGTTTTGTTGGTGGCGTCTCCTGGGAGAAAACCGATTTCGGCGCCAAGAGCGCCATCGCGCGGGCAAACAAAGATGCGTTCATAGACGTCTGCTACGCCGCCGTTGGTAAGAAAATGCCCCGCGGCGAGCGAGAGAAACGTTTTGCCCGTGCCGAAAATGCCGGAAATAACTACGATGGGGATTTCTTCCACAGGGGCGAGTAGAGCTTCCATTACCATGGCCTGACCAGCCGAACGAGGCCAGAACTTTTGAACAAGGCCGCGGTCGATAGGCAGGCGGAAATGCAGCGGGAGCAGAGTACCGGTTGTGGGGTCGCAACGGCCGATGTTTTTCCAACTACGATTGTGAGCCTCGGGATAGTCGCCAGTAAACTCGACAAATTCGTTGGGTAAAAGCGGTGATTGGTCGGGGAAAGCTTGTTTCCACTCGAGAGGGTCGATTTTGTGGTTAGAAAACCAGAGACTGGAGACTTCAAAGGGTAGTTCGACGGTGCGGCGGCCAGTATAAACTTCGGGATTGACCATGGCAACGTCAATGTTGTGGAGATAGCTGAGAATAGCTAAGGGATCGGAGCCGGTCATGATAGCGAGGTTAGTGGCGTTGATTTTGGTGCGTTCGTCGAAAAACTTGCGATTTTCGCAATCGAAACAGAAGTTGGCGGTGGCGATAGCTTGAGCCTTGGAACTGCGCGGATTGAGCTTGGGCGAGAAATGCAGGAGTTCGCTGTCGATAATTTGCAGCTGCATACCGTTCTCAAACGTGTAATATTCGAGTTGGGCTTCGTGCAATTTGCGGAGAATTTCTCCGCGAAAGATGCCTTGCAGTTCGCGGGCGGCTTCTCCTCGAGACGTTTGCTCGTTATGAAAATCATCTATGCGATAAAGATATGTGTCCGGGATGAGAAGTCGGCGGGCCTTTGGCTTGGTCTCGGCGGTCGGAGTTAAAAAACTGGGATTGCCAATTAAAACGTCGAGACCGGGGACGAGATATTTGTGGAACGCCATAATAGTTCCCTCCTTGTTAAAATACTGGCTGGAGTGTAACCAGACCTTGGCCTTGATTATACGAGAGGGGGTTGATTTTTCCAAGCAAAAGCGCGATAATAGGAGACATAAAGGTTATATTTATATGCGCGCAAAAATAAAAATCTCAAAGAAGGTACTGGTAGGGGTTTTGACGTTTTTGGCTTCGGCGGGGATATTTTATGGGGTGTTTAGACTGACAACAAACACGCGCGCGACGAGTGCTGGTAAATACGCTTGGGTGTCTTATGGCACCAGCGGGACGCAAGTTACATATGGAACGGATACTTGGTCTACGCAGCAGTATACTGTGACAGAAAACGGCGTAAGCGACGGCACACGGTTGACAACGCACGCGATGTGTCTTGAGCCGATACATCAGTCGCCGGTGGGTGGCGGTAGTACGTCGCTAACGACCAACAATAATCAAGAAATGATCCAAATTATGTTGGCGACGGACTCGGCGTATGGGCATAGTGCGTATTCGGCGCTGTCTTCTAACGTGACGAGCGTAGCGGCAACGATTACAAATATGAGCCCGACTTCTGGCGCGAGTGCGATTTTTGCGGTGGGACATATGATGGTGGGCGCGGCAAACGGAGACACGTCGCATTTGTCCGCAACAGATATCACAAACATCAATAACTTGCGGACGACCATAAGTAACTGGTTCTCAACCAACGCCCCGAACGATTGGCAGTCGTATGATTTGATTGTGCTAGATCCAAACGTAGTGCTAGATGGCTATACGCTGGCAAACAAACAAGCTGTGGGATGGCTAGAGCTTAATGGCTATACGCCGACACCTACGCCTACGACGGAAACCGGCTTAATCCAGCTGTTTAAGTATGACTCTATGACGGGTTATGCTGCTGCAATAAGCAACGGGACTGGGACGCTGAGCGGAGCGACTTTTAGAGTGTACAAATATGGTAGCTCGACGACGCTAGCCACGTTGACGACTGGATCTAACGGTTTTACGCCGACTTATGAGGCAGATGAGGATGAGGTGATTTGTTTCCAGGAGACGAGCGCGCCAAGCGGTTATGACCTGGACGATACGCCACAGTGCGGGACGATTGTAGCAAATTCTACCGTGTTGGTTAATATGGCCAATACGCCGACGGTGTCGGGCGGTATAAAAATTCGCAAGATAGACGCAACGACGGGCGGCTCGACAAACGGCGGGGCGAGCGTGGTGGGTTCGACTTTTGTGGTTTACAAATACGGCACATCGACACAGGTAGCGAGCTTTACTATCGATACGGATTTAGGCGCAAACGGGGCGACGGGACAGACAGCGGCGGACGCGTTGCCGGCGGGATCGTATACGGTAAAAGAGCTTACGGCATCGACGGGGTATAGTCTAAACACGACACAGAGTATCGACTTTACGATCGACTCGACGCACCAGGGTCTGCAGGATTATAGTACTAACTCGACCTATTATTTTAGCAATACAGTGAAAGCGGGAGACCTGGAAATCACTAAATATAAGGCTGATAAAGACGGCGCGACGACGGCGTTTTCTGGGGTAGGTTTTAAGATTTATCGCGTAGTGAGCGGGACGGAGACTTATGTCTCGACCATTACGACCGATTCGACCGGCAAGGCGGCCACGAGCGGGAGCGCCTTGACTTATGGCACTTATAAACTCTACGAAGTAGCCGGAGACAATAACGAAGCGTACGACGTAGATGAGAGCACGGCAGTGGCGACGGTGACGGTGGGAGAATATGACGGGACGGTAGTAACGGCGCCGGCGGTGACTAATACCCTGCGAGACGACCCGACGCTTTCGACGTTGGCGAGAAACTCAGCTTATAGCTCGCGAGACGAGACGGGGGCAACGACATTGCCGATTTCTACCAGCGCGGGCGTGACGGACAAAGTCGTATTTGATTCCCTAACGACGGGATTGCTCTATAAGCTAGAGGGGGAGCTCTGGGTGAACGACAACACGATCTTTGACCCGGTGGCAACGACGGAGAAAGTTTGGGAGCACGGGACAGAAAGTTATATAGACGTAGCCTTTACAAACGTAGATACGAGCGCCCTGATGGGCAAGGAGCTGGGGATTATCCAGAAGCTATACGTCTGTACCGGCGGACATACGGCGGGCACGACGACTTGCGATGGGGACGAGTGGGAGCTATTAGCTAACCACAACGAGAACTTGGCGGAGGCGGACGAGATGGTGACGGTAGAGACGCTGGGTCTGACAACGCGAGCAACAAGCGAGCGGGCGACGGCGAATGAAAAGACCTTGACGGCTGGGACGGTGACGGTACTAGATACGGTGACGCTGCATGGGCTAACGAACGGCGAGACGTACTTTATCCGGAGCCAGCTGATGGACGAGGACGGAAATGCCATAACACTAACAAGCGGCGAGACGTCGGATTTGACGAACTATATTATGATGGCGACGACGGGGAGTACCGTCAACACTACGATGGAGCTGGAGTTTGACTCGAGTGCGTATATTGGGCAGACGATTACGGTCTATGAGACCTTGTATGACTCCGAGATGAACGAGCTAGTAAGCCATAAAGTGTTGGGTGATGCGGCGCAGAGCTTGACGGTAGTGGCGCCAGAAATCGATACGACGGCAGAAAACGGAGCGAGCAGCGGCTCAAAGACGCTATACATCTCGTCTGAAGCTACAATAAAAGACACGATAGTATTGACTGGGCTGACGCCAAATACGACCTATTCCCTTTCCTCGACGGTGTACTTGGTAGAGGAAGACGATGATGGTACGCGGACGCGAGGCGAAAAAGTCCTAGGTCCAGTAACGACCGGACATGGTTTTACGACGGGCAGTAGCGAGAATTATACGGCGGAAGTAACATTGACGCTAGATACGATGGACTTGGCCGGGAAAGAGTTGGTAGTCTACGAGACGTTGTATTATGGAACGACAGCAATAGCCTTACATACAGACCCAACAGACACGGACCAAATCGTAACGGTGGGGACGCTAGGGATTGGCACGACGGCAAGAGACGGCGCGGACGGCGAGACGGACAACGTGATTGAGCCGGAGGCGGGGGCGAAGATTCTCGATACGGTGAGCTACACAGGACTGACGCCGGGGGAGACGTATTATCTTGAGGGGGAGGTGATGCAAAAGACGTCGAGTTCGACGGGTAAGGCGCTGGAGATTGACGGGGCGCCGGTGGCGAAGACAGCGGAGTTTACGGCGGATGCGGACGGCGCGGGGGAAGTGGAGATTCTCTTTACGTTTGATGCGAGTGAGTTGCCGGGAGAAGAGCTGGTAGTCTACGAGACGTTGTACCAGGTTATCGACGGTACGCAGGTTACGCTGGCAGAGCACAAAGATATCAAGGACGGTAATCAGACGGTAAAAGTCCGGCCGAGGATTGGGACGAAAGCGGTAGATAAATACGATTCGGACCAGACGCTAGGCGTGGGAAGCGCGACGATTGTTGATACGGTAGCGTACGAAGGGCTGACGGATGGCGCGAGCTATACAATGAAAGGCTATCTTGTACTAGTTGATGGGACAGAGGTCTCGGAGATTGACGGAGCGGAAGCGGTGGTAGAGTTTACGATAGGCGAGGAAGGGACGGAAGAAACGGACGGGACGGTGGAAATGGAGTTTACAATCGATACGGCGGAGTATGCCGGGAAGAAAATCGTGGTGTTTGAGGAACTATTAGATGCAGACGAGAACTTGGTAGCGGAACACAAAGATACGACGGACGCGAGCCAGACGGTTACGGTGGCGACGCCAGGAATCACGACGACGGCCAAAGACAAGCTAGACGACGACAAGGAGCTGGAACGAAATAGCACTGTAATTATTGTGGATGAAGTAGCTTATACAGGACTGGTGCCGGGGACGACTTATACTTTGCGGGGCGAGCTACGCGACAAGGCGACGGGCGAGCTGTTCCAGCTGGCCGACGGGACGGAAGTAGAGCCAGTATACCTGGAGTTTACGCCGGACCGAGACGCTGGGTCGGTCCAGATGGAGTTTGAGTTTGACTCAACAGGCCTATCCGGAAAAGAAATCGTGGTGTTTGAGCGGCTGTATCTTGGCGAAGAGCCAGCGGAAGACGAAGAGCTGGAGGAGGAAGATTTGATTGCGAAGCACGAAGATCTGGAAGCGTATGCCCAGACGGTCTGGGTCCGAGTTGTAACGCCAAACACTGGTGCGGTAACCCGCGGACTAGAGGGCGCAAAAGCGCGAGGGGTCTATGCGGCTTTGGCGGGAATAAGCCTAGCGAGCGTAGCCGGCTTTGTAACGCTGCGATATTATAAGAAAAATCGGTTTGGATTCTAGGCTTTAGGACTATCTTCTTCTTTGTCGTCACGGAAGGAGAACATAATTGGCGTACCAACAAAGGGGTAGGTTTCTCGGAGCTTGTTCTCGAGAAAACGTTTCCAGGACCAGTGGAGCGTAGAAAGACCGTGACCGTGGACGACAAACCAAGGCGGGCAAGTGTCGGTCTGGACGATATATTTGGGCTTGGGACGAGTGTTTTTGAGGCCGGCGGGGGCGTGTTCGAGAATAGCTTGGCTAAGAATCTTGTTGAGGTCGGAAGTCTTGAGCTCGGTATGGCGAGCGGCATCAATCTCGAGCGCGAGATCAAAGAGCTTGGTGACGTTTTCTCCTGTCTTGGCGCTAGTGAGAAGTACTGGCGCGAAGGGGAGGAAGTTGAAATCATACTCGAGATCGTCGAGGATGGATTGGACCTCCTCGGGAGTCTTAAGATCGGTCTTGGTCAAGACGACGATGATTCCCTTCCCGGCTTCGACGATTTTGCCAGCGAGAGATTGGTCGAGCTTGGAATGAGGCTCGGTGGCGTCAACAAGCAGAGCGCAGAGATCGGCTTCTTCGATGGCGGCGAGAGTGCGAATAGCGGAGAACTTTTCTATGCCGACTTCGCGTTTGCCGGGCTTGCGTAGACCGGCGGTGTCGAGAATCTCAAGGCTGCGGCCTTTGAACTTGAGCTCGACACGATTGACGTCGCGCGTGGTGCCCTGGCGGGAAGAGACGAGAGCTTGTTGCTTCTTGGCTAGAGAGTTGAAGAGGCTGGATTTGCCGACGTTAGGGCGGCCGATTAGCGCTATGCTGATAGGTGCTTGATTCCCTTTTTTCGCTAGGGAAAATCCAGTCTGATTTTTCTCGACGTCCAGTCGCGCAGCTCGCAAAGCCGTTCGGGTAGCACCGGCCACGTTTTGCTCGCCTTCGTGTCCGTCTCGAAAAATCCGTGGATTTTCTTTAGTCGCTTCAAAAAGGGAATTCAAGCACCTCTGCTTTAGCTCTTTGATTCCCTGGCCGGTGGTGGCGGAGGTGCGGAAGGTGGAGTCGGGCTTGATGCCGAGCGAGCGGAATTCGTTGTCCGGGAGCGAAGCGCCAAGGTCGGACTTGTTGAGGACAAGGAGGACCGGCTTTTTGGAGCGGAGCGCCATCTTGGCGATACGTTTGTCTTTTTCTGACGGATAAAGGGAGGAATCGAGAGCGAGTAGAATCAGGTCGGCAGAATCGATGGCGTCGAGGATTTGGTCTTGGATGGAGGCCTCAAAAGCGTCGGTGGCGTCCTTGAGACCGGCAGTGTCGATGAGAATAAAACGGTCATCAATCCGAGCGGAGACGGAGTCGCGCGTAGTGCCTTCCTCGCGGGCGACGATGGCGATGTTTTTACGCGCAAAACGGTTAAGCAAGCTGGATTTGCCAGCATTGGTTTGACCGATTAAAGCGACGACGGGGAGACGATTCATAATACCTCTATTATAACATATTTTCCAGAGAAAACAAAGGAGGAAACTTTTACGGTTATATGATATAATCGAAGAATGGATACTAGCGCGGTAAAAGCTTTACAAGAAGCGGAAATAGCGGGGGCAAAGCCGCAGAGCGGGTTTGTCTCTAACGTGCAAGGTCGGGCAATGAAGGCAACGGCAAAGGGCGGGTTGAAGAAAAAAGGCCCGCTGATCGTCGTCTTAGTGTTGTTACTCTTGATCCCGGTGATAATTTTCTCGACAAGCGCGCTTTACCCGTTCCACTTGGCGGCCAATATGGTGCAAAAAGTGATGACGGTCTGGGCGACGGTGAAGGAGAAGGTGCTAAACGTAATCCGTGAGCTGCTCGGGAAAGGCAAGGTGCCGGAAAAATTGCAGGAGAGCCTGGAAGTGAGCGGCGTGGAAGTGGGGGCGGTAACGGCGGACGGAGAGTTTATCAAGACCAATGCCGTGATTGCTGAGGGGGCGGAGTTTGTGGTAGCGGCGGCGGATGGTTCAAAGTTTACCGTGGCGAGCGGAGAGTTGTCCCTGAGATTTATGGGGAAGATAATTTCTGCGGACGAGTTTATGGCGGAAGTGACGACGAATTACCAGTTCTATAATGCAGTGACGGAGGCGATTGGCGGGCAGAGCTCGATCTTCTACGACCGAGCGGGACAGGAAGCGTTTGACGAAATCGGCATAAACCGGAACCCGTATGCGGGGTTTGAGTCGACAGGCGATGCAGAGGCAGACCAAGCGAAGTTTGAAGAATTGTTTGCGGAGTTGCTGGATTATACGCCGGAAGTCTCGATAGCAAACCAGCAAGCTTGCGATATAGTAGGCAGAGACAGCGAGGGCAACGATATACTAGACTGTGAGCTGGAGGACGGCAACGAAGGGACCGTAGAAAACCCGCAGGGGACGGTCTCGGGCGGGACGGCGGAGGAATACATCCAAAACGTCGCCAATAATACCAAGGGTACGAGCTCGGCTAAGGCGACGAAGAACGCGGCGGCGCTAATCAACGCGGCGGTCTCCGCCAACGAGCCGATCCAGGCAAGCAAGGCCACGAGCGGGATTTTGATAGCAGTAGAGCAAGCCAAGGCGGGCGACAACGGTCCGATCAACGAGGCGGCAAATATGATGATGCGGGAGAGCGAGAGCTCCTACGCCGACCCATCGACGGGCGAAGAAAAAACAACGAAGCTAAGCCCGGCGGAGGCGACGAATATGTCGGCGGTGACGGCGGAGGGGAGCTTTGATGCGGATGTAGCGGCGCGTTATTCGCGCGATAGAGTGGCGACGGTGCTTAGCTCGGACAAGAGCTCAATCACTAATACGGCAGTTTCTTCTAAAAGCGCGCTAGCGAGGTTTACGAGCTGGATTGGGTCGCTGTTTAGCGGGAGTCACGAGCCGGATGCGGCGGAGCTAAAGACGAAAGCGACAAAAAGCGTGGACACAGCGCTAAAGACCAAAGCTTCGGAGAGTATGGTGGGAGAGAGCTTGGGCGAGCGAATGGTAGAGGGGGCGGCCTATATCAACGCGACGATGGCGCGGAATATCGGCGGGGCGGGAGCGTCGGACGAGAAAGCGATTGCGGAGTATACGCGAGCGACGCAAGATTTGATTGCGCTGGAGACGGAAGCGGACCGAGCGAACAGAAGCCCGTTTGACGCGACCAGCCCGAACACTTTCCTGGGCAGTATCGTCAACTCAACTTTCTTAGCCGCCACTAAGAGCAAGAGCCTGTTCTCGGGCGTGTCTAGTGTGGCGAGCACGGCGAGCAGTTCCCTGCTTGCGACGATAGGCGGGAGCGCCTATGCGGACGGGAGCGAGGAAGAATATGCCACGAGCTACGGGAATTGTGCTACGGTAAACTCAATCACCGGAGCCAAGGGAGATTTGTATTGCAATCCCAACCCAACTTTCTCTACCGAGACTTATAGTATGACGCTAGAGGAGCTGGAGAATCAAGTAGGCACAGGGAACGTTAGCGGCGGAGAGGTGGTTGATAAGTCGGATTTGATGAAGTACTTGGTGTTTAACGACAAGCGAGGCTCTACGCCGGGGGTGATGGATGCGAACGTTTGCGAAGCGCTGAGCGAGGGTGAAGAAGAGGGGCTAATCAGCAAGGTCCTAGGATTTATTACGGGCAATACGGTGGCGAGCAAATGTAAGAGGAAAAACAAGCGAATAGCCACCGGCGAGGAATACGCCAATGTATCCAGTAATAATAACTGGAAAGAGAAATATAAATACTATCAGGGCTATATCTTGGAGACGTACGCGCTGGAGCTAGTGGGCTACTACGAAGAGAATAATGAGACAAATCCGACGGTGGCGGCGCTGGAGCGATATTATGCGGAAAATCCGCTAGACACGTCTTATGCTGGGGTGATTGCACGGCGGACGGGATTGAGCAAGGACGAAGTGATTGCGGGGATTGAGGGGATTGTCTATCTAGCGTATCTAGACGGGTATGACCCGAGCGAGCGGCTGGCGTTCTTCCAGCTGCCGGAAGAGCCGGAGTTCCCGGAAGAGATGGATGAGAACAAGGTGGTTTCTGATAACAAGCGCAGGGATTTGACGGAATACGTTTAGTTTAGTATAATATAAGGAGTGGTTCCGTCGTCTAGTGGTCTAGGACGTCTGGTTCTCATCCAGAAAATCGCGGGTTCGACTCCCGCCGGAATCACCATTGACAAGATTAGTAAAATATGTCGTAATAGGCATATTTTTTGATATATATATTATTCGTAGTGAACGGAGCCGTAGTTGGGGATGGCGGAGATCCAAGTCTGTCCCGGGACGAGAGCGATTTCGGCGCCGTTGCTGTCGCGGAAGATGATCTGGGCGGAGGCGGAGGACTTTTCCCAGGTGCCGAGGATGACGTCGCCGTTTTGGAAGACGTAGGCGTCGCCGGCGCCGATGCTGGAGATGTCTTCGTGGTAGTTGTCGTAGGCGGCACGCTTCTCCTGGACAATCATAGCAATGACGACTTTGGGGGAGAGCTGGAGGTGTTGGCAATCGTTCTCCGAGGCACAGGAGAAGACGTTGTGGGCGTAGCCGGTCTCATAAGAGCGGTTGTAAGAGTTGGTCTCGGGGTTGTAGTCAAAGACGGGGTTGAAGTTGGGGATGCTGCCAAAGCGGAGATCGATATGGGTGACCTTAGCGGCGAGAGCGTCGGTGTCGCCGGTAGCGGGCTCATCAATCTTGAGCTGATGGACGATCTGACGCTTGGTACGGTCGAGAGCGGCGGCGTCGGGGGTGAGATGGGGAAAACCATGGATGTCGGAAGAGAGATAGCTGCGCGAGGAATTGTACTGGGAGAGGAGAGAGCCGGAGGTAAAGAGGTTGTTCCAGCGGCGATAGTCGGACTGACCGGAGGGGTAATAGGCCTCGGAGCGCCACATGAAGGTGCCGTTTTCGTCGAGCTCACGGGTGCCGTAGGAGCGGAGGGCGGAGATGGCATCGGGCGCGCCGCCGGCGTGGACTACGGTACAATCGAACGGGACGTCCCAGTTTAGATAATAAATCCGGAGCGAGCGAATCGGGCCGACGACGGCGGGAGGGTTTTGGAAGATAGCGGCAAAACGGGTAATGCCGGACTCTGCGATAGCCTCAAAGACGACCTTGGCTTCAGAAAGACCGACTTGGTCGCGGGCGCCGTCGACGCCGTTGGGGATCTGGACGCAGTACGTAGGGGCGGCGTCTTCTGCCTCGGAGGCTAGCTCTTCGCCGGAGAGGCGGGAGTAAATCTTAGGCAGAGATTCGGCAGGCTCAGCGGGGGTGTCTTCTGCAACCTCGGACTCTAGGGAGGAATCTTCAGCGGGCTCAGCGGGAGCGTTACGCCCGAGGACTTTGTCTAGGCTACCGTCAAAGACCAAGAAAAAGACGGCGACAGTAGCGCCGATCAGCGCGACAAAGATAAAGATAAGGACAAGCCAGAGGGTCTTATGGGACTTTTTCTCGGAGGGCTCGGGCTCTACTTCTGGAGGAATTTCAAGGTTCTCAGCGCGGGACTTGGCCATCTTCTTGGCAAGGGCTTCTGGAGAATCCTCGGCGGGAGCTTCCGCGGGAGCGACGGGCGGCTCAGGAGAAGGGCCGGCGGCGTCGGGAGTAGGGGCTTCTGGAATGTTATCCATAAGCTTATTATAACACTACTGTTGGTCGGAGACAAGCGCAGACTGGACACGGCGGAGGCGCGACAGAGAGACGTCGCGGCCAAGAACGGCGAGCGTCAAATCTAGCGCGGGGGAGAATGGCGCAAAGGAGACGGCGATACGGATGAGAGAAAACAGTTCGGCGGGCTTACGGCCGGTGGTCTCGAGTAGTTCGTTAAGGATGGTCTTGAGGTTTGCTTCGGTCCAGGCGGGGAGTTTCTCTAGGCGGGTACGGACGGTATCAAGCAAGGCGGCTAGCTCAGACTCAGAGAGACCGGTTTTCTTGATGAACTTGTTGGTGAGCAGCTGGTCGATGTCGAAAGCTGGGTCGGCAAAGAAATAACCTGTCATCTCGCGGAGGTCCGAGAGAGTCTTCAGACGGTCATAAATAATCCCGAGGACTTGTTTCTTATAGCTGTCAGCGTAACTTTTGGCGGTCTCCGGCCAGAAATTTGTTGTCCGAGGATAAAACGCATCAATTCCCTGCTCGGTGACGAGTTTTCTAATCCACTGGCCGTTGAGCCAGAGGAGCTTGACTTCGTCATAGCGGGCGCCGGAGTTCTGAATCCGGTCGAGCGAGAAAGCTTTTACTAGCTCGTCTTTGGTATAAATCTCTTGTTCGGTGCCGTCGTTCCAGCCGAGACAGGCGAGGTAGTTGAGCATGGCTTCTGGGAGGACACCGTCGTCGCGATACTCGGTGACGGATTTGGCGCCGTCGCGCTTGCCGAGCTTCTTGTTGCCTTGGGGAGCTAAAATGTGCGGGAGAGAGACGAGGAGCGGACGGTCAATGCCAAAGGCTTCGTAGAGGGCGAGGTAGTTAGGCGTAGAAGAAAGATATTCTACGCCGCGGGCAACCATATTGACGCCCATGAGATAATCGTCGACGATGTGGGCAAAATTGTAAGTAGGGAGACCGTCTTTTTTGATCAAGATGATGTCGTCTTGGACTTCGGGGCCAGCGTGCATGTCACCCATGACTTCGTCGTGCCAAGTGCGAGGCTTAGGGTCGGACTTAAAACGAATGGGCATGCCCTCTTGCCATTTTTTAGTAGTGTCTGGGCGATGATTGCGATAGAGATAAGGGACTTTGGCGGCGGCGTCGGCCTTGCGATATGCTTCGATGGTTTCTGATGGGGTGTCGTCGGCGTAAGCTTTGCCCTCGGCTATGAGTTTTTTGGCCCAATCGAGATAAATATCCTTGCGCTCGGTTTGGAAGTAAGGCGCGGCGGGGCCGCCAACTTCGGGACCTTCATCCCACTCAAGCCCGAGCCAGCGGAGCGTATCCATAATCAGCTCGGTGGCACCGGGGACGTAGCGGGCTTGGTCGGTGTCCTCGATGCGGAGGATAAACTTACCGCCGGTCTGACGCGCGGCAAGATATGGATAAATCGCGGAACGGACGTTGCCGATGTGAATATAGCCCGTAGGAGAGGGAGCAAAACGCGTGATAATTTTCATAAGGTATATTATGGCAAAAATAATAGAGAAGTCAAGCCTTGCGGGGGGGGGCGCTTAGCGGTAAAATTAAACTGTAGCGTTATAGGCGCTATAAGAGTGTATGGAAACAAAACTGCGAAGCTTAGCTAGGCTAGGGGGAAAGCTTGGTGTGAGCGCCTTCGCAGTTTATGCCTGCTTGTTTTTGGTTTTTGCAGAAATAATTCCAGGGAGAGGGTTTGCCGAGCAAGGCGCGGCGGTGACGCCGACGTTGGCGGTCTCTCCGTCTGGAGAGCTAAACATCACGGCAGAGCCGGGAGTATTCCGGCAGGTAACGCAGAGCCTGGAAGTGACTACGACGAACTTTACGGGTTATACCTTGACGCTAGAGACACTGGGCGAGACGACGGATTTAACACATACGTTACAATCGGGACAGGTGATCCCAACGCTGACGTTAGCGGGGGAGCAGACTAGCCTGACACCACAGGAGATTACGGACAGTTATGGCTGGAGCGTTGACGCGGCAGCCTTCTTCCCTGCCCCGGAGCCGGGAGAAGTTGAAGAACTGAAGACGACAAACGTGGCTAATGCGGTGGCAGAGACGACCGAGCTGACCTTTGGGGTAAGGATTGGTGGTTCGAGAGTAGCCGGGACGTATCAGAACCAGTTTAGGATTTCTGCCGTGGCGAATGAGGCGAACTACCAGATTACTTATATGCCTAATGCGGGAAGCGATACGGTAACAAATATGCCAACGCCTTTGACCCAGACGGGCTCGGTCTCGGGGGTGGAAGTTTATCTGGACTCGACGATACCGCGGAGAAGCGGCTATGACTTTTTGGGCTGGTCGACGGACGATGAGGCTACGGAGCCGGAGATTCCGCGCGATAATCTGACCTTAGCACTGGATCCGGAAACGGGAAATCAGATTACGGTTTATGCGATTTGGGTAGAAAACGTCTGTGAGGCGGGGTATATCTGCTACAACGGCAACGGAGATGACGGGACGGGAGAGATGCCAGACCAAGCGGCGAGCTCGAACACCAGCGTGGCGCTGATTGGCACTAACTTTTCGCGAGCGGGATTTGGGTTTACGGGTTGGAACACGGAGCCGGACGGGAGTGGGGCGCAGTATGGCCCGGGACAAACGATTCAGACGGGAGATTTGAGTCTCGGGGGATTGAAACTGTATGCAAAATGGGTACCAACGGCGGGGACACTACAAAACTGGACGGGGTGCTCGGCGATGAGCACGGGAGAAGTGACGGCGCTAACGGATTTGCGTGACGGGGAGACGTATACTGTGGCGAAGCTAGCGGACGGCAACTGCTGGACGACGGAGAACTTGCGGCTAGATCCAGCGACGGCGCTAGTCTCTCGGGCGAGTACGAACGGACCAACGGCGGAGTTTGTGCGGCAGGCGCCGCTTGCTGAAAGCGCTAATACGCTTTGTGCGGCAAACGATGCGGCGTGTCTGAACCAGATTCAATATAACTCCAATAACTTAAATCGGAGTCTCACAGCGGAGCATAATGTAAACGATGCGCGCTCGTGGTATGGCTACGGGATGATGTATAACTGGTTTACGGCGACAGCGGGTAACGGGACGACGGAGACGACGGGTGGAAACAGCGTAGGCGGAGACATTTGTCCCGCCGGTTGGAAGATACCGCAAGGCGGGTCGACCTCGGCCGAGCTATATCTTTGGGTCTTTACGGCGATTAACGGAGAGGCGCGAGCAGACGCAACGCTAAGGACGTATCCGAACAACTGGTATTGGTCGGGAGACTATAACGGTTCGGCACCGACGGGGCGAGGCAACCACGGGCGGATGTGGACGGCGACGGCGGCGTCGGCCTCGAACGCGTATCGGCTGGGGTATGGTAACGGGAGCAACGTGACGGCGGCGACAAATAACTACAATAAGTGGGTGGCGTTCCCGGTGAGGTGCGTAGTGAAGAGTGGAAACGCGGCGGTGCTGGGAGATATACACTACGACGCGAACGGCGGGACGGGAGAGATGCCAGACGAGACGGGTGTAAACTTCTATACTACCAGCGTGAAGGAAAATGAGTTTACTAAGGACGGACGGTTCTTCTCTGAATGGAACACGGCGGCGGACGGGAGCGGCGTGACTGTCTTGGAGGGGGATTTGCCGACGGAGGCGGTCGAAGCGCTGGAGCTGGGCGCGGGAGACACCTTGACGCTATATGCGGTCTGGGGAGAAGTGTTTACCTTAAACTACGATGCGAACGGTGGGCAGGGAGCACCAGCGCAGATGACAGGCGTCGGTACGGATAGCTACACCTTTATCGTCTCGGCTGTGACGCCGACGCGGGATGAATACGATTTCTTAGGCTGGAGCGAGGACGCTAACGCGACGGAGGCGGACTATGTGGGCGGGGATGATTTTGTGGCGGGTGAAGGCGAGACGGACAGCATACTCTACGCGGTGTGGACGCCGCAAGTTTGCACGGTGGGGCAAGTGTGTTATCGTGCGAACGGGGCGGACGCAGGGACAAGGCTAATTATTACGCCAAACGCGAATACGGGTGAAGCCATACTGAGAGGTACGGATTTCTCGCGAGCAGGATTTGGATTCTCCGGTTGGAACACGGAGCCGGACGGGAGCGGTAGCTACTTTGGGGCGAACGAGACGATTACGCCGGACGTGTCGGAAGCGGGGCTGGACGTCTACGCCCAGTGGGTGCCGTCGGCAGGGACGATGCAAGGCTGGACGGGATGTTCCGGGATGGACACGGGCGACATTACGGCGCTGACGGACACGAGAAACGGTGAAGTCTACACTGTGGCGAAGCTGGCGGACGGAAAATGTTGGATGACGGAAAACTTGCGGCTGGATCCGTCGACAACGGTCTTTACGGTAGACAATACGAACTCTCCGGCCGAGGGGTTTGCCGAGGCAGTGGTTGGGACGACAACGGCGGAGGTGACCGGTTGTAAGGCGGACAGTAGCGAGTGTGATGACCAAGTGCGGTTTGATGCGGACAACATCAACCGAAGCTTAACGCCGTCTTATTACTCAACTAACAATGCGAGCTCGTGGTACGGGTATGGGGTACTGTATAACTGGTTTACGGCGACGGCGGGTAACGGAACCTATTCGGTTACAGGAACGGCGGAGGGAGATATCTGTCCGAAAGGCTGGCGACTACCAACGGGTAACACGGCTAGGCCTTACGGCGAGATAGGCGCTCTAAACACGGCTATCAATAACGGCGCTACGAATACGAACGCTAAGCTACGGGAGTATCCAGCCAACTTTGTCCTGGCGGGAGACCACAATGAAAAGGGCGATTCGGGGCGAGGCTCCCAAGCGAGGTATTGGACGGCTTCGGCCAACGCGGCGGCGACCGTGGTGCGGCTAGGGCTGGACTATTCGGTCAACGCGACGACCGGCGTGGTAGGGACAAACACGGTGACGTTTAGGGCGTACAATAAATGGGACCTCTTTGCCGTGAGGTGCTTGGCGAAAGAGTAGGTGGCTAAAAATTAGCGAGAGCGGCGAAAAAGCAGAGCTGCGACGAGGCTAAGGAAGATGAGACCGAGCAACACGAGTGAGAGCGGCGAAAAGACAAAGACGAGGCGGCTGGCGGAGAGGGAGGTATCGAGAGCCTGGGCGGTGTAGTTGAGGCGATAGAGTCCGAACGAGGGAGAATCGCCCCATTCTTGGTAGACGGTTTTGGAAGATTCTGGGAGGAGCTCGGTAGAGACGGAGTCGGTATAGAGCTGTTTGCCGGAGGGGCTAGTGACGGTAAAGCTGGTGACGACGGAAAAGTCGAGATTGCCGGAGTTTGTGACGGTGAGGCTGGTAGACAGCGGCGCTCCGACGAGAATCCATGGAAGCTCGGGACTAGAAAAGCCGACGCTACGGCGGGCTTCGGCCGAAGACGAGGCATAAAGCCTGAGACCGACGCGCGAGAGAAGGTCGATGCCCTCGCCGGAGGTCTCTGGGAGAGCTTCGGCGTAGAGGACGGCATATTGACCGCCGGCGGGGAGAGAGTCTGGCGCGGTGACGGAAAAGGAAATGGTCTGGGAGGCGCCGGGCGGAAGGGTGACGGAAGACTCAGAAAAAGAAACCCAGCGGGCTAATGCGCCATAGGCTGGGTTTTCTAAACCTGGGGCTGGTGCGGCGACGAACCGGACGGAAAGTGGCTCAGGGCCGGAGTTTGTGACGGTAAAAGATTCTCGGAAAGTGCTCGAATCGTCAAGCGAGAAGCGAAATTCGAGCGGAGAAAGTTCAAGCATTAGAGGGAGACGACGATGGATTTGATCTGTTTCTTGGTCAGATTGTTGCCGGAGGCGTCGATGCGATAGGCGATACCGCCGTTGACCCAGGCAGCGTCGGAGCCGGCGATGTAGATTGTGATGCCCTGCTCACGGATGGAGGTGTAGTTGGTGTTCCAGGTGGGTTTGACGTAGTTGGACTCAAGGGCATCGTTGTCCCAGGTGGACTTTTCTTCGGTCAGGACGAAGCTAGTGCCGTCAGAGCTGGAGAAGGTCATCTCGAGCTTGCCTTCTTCGGAGACGATGTCGGAGAGAGAGTAGCCGCGGGGGACATAGGACGGATAAGAGGCTTCGATGCCGGACTGCATAGCGGCGACGCGGACGGAGAGGTCCGGGGTGTTCTGGGAGACAAAGTAGCCAATCACGCCAACGGCGAGAGCGGCACAAGCAAAGGCGAGGGCAAGCTTCTTAGCGCCAAAGGTGTTACGGGTGGAGATAGAGGAAGAGGTGATGGCGCTGGAATCTGCGTCGACGGAGTCGACATCTTTCATGGCGGAAGCGAGAGCGGAATCTTTAATCTCCTTGGGCTTGTCGGTGGCGGGAGCGGCAAGGCTCTTCTCGATCGTGGCGGAGAGAGGCTTAGGCGTAGGTATAGGCATAACGACGGTCTGGGCGGGCGCGGCAGGAGCGGCGGCCGGCGTAACGGAGCGGCCTTTCATAGCGGCGAGGCGTTCGCGGTTGATCTTGTCGGCGAGGGCCTGGCGACGCTTCAAATCTTCGGCGCGGCGCTTGGCGACGGAGTCGAGCGCGGCAGACTCGGCGGTGGTAACGACCGCTTCTGGCTTCTTAACATAACGGCGGTTGAGAGTTGACGACTTTTGGACGCCGGTGTGGGACGCAGAGCTAGAGTGATTGATTTTCACCACAGCTTCGTCGGGAGTTTCTTCCATAAATAAATAACCTCGCTTTATAATTCTTATATCAATAATAACATCAAGCGGATTAGAAAAGCAAGAGCTATTTTTTGGATAATTTTTATGATATAATTTCATAGACTATTTTATGGACGAACAAGAAAAAATTGAACGATTGCGTGAAATCCGGTTGATTATCACGGAAGTGCTGATGTTTGTGGCGGTGGTGGCGCTGGTGGGGGTTTTGACGCTGGTTGTGATGGGGTATTCGTTTAATCTAAAGGGGATTTCTCGGGAGGATGAGGAGCTGGTGGAGCGGACGGGGCTGGTGCAGATCTCTTCCCTACCTACGGGAGCCACGATTACGCTGGACGGCGAAGTGCCGCTACTTTTACGGACAAACGGGAGCCGGACGATGCGCGTGGGCGAACATACGATTACCTTATCTAGAGAGGGATATGATACTTGGGAGAAGACAGTGACGGTCTCGGAGGGGATGATGTACCGGATAAATTACCCGCGGTTGTTCCTGAAGGAGCGAGAGACGGAGACGGTATTAGAGCTGAAGCCGGCAGAGGCGGTGGCAGTGTCGCCGAATAAGGAAAAGATGCTAATAGTGCAGGAGGGCAGGCTGTATTATATAGAGCTGAACTCCGCAAAGCCGGTCCTAAAACCGATAGTTTTGAAAGACACTGAGGGTAATGTTGTAAAAATTACAACATTGACCGGTGTGGAATGGAGTGGAAACTCGGAGAGAGTCTTGGGCCTGCTAAACGGAAAGCGCGTGGTCTTTAGCGTGCGGAGTACGGCGGACGTGGTGGAGCTGGCGGGCGAATATCGAGAGGTGACCTTTGAGACGGAAGCAGGAGAGCGACTACTGCTGCTAAGGCAAACGGGAGAGCTAGTGGAGTTTGACCTAAGGACAAAGAGTTTTACGGCGTTAGCCAAGAACGTAGTGCGGTATGATAACGATGGCGATAGAATCTTGTATCTAACTACTACAAAAGACCCGGAGACGGAGGAAGAAAAGTATGAGGTCAGGGCACTGAGGATTGGCGCGGCGGAGAGCTACCTGGTGCGATACACGACGAATCCGGAAGCGCAGATCCGGACGATGCGCTACTTTGAAGATACTTATTATGGCATCCTGGATGCGGGGAAGCTAAAGGTATATTATTCTGCTACGTGGGCCGATGCGGAATGGGGGATAGAGAAAGTCTTTGAGGCGGAGGTGGGGGAGAACGCCGGGAAACTAGAGAAACGAGGCAAAGGTATGGTGTTTGCCCTGGAGGCAGACAGAGAGGGTGGGCACTACGCGGAGGTGTTTGATATCGAGGCGATGAAACTAACGGGCTTTATGCTAACGGGTAAGACGGGGTGGATTGATGAATATCTGAGATTTGTCACTAGAGACGGGAAGCTGGAGGTGGTAGACTATGACGGGCTAAACCAGCGCGTCTTGACGGAAGAGGGGGTTGATGCGGAGGGGCTAGTGACGATTTCTGGGAATAGCCGCTATCTGTATTATTTTACGACTAATGGGGCGCTAGTGAGAGAAAAAATCAACTAAAATAACCCCCAGAGAGGGGGTTATTTGATATATATATATATATATATTACCAGACCTTGACGAGGACTTCGCCGCCGAGGTGGGCTTTGACGGCCTGTTGGCCGGTCATCAGACCCTTAGGAGTCGAGACGAGGACGAGGCCGCGGCCGGACTTAACCTTGGGGATTTCGGCGCTGGTGACGTAGACGCGACGACCCGGCTTGGAGACCTTGGCGATTTCGTGAATCGCAGGGGCTTTGCCAGCTTCCGCGAGGGTAACGTGGAGGGTATTGCGAGGAGAGTGGTCAAGAATCTCATAATCGAAGAGATAACCAGCCTGCTTGAGACAGTCAACAACGGCAACTTTGAGCTTGGACGTTGGGACGTAGATCTCATTCTTCCCTACCAGGATGTTGTTGCGGATGCGGGTTAAGAGGTCAGCGATTTGATCGGTGGTTTGAATAGACATATCTTCTCCTTTCTCCTACCAGCTACTCTTGGTTACGCCAGGGATTTCTCCCTTTGAGGCTTTTTCACGGAAGGTAATACGGCTCATACCGAAGCGGCGCATATAACCACGCGGGCGACCGTCTAGCATATCACGGTTTTTGAGGCGCGTGATAGAAGAGTTGCGCGGGAGCTTCTGGAGACCTTCGAGGTCGCCAGCGGCTTTGAGCGCGGCACGCTTAGCTTTATATTGTTCGTACATTTTAGCGCGTTTTTGATCGCGGAGGACGGCGGATTTCTTAGCCATTACTTGTCCTCCTTTTTCTCAAACGGCATACCTAGCATTTCTAGCAACTTTTTGCTTCCTTCCTTGGAGCCATTTTTAATAATAAAGGTGACTTCGAGACCGTGCAAGACGGCAGAGTCTTCAAAGGTGATTTCTGGGAAAACGGTTTGTTCGCGGAGACCGAGGGAGTAGTTGCCCTTGGCGTCGAACGAAGTGGTCGGGACGCCGTGGAAGTCACGGACGTGCGGGAGAGCCACGTTGATCAAGCGGTCGACAAACTCGTACATCTTGTCGTTGCGAAGGGTAACGAGGTAGCCAACCGGAGCGCCCATGCCTTTGCGAATCTTAAAGGTGGCGATGGACTTCTTGGCGAGGCGAGAAGTGGGCGCTTGGCCGGTGATTTTCTCGAGGGTGAGCTCGACGGTCTCGGTGAAACGCTTGTCTTCACGTTTTTTGCCGACGCCGGCAGAGACAACGACTTTGGTAAGACGCGGGACTTGGTTGATGTTTTTAAGGCCCAACTCTTTTTGGAGCTTCTGCTCGATGTCGGAGACGTAAAGCTCTTTTAAGCGAGGGATGTATTTGTCCGTAGTTTTCTTGGTAGCCATATTAGAGCACCTCCGGAGCTAAGCTGATAATCTTAGTAAAGCCGAGGTCGCGCAGCTCACGCGGAACCGGGCCAAAGACACGAGTACCACGCGGGGTTTTATCGTCGTTGACGAGGACCGCGGCGTTGTCGTCGAAGCGGATGGTGGAACCGTCCGGACGGCGAATCTGCTGGCGGGTGCGGACGATGACGGCGCGGACGACAGCCTTTTTCTTGACGCCACCGGTAGGGGAAGCGTCTTTGACGCTGCAGGTCACGATGTCGCCAACGCGGGCATAGCGAGCGCGAGTGCCGCCGAGGACGCGAATAACGCCGAGCTCCTTGGCGCCACTGTTGTCGGCAACCTTAAGTCTAGTTTCTTGTTGAATCATTATTTCTCTCCTTCTTGAGACTCAGCCTCGACAGTGCCTTGGAAGGCGTCGGTGGCTTCTTCTTTCAGCTCGACCGAGCCGTGGGAACGCTCAAGGACCTTGACTAAGCGGAAGCTTTTGGTCTTGGAGAGCGGGCGGCAGGAAGCGATTTCGACCTTATCGCCGAGGTGAGCTTCGTTGTTCTCATCGTGGGCAGTGTATTTACGAGTCTTCGTGTACTGCTTGCGATAGAGAGGGTGGGTTTCGCGACTTTCGATGGAGACTGTGATGGTCTTGTCACGCTTATCGGAAGAGACGATCCCGACTAATGTGTGTGCCATGGTTAGAACTCCTCTTTCTTAATAATTTTGGTACGAACCGGTAATTTGTGGCCAGCGAGGCGAAGCGCTTCTTTGGCTTGCTCCTCGGTGACATCGGCGATTTCGAACATAACGGTGCCAGCTTTGACCTTGGCGACGTAGAACTGAGGCTCGCCTTTGCCGCTACCCATTTTGACGTCGAGCGGCTTCTTGGTAACCGGGGTGTGCGGGAAGATGCGAATCCAGATTTTGCCACCGCGCTTGATGTAGCGAGTGATGGCTTGACGGGCGGCCTCGATCTGGCGAGAGGTAACGCGCTCGTTTTGGAGCGACATTAGACCGTAATCACCAAACGCAACGGTGTTGCAACGAGTGGCGACGCCTTCGTTCTTGCCCTTGCGGACCTTGCGGTGGGCGGTTTTCTTTGGAAGTAGAATAGCCATATTATTTCTCCCCCTTGTAGATCCAGACTTTGACACCTACGATACCAGCGATGGTCGGGGCGTGGTGGCAGTAGAAGTCGATGTCGGCGCGGAGAGTATGGAGAGGGACGGAGCCTTCGATAAATTTCTCGCGGCGAGACATCTCAGCGCCGTTCAAACGGCCGGAGACTTCGATGCGGACACCCTGAGCGCCAGCAGACATGGTGGACTGGCAGGCCATCTTGACGGCGCGGCGGAAGTTCATCCGCTTACCGAGCTGGAAGCCGATATTCTCGGCGACGAGCTTGGCGCAAAGTTCGGGTTTTTTAACTTCTTCGACATTGATGCGGATAGGACCAGAAACGATTTTTTCTAGCTCTTTCTTGAGTTCGTTGATGCCGGCACCTTGTTTACCGATAACCGCGCCAGCCTTGGCGGTGGCGATGGTGATGGTGGTGAGGTTCGCAGAACGTTCAATGTTGATGCGAGCGATGGTCGGGCGCGCTTTGAAGCGGTCTTCGATCAGCTCGCGGATTTTGATGTCTTCAATCAGCCAGTGCTTGAAGTCCGTCTTCTTGGTAAACCACTTAGACGACCAATCTTTGCTGACTTGGAGACGGTAGGAGATAGGATTAACTTTTTGTCCCATTATTTCTTCTCCTCTTTCTCTGCTTTCTTTTCTGCAGGTTTAGCAGCTTTCTTTGCTTTCTCCTCGCCAGCAACTTCGACAAAGATGTTGGAGGAGACGCGTTCAAACGGGAGGGCGCGACCGCGGGAAGCCGGGACGTAGCGGCGGATACGAGTACCAGCCGTGACAGAGATCCGGGCGATGCGGATGGTCTTGGGGTTGATAGAGACCGGACCGTTTAAGAGGTTAGCGTTGGCGGACTCGACAGCCTTAAGGACGGCGCGAGCGGCGCGGCGCGGGGTGTGTTCCAAAATTACGACAGCGTCGGCGACGTAACGGTCGCGGACGAGCGACGCAACGACGGAAGTCTTGCGCGGCATGGAGTCGACGCCTTTGATGTAGGCGTGGGCAAACTTAGTGGCCATTATGCGTCTCCTTTCGCGGCAGCGGCTTCGGCGGCTTTCTTGCCACCGTGGCGCTTAAACTTACGGGTAGGGGCGAACTCTCCGAGCTTGTGACCAACCATGTTCTCGCTGATAAGGACGGGGACGTGGGTCTTACCGTTGTGGACGGCGATGGTGCGACCAACCATCTCCGGGGAGATAGTGGAGTAGCGCGCCCAGGTCTTGACGACGGTACGGTCTTCTAGGGAGAGGGCCTTAATCTTCTTTTCTAGCTTGTAGTCCACAAAGGGGCCTTTTTTCAAACTACGAGACATTATTTCCTCTTTCCTTCGTGACGACTACGCACGATCATTTTATTAGTTTTCTTGTTATGACGAGTACGGTAACCCAAGGTGAGCTGACCCCACGGAGTACGCGGAGCTTTGCCGGAGCCGTGGCGACCGCCGTCACCACCACCGTGCGGGTGGTCGGTAGCGTTCATCACGACACCACGGACGGTCGGGCGGATGCCTTTGCGGCGACGACGACCGGCAGCACCTTGCTTGACGTTTTGATGCTGGAGGTTGCCAACGGTACCGATGGAAGCTTCGCAAGTCTCAAGGACCTTGCGGACTTCGCCGGAAGGCATCTTAAGGGTGGCGTAGCCATCTTCGCGAGCCATGAGCTGAGCGGAAGAGCCAGCGGCACGGACCATTTGGGCGCCGCGACCCGGAGTGAGCTCGATAGCGTAGACAAACGTACCAACTGGGATGTTGGACAGAGGCATACGGTTGGAGGCTTCGACCGGGACGTCTTTGCCGGTGGCGAAAGTGGCGCCTTTTTGCATATTGGTGTCGGCGAGGACGTAGTAGTAGACGCCGTTTTGGTCCTTGACGCGAGCGATACGTGCGCTACGGTTTGGATCGTACTCGATTTCTTCGACGGTGAGCTTTAAGCCCTCGGGAAGATTATGAGTGAGCAAGCGGTAATGGCGCTTGACGCCGCCGCCACGATGGCGAACAGTGATGCGGCCTTGGTTGTTTTTGCCGGCTTGCTGTTTTTTGGCGAGGGTGAGAGACTTCAGCGGCTTTTTGGTGGTGATGCCATCAAAATCCTGAGTAGTCTTCTGACGCTGCGCCGGAGTAGTTGGGCGATAAGCTTGGATACTCATTATTTGTTCTCCTTGCCGGCATTCTTGTCAGCTTTGGCCGGTTTCTTAGCGGCTTTGGCTTCCTTTGCGTCGGCGGTTTTAGCGGCCTTTTTGGCCGGTTTTGCTTCTTTGGTGTCTTCAGTCTGGAAGACGGCGATGGAATTGCCTTCGGCGAGAGTAACGTAGGCGAGCTTGTGATCGCGGCGGAAGCTGGTGCCAGGATAGGCGTGCTTGCCTTTGCTAAACTTGCACTTTTTGCCCTTGCGGGTCAGGACGCGGACATCGACGACCTTGACGTTGTAATCTTTGGCGACGCGAGCGGCGATAGACTGTTTGGTCTCGCCGAGGCCGACAAAGAAGGCGTAGGTGCGCTCAGTCTGGGCGCGGTAGGTCTTCTCGGTGGCGCGAGGAGCGAGGAGCTGCGGCGTCACAACGGCGTCGGTCTTCTTCTCGGTCTTCTTCTCGGTCTTCTTGGTGGTTTTGACAGTAGTTTTCTCAGCCATGGTTATTTCTCCTCTCCGATCAGCCAAGCTTCAAGGGATTTTAGAGCGGCGGTCTCAAAGACAACGGCGTCGGCGTTCATGATGTCGAAGACGTTGAGGTAAGTGCTGCGGACGAGCTTGACGTTCTCGAGGTTGTTGGTAGAGCGGAGGATCTCCGGAGTCTTCTCAGCGACGACGAGCAAAACGGTTTTGTCGGCGAGCTTCAGACCTTCGAGAGCCTGGACGGCGTCTTTGGTCTTGCCGGTAAGCTTAAGGTCGGTCGTGAAGACGGCCTTGTCGGCGTGCTTCAGGGAAAGAGCTTGGCGAACGGCCAGCTTCTTGGAGCTTTTGGCGACCTTTTTGGCGAAGTTTTCTTCGCCGGTGCGACCAAAGGCAACACCGCCGTGGCGCCAAATCGGGTTGCGGGTGGAGCCGAAGCGAGCGCGGCCAGTACCCTTTTGTTTCCAGGGCTTCTTGCCACCACCACGGACTTCGCCACGCTTCAGAGTCTTGGCGTGGGAGGAGCGAGAGTTGGCGAGATAAGCGTCGTAGGCGAGCTTCAAGAGCTCGTGGTTTTCGACTTTGAGGTCAAAGATTTCTTTGTTGAGTTTTACAGTAGATTCCGCCATATTACTCCTTTCCCTCGATCGTTACGGTGCCCTTCTTGGGGCCAGGGACAGCGCCCTTGAGGCCGAGGAGGTTGTGTTCCTTGTCGATGTAGGCAACGACGAGGTTTTTAACGGTCACTTGGTCGTGACCCATACGGCCGGGCATACGCTTGCCTTTGAAGACTTTTTGGGGATACATCGAGCCGATAGAACCGACTTTGCGGATGTCGCCCTTGAAACCGTGGGTGTTGCGGGACTCTTGGAAGTTCCAGCGCTTGACGGTACCGGCAAAACCTTTGCCTTTGGAGATGCCAGTAACGGTGACTTTGTCGCCGAGGCTAAAAGCATCGACGGTGATAACGTCGCCGAGTTTGACTTCGCCGAGGTCGCCGACGCGGAACTCTTTAAGGACTTTAGGGTTGATATTTTCTCCGGCCTTTTTGACGTGGCCAGAAACCGACTTGCTCAGATTCTTACCCTTACCAAACCCAAGCTGCACAGCGTTATAACCATCGGTGTCGACGGTTTTAATCTGAGTCACTGTGGCTGGGCCGGCTTCGATGATGGTGACGGGGGTCACGACGCCATCGGAACCGATGATTTGGGTCATACCAATTTTGGTGCCGAGAATGACTTGCATTCTTTTCCTTTCCCTTAAATTTGACATTATTAAATCTAGACTTGTAGGTAGTTTCTTTAGGAGGGTTTCCGTTTAGCAGTTCCCCGTCTAAGACACGCCTGTGCGTCTAGGTATAGAAATACGTGTATCATTATACCACAGGTTTATAGAGAATACAAGAGGCAAAATACCCCCGAAGTGGGGGTATTTTGAGCGCGGACGCAACTTCCGAAAACTTAGAGGTTTTCGACGTCGGCGGCGGTGGGCTCGGCCGGCTCGGAATCGAGCGGAGTAACGCCCGTACCGACCGGAATCTTGCGGCCGATGATGACGTTTTCCTTCAGACCGTGGAGATGATCGACGCGACCGTTGATGGCGGCGTTGATCAAGACACGGGTCGTATCCTGGAAGGACGCGGCAGAGAGGAAGGAGTCGGACCAGATGGAGACCTTGGTGATGCCGAGGAGGAGTGAGTCGAAGCTGGCCGGGGTCTTGCCGGAGGCTTTGAGCTCTTTGTTCTCGGCTTCGACGGCGGCGCGACCGACAATGTCGCCCGAGACGAAGCTGGAATCGCCAGACTCGGTAATCATCACGCGGTTGAACATCTGGCGGATGATAACCTCAAAGTGTTTGCTGGAAATCTCGTGGCCCTGGGCGGCGTAGACCGACATAACATCGTTCATGATGTAACGCTCGGTGGCTTCCGTACCCTTGTAACGCAAGAGGTCCTGGAGATTCAAAGAACCCGTAGTGAGGCGGTCGCCAGCGGCGACGGCGTCATCGGTGCGGACGACAAGCTCGGCGCTGTTGGGAATCTCGAGGCGAACTGGTGCACCAGCGGAGCCAACGAGGATGATAGCGCCCTCAACGAGCTGAGCGTTGGCGTCAAACGGCGCAACCAGCGGTTCGGCACCCTTAGGCTTAGAGGCGATGACATCGCCAGCCTTGACAAAGGCACCGTCTTTGACTTTGGCTTTGCGGCCGTCGAGCTCGATGCGCTCGGTCTCGCCGGCGGTTGGGGTGATCGTGACGATGTAATGGTTGCCGTCTTCGTGGGCTTCCACCACGCCGTCGATCGGAGAGACCCAAGCCTGACCCTTTGGACTGCGGGCTTCGAGAAGCTCCTCGACACGCGGAAGACCGCGGGCGATAGCACCGGAACCGGCAACACCGGAGCCGTGCTTGGTATCGAGCGTAAGCTGAGTACCTGGTTCACCAAGCGACTGGGCGGCGATAACACCGACCGGTTGGTTGGCAGCGACGAGCTCGCGGGTAGACATATCGACACCGTAAGCCTTGCGCGGGACGCCATTGACTGCGGTAGTCGACAGGACGGATTGGATCTTGACGGAGTCAATCTTGTCGTCGGCCTCAAGCTGGAGGGCGAGCTCACGGGTGATGAGCTGGTCGGCTTCGAGATAGCCCGGGATGGCTTCGGCAGTGTAGCGACCGGCAATACGGGTAGCAAAGCCGATACCGGTCTGCTCAGTCTCGGACTTGTAGATGGTAAAGCCTGGGTCGTAAGCTTCTTCGTCGGTCGTAAAGACGTCTTGGGCGACGTCGACAAGACGACGAGTAAGGTAGCCGGAGTCGGCGGTACGGAGGGCGGTAGAGACCTGACCCTGGCGCGCGCCTCGGGTAGCGATAAAGGACTCAAGCGTGTTCAAGCCTTCCTTATAGGAACTCTTGACCGGGAGCTCGATTTCGTTGTTGTTGATATCGACCATGATACCGATCTCGGCGGAGGCGAGCTTGATGTTGGAGACGGAGCCACGAGCGCCGGAGTTGACCATCACGGCGATGTCCGTATCCATCGTAGCGAGCTTGTCTTTTAAGAAGTCGGAAATCTTTTTGTCGATGTTGCGCCAGTTGGCGATGGTGAGGTTTTTGCGCTCATCTTCCGTAACCAGACCTTGGTTGAACTGATCTTGGATCTGGGCGGTCATAGCGTCGCCCTCGGCGATAAAGTCGGCAATCTCCGGGTAAGTCGGGTAATCGTCCTTGGCGGTGGAGACGGAAGCGATGGTCTCGTACTCAAAGGCGAGATTCTTGACGGCATCGGCAGTCTTAACCGTGACTTCTGGACCGTACATATCGAAGATGTCGGCCATGACTTTTTTGAGCTGCTTGGACGTCTGGACGGAGTTGTCGTACGGATAATCCTTGGGTAGAATCTCGTTGAAGATGACCCGGCCGAGAGTGGTGTCGCGAATCTCTTTTTTGGTAAAGACGCGAATCGGGGTCTGGAGCTTGATCAAGCCTTTGTCGTATGCCATCTCAGCTTCGTAGATGGAGGAGAAAGCATGGACTTTTTCGGACTCGGTGCCCGGCTTGTTGTAGGTCAGGTAATAAATACCGAGAACTACGTCCTGATAGATAGCAAGGACCGGAGCGCCATCGGCAGGCTTCAGGAGGTTCTTAGTGGCGGACATTAGCTCGCGAGCTTCGGCCTGGGCGGCGTCGGAAAGCGGCAGGTGGACCGCCATTTGGTCGCCGTCATAGTCGGCATTGAAGCCGGAGGCGACGAGCGGGTGGAGCTGGATGGCTTTACCGTTAATCAGCTTGGGCTGGAAAGCTTGGACCGAGAGACGGTGGAGTGACGGAGCGCGGTTTAGGAGTACATAGCGGCCTTGGATGACTTCGTCGAGAGCATCCCAGACGACGTTCTCGCCCGCCTCAATCATACGCGCGGCGGCGCGGATGTTGCTGGCGTGTTCGTGGGAGATGAGCCAAGAGATGACAAAGGGCTTAAACAGCTCCAACGCCATTTGTTTAGGCAGACCACATTCGTTGAGCTTGAGCTCTGGACCGACCACGATAACCGAGCGGCCAGAGTAGTCGACACGCTTACCGAGCAAGTTCTGGCGGAAGCGGCCTTGTTTACCCTTGAGAAGGTCGGAGAGAGACTTGAGCTTGCGGCGACCGTTTTGGGAAGCGGCAGCGTGACCGCCGTGGGAAGCGGAGTTGTCAATCAAGGCGTCAACGGCTTCCTGGAGCATCCGCATTTCGTTGCGGCAGATGACTTCCGGAGCGTTGAGGTCTAAGAGTTTCTTCAGACGGTTGTTGCGGTTAATCACACGACGATAGAGGTCGTTTAAGTCGGACGTGGCAAAGCGGCCACCCGGGAGAGAGATCATTGGGCGAAGATCCGGCGGAATCACCGGGACGACCGTCAGGACGAGGTCGCTCGGCTTGATGCCGGCAGCTTGCATACCCTCAAGAGTCTTGAGGCGCTTGACGATTTTCTTAGCTTTTTGGCCCTTGGCGGTCTCGGATTCTTCCTTGAGCTCGTTAATCATAAGGTCGAGGTCGATTTCGTCGAGGAGTTTCTTGATGGCGGTGGCGCCCATACCAACTTCAATCAAATCTTCATATTCTTCCGGGAGGTTGCGATAGTCAATCTCGGAAAGGACAGCGCCTTTGTGGAAGCCCTCAAGGAGAGATTTGCGTTTGACGAAGTCGGCGTCTAGCTCTTCGAGCTCTTTGGACTGGGCCTCGGCGAGAGCCTTGACGTTGGCGCCCTCAACAGCAGAGTCTTTCGCGTATCTGACTTTGATAGCTTGGCGGGCGGCTTCGGTCTGGGCGGTGAGGTCGGCTAAGGTCTTCTCAATCTCGGTGTCTTTGGCGTCGGTGATGAGATAGGTGGCAAAGTAGACGACTTTCTCGATGTTCTTAACGGTGAGGTCAAGAAGCGTGGAGAGTGCCGAGGGAGTCCCGCGCATAAACCAGATGTGAGTCACCGGAGCGGCAAGGGAGATGTGACCCATGCGCTCGCGACGCGTGATAGACTTGGTAACGAGATTGCCCTCTTTGTCGACCGCGGCTTCGCGGGAACGGACGCCTTTGAGCTTGGCGTCGTGGGGGTTGATGTCTTTGACTGGGCCAAAAATCCGTTCGCAGAACAGACCGTCGCGCTCGGGCTTTTGGGTCCGGTAGTTAATAGTTTCTGGCTTTGTTACTTCGCCGTAGCTCCAGTTTAGGATGTCTTCGGCGGAGGCGACGCTCAGGCGAATTGAGTCAAAATCGCTGGCGCTGATGTAGTTGTCCATCCAAGCCATATTAGAGCTCCTCTCCGAGGTCAACGGTGCCGTCGTCCTCTGTTATTTGTACGCCCTGGTCTTCAAGAATGGCTTGGGCCTCGTCTGAGTCGAGGTCGGTAATGACCGGCTCAGTCTCTTCTTTGTGCTGGGCATAGATTAGTTGATCATCTTTTTCTTTTTCGATTTCGCGGGAGGTTTCCTCGATAACGTCGGAAGCGTCGCTCATCTCGCCGTGGTCGAGAAGATCGACCTTGAGGCCGAGACCCTGGAGCTCCTTAACGAGGACGTTGAAGCCCTCAGGCAGCTTTGGTCCTTCAATTGGTTCGTTCTTAATAATCGCTTCGTAAGCCTTGGCACGGCCGTAGACGTCATCGGACTTGATCGTCAACATCTCCTGGAGGGTAGTGGCGGCGCCGTAGGCTTCGAGCGCCCAAACTTCCATTTCTCCAAAGCGCTGACCACCGTTCTGGGCCTTACCGCCGAGCGGCTGTTGGGTCACCATAGTGTATGGACCAGTGGAGCGGGCGTGGATCTTGTCTTCGACCATATGGTGAAGCTTGATCATATGCATCACGCCAACGCTGGTGCGTTCGTTGAATGGTTCGCCGGTGAGGCCATCGTAGAGCTGGACACGGCCGTCTTCGTCGACGCCGGCTTTTTTGAGCTCCTTAGAGATGGTGTCGCCCGGGACGCCGTTGAAGGACGGAGTAGCGACTTTGTAGCCGAGCTTTTTGGCAGCAAAGCCGAGGTGGGTCTCAAAGAGCTGGCCGAGGTTCATACGGGAAGGTACGCCCATCGGGGACAAGAGAATGTCAATCGGAGTACCGTCTTCCATAAACGGCATATCTTCGACCGGGAGGACGCGGGAGACCACGCCTTTGTTACCGTGACGGCCGGCGAGCTTATCACCGACGTCGATCTTGCGCATCTCAGCGACGTAAATCTTAATCTGCATGAGGACACCAGCTTTGAGGTCGTGACCTTGCTCGCGGGTGTAGATGCGGACGCCGATAACCTTGCCGGTACCGCCAGTCATACGGACGGAAGTATCGCGGACGTCTTTGGCTTTTTCTCCGAAGATGGCGCGAAGTAGGCGCTCCTCAGAGGAGAGCTCTTGCTCACCTTTAGGGGTAATTTTACCTACTAGGATGTCGCCGGTAGAGACTTCGGAGCCAACGGTGACGATGCCGTCCTCGCCGAGGTGGCGGAGGGAGTGCTCGGAGACGTTGGGGATGTCGCGCGTGATTTGCTCCGGACCGAGCTTGGTCTCGCGGACTTCGACGTCGTAATCCTTGATGTTGATAGAGGTGAGTTCGTCGTCTTCGACGAGGCGGGAAGAGATGACAATGGCGTCATCCATGTTGTAACCGCGCCAAGGCATAAAGGCGACCAGGAGGTCCTTACCGAGGGCGAGCTCGCCGTCGGTGACGGAAGCGCCTTCGATGAGGACGTCGCCCTTCTTGACCTTTTGGCCACGGACGACACAGGTGCGCATATTATAACAGCGGTCGTCGTTGTTTTTCTCGAAGTGGACGAGTTTGTATTCTTTTTCAGACTTATCGGCGTATTTGACGATAACGGAGACGGCGTCGGCCTTTTTGACTTCCCCGTCGCCTTCGGCGAAGATGACTTGGGAGAGATTTTTGGCAACTTCGCCCTCGATACCAGTACCAACGACTGGGGCATCAGTGCGAAGCAAAGGCACGGCTTGCTTCTGCATGGCGCAGGCCATGAGGGAGCGGTCGACACGGTTTTTCTCGACAAACGGAATGAGGGAGGCGGAGACGCCGAGAATTTCCTTGTGTGCGGCGTCGATGTGGGTAACGCGGGAGGATTCGACCTGGGCTGGGGTGCCGTGGACACGAGCGGAGACGTAGGTGTCGACAAATTTGCCAGATTTGTCTAGTTTAACCGAGGCGTCGGCGATAATCATATCGTCTTCTGCGGAAGCGTCAACGTAGACGACTTCGCTGGTGACCTTGCCGTTTTTGACTACGCGGTAAGGGGCTTCGATAAAGCCGTATTCGTTGATCCGAGCATAGGTCGCGAGGTTCAACACGAGACCGACGTTGCCACCTTCTGGCGTCTCGACGGTACAGATACGGCCGTAGTGAGTCGGGTGGGCGTCGCGGACGTCGAAGCCGGCGCGCTCACGAGTCAGACCGCCAGGACCCATGGAGCTCAGACGGCGCTTGTGAGAGAGCTCAGCAAAGGGGTTAGTCTCGTCCATCAGCTGGGAGAGCTGGGAGGAGGCAAAGAACTCTTTGACCGCGGCGACAACCGGGCGAGAGTTCAAAAGCTGGGACGGAGTAACGTCTTCTGGGGAGGCCATAGACATCCGGTCTAGGATGTTGCGCTGGAGGCGGAGCATCCCGAGGCGGAACTGGCGCTGGACAAGCTCGCCAACGAGCTTGATGCGGCGATTAGCCAGAGAGTCGATGTCATCGGCCGGGTCTTGGGTGACGTTCAGGCGGATGATTTCGCTGATGATGGCGAGCAAATCTTGCATTTGAAGCGTGCGATGTTCGCTATCGTTTGGCGTATCGAAGCCAAGTCTTTGGTTAATCTTGAAACGGCCAACGCGAGAGTAATCGTAGCGCTTGTAATCGAAGAAAGTGCGCTCAATCATGTCTTTGGCGTTTTCTACGGTGGCGAGGTCGCCCGGGCGGAGCCGGCGATAGACCTCAATCAAGGCCTCAGACTGGCCGCGGGCGGTATCTTTCTCCAGGGTAGCGTCGATGTAGGCCATACCTTCCTCAGAGAGGTGGGCAAACTTGGCCTTGATGTCGCTGTTTTTGGCGACGCCGAGGGCGCGGAGGAGAGTAGTGACCGGGATTTTGCGGCGGCGGTCAATCTTGACGTAGATGGCGCCAGACTGGGCCGTCTCAAACTCGAGCCAAGCACCACGGCCAGGGATAACCTTGGCACCGTAGTAGTTGCGCTCGCCGATGCGGTCGGCAGTAAAGAAGACGCCGGCGGAACGAATCAACTGGGAGACGATGACACGCTCGGTGCCGTTGATGATAAAGGTGGCGCGGTCGGTCATCCATGGGTAGTCGCCAAAGAAGATGTCTTGTTCCTTTTTCTCACCGGTGACTTTGTTCTCTAGCTCAACGATGACGTGGAGCGGAGCGTCGTAGGTGGTGAGGTTGTACTTGGCGTCGTATTCGGTCTCGGACGGCTCTTTGAAATAGTAGTCCTTAAAGCGGAGCGCGAGCTTTTGGTGGGAGTAATCCTCGATGGGATTAAGCTCCGTAAAGACTTCGCGGAGACCGGATTTGACAAAATCTTCCCAACTGTCCTTTTGGTGGGCAATAAGGTCGGGAATCGGGAGGGCTTGGTCGCCTTCGGTGAAGAAGACACGACCGCTAGTGGTGGTAGATTTCACAAAAATCCTTTTGTATTAAGTTTAGTAATCTTTAGCGCCGAAGATTACTGTCGATTTTTTACGCCAGAGGGTCGCCGGTCCCGGGACGTTCCAAAAAAATCGGCATACTGCTTCTTAGTATACATCTTAACACAGGTCTTACTCTGTGGCAAGCATTGATTTTTGATGATTTTTGTGCTATAATTGGGGTATAGTCTCAAAAGGGGGAGTTTGAGAGAACTTTACAATTTGAGATATCTATCTTAGGAATGGGAGGTCAAAATATGATTATTTTGACAGCGATGAAACGCGAGTACGAACTGGCGAGAAAAGTATTTGGTGACAAATACGAGATTAGGAATATTGGTGTGGGGCCGCGGAACGCTATCAAGGCGGCGAAGCGGTTGATCGATGAGGGTGCGGCGTGCAACACGGAAGTGATGATGTTTGGATTTGTGGGCAGTAATGTACTGCCTAAGGGGACGCAAGTTTATGCGAGCGCGAGTAGCTTCCATAATCCCGTGGCGAAATACGAGAACGGAATAGATGGACTGCCGCTGGACCGCCCCAAACTGGAGAGTGCGCCCGCGCAGGGCGTCCCTTGTTTTACGAGCGCGGATTTTGTAACCTCGACCAACATCAAAAGTCCGGCGATTTTTGATATGGAGCTGGGGTTCTTTGCGGAGATATGGCCCAACGTAACGTGTTGGGGGATTGTGAGCGATAATTTGGACGGTGAGGAATTTGAGGAGTTTGTGGAACGAATGACGAGGAGATGATATCTTAAAAGAAAACCCCTGAGAGGAATCTCAGGGGCGTTTTTTTGGAGGTGATTAGCCGGCGATGATGATGGTTGCACCGCAACTGGTGGGGAGCGGCGTGCCGCCGTAGGGGTCGGGCAGAATCTCAGGCGGGTGATGACAGGGAGTGGCGCAGGGAGCGGCGCAAGAGACCGGTTCAATCACGCGGAGCTCTGCCCAAGCGGTGGGTACTTCCCCGTTGTCGTTGACAAAGACACAACGGAACTTCCAGCCGTACATATCGTAGGAGACGTTGCGGACGGAAAGGCGGGTTGAGGTCTCGTTTTCTAGATCGACAAAGCGGTAGGTCTCGCGCAGATCAGGGACGGTAAAGGTGCCGTCGGCGGTCAGGACTTCCCAGAAGAAGCTGGTGTAGCCATCGGCAAAGGCGATGAAGCTAGTGTTGCCGCCACGCGGGACGGCGAGCTCGCTCCAGGGGTCTTTGGTGATGATGATGCCGGGGTCTGCGGTCTCGGCGGCGAGCTCAGGATAGAGAGTCTCGTCGGGGTCGGCGTCGGCGAAGGCCGGCACAGAGAAGGCGAAGGCACAGGTAAGGACCAGAAGCAAACAAACCAGACGTTTCATAATAATTCCTCCTAAAAATAAAGATACGGGCCATAAAAATAGACCATATCTTTATTATAGCACAGATTAGCGAAAAAGTCAATTAGATGTCGAGGTCGTCGAGATCTTCCATCTCGGCACGAGTCTTCTCGGCGAGGGTGTTGTCTTCTTCCTCTGCTTCGGCGACGGCTTCGACGGCGTCGGACTCAGCCGGAGCTTCGGGAGCGGTAATCCGGGGAAGCGGCTCAGCGTCGGTGTTGACAATCTTAAGATTATAGCGAGCGTCGTTCTTGGTGCCGAGGGCGCGAAGGAGCGTGCGAATCGACTGGGCGGTAGCACCGCGTTTGCCGATGACGCGACCGACGTCTTCTGGGTCGACCGAAAGGGAGAGTAGAACGCCTTTTTCGTCTATCTTGCGTTCGACGGAAACTTTATCGGGGTTGTTGACGAGGGTTTTCACGATATATTCTACAAATTGCTGGTCAATGGTAGCCATGGGGTTCTCCAAGTTAGGTTAGTGAATCTATTATAGCATAAAAATACTTATACACAACAAAAAAGGCTCGTTGCTTGCGGTCGGAAGTTCCTTTTGGGGGCCGGCCTCCTGCGCGCCCGTCGTTACGGGGCTCCGGGGCCTTAATCCTCGGTCGTAACCTCCGGACACCCCCAAAACGAACCTTCCTCCCCGCAACCGAGCCTTAAGCTTCCGCCGCAGGCTCTTCCTTGGGCTGGTTTTTGCGGAGCTTGTCGGCGTGTTTGGCCTTGGCGGATTTTTTAGGCGCGGGCTTGTACCAAGCCGGGAGTTTGACGCCGTTTTTCTCTAAGATGAGAGCGACACGAGAAGAAGGCTGGGCGCCGTTTTTGAGGTAGAACTCGACCTTTTCCTTGTCGAGGACGAGCTTTTTGGTTTCTGGGTGATACGAGCCGACCTCGGCCACAACGCGCCCAGAAAGAGGGTGACGCTGGGATTCTTGGACGACTATCCGGTACACCGGGAGGTGTGCGCGGCCATTACGCTGCATACGAATCGCGAGCATGGATTTCTCCTGATTAAGTTTAGTCCCTTTATTTTAACGTATTTTTCTAGATTTGGCAAGAGGCCAAAAATCCCCGGTTAGCCGGCCGGGGATTTTTAGACATAGATAAGCTCTCAACTTATATTTATTTTTATGTTGACTCGCAGTTAGTCAATACATCTATTTTAGCTTACGCTTTTTGAAAAGTCAATAGGAAAATTAGGCGGCGGAGGGGGTAGAGGAACGGTAGCTTTTAATTCCCTCTTTGGCGGCGGCAGTCTGGGCTTCTTGCTTGGAATGGCCGACGCCGATGCCTTTGACGGCGTTGCCAACGTAGACGCCGACGGTAAAGGTCTTGTCGTGATCTGGGCCCTCTTCTTTGATGGTGCGGTAGACGGGAGTGTAGCCGTCGTGCTTCTGGGCGAGCTCCTGGAAGTAGGACTTGGCGTCGCGCCAAGAGCCTTCTTCGAGGATGTCGTCAATCTTGACGAGGATGTGTTTTTCGATGAAATGTTTGGCGGTCTCGTAACCTTGATCGAGGTAGATGGCGCCGATAACGGCCTCAAAACAGTCGGCGAGGATGACGGCGTGGGCGCGATCTGAGCCGTGCTTCTCGCCGTGGGAGAGGCGGACGAGCGGGGCGTAGCCGAGCTCTTCTCCGGCGGCACCGATGCTTTCGGTGCGGACGAGAGCGGCGCGCCAAGAGGTCATAATCCCTTCGGGCTTGTCGTAGTTGCGGAAGAGGAAGTCGGAGCTAACGAGCTCTAGGACGGCATCGCCCAGGAACTCGAGACGCTCGTTGTGGTCCGTGGCGGATTTTTTGTGCTCGTTGACGTAGCTGCGGTGGGTGAGGGCGGTCACGAGGAGGTTGATGTCGTTAAACTCGAAGCCAAGCTTGTTCTTGGCAAAATCTTGATAAGGTTTGGTATCCAATTTAGTATTCTCCTGAGCGGATTTTCTTTTTTGCGATTAACATAAGTTTTTCTATATCTTCGTACTCAATAGCGTCGAGGGCGTCGGCAAACTTAAACCACTTGATGCCGTTCATCCACTTTTCCTTGGTAGGGGTCTCGCGCGGGTCAAGAGAGTGGACGAGGTAGATTTGGGTGGTCATCAGGACGAGCTTGTCCAGGCGGCGGTATTTAAAGTGGATCTTGCCGAGCCAACAGAGGACGTTGATGTGGAAGAGGCCGGCTTCCTCGCCAATCTCGCGGACTGCGGTCTGTTTGGCGGTCTCGCCCGGCTCAATATGACCCTTGGGGATGGTCCAACGGTTTTTGGAATCCTGGATCAGCAGGATCTCGATGTCCTTTTGGTCTTTGGACAAGCGAAAGACGATGCCGCCGGCGGTGGGCTCGCGGACAATTTCTTGGATGGCTGGCTTCTTTTTGAAGACGGTCTCCTTAAACTTGTCAATCGCAGAAGGGCGATATTGTTTGGGGAGCGCCTCGGGGACCTTGAGGTTACTTCCCTGACGCTTTTTTGGCCCCGGATTTCTCCGAGGAGTGGGGTTCTTTGGTGTCGTCATATCCGAGTTTCTTATACGCAGAACCGAGGACGCCGTTGACAAAGCGGGAAGAGTTTTCCGAGCCAAAAGCCTTGGCTAGCTCGACGGCTTCGTTGATGGCGACTTTGGGTGGGACGGATTCGTGCGCGTATTTTAATTCAAAGAGACCGATGCGGAGGACGTTGCGGTCAATCGCGGCAATGGTCTCGAGCGGCCACTCTGGAGCAAGCGGCGAAAGAAAATCGTCTAGCTCCGGGGTGTGGTCAGCAACTCCGCGAGATAAGCGGTAGACAAACTCTGTGTCGCCAAGGGCTTTCTCGTAGGGGAGGATGTTTTTTGCGACGATATGGTCAATGTCGGCTGCTAAGTCGCCCGCCTTGCTCCGGAACTCGTATTCGTACAAGCTCTGGAGTGATATAATTCTGCCTAGGTGCCGATTGCTTGCCATTATTTTACCGTCTTTACCTTGAGATTAGGGGTCTTCTTTTTGGTCTCGAAGGCCTTTACGGGAGAAATCTTGTTTACGGCGCGGGCGAGGTCTAGGCGGATGTGGCTCCGGCGGAGACCGGTTTTGCGAGCGCTACTCTGTTTTTTAGGTTCAGGCATAATGCTCCTTAATAATATAGATAACTTTGGACTATTGTAGCACTTTTTGGGCTGACCCGCAAGGGGGTTAGGCCACGAGGTTCAAGAGGTGGGCGTGGGGGACGTAGATGGATTTTTTGGGCTTACCGGAGACGAACTTCTGGACGTTGGTATCTTTGAGCGCGAGAGCGATAACCTTGTCTTCATCTTCTGTGTCGGCGACGGGGACGGAGAGCTTGGCGCGGAGCTTGCCGTTGACCTGGACAACAACTTCGACAACGTCGGCGGCGAGCTTGGACTCGTCCCAAGTAGGCCAGACGTCGTCAGCCTTGAGGCTCTCCAGCATCTCGGAGGCGAGGTGCGGAGCAAAGGGCTTCAGCAGCTTACCTAAGATAATCAAGTCTTCCTTGGAGGCGCCGGATTTGTAGAGCTCGTTGACGTATTCCATCAAAGCGGCGACAGCGGTGTTGAAGCTGGCGCGATGGAGGTCCTGGGTGACTTTTTTGATGGTTTTGTGCCTGATCTGCTCTGTTTTGGCGGCTATAACGGCGAACGATTCTTTGTCGGAGGCGCGTCGCGCCAGCCCGCCGTCGCGGGTGTCGCGCGCTCGTCCTCGCCGTAGCTCCGGATCCTCCGACGAAAGAACATTCGCCTCGCCGCCAAAACATAAAGTCCAGCAGCGGTTTAGGAAGCGGTAGACGCCGCCGACACCTTTGGTGGACCAGGCGGCATCTTCGTTGTAGGGACCGATAAACATTTCGTAAGTGCGGAGCGTGTCGGCGCCGTAGCCGGAGTCGATGACATCGAGCGGGTCGATGACGTTGCCCTTGCTCTTACTCATTTTTTTGCCGTCGGGCGCGTTGATGTAGCCGTTGTAAAGGAGCTTCTTGATTGGCTCACGGAAAGGCAGGAGGCCGAGGTCAGCAAAGAATTTGCACCAGAAGCGGACGTAGAGCAGGTGTGCCACGGCGTGGTCACCGCCAACGTAGATGTCCGTGGGCGCCCAGTATTTGATCAGCTCGGGATCCCAAGCGTGCTCTGTGTCATGCGCGGAGACGTAGCGCCAGAGATACCAGGAAGAACAGGCGTAGCCATCGAGGGTGTCGGTCTCGCGGGTCATCTCTTCCCCGTCAACTGTGACTTTGAGCCAATCCTTAGCTTTGGCGAGGGCGGAACGGCCGGATTTATCGGGCGCATAATCTTTAACTTCGGGGTGAATGACCGGGAGTTGGTCTTCTGGGATGGGGTGGGGATGGCCGGACTTGTCATAAGCGATAGGAATGGGGCAGCCCCAGTAGCGCTGGCGGGAAATCAGCCAGTCGCGCATCTTGTAAGTGACCTTTTTGTGGCCGATACCGCGAGACTCAAGCCAAGCAACGATGGATTCACGAGCTTCGGCAGAGGCGAGACCGGTAAACTCACCAGAGTTAACGAGCGTACCCTCGCCGTGATAACACCGCTCAGCGGCGAGATCTTTGGGCGGCTCGACAACGGCGATGACGGGGAGAGAAAACTTTTCGGCAAACTCAAAGTCACGCTCGTCGTGGGCCGGGACGGCCATAATGGCACCGGTGCCATAGCCAGAGAGAACGTAGTCGGCGACCCAGATGGGGATTTGCTCACCGTTGACGGGATTGATGGCATAGGAGCCGGTAAAGACACCCGTCTTCTCTTTGTTTTCTTGGCGTTCGATCTCGGACTTCTTCAGTGCGGATTTGATGTAGGCTTCGACAGCGGGCTTGGTGTCTGGAGTAACGAGGGATTTGACCAGCGGGTGCTCCGGAGCGAGGACCAGGAAGGTGGCGCCAAAGAGCGTGTCTGGACGGGTGGTAAAAACGGTGATTTTTTTGGCAGAGCCTTTTTCTAAAGTGAAATCGACTTCTGCGCCTTCGGAGCGGCCGATCCAGTTGCGCTGGGCGGTCTTAATCTTCTCTGGCCAATCGAGCGAGTCGATGTCGGCTAGAAGCTCGTCGGCGTAGGCGGTAATCTTGAAGAACCACTGTTTCATCTTCTTCTTTTCGACTTCGTGACCACAGCGCCAGCAACAACCATTCTCGACCTGTTCGTTGGCGAGGACGGTTTGGTCTACGGGGCACCACCACTGGTAAGATTCCTTTTGGTAGGCGAGGCCTTTCTCGAAGAGCTTGAGGAAGCACCACTGAGTCCATTTGTAATACTCGGGATCACTGGTGTTGATCTCGCGCGACCAGTCGATGGCATAGCCGAGCTTTTTGGCTTGCTTGCGGAAGTTCGCGATGTTGGTGGCGGTGGCGGCTTGGGGAGAGATGCCGGTCTTGATGGCGTAGTTTTCGGCGGGGAGGCCGAAGGTGTCGTAGCCGAAAGGACGGAGGACGTTTAGCTCCTGCTGAGTGTAGAAACGGGTAAGGACGTCGACGATGGTGAAGTTGCGGACGTGGCCAACGTGGAGCCCGGCGCCGGAGGGATACGGGAACATCTCGGCGAGGAACATCTTAGGTTTCTTAGACGTGTCGTCCGCGCGGAAAGCCTGCGATTTTTCCCAGCGGGCTTGCCACTTGGCTTCGATTTCAAGAGGATTGTAACGATTCATTCTGTTATTATAGCATAATTTTGGGCGCGGACAAAACTTCCGAAAGATTGGGCGAGAAACGGGGAGCTAAAGCGAGATCTCCAGAGAACCTTGGCGGACGATGACCGGCTTTTTACCGGTGAGGTCGACGATAGTCGAAGGGAGACGGCCGGCGGGGGTCTTGCCGGTAACCAGGAGGTCTACCTTGGGTAAAGTCTCCTTGATGGTCTCGGAATCCGTGGCGGGAGAGTCACCGCGAGGGTTGGCCGAGGTCAGAAGGAGAGGGCCGGAGGCAGGCAGGAGAGTGGAAAAGAGCGAGGACTTAGGGATGCGGACGCCGATGGTGGAGAAGTGGTTGAAATAAGGGTGGGAGAACTCGGGGTTTTTATGGAGAATCAGGGTAATCTCGCCGGGGATATAGCGGCTGATGAATGAGCGGGCGAGCTTGGTGACGACGGCGTATTTTTCGATGTCTTCTCGGGACTCGGGGACGAAGGTGAAGACTTTACCGGACTTTAGATCGCGGCGCTTGAGGTAAATCAGCTTCTCGAGGGCGGTGGGGGAGTTGAGAGAGATGGCGAGACCAAAGACTGTCTCCGTGGGCAGGGCGACAACGCCGCCAGAGGAGAGGGTCTTGAGGATTTGGGTGGTGGATTCGCGCGGGACTTCTAACATTTGGGTTTATTATAGCATAGAACGGTAAATACAAAAATCCCGGCCGGGCGGCCGGGACTGTGCGAGAGGGCAGGATTATTGGGCGTCGACGACGTTGCCGGAGTATGGGTCTGTACCCGGGACATCCGGAACGATCTGGCCGGTGGTCTCGTCGATGTGGCCGTAAGGAATACCATCGTCAGTAGTAGTAGGGGCAGCAGGCGCGGCGGGAGTAGTGCCGGCGGGGGTGTCGGTAGTGGTGCTAGGAGTAGTGCTGTCAGTGGCGGTGCTAGCGGGAGTGTCCGTAGTGGTAGAGTCTGTGGTGGTGTCGGTAGTAGTGTCGGCGGAGGTAGACGGAGTAGTGGTAGAATCGTCTACGGTGTCGGACGGGGTAACGGTCTGGCTGGAGCTACTAGAGCTGCTGGAAGACTGCTTCGAGGCGGGCTGCATCACGAGGAAATAATAAGCGGCGGCGCAACCGGCGACGAGGATAACCAGGACAATCAAGAGAGCCAGGGCGCTGGACTTTTTCTTGGGCTGGTTGGGTGTGAAGGTGTTTTTGGACATCTCAACGGGAGTCTCGGTGGCAGCGGCGGCAAGAATAGCCTCTGGGGTCTGGGCGGCGGAATCAGCCGGAGCCTCGGGGGCTTCTGGCGCCGGGGCAGGCTCTTCTACCGGAGCCTCAGGAGCGGAGCCGGAAGTAATAGGCTCAGTCACGGGATTAGGTGAGACGGGCTCGGGAGCGGGCTCTTCTGTAACTGGCTCGGCCGGAACGTCTTCTGCCGGGGTCTCAGGCGCGGGCTCAGCGGGAGCTTCCGCGGAGGTGTTATCCGTGACGGGGATGTCGGCTGGAGCATCGGCCGGGGCGTCAGCAGGAGTATCAGCCGGGGCTTCTGGCGCCGGGGCAGGCTCTTCTACCGGGGCCTCAGGCGCGGGCTCAGCGGGAGCTTCCGGCACCGGAGTTACGGGGGGTTGATTTTCTTGGTTAGCTTGATTTGGATCCATTTCTTCTTCTCAAGTTAGTTTTGTACTTATACTCATCTTAGCATAAGACTTTTTATTCTGCAAGTTGTGATATAATAGAGATATGACAGAAAGAGTGGAGTTGAAACCGAGTGATTTTGTGCATCTGCATAACCACACGCACTATTCCCTGCTGGACGGGTTGACGAAAATCCCGGAGCTGGTGGAGTTTGTAAAGGAACAAGGGATGGAAGCGGTGGCAGTGACTGACCACGGGACGATGTCGGGCCTAGTAGAGCTCTATAAGACTTGTAAGGACAATGGCATTAAGCCGATACTGGGGCTAGAAGCCTATGTTGCGGCGCGGCGGCTGGAAGACAGAGATCCGGCGCACGACAAACAACGTTACCATATCACGCTGCTCGCGATGAACAACAAGGGGTTTGAGAACCTGTGCCGCATTATGAGTAATGCCGAGATAAACGGTAAGTATTATAAGCCGCGGACGGACCACGTGGATATGGAAAAATATAACGAGGGGATTATCTGCCTTTCGGGATGTGCGGGATCGGAGATTTCCGAGGCGCTGAGGGCGGGAGACGAAAAGAGAGCGATTGAGCTGATTAAGTGGCACAAAAAGGTGTATGGTGACCGCTTTTATCTTGAGATGCAAGACCACGGACATCCGGATTCGCCGACACATTGGGACGAACAGAGGAAAATCAACGAATGGCACATGGCGCACGCGGAAGAGCTGGGCGTGCCGCTGGTGGTGACCTGCGATGCGCACTATTTAAAACACGAAGACCAAGAGGCACACGAAGTCTTGCTGTGCGTGGGGACGGGGTCGAACTTGTCCGACACAAACCGGATGACTCTCCGCGAGTTCCAGCTTCACGTCATCCCGCCGGACGAAATCATCTCCCGCTGGGGAAAGACTTGCCCGGAGGCGGTGCTAAATACGAAGCGAATCGCGGAGCGGTGTAACGTAGAACTGGAACTGGGGCGGATTCTCATCCCAAAGTTCCCGGTGCCGGAGGGAGAGACGGACAAGACGTATCTTGATAAGTTGGTGTTTAGGGGGTTGGTGTTTCGCTATGGCGGGAAGACGGAGGAGGAGACGACGGAGCTATCGATTGAGGAGTGCCGGAAAATCTTGGAGAAAGTAGACAAGGAGCGAGACGAGCTACATAAGCTACTGCCGCGGATTGATTATGAGCTGTCGGTAGTGGACAAGATGGGGTATAACGGTTACTTCTTGATTGTTTGGGACTTTATTAACTGGGGGAAGCGGAAAGGAATCGTCTATGGCCCGGGGAGAGGCAGTGCGGCGGGGGCACTACTGGCCTATGCATTGAGGATTACCGAGCTTGACCCGATGAAATACGACCTGCTGTTTGAGCGGTTTTTGAACCCAGACCGTATCTCGATGCCAGATATCGATACGGACATCCAAGACACGCGGCGGGACGAGGTGATTGAGTATTGTACGGAAAAATATGGTAAGGCGAGAGTGTCAAACATCGCGACGTTTGGTAAGATGATGGCCAAAAACGCGGTACGGGACGTGGCGCGGGTACTGGAGGTCCCTTATGCGGAGGCAGATCGGCTGGCAAAGATGGTGCCGGACCCGGTAATGGGACATCATGTCCACCTGCCGGACGCGATTCGGGACGTGCCGGACCTCAAGAATGAGTATGAGACTAATCCAACAAGTAAGGAAGTCTTGGACTTTGCAAGCCGGCTAGAGGGGACAATCCGCGGGCACGGGGTGCACGCCTGCGGAGTAGTGATTGCGCCGGACGATCTAGTGAAGTTTGTTCCGCTAGAGGTGTCGGCAAAGGGGCCGATTGCGGCGCAGTTCCCGATGGGGACGATCGAGGAGCTAGGGCTTTTAAAGATGGACTTTTTGGGCTTGTCTAACCTCTCCGTCATCAACAACGCGCTAAGGATGATCCGGAAAGTATACCACGATGATATAGATATGTATAACGTGCCGCTGGACGACCCGCAGACTTATAAGCTGCTGCAAAACGCGGAGACGACGGGCGTGTTCCAGCTAGAGTCGCCGGGGATGAAACGATACCTAAAAGACCTCAAGGCCGATAAGTTTGAGGATATCATAGCGATGGTGGCGCTGTATCGTCCGGGGCCGATGCAGTTTATCGACAGCTTTATTCGCCGGAAGCACGGACAGGAGCCGATCACTTACCTCCACCCGGGGCTAGAAAACTCCCTGAAAAACACCTACGGGATTATGATTTATCAGGAGCAGTTTATGCAGATTAGCCGAGAATGGTGTGGGTTTACTGGCGGGCAGGCGGACACGCTACGCAAGGCGGTGGGTAAGAAAAAAGTGGACCTGATGAACAAAGTGAAGCCGCAGTTTATTGAGGGGGCAATCAAGGTCGGCGGGGCGACGGAGGAGATTGCGGAGGAGTTTTGGCGGGAGCTGCTGGATTTTGCAAACTACTGTTTTAACAAGAGTCACGCGGCGTGCTACGGGCTGGTGTCCTACTGGACGGCGTATCTCAAGGCACACTACCCGGACGCTTATATGGCGGCGCTGATGACGGCCGATATGCGTTGGACGGACCGGCTGGCGATTGAGATTGCGGAATGTAAACGGATGGGGCTGAAAGTCCTCGGGCCGGATATTAACCAATCTTACGGCGACTTTGGGATCGTGGGCGGAGAAAAGACGATACGGTTTGGGCTGTCGGGCATCAAGGGGGTGGGTAAGGCGTTGGTAGAAGAAAAAGTGATTCCGGAGCGGGACAAAAACGGGCCGTTTACGAGCGTGTGCGACTTTGCGAAGCGGGTGGACTCGACGAAGTTTAATAAAAAGGCGTGGGAGTCGACCATCAAAACCGGCGGGTTTGACCGGTTTGGGACGCGGAGTGATTTATTATATAACCTAGAAAATATCCAAGCGTATGGGGCGAAGATGCAAAAGGACGCGGCAAGCGGGCAAACCGACCTGTTTGGGGCGTTTGGCGCGGCGGCGGCGATTCCGGAGGTAGAGATCAAACCGGCGCCGACGCAATATAGCGAGAAGGAGCAGCTGCTCTGGGAACGCGACCTGATGGGACTCTATATCTCGGCGCATCCGCTAGACAAATATGATACGTATTTTGAGGAACAGACGCACCCTTATTCCCTGGTGAACGCGGAGAACGATGGGAAGCTAGTGGTGGTAGGCGGAATCATCTCGGGGGTGCGGTCGATTTTGACCAAGAGCAATACCAAGATGGCGTGTGTGAAGATTGAGAACCAGACGGGCGAGCAAGAAGTCATCGTGTTCCCGAA
>JAFUBM010000008.1 GCA_017460225.1 Candidatus Saccharimonadota bacterium
ATGACACCGACGACGACAACTACGACAGCGAGAATCTCACCCAACTCACCGTAGAAGATCTCAACGCGCACATCTACCATCCCGAAGTTCCACCGGGTGATATGATTATTCGCACCTCTGGCGAAGAGCGCATCTCTGGCTTCATGCTCTGGCGTGCCGCCTATTCCGAATTCATGTTTATCAACAAAACTTTCCCTGATGTAGACGAATCCGTCGTGGATGATATTCTTGCGGAATACGGACACCGACATCGCCGTTTCGGCAAATAGTGTGTTATAATAGAACTTATGAATATAGTTTTAGGTGTAATTATCGGTATTATCGTCTTAATGTTTTTGATTGTGGCCCACGAATTTGGCCACTATATCGCTGCTAAGCGCAACGGTGTCAAAGTCAACGAATTTGGTATCGGCTTCCCGCCTCGCGCCATCGCTTGGGTTAAAGGCAAAGACGGCAAGCTCCACAAAATCCCTAAAGAAGACGCCGAAAAAACCTACGACACCACCATTCTCAGTCTCAACTGGATTCCCATCGGCGGCTTCTGCGCCATGGACGGGGAATCAGACGCCGATCGCCGCAAAGGCACCTTTGGCGCCGCCAGTTTCTGGGCCAAGACCAAGATTCTCTTTGCTGGCGTCACCATGAACTGGCTAGTCGCCTTTGTTATCCTCACCATCCTTGCCTTCACCGGTATGCCCCAATTTATCAATAATCAATTCCGTATTGACTCCGATGCCCACATTGAGGCCGAGCCTGTCCTCGTTTCCGAAGTTATTGATAATTCTCCCGCCGCCCAAGCCGGTATCCAGTCGGGCGACCGCATCACCGCTATCAACCAGCAAAAAATCATCACCGGCACCGAAATTGTCAATTACAACAATAATCACGCCGGCGAGACCGTAGAATACACCATCCTGCGTGATGGCGCCGAGCAAACCGTCCCTGTCACCCTCGGCAACCAAGGTTCCGACTACCTCCTCGGTGTGTCAATGGCCAGCAGCCAGACCCTCGTCCGCTCCACCTGGTCCGCCCCCATCGTCGGCGCCGTCACTACCGTCCAGCTCACCGGTGAAACCTTCCGCGGTCTCGGCGAGTTACTCTGGAATCTCGTCACCGGCGTCGTTAGTCAAATCAGCCCCGACAGCAACACCCGCGAAGCCGGCCGTCAAGATATTGCCAAAGCTGGCGACTCCGTCTCTGGCCCCGTTGGCATCATTGGCTCTATCTTCCCGGCCTTCACCAACGCTGGCCCCACCAACCTCGCCTTTCTCGCTGCCCTCATCTCTGTCTCGCTCGCCTGTATGAACGTCCTCCCCATCCCCGCTCTTGACGGTGGCCGCTGGCTCCTTATGGCCATTTATCGCATCCGCGGCAAAAAACTCACCAAAGAAACCGAAGAAAAAATCGTCTCCCGCGCCTTTATTGTCCTATTGGCGCTGATTGTCTTAATCACTATTCTAGATGTCACAAAGTTCTTCTAAGATTGGCAAATCAATCCTTTATGCCCTCGGCCTCTGCGCCTGGACCTTCCTTGCATTAGAAATCAGCTCTTTCGTCTTTGCCTATCTTCTCTATTTCATCCTCGGTGCCGAAACTCTCACCACCCCCCTCTGGACCACCATCTACCACTCCCTTATGTATATCGGCGCTTTCGCCCTGATCGCCATCGTGCCCTACAAATTATTCAAAAAGTTCCAAGCCAAGCGCCCCACTCGCAATAGTCTCGGCCTCAAATCCACCCCTACCTGGATTGACCTTGGTCTCGCGCCGGTCGGCTTCATTGTTTACCTCATCGGCGCCGCCCTCCTCACCTGGCTCTTTAGCCTTTTCCCATGGTTCAACGCCGATCAAGTCCAAGACGTCGGCTACAGCACATATCTTGCCGGCGGCGACCTCATTATCGCCTTTATCGCCCTCGTCCTCATTGCCCCCATCGCCGAAGAGCTCATCTTCCGCGGCTATCTCTACGGCAAACTCCGCGGCCAGCTCAAGCTTGGTGCCCTCGCTGCCACTATTATCGTCTCGCTCCTCTTTGCTCTCCTCCATGGGCAGTGGAACGTCGCCGTCAATGTTTTTGCCCTCAGTTGCGTTCTCTGCACGCTCCGCGAGATTACCGGCACCATTTATTCCGGCATCCTCCTCCATATGATTAAAAACGGCATCGCCTTCTACTTCCTTTACATCGCTCACTCCTCCTGATATAATATATTACATGAAATTATCTCAATCTTTTGTCAAAACTCTCCGCAACGCCCCCAAGGACGAGACCGCTCGCAGCGCCCAATATCTCATCCGCGCCGGCTACATCC
>JAFUBM010000009.1 GCA_017460225.1 Candidatus Saccharimonadota bacterium
CACCAAAGCCGGTCCCAGTTCGGACTGGAGGCTGAAACTCGCCTCCACGAAGTCGGAATCGCTAGTAATCGCAGATCAGCATGTTGCGGTGAATACGTTCCCGGGTCTTGTACACACCGCCCGTCAAACCATGAGAGTCACCAACACCCAAAGTCCGTCTAGGCGGCCTAAGGTGGGGGAGATGATTGGGGTTAAGTCGTAACAAGGCATCGGTACGAGAACGTGTCGATGGATTACCTCCTTTCTTGAGAAGGAATGATGCGCACGAAGGCGAAAGCCCGCGTGTAGCTAGGTCGGTCGTAATTGTGTATGGTAAGCTTAGTACACAATATTGTCCTTTGGGACACGACTTGAAGCTTAACGACGAATTGAGATGAAAATTGCACAACTAAGTTGTTAATGAGAAATTGCCCGGACGGGCAATTTTTTGTATAATCATTTTATGAACGAAGATACAAGGAATTTGGTGGATGAGTACAAAGGCATGACAAATGAACAAGTTTTTGATGCGTTGAGTAAAAAAAGAAATGAGCTTGAAATAGCAATTGAGAATGTGAGTCATGATTTTAACGTGGGGACGATTGTGCGGAGCGCAAATAGTTTTAACGCGCGGACGGTGCATATAATAGGGAAGAAGAAATATAATCGTAGAGGAGCGATGTGCACAGATAAGTATCTGGAGATAAAATATTGGGATGAGTGGAAAGATTTTATACAGGACCAGAAGGAACGCGGACGGGAAGTGGTGGCGATTGAGAACAACACGCCGCGCGCGGCGGGGCTAGGCGATAAAAAGTTTGCACAGAAAACGACGCTGGTGTTTGGGAGCGAGGGGGAGGGGATTACGGCGGAGCTGTTAGCGGTGGCGGATGATGTGCGATATATAGAAAGCTTTGGGTCGACGAGGAGTGTTAATGTGGGTGTGGCGGCAGGGATAGCGATGTATGAGTGGGTAAGACAAAGAGTGCTTGACTAGGGGTTGCATTTTTGGGAATAATCGGGTAAAATATTCTGTACGGGGTAATAGCTCAGTTGTTTAGAGCGCCGCCTTTGCAAGGCGGAGGTCCAGGGTTAGAGTCCCTGTTACTCCACCAAGAAAGTGAGGGGATATAGCTCAGCTGGTTAGAGCGCGTCACTGATAATGACGAGGTCTGTGGTTCAAGTCCACATATCCCCACCAATAATAAAAGCCGATGTCTCGGCCTTTTTTAGTTGTTTACTATTTGTGGGACAAGAAAGGAGCTGGGTGGGCCAGCTCCAAAGGTCATATTTGAGTAACCTCGCAGTTGTGATTACTCAAACTATATCTATTATATATCATAAGCTGAATAAAGTCAAGACTGAGGAGGGGTGGGGATTTTCCACAATGGGGAAAAGTAGGCATTATAGTTATGCAATAAAATCTTAAAATTGTCTATTGACAAAACGGAAGCGCTATGGTAAAATAAGCATAATCATCCGAAACAGGGTGGGTTTGTTAATATATATAAAATGGTGGGCAGAAGGAGAGATCCAGATGGCTGGAACGAAAGCTGGCGGTCTTAAAGCTGCCGCAACTAATAAAGCTAAATATGGCAAAGAGTTCTACGCGATGATTGGCCGCAAAGGTGGCCAAAATGGTCACACTGGTGGGTTTGCCGCTAACCCGGCGCTTGCAAAAATTGCCGGTGCTAAAGGCGGACGTATCTCCCGCCGTGGCCCTGCCACAAAGGCTGCGTAAAACCCAACAAAGTCCCTTTGCGGGACTTTTTTGATGATGTATAATCATAAGAAGAAAGGAGGAAAATGAACGAGTATCAAGAGGCTTGTCGGCAATACGACTTGTTTCGGCAGACGGAGGACTATAAAAGTCCAGCGTTTTTAGAGAAAGTCTTGGGACTCGTGGGTGAAGCCGGGGAGACGGCTGACAAAATTAAAAAGGTGATTCGAGACAAAGATGGGATTATTTCTGAGACAGACCGGAAAGAAATCGCCAAGGAACTAGGCGATACGCTCTGGTATGTGGCGACGATTGCGCGGTATATCAAAATGCCGCTAGCGGAGGTTGCGGAGATGAACCTAGAGAAGCTCGAAAGCCGCAAACAAAGAAACTTATTAAGCGGGGAAGGAGATAATAGATAATGTTTGGATTGTCTTTTTTGAGATTGAAGATTTTTGTATTGCCGAGAATGGGCGGGCAACGGATTTATTGGACTTAAGGACGAGGATAGGTCTTTTGGCAAAAGGGGCAGTAAAGGCTCTCTGAGTTGACTTCGAGGCAAGATAGGCCACAAGTCTTACAGAGGGTCTTTTTGTGCAGCCAGTCACGATAGGTGTTTAGCTCGGCTTCGGCGAGGGAATCTAGGAAAGGAACTTTGTAGTCTGAGCAGAGCTGGCGAGTTTTCTCCCAGGCGTCGCGCTCAAGAGTAAGGCGCTCAAGCGAAGTGTCGTAAGAGAAATGCTTGAGGAGGGCGTGGGCGAGCTCATGAAGGAGGAGGAAACGAAAATTGTCGTTGTCTTCTAGATAAAAAATCGTGCGTTTGGGACGGAAGAGGAACTTGCGCCCGGGCTTAAAGAAAAAGTCTGGGTAGGCGGATTTTAGCGAGTCGAGAAAAGCGAGGTTGCGGGCGTTGAGGGGAGAGGAAGGCTCTGGCGAGGCGGGAGGGTTCTCGCGGACGTTGTCGGAGAAGATGGAGACAGGAGCCACGAGACCTACTTCCGGTAGTTTTGTTTGGAGTAGAGATAGGCGCCGTAGATGACGGACTCGTTGGGTTTTTTGGCGCGCTTGATCTTAGGGAGGGTCTTGATGGACTGGCGCAGAGACTTCAGGAGAGGTTTCTTGAGCTTTTTGAGGATGAAGCCGAGCGGTCCGCCGATGATAAGAGTCTCTGGCTCTTCTTGTTCTAAGATGTCGAGGAGACCGAGAGAGAGACGTGCGATGAGGTCTTGGGTGGTCTCGGTGTCTAATTTGAGGTCTTTGAGGGAAGAATGATAATTCTCGGAGAGGGTTTTAGCGGAAGCGATGTCCTCCCACTCGAGACGATTGTCGTTGTACTCATATTTGACGTGGCCAGGCTCAAAAGCGTCGGAGGAGGGATTAAGCTGGCCGTTCTCGGCGATGCCGCCGCCGATGCCGGTGGAGAAAGTGAGGTAGACGGACTTGCCGTGTTTGCGGCCGAAGCGAGTGGACTCGTAGAGAGTAGCTAAATTAGCATCGTTGGCGAAGAAAACTTTGCCGCTGAATAAAGTTTTTATAGGGGTGAGGAGGTCGATATTGCGCCATTCGAGATTGCCGAACTTAAATGAATAAGAATCTTGTTCGATTTTGACGACGCCGGGAATGGCGACGGTAGTGGCGAGAATTTTGCTGCGGAGGTTTGTTGGGACGAAGCCCGCGAGATTCTGAGAAAGATCTTTGAGGAACTGGGTGGCGGAAGGGGAAGTGTCAAACTTGAAACGACGAAGGCAGCGGCCGTGATAAGAGAAAAGCGCAAGAAGGGTTTTAGTACCTCCAATATCGATAGATAAAAACATATATATATTATAGCGCTTTTTGGCGGAAGGGGAAACCTTTACTTTTTAGAGGGAGATTGATATAATAAGAAGATATTTGGGCTCGTTCAAGAGGTTTTAGCTAGAGGTGAAGCCTGCTGAACGGGTCCGAAGGAAGGAAAATAACTAATGGCTAATGCCAAAAAAGTAAGTTTTGACGAGCTTTTGACGGAAAATGCAGAGCTTGTTAAGAAAACTGCCGTGGGCGATACTGTAAAAGGAATTGTAACCTCGGTAAAGAAACACGAGATTTTGATTGATCTCGGGATGCAAGGAACGGGGCTAGTCTCGCGAAAAGAAGCTAGCTTTGCACGTAATCTCAACATCGGCGACGAAGTAACGGCTTCGGTAGTGGATGCGGAGATGCCGGACGGAACGGTACTGCTTTCCCTGCGTAAAGCAGTGAAAGACAAGGGCTGGGATGAAATCCAGGCGAAGTTTGATAACGCCGAAATCGTGGAGATTCAGCCGTTTGATGCGAACAGAGGCGGGTTGCTCGTAGAATACGAGGGAATCCGGGGATTCTTACCGGTGTCGCAGCTCTCGGCGGAGCATTATCCGCGTGTAGGGTCGGCCGATAAGGATGAAATCTTGCAGAGATTGAACTCGCTCGTCGGGAAGACGATCCGGGTACGCATCTTGGATGCGAACAAGAAAGAAAATAAGCTAATCTTCTCTGAGAAAGAAGCCATTAAGGATGGGCTGGCCGCACGGTTTGCAGAGCTCAAGGTGGGCGATGTGGTAAAGGGTGTAGTGACCGGAGTCGTAGACTTTGGCGTCTTTGTCAACGTAGACGGAATCGAGGGGCTGATCCATATTTCTGAGATTTCTTGGGAACGTGTGAATAATCCGGCAGATTACGTGAAGGTAGGCGAGACGGTAGAAGCAAAGATTATCGCGATCGATAAAGAACGCCTGAGCCTTTCCATGAAGCAATTGGTCGAAGACCCGTGGCTATCGGAAGTTGAGGGACTGAAAAAAGGCTCGAAAGTTGAGGGAACTGTAACGCGGATTACACCGTTTGGCGCGTTTGTGCAGATTTCTCCGGCAGTCGAAGCGTTGGTCCATGTCTCTGAGCTAGGCGAAGGCAGTGATGTCGACCCGGAAAAGGTCTTTACGCTCAACGAGCGCAAGAACTTTAAGGTGCTCGATATCGACAAAGAGGGAAGAAAGATTTCTCTCTCTATTGCACGCTAAGAGGCGTAAGCTAAAAAGCCCCCTTGAAATGGGGGCTTTTTTGATATATAATGGAAGAACCTTCCCGGGTAGCTCAATGGTGGAGCAAGAAGCTGTTAACTTCGAGGTTGCTGGTTCGAGCCCAGTCCCGGGAGCCATCTAAGTTAGAAGGCGCCGTTTTGGCGTTTTTTTGTTGAATGAATTTTTTGTGATATAATAAACACAAGTAGATTAAAAACTTAAGTGAGGTAAAAATGACAAAAGAGATACGCGACGTGCGGGCGGGTGCGCGACGGGAGGGGTATGTGGCGAAGTTTTTCCAGCGCGGAGGAAAGTTCCGAATTGACTATTGCCCAGAGGCGGGGAAGCCTGAGTTGCCCCGGTATTTTGAGGTGTTGCAGAAGATAGTGTTCCGCGGAAGAGGAGGCGGAGAAAAAGAAAGGTGGCTGGCAATCTGGACGGTGCTGTACGCGCAAGGAAAGTTGACCAGAGGAAGGGCGATAAAACTGTCAAAAGAGTTGGCGAGTGAGGTGAAAGCGGCGCAGGAGGCGTTGGCAGAATTGGCGGAGCTGGATGAGAGGGTGGCAAGACTATACGGAGAAGCGAGCGTAGTAGTAGAAAACGAGATAAGCGTAACGAGACGAAAGGCGCGTGGCGGGACAGCTTGCGAGGGGGGAGCGCGAGAGGAGTTTGGGAATAAGAGTGCAGAGGAGTGGTTCCTGGAAGAGGTGTTGAGACCGGAGATAAAAGAGAGAGGCGGGAGAGAAGCGCAGATCATACCGCAAGTGGAGTTTGGGAGTTTGTTCCCGGAGGAAATCTGGGAGAAGTCAAAAGACCAGAGACGGGTGGATTTTTTCCTGTCGGGCTCTAGGGGACGAGGACTAGTGATAGAGATAGATGATGCGTCGCACGAAGCGGAGGTAGCACGAGATAAGGAAAGAGATAAGCTGGTGCGGGCGAATAAGATGCGGACACTACGGTTAAAAGATGAGGAGCTAAAAGATGCGGTGAGAGCGCGGCGGAAGCTAAAGAAGGCGCTGAAGGGCTTCTACGAGGGCGATACGGAGCTGTCTAACGAACGAAATAAGCAGGACGGTAGTGGTAAGGCGGTTGTGGTAAAAAATGCGTCAGAACGCAATTTAGAGGGCTTTGGCGGCGAAATATATGTGGGGGATAACCTTGATGAGCCGATTTTGGTGCAGGAAGTGGAGCTGCCGTGGAAAATCTTGAACTACAAAGTGGAGACTAAGGGAGAAATACCGAATCTCCGGATGAATCATGAGAAGGAAATGATACTGAAGTGGCTACTAAACTATATCTTTGGGTTTGAGGAGTTTAGGGAGGGGCAACTGGAAGCAATTAAACGGACGCTGGAGGGGAAAGATTCAATCGTGCTACTACCGACGGGTTCGGGGAAATCGGTAGTGTATCAGCTACTGGCGTTGATAATGCCGGGGATGGGGGTGATTGTGGAGCCGCTAAGGGCGCTGATGGAAGACCAGGTGACAAATCTGCGGCGATACGGAATAGACGCGGCAGTGAATTTGTCGGAGGAGGTAAATCCGCGGCAGAAGAAGCGGATGTATCAGATGATAGAGGAGGGGGCGTTCTCGATGGTGTATATGACGCCGGAGAGAATGCAGATAAGGGATGTGAGGAAACTGTTTGTGCGGGCTAAACAGCGGCGCGTGGCGGTGGCGATGATGGCGATAGACGAAGCGCATTGTGTGTCGGAATGGGGGCATGATTTTAGGGTGCCGTATTTGAGCTTGGCAGAGGCGGGGCGACAGATTTTGCGATATCAAGGGAAAAAGCCGCGGATTTTGGCGCTGACAGGGACGGCGTCGAAAAAAGTGCTGGATGATATGATGATAGACATAGGTATCCCGAAAGAGGGGATTGTGCAGACGCGAAGCTTTGACCGGCCGGAGCTGCATTATAGAGTGATAAAAGTAAACTCAATAGATAAGCCAGAGGCGCTAGAGGAGCTGCTAAAGCGGATTAAAGATGATTTCCCGACGCTGTGCGAAGAAGAGTTGAGGGGGATTGTGTTTTGTGTGTACAAGACGGAGACGTCGGAGTTTGGGGTAGCAGCAGTGCATCAGAGGCTGGCGGAGCTCTACGGGGAGGGGCAAGTAACGAAGTATTATGGAGCGAGCGAAAAAGCGGAAATGCGAGAGAATATGCGGAGATTTAAGGAGGATGAAGCGCGACTGATGGTGGCGACTAAGGCATTTGGAATGGGAATAGATAAGGGAAATATACGGTTTACGGTACATTTTGGGATTACTAATTCGATAGAGGCGTTTTATCAGGAGGTGGGGCGAGCGGGACGGGACGGGAAACGGGCGATGGCGTATATTTTGTTGTCGGACGATGCACCGTGGCGGAACCGGCGGCTACTTAAGGCGGGGACGATAGAAGATGTGCGGCGGGGTATCCGGAAAGATTGGGAAGAAAAGCGGGACGACGTAAACAGAGTATTATATTTGCATCAGAAGCATTATGACAAATGGATGATATATAGAATCACGCGAGAGATTTTGGAGAAGATGGGACGGTTTTCTACGAAAGCGCGGGAAGAAAAACGATTGGTAGCGCGGACGCGGTATGACTTTGAGGATTATCAAAAAGTGCTGTATCGACTGAAGCTTTTGGGGCTGGTGGAGGATTATACGATTTTTGATTTCGCGAACAAAGAATTTGTGGTTTTGAACAAAAGATTTAACCCGAGGAGCGTAGTCTTAAAATATGGCGAGTATGTGGAGCGGTATCGGCCGGAACAACGCCAGAAACGATTGAACAAAATATGTAGACGCCGGTATCGGAATCAGAGAGAGTTTGTGATGGAAATGATGAAAGAGCTACAAGAGTTTATGGAAGAAGTGTTTGAAAAAAGCCGGCGACGGGCGATTTGGGAGATGCTGGAGCTGGCACGGGAGGGGGCGGAGATAAAAGATTTGGACAAGGCGGATGAAAAAATTAGACAGGGAATCTTAAATTATTTGGACACGGGCGGAGAAATATGATAAAATAGGAGGAGTCTTAAGAAAAGAAAGGAGCGTTTTATGGCTGCTGAGGTGGAAGCAAAAGTGATTCAGATTGCTGGGTCAATTACGGTGGACGAGCTAGCAAAAGCGCTCGGACTTTCTGTGACGACACTGATCGGAGAGCTGTTTAAGGAGGGGATTGTAGCGACAATTAACCAGAGGTTGGATTTTGATACGGCGTCGATTATTCTAGAGGAGCTAAACATCCGGGGGGTGAAGTTGGAGCGGAAGAACACGGCGACGCAGACGTCGGAACACCGGCGGGAGTTGTCTGATAAAGCAGTGGGGCGGCCACCGGTAGTGGCAGTGATGGGGCATGTGGACCATGGGAAAACGACGTTGCTTGATACCTTATTGCATAAGAAGACGGTCGAGGGGGAGGCCGGAGGGATTACGCAGCATATCTCGGCATATCAGCTAGAGTATGAGGGGCGGAAAATTACGTTCCTAGATACGCCGGGACATGAGGCGTTTGCAGCGATTCGGCAGCACGGTGCAATGTTGACAGATATTGTGGTGATTGTGGTGGCGGCGGATGACGGGGTGAAGCCGCAGACCGTGGAGGCGATTAAGTTTGCGCAGGGGGCAAATGCGAAGATTATCGTGGCGATAAATAAGATTGACCGAGAGGGGGCGGACATTCCGCGGACGATGGCGGACCTTTCTCAGCACGGGTTGCAACCGGAAGAATGGGGCGGGGATGTAACGATGATTCCGATTTCTGCTAAACGGGGCGATAATCTAGAGAAATTACTGGAGATGATTCTTTTGACTTCCGATATTGAAGAGCTAAAGGCGGACGTGAATATCCCTAGCGAGGGGCTAGTGATTGAGAGCCACATGGAGATGGGGAAGGGGAGCGTGGTAAACTTGCTAGTGACGGGCGGAGAGTTGAAGACAGGGGAGTTTATCGTGGCGGGGAGTACGTATGGGAAAGTACGGACGATGGTGGACTTCCGAGGGAAGCCCAAGGGAAAAGCGACGCCTTCGACGCCGGTGACGGTAACGGGATTTAAGGAACTGCCGAACTTTGGCGACTCGTTTATAGAAGTAACAGATGAGAAGACGGCGCGAAAAATGGCGCTACTGAACGCGCAGGCGGCACAAGACGCTAACGCGAGCGCCAATGTAACTTCGACGGATTTGCTCCGGATGATGAATGTGGCAGATAACTCAAAGATGTTTAACGTGATTATTAAGGGCGATGTGTTGGGGTCGGTAACGTCGGTGGTGGATTCGTTGAAGATGATCGATACCAAGGGAGAGATTACGCTGAATATCGTAGCGACGGGAGTGGGGGACGTAACGGAGAATGATGTGTATATGGCCGAGGGCGGGGGGACGGTGATTTATGGGTTCAACGTGTCGGTCCCGACAAATATTGCAAAGATGGCGGCGAGAGATGGCGTACAAATCAGGACCTTTAAGGTGATTTATGAACTACTGGATGACGCGAAACGAGAGATGGAAGAGTTGTTGCCGGCAGAGGTGGTAGAGGAAGAAAAGGGAGAAATGAAAGTCTTGGGAGTGTTCAGGACGGAGCGGACGGCGATTATTGCGGGTGGCGAAGTTTTGAAGGGGGAGGCTAAGGCGGGCTACCGGGCAAGAGTGTTTAGGGGCAAAGATGAGATAGGAGAAGTAGAGGTAGAGAGCGTACAAAAAGAGAAGATGGCGGTGGAATCGCTGGTGGCGGGAGAGACCGGGGGGATTGCGTTGAAACTAGAAAAGAAGCTGACGGTTGAGATAAACGACCGGCTGAGGTTCTTTACGCGAGAGCTGAAGAAACGAAAATTATAATGGCCCAAGACGGGTGGAGGTAAAATGGAATTTGACGAAAAGTTCTTAAAAGAGGTGGGACTGACGGCGATGGGGGAGGAAGAACAGAAAGCGTTTTTGGAATATATGCAAGAGGAACTAGAGGTAAGAATAGGTGAAGAGATTGCGGCGGGGATGAGTGAGACGAAAATGCGGGAATTTGAGACAGCGGAGACGGACGAGGCGGCGGAAGCGTGGCTAAAGGCGAACAAACCGGATTATAAAGAGATTGTCCGCCGGACAATCAAAGAGCTGAAAGAAGAAGTAGCCAGGAATAGAGAAAGAATCTTGGCGTAGGGAAACGCGAGGCACAAAAAAGCCCTAGGTAAGGGTGGGCATCACCTAGGGCTATTTCACCCTATAACGCTTCTAATTGATACCGGGGAAGCCCCGGAAGCGCGACCCACCTCACACAAATTGGGGCCCGCCGGTTATAGGGGTTGCTATGCCTTTGAAAAGTCCCTTCAAAAGTGGAGGTAATACTTATAAGACTTAAAACCATTGAAGAAGAAATTAAAAGTCCGAAGGGGTTCAAAAGCACGCAACTTTCCTCCACACAAACGTGCGAAGGAATGTTATAATTTATTTAGGTACAGTTTAGGGCTAGAAAGCCTTAACTTGTGCTTATTTTATCACACTAATCTAAAAAAGTCAACACTTTTTTCACATTTTTTATGAAAATCAATGAAATAGTACCCCAGAAGAATGAATATACTAAGGTGTTGGACACTATTGCGCTTAAGCCTAAATTATTATATTATTATGGCGAATGGCCAAAACGGAGAGTGAAGACGGTGGCGATAGTGGGGTCGCGGAAGAATACGAAATATGGTGAGGATGTAGCGTATAAATTGGCGTATGAGCTGGCGAAGCGAGGAGTGATAGTAATATCGGGATTGGCGTACGGAATTGACTCGATAGCGGCGAGAGGGGCGCTAGATAGCGGGGGAAAGACGATAGCGATACTGGGGACGGAGATAGAGAGGATTTATCCGCGGCAGCATATCGCCTTGGCGGAAGAGATAGTAAAGAAAAATGGCGTAGTGGCGAGCGAGTATAAGCTGGGGGATGAGGTGTTTATGAAGACGTCGTTTTTGCAGCGCAACCGGATTATTTCTGGTCTGGCGGATGCGGTGGTGGTAATAGAGGCGGCGGAAAGGTCGGGGACGCTGAACACGGCGGCGCACGCTTTGAGCCAGGGGCGAGATTTGTTTGCGGTGCCCGGAAGAGTGTACGATAAGATGAGTGCGGGGTGTAACTTTTTGATCTCTAAGGGGGCGAACCCGCTATATTCGATAGAGGAGTTTGTGCAGTATTTTGCGCCGAGAGGCAAGAAGAAGCAAACGGAACAGATTTCGCTGTTTGGCGATACGCCGGAAGAGAGAGCGGTCTTAAAGAAGCTGGCCGCTGGGATAAGAGACGGAGATGAGATTATGGAGCAGCTGGAAATGCCAGTGCAGGTCTACAATCAGGTGATTACGATGCTGGAAATCAAGGGCGCGATACGCCCGCTAGGCGCGAATACTTGGATACTAGCGGCGTAGGCCGTTGAGAAAAGAACGGGCGTCCATAGGCTTACGGGAGAGTGGCTGGAGACGGTCGACAATGACGAACTTGCCGTCGGCACAAGGGATGGAGAGATCTCGAGGGGTGGCGGAGGTGGCGACGTGGGCGGAAAGAATAATGACATCTTGGCCTAGGAGAGTGTACTTTGGCTTGGGGAAATCTTGGTAGGCGACAATTTTGCGGAGAGTGATTTCGGCGGAATCGGTCTCTGGAGTGAGGCGGGAGAGAGATTTGTTGAGTTTTTGGGTAAAGGTGGCTTGGGAATCATCTTGAGGCTTAGGCGTAGGGAGAGAGGTGAGATGGGCGGTAAGCCAAGTAGCGCCAGCGGTAGCGAGAGCGGAGTAAATGGCGGATTTGTCTAGGGGGAGACCGGATAGGGTCTCTTGGTAATAGAGAGGGCCAGCGTCCATAGCGCGGACGAGTTTCATAACGGAGACGGAAAAAGAGGTGTCGCCGGCGAGAATGGCGGACTCGATAGGGGAAGCGCCGCGGTATTTGGGCAGGAGGGAGGGATGGATGTTCAAAATGCCTTCTGGTTCAAAGAGATTGAGGATATCGGACTTGATCAGAACACCAAAGGAGGCGAGGATGCCAAAGGCTTCTGGATGCTCGCGCTTGAGGGATTTGACGGTCTCTAAGTCGTCTTTGGTGTGGGCATGGAAGATGATGTCACAAGATTTGCAGAGGACAGCAAGAGCGGTATCGGCGAGGGGACCGTTGCCAAAGAAGATGACCTTAGGCTTCGCCATCGCTGCCCCACAACTCGACGTTGTTTACGATCTCTGAGTCGTAATCGACGGGGTCGAGATCTCCCTTGTCGTTCATACGGAAGAAGGCGTCTTTGACACCCTTGATATGGTCGATAAAGAGGATGCCGTCGAGATGGTCGATCTCGTGGAGGAGAGTGCGGGCGAGAGAACCTTCGGCTTTAATCCGGACGGGGGTGCCGTCTTCTAGGAGGGCCTTAAGGCGGACTTTGGAAGGGCGAGGGACGAGACCGTAGATGGCCGGAACAGAGAGACAACCTTCGTAGTCCTTTTCGACTTTGCCGTCGGTCTTGATAATCTCTGGGTCTAAGAGAGCGGTGAAGTTGACGTTTTTCTTGTCGTCTAAATCGTCGCGGATGATAATAATGCGTTTGTTGAAGCCGAGCTGAGGGGCGGCCATAGCGGCGGAGAGCTCAAAAGGATGGTCTTTTTCCCAGGAAAGAGACTCGGCACGCATCTTGGCGATAATATCGGCGGTCTCCGCGGAAGCGCGGTTGACCTTTTTGCATTTTTGGCGCAGACGAGGGTCTGGCGTCGTAACGATTTCCATAGGGATTATTCTATCATAAGAGTGATGGCGGGTCAATTGAGACGTGGCAGGAGAGCTTGGGGTCGAGCGAAGAAAGGGCGGAGACGAGAGCGGCGCGGGAAGTGGATTTGAGGACGAGCTGCCAGGAGAAACCGGTGGCGGTGCGCTCATGGAAGCAAGGAGTGGGCGGGGAGAGTTGGACGGAGTGAGAGGAGTGCTCGAGAGAGTGAGCGAGAGTGGTGGCGGCGGCGCGGATTTTGGCGAGGGCGGTTTTTTCGGTCTTGTAGGTGACGGTGACCTTGGCGAGGTAGGTGAAGGGCGGGAGAGATTGGCGACGACGTTTTTTAATCAGATATTGATAAAAGCCAAGATAATCGGAGCGGAGGGCGAAGTCGATGACTGGGTCTTTGGGGCGGTAGGTCTGGACAATGACCGAGGCGGAGGGGAGATGGCCGCGACCGACACGACCGATGACTTGAGTAAGGAGCTCGAAGGTTTTTTCTTCGGCGGAGAAATCGGGAAGAGAGAGCCCGGCGTCGGCTTGAACAACGGCAACAGAGGCAAGAAGAGGAAGGTCGAGACCTTTGGCGAGGGTCTGGGTGCCGATAAGGAGCTTGATTTCGCCGGACTGGACTTCGGAATAGAGGGCATCGAGGGAATTGAGCTTGGTGTTGTCGGCGTCGAAGCGAGCAAGCGGGGCGTCCGGAAAGAGCTTTTTGAGCTCTGACTCGAGGAGTTTGGTGCCGAAGCCTTTGTGAAGAATAGAGGGGTGGCCGCAAGCGGGGCAAGAGGTGGGGATTTTTTCACTATGACCGCAAGTATGACAGAGAAGGGAGAAAGAGTCGGAGTGGAGAGTAAGCGGAAGAAAACAATGAGGGCAGAGAGCTTGCCAACCGCAGTTTTCGCAGAGAGTAAGAGGGGCGGAGCCGCGGCGATTGTGGTAAATCAGAGTTTGGTAGCCGGAGGCGAGATTTTGTTTGATAGTGGAGAGGAGAGGATCGGAGAAATAGCGGGAACGAGAGAAGTCGGCGCGAGACGTGGAGTCGACGATGGTGATTTTTGGGGCGAGGGCAGAGGACTTGGCCTTTTGAGTGAGGGAGACGAGAGAACCTTTGGATTGGGCAAGATAGAAGTCGGTGACTAGGGGAGTAGCGGAACCGAGAAGACAGGGGATTTGTAGGGTGGAAGCGATGAACGAGGCAAGGCGGAGGGCGGAGTATTTTGGCGTGTTTTCTTGATAATAGGTCGACTCGTGTGCTTCGTCGATAATGATGAGACCGAGATTGTTTAGAGGGGCGAAGAGGGCGGAGCGGGGGCCGATGACGATTTGGGGCGAACTGGAGCAGAGAAGTTGTTCCCAAATCTGGTGACGCTCGGACTCGGTCTGGCGAGAGTGGAGTAGAGTAACATTGGTGCGGAAAGTGGACTCAAAGACCTGGACGAGCTGGGAAGTGAGGGCGATTTCTGGGACGAGGAGAATGACGGACTGACGCTGCTCGAGCGTCTCCTTGGCGAGCTGGAGATAGATGTTGGTTTTGCCGGAGCCGGTAACGCCAAAGAGAAGGCGAGTGGGGCTGTTGATGGACTTGAGCTCGGAAAGAGCCTGGCGTTGTGCGGCGTTTAGGGCGGGAGTTTTGCTGGATAGATGCTTGGCTAGGGGAAGATTAGAGGGGGTTTTTATGCGTCGTTTCTTTTCTACTCCTACCGGGAGGAGGAGGGAGGCGCAGGCGGGGAGAGGCGAGAGATAGTAAGAAGAGAGCCAGAAGAGGGATTTTAAGAGATGAGCGGGGAGAGGAGTAGGGTAGAGGAGACGGGTGATTTCTTTGCAGGAGAAGGCGGGACGGGGGACTTTTTTGGCGACGATGCCGACGCAGGAAGATTTGCCAAGGGGGATGAGGACGAGATGACCCGGGAGGAGCGGGGGCGAAGAAGTGTAGGTTAAGGCGCCGGAGTTGGTACGAAAAACCTTGGTGGGGATTACCTCGTAAAACATAGCCCAATTATAGCACGCGGTGGGGTTGTAAAAAAAACTTTTCTAGCTTATAATCTAGTACAGAAGAAAGAGAGGTAAATCACACCATGTTGGACGTGTTTATTACGTCGAGAGTCAGAAGGAAGATATTGGTAGTTTTTGCGAAGTACCCAGATTTTAAGACACACGTTAGAGGGCTATCAAAGTTGATTAAGGAAGACCCGGGGAATATCCAGCGTGAGCTGAATCGCCTAGAGAAGGGGAAGTTCTTGGTCATGACTAAAAAAGGCAACACGAAGATCTACCAGACGAACAAAGAGTTCCCGATACTAAAGGAGCTGCAAAGTATGGTAATCAAGAGTCAACAACTTTCTTCTAGTAATAAACCTAACAAGACGATAGGCTAGATTTGAGCGAGATATTTGAGCGACTGCTCGCGAAGCGAGGGTTTTCTGAGGGGTATTTGATGCCGGAGTATGAAAAACTGGCGGACCCGTTTTTGTTGCCGGACATGAAGAAGGCGTTGGAAAGAATCAAACGAGCGACTAAAGAGGGAGAGAAAATTATTATTTATGGAGATTACGATGCAGATGGCGTGACGGCGAGTACGCTACTAAACGAAGCGTTGAACCTGGCGGGAGCGAGAGTTGTACAAATAATGTTGCCGGACCGATTCAAAGATGGTTATGGTCTGAATAAAAAAGTTGTTCAAAAAGCACAAGAAACAGGGGCGAAATTAGTGATTACGGTGGACTGCGGGAGTGCTAATGCGGAGGTAGTAGAGGAGCTAAAGAGAGCTGGTATAGAGACGATCGTGACGGACCACCACGAATGTCCGGAGAAGTTGCCGGAGGCGGTGGCGGTAGTTAATCCGAAGCGACGAGATGTGGCACAGGCGGTGGAGGGATTTGAGGAACATCTGGATGAGTTGATGGCGCTCCGAGATCTCGCGGGGGTGGGGGTGGCGTTTATGGTGGCGAGGGCGATGGAGCAGGCGGCGATGATACCGACGGGGCAGGAAAAGTGGATGCTGGATTTGGTGTTGATAGGGACAGTGTGCGACTCAATGCGGATGAGCGGGGAAAATCGGACGCTCTGCTATTATGGGATGAAAGTGCTGGAAAAGACACGGCGAGTGGGGCTAAAGGAGCTGATGCGGACTTCTAGGACCGACAAGCTAAGCTCAGAGGCGATAGGATTCCAACTGGGGCCGAGAATAAACGCGGCGGGGCGGATGGCGAATGCGGAAGTTGCGCTAGGGCTGATGATGGCGCAGAAGCGGACTGAAGCGGCGCGGTTGGCGGGGGAGCTGGAAACGCTAAACGCAAGACGGCGAGAGCAACAATTGGCGGCGATGAACGAGTTTAGGACGAGAGGGGTGCCGGATGACCGCGTGCTGGTAATGACAGGAGACTGGCACGAGGGGGTGCTGGGGATTATTGCGGGGAGACTGGTGGAAGAATATAAACGCCCGGCGTTTGTGCTGACTAGAGTAAAAACGGGAGAGCAGGAGCTCTATAAAGGTTCGGGGCGAAGTTTTGGGGAGTTTAACCTGGCGGAAGCTTTGAAGGCGATGACGGGGGAGATTGTGGGCGGAGGCGGGCACGCCGGGGCGGCGGGAGTAAAAGTGTTGCCGGAGAAGCTAGAAGAGTTTAAGGAAAAACTAAATACGTATTATGATTCGCTGGGGCTAGTGAATCAAGAGAGATTTTTTGAGCGGGAGGCGGATGTCTGGACAGAAGGGTTTAAGGAGCTAAATCTGGAATTGGTAGAGGAACTGAGGAGGCTGGAACCGTTTGGAGTGGGGAATGAGGTGCCGGTGTTTGGGTTGAGAGAAGCGTTCGTGCTGGACAAGAAGTTGATGGGGGCGGAAGGGCAACACCTAGGACTACTGGTCCGGGGTGGGGACGGAGCGCTACTGAAGCTAGTGGCGTTTTCGGCGCCGGAAGCGTGGCGACAGATTGGACAGGGGGAGCGGGCGAATATTTTGATTTCCCTAGAGGAAAATGAGTGGAACGGGACGAGGAGTGCGGAGGGGCGAATCGTGGATTTAAGGGGTTGTTAAAAGGAAAGAAATTTGGTATAATAGGGCGCAATATGGCTATTAAAGTTACTAGAAAAGACCAATCTGAGGCGAACGAAAACGTAATTCGCCGTTTTAACCGTAAGGTGTTGCAGAGTGGAGTGATGCCATTGGCTAAGTCTCAACTGCGTTTTTCTAAGCCGATGTCGAAGCGTGAGCGCCGGATAAAGGCGATTCTGCGCGAGGCGCGAAAAGCTGAGAAGACCGAGAAGATTAAGCTTGGCTTGCGTTAAAGAAAATGCCCTCCGGGGCATTTTTTGTATGGTATAATAGGGTTATGGTTATACTTTTTGGACTGGCGGGGACGGGAAAGAGCACGCATGGACAGCTGCTGGCGGAGAAACATCAGATGCGGTGGTTGTCGGTGGGACAAGTACTGAGAGATACGGGGCAGTTTACGGGAGTATTAGAGCGAGGGGAGTTGGTGGACGATGACGTAGTAATAAAGCTAATGAGCAAAAAGATACGGGAGATACGAGACGGAGGGGAAGATATAATACTGGATGGATTTCCGCGAGATAAGTATCAGGCAGAGTGGGTAGCGAAAAACTTGGCGGGGGAAATAGAAAAAGCAGCGCTGATAGAAGTACCAAAAGAAGAACTGGTGGCGAGATTGATGGAGCGAGGCCGGGCGGATGATACGCGCGAGGCGATTATAAAGAGGTTTGAAATTACTGAACAAAATATTTGTTCAATTTTGGAGATACTGGGGGATAAAGGGGTAGAGATTGTTAAAGTGAATGGACAGGGGACGATAGAGGAGACGAACACAAAGCTAGAGGCGGCGCTGTTTCCGGCGTGGAAATTGCCAGAGTTTATGAGATAGAGTATAATAAGCGATTATGGATCAGAAAAAAATTACAGCAATGCGAGAAGGCGGGAAGATTTTGGGGAATCTTTTGCGCGATTTGAAGAATTATGTAAAACCGGGGATGAGTGAAAAGGAGATTGATGCTTGGGTGCGGAAAGAGATTGTGGCACGTGGAGCGGGAGTGGCGTATGATATGTTGCCGAAAGACGAAGCGTTCCCGGGGGCGATTTGTATCTCGGTGAACGACGAGCTAGTGCACGGAGCGCCGACGGATTATGTATTGGAGGAGGGGGATAAAGTGTCGTTTGACCTCGATATTTATTATAAGGGGTACTTTACGGATTCGGCGTTTACGATGATCGTGGGAGGGAAGGGGAGCCCGGCGGTAAAGAAGATGATTTCTGTGACGGAAAGTGCGATGTGGGAGGGAATTGAGCAGGTGCGCGAGGGGGCGCGGATTGGAGATATTGCTGCGGCGGTGGAGAAGACGTTGCGGGCGGGGAAGCTCGGGGTGATTGAGAATTATGTGGGGCACGGGATTGGGAAAGAGATGCACGAAGACCCGGAGGTGCCGAACTTTGGTAAGAAAGGGCGGGGCTATAAGTTGAAAGCGGGAGATACGATTTGTATTGAGCCGATGAGCTGCCTGGGGAAGCCGAAGAACTACGTAGACAAAGAGAGCGGCTGGACGGCAAAGATGAAGGACGGCTCGATTGCTTGCCACTGCGAGCATACAATTCTGGTTTTGCCGGACGGTTATGAAGTCCTGACCTTGCCCGATTAAAAAACTTATGCTAAACTAAGATTATGGATGAAACTGTAAGATATGCAGTTGGGCTTGACGTTGGGACGGAGAACGTCCGAGCGATTGTCGCGACGCAAAGTAAAGATGGCAAATTATCCGTAGTAGGATATAATGAAGCGCCGAATATGGGGATGCGGAAAGGGATTTTGGCAAACCTGGCGGGGCCGGCGGACGCGATAGACAAGATGCTGGGGGAAGTGGAACGGATGTCGGGATACGAGATCCATTCGGCGACAGTTTCGATAAACGGGGCGCAGCTTTTGACGACAAAGACAGAGGGGATGATAGCCGTAGGGACGATGGAGCACGAAATCAATGAGGAAGATTTGTACAGAGTAGAGGATGTGGCGGTAACGGGGCGCGTGCCGGCGAACCGAGAGATCCTAGACGTGATACCGTTTGGTTATTCGATAGATGGACAAGAGGGGGTAAAAGACCCGATCGGGATGACAGGAGCGCGGCTAGAGATGAAAGCCAGCGTGATTTCTGCTTTGCAACCAAACTGTGATAATTTGCGGAAAGCACTAGAGGGGGCAAAGTTGGAAGTAGAAGGGATGGTGCCAAGCGTAGTAGCGGCGGCGCGAGCAGTGCTGGACGAGAAGCAGAAAGAGAACGGCGTAGCGGTGATTGACTTTGGTGCGGCGACAACGGGTGTGGCGGTGTACGAGGAGGGGGATTTGCAGTATGTGGGGGTAGTCCCGGCGGGTTCGAATAATGTGACGAACGATCTGGCGATTTGTCTGGAGATAGATACGGCGGTGGCCGAGGAGATTAAACGGCGGTATGTGACGGGAAGTTTCTCCGGAGAAAAGGACATAGTAATAAAAGTAAACCGGGAAGAGCTGACGTTTGAGCGAGAGAAGGTAGACGAGGTGGTCCGAGCGAGATTGGAAGAGATTTTTGAGAAAGTGAAGAAAGAGCTCCGGAAAGCGGGTTATGAAAAGCGGTTGCCTGAGGGGGCGGTGTTGGTAGGCGGCGGAGCGAAAATCCGGGATATTGAAGTCTTTGCAAAACAAGCGCTAGAGATGTCGATAAAAATCGGTGCGCCGCGGGGATTGGGCGGGGTAGCTAGCGCCGTAGAGAAGCCAGAATATGCGACGGCAGTAGGGTTGATGCTGATGTCGATAGAGGGGGGAGAAAAATTGAACAAAAAATTTGTTCAGAAAAAACAGAAGTCAAAGGGATTTTTGGGGAACTTGTTGAAAAAGTTTAGGTTTTAGGGTATACTAGGGGTAGAATTTTGTAAGCGAGGAGATTTTATGCCCGAAATCAAGCCATCTGAAGTAGAAAGTACAGCCAGCATTAAAGTTATCGGTGTTGGGGGAGCGGGTGGCTCGGCGGTGGACCGGATGAAAGAAGTGGGGCTGACCGGGGTGGAACTGATTGCGATAAATACCGATGCACAGGCGCTGCATCATTCTTCGGCGGACACCAAGGTTCATATTGGGCACGGGCTGGGCGCTGGAGGAGACCCGGCAAAAGGCGAAGAGGCGGCGCAAGAAAGCCGCGACATCATCGGTAAGGCACTAGACGGGGCAGATATGGCGTTTATTACATTGGGCGCCGGAGGTGGCACTGGCTCTGGGGCAGGACCGATTGTGGCCGAAGAAGCGCGGGCACGAGATATTTTGACCGTGGGTGTGGCGACGAAGCCGTTTACTTTTGAGGGGGCGAAGCGCAAGGAGAACGCCGACAAAGCGATTGCAAACTTGGCGAAAAATGTAGATGCGCTGATTACAATCCCGAACGATAGATTGCTCCAGACGATTGACCCAAGGACGCCGCTACTGGAGACGTTTAAGATTGCGGATGATGTGTTGAGACAGGGCGTACAGGGGATTTCTGAACTGATTACGGAGCACGCGCTGATTAACCTGGACTTTGCGGATGTGAAGGCGATTATGAAGAACGCCGGGAGCGCCTTGATGGGTATCGGGCGAGCGAGCGGCGAGAACCGTGCGACGATTGCGGCGCAACAGGCGATTGAATCACCGCTGATTGAAGTGAAGATCGAGGGAGCAAAAGGTGTGCTGTTTAGCGTGGCAGGCGGATATGATATGTCGATGAGCGAGATCCAGGAAGCAGCGGAAGTGATTACGGGTGCGGTGAGCCCAGACGCGAATATCATCTTTGGGGCGAGCATCCGACCGGAGCTGCAAGACGAAATCGTGATCACGGTGGTGGCGACGGGATTTGACTCAGATTATTATAAGGAATTGGAAGCGAAAGAAGAGGCAGAGAGAATAGCGAAAGAGGAAGAAGAACGTAAGAAGAAGGAGGCCGAGGAAGAGGAAGTACGCCGTAAGGAACTAGAGGCCAAACAGACGACGGACGCCAGCGATTTTACGGCAAACAATAAAGCGAATATGTGGGACTCGATCAATAAGGTGGAACAGGAGGAAGATTTGGACGTGCCGCCAAGCTTGAGAAATCGATTCAAACGCTAATGGCTGTCGGAGATTTGCTCCGCGTTTAAAATAACGGAAAAACAGGGGTAGGGAATGAAATATAACTTTAAAATTGGAGATAGCAAAGTCCTGGAAAGTCGCGAGGCGCTAGACGGGACGATGATCAGGCGGCGGAGAATCACGCCGGACGGTAAGAGGTTTACAACGTACGAGCGAATCGAGATGCCGCAGTTGATGGTGCGGAAGCGGAGTGGAGAAAAAGAAGCGTTTGACCGAGACAAGCTAGTAACGAGCGTGCGACGGAGTGTCGGGAAGTTTTTGAACTCGGAACTAGAGATTGAGGAAGTTGTTGAGCGAGCGATGGAAATCCTCTATGCAGGAGGGGGCGACCAAGTGACAAGCGAGCAGATTGGCGAAGCGGTGTTGGAAGTCCTGGCAGAGATGAATGAGGTGGCGTATGTGCGGTATGCGAGCGTGTTTAGGAAGTTCCAGACGCTGGATGAGTTTACGCGGATTATAAAGGAGCAGAAAGGAAAGCGAAAATGCGAGTAATAATAGTGTTCAAGGAGTTTTCTGACCACGCCAGAGAAGTGTTTGAGTGGCAAGAAGAGTTTGAGCGGCGGACGGGCAGAGAGGCTGAAACGCTTAACCCGGAGACGAAGGAAGGGGAGGGATTTTGTATGGCGCACGGGGTGATGGAATATCCGACGATTTTGGTGATGGCGGAAGACGGAAAAGTGCTGGAAGAATGGAGAGGAACGCCGCTACCGCAGATTGATACAGTGATGAGCTACGTTGTAAACTAGGGACAGAATATGGTATAATAGGGGAATGAAATATACCGCTGGAAATAGGCGACGAGCCGCCGAATATGAAAAAGCCATCACAGAGTGGTGGAAAAAAGATAAAACGTTTGAGAAGAGTATCGAACAGCGGGATATTAGGGATTCTTATGTGTTCTATGATGGGCCACCGTTTATTACGGGGATGCCGCACCATGGGACACTTTTGTCATCGATTGTAAAGGACGCGGTGCCGAGATATTGGACGATGCGGGGGAAGAGGGTGGAGAGACAATGGGGATGGGATTGCCACGGGCTGCCAGCGGAGAACTTTGTAGAAAAACAACTAGGGATTACGGACCGACGGGAGATTGGGACAAAGATTTCTTTGGAGAACTATATTATCAAGGCGCGCGAGAGCATGGTGGCGAACAGCGAGACTTGGCGTGGGACGATTGACCGGATTGGGCGATGGGTGGACTTTGACCAACCATATCGGACGATGAACAAGGAGTTTATGGAGAGCGTGTGGTGGGCGTTTAAGACGCTGTACGAGAAGGGGAAAATCTACGAGGGACGGAAGGTCCTAATGTATGATACGAAGTTTGCGACGCCGGTCAGCAAGGCTGAAGTGACAATGGATAATGATGCATATCAGACTGTAACCGATCCGTCGGCCTATGTGTTGTTCAAGAGCAAGGACTTTTATCTTTTGGCGTGGACGACGACGCCGTGGACGTTGCCGGGGAACTTGGTCTTGGCGGTCAATCCAGAGCTAGAGTATGGCATCTATAAGCTAAACGGCAAGAAAGTGGTCTTGGCAACGAAGCTGGCAGAAAAGGCGCTGGGAGAGGATTATAGCGAGCCGGTAAAGACGCTAAAAGGCGAGGAGCTAGTGGGGCTGGAATATGAGCCGCTGTTTGATTTTGCGAAAATGCTAGAAAAAGATCCGGAGAATAAGGGAAAAGAAGCATATAAGGTCTTAGGGGCGGAGTTTGTGTCGAGCGAAGAGGGGACGGGGATTGTGCACTGTGCGCCGGCCTATGGGGAAGATGACTATAAATTGTGTCAGGAAAATAACATCAAATTCCTGGATTTGATCGACGAGAATGGCTACTATTTGCCGGAAGCGGCGGAAAAGCTGCGAGAAATCGGCGTGCGCGACACGAGCGAGCACGGAATAGAAATTTGGGCGGGGAATAAGTTTATCGCGAAAGTGCTCGAAGAGAAGAGGGTGATTTATCGGATTGAATATATTAAACACGAGTATCCGTTTAACCCGCGATCGAAGCAGAGGATTATGTACCGGGCGTTTCCGAGCTGGTTCTTTGATGTGCAAGGCGCGAAGCCACTAATGCTGGAGAAGAACGAGAATATCAACTGGTTCCCGGAGCATATCAAGGAAGGGCGGTTCCGTAAGAACATTGAGGCGGCGCCGGACTGGAACTTGTCGCGCGACCGGTTCTGGGCGACGGCGATGCCGGTCTGGAAAGGGGACAAAGGCTCGGTTCGTGTGGTGGGGAGTTATGACGAGCTAGAACAATTGTCTGGGAAGCGGTTGGAGGACTATCACCGACCGTGGGTGGACGAGATTGAGTTTGATATCGACGGAGAGCACTTTAAACGAATCGAGAAAGTCCTGGACTGCTGGTTTGAGAGCGGAAGCATGCCGTTTGCGCAGATGCATTATCCGTTTGAGAATAAAGAGAAGTTTGAGCGGAACTACCCGGCGGACTTTATCGTGGAGTATATCGGGCAGGTCCGGGCGTGGTTTTATTATGTTCACTGCGTAAATACGGCGTTGTTTGGGGAGGAGGCGTTTAAGAACGTGATTGTGACCGGGACGCTGGCCGGGAACGATGGGCGGAAGATGAGCAAGAGCCTTGGGAACTATACCGACCCGAACGAGTTGATGGACAAGTTCTCGGCGGACAGTTTGCGGTTCTTATTGCTGTCGAGCCCAGTGCTAGCGGGCGAAGATTTTGCGCTATTAGACAAGGACGTCTCGGACGTGGCGCGGAAGCTGGCGATGATCTGGAACGTGTATGACTTCTTTACGACGTATGCGGCGGTGGACGGGTTTGACTCGGACGAGGCGAATATCGTGAAGCTGGAGAACGAACTGGACATTTGGATCGTGTCGCGAGTGCACCAGCTGCGCAACGAAATCGTGGAAGGTATGGAGGAATACAATCTGCCGAAGGCAGTGGGCGGAATCTTGCCGTTTATTGACGATCTTTCTAACTGGTTTGTACGGAGAAGCCGCCGACGCTTCTGGAAGAGCGAGGACGATAAAGATAAGTTTGAGGCGTACTCGACGCTGTATTATGTCTTGGTCTATCTAGCGGAGATTATGGCGCCGTTTACCCCATTCCTGTCCGAGGAACTATACCAGAAGATGACCGGCGAGGGCAGGTCTGTCCACTTGTGCGATTTCCCGGCGGCGGGGAAGATTGACCTGGAAGTCCTGGAACGGATGAAAGAGACGCGCGAGGCGATTGCGGAAGGGCTGATGCTTCGGATGCGCAAGAGCGACACAGAAGAACAAATTAAGGTGCGCCAGCCGCTTGCGAAGTTTATCTATAAGGGCAATAAGCTACCTGAGACGTATGAAAATATCATCAAAGAAGAGATGAACGTGAAGGACGTGGAGGCGGGGAAAGAATATAAGCTTGACAAGAAGCTAACGAAAGAGCTACGCGAAGAAGGATTTGTGCGCGAGCTGATTCGCGTAGTGCAGAGCGCGAGAAAGAAGGCTGGGCTTAACGTGGACGACCGGATCAAGCTGGCGGTGACATTTGAGATTCCGGAGAAGTTTGTGGAGACGGTGAAGACGGAAGTGCTGGCGGTGGAGCTTACGAAAGACGGGAACTTTGAGTATGATGAGATTGTGAAGGTTGAGGGGAAGCAGGGGACGATTAGCTTGAGCAAGGCTTAGTATGGTTTTCTCAATTCAAAAGCTTTAAAAACGTATTTTTTGCTGAAACGCTCAAAAATAGTTTTCAGAACTTTTGAATTAGAAAACTGTTTTTTGATGGCTTAGAACAGGGGTGAGTTGACAAAAGGAGGGAAATAAAGCATAAGAAGTGTTGACAAAATGAGGGAAGTGTGCTATACTCAAAATCAGTTAGGAAATAAAATAAAAAACCTAGCAAATAAAAATAAACAATAATAAAAACAAAAAAGCAAGGAAAACCAAAATGAGCGAAAAAATTAAAATAAGCGAAGGAGCGGAAGGGGAATGGAAGATCCCCAAAGAAACTAATATTGAGCACGGCGTGCTTGAGGACGCGAAAGTTGGTGACTTTGTACCCTACGAAAACGAAGAGAAATACGATTCTGGGGAGAATCTAAATGTGGACCCCGAGGTTGAACACCGAATCGAACTCTTTGAGAAGGCGCGAGCGAAGAGAATTGGTAAGCGCGTACTTGCTTTGGCAGGAAAGGCGGCGTAACGGGACCTATGTAAAAAACGAAACAAACATCAAACCATAACAGGAAGAAGGTGATTATTGAGAAGACGAGCTCCGGCAACGGAGCTCTTTTTGGCTTGTCAAAGCATTACGGTTGTGGTAAGATGGAGTAAAATAGGGAGAATTATAATGAACACAAACATACCGGAAAGGGGAGAAGAAATCCTAGAAGAGAAGCTGATGGAGGAGCTGCTGTCGACTTTGCCGACGGAGTCACTGAAAGAACTGAGCGAACTAATCAAGAGAGACGAGCTAACTGAGGAGAAGTTTATGGCGGTGATAGAGAAAGCGGGTATCAAGAAGGAGAGCGTAGCGAAGAAAGTCTACGATGAATATGCGCGTGAGTATCTAGGAAAAGAAGCCGAAGACCTGGATGACGAAGCAACGGGAGAGGAGGAATAATGTATTACGAAAAAGAAAGTCGCGAAGAAATCCGCCGGAGATATGAGGAGATTTTTGGTGTAGAAGAGGAGATGAAGGAAATTGGCGGGAGAGTGGCGAAGATAGCGGAAGAGGCGAAGCCGGAGGAGACAACGGAGCCGGAGAAAGAGACAGAGAAAGCGGAGGAGCCGGAGAAAGTAGAAGCGCCGGTAGCAGAGGAGCCAGAAGAGACGCCGGAAGCGGAGCCGATAGTGGTGACAACGGAAGAGGCGGTGGTTGAGGAAACGCCAGAAGAGCCAGCGGCCGAAGAGACGCCAGAAGAATCGACGCCGGTGGTCGAGGAGACTACGGAAAAAGATAGTGAGACGGAAGATAGCGAGACGGCGGAGGCTGAAGACCTAGAAGCAGAGCGGATGGGATATGCGGCGCAAATCCGGGAGTTTTTCCGGAGTCCGGAAAAGCGGACGCTAAGACGGAGAATTGCGGCGGGATTTTTGGCACTGTTAGCTAGCGCGGGGGTAGTTTACGGCGCTGCGAAAGCGATGCGAAATAGTGGCGGCGGAGAGGAAGCTGCGATAGAGTTTGAGCCGACGACGGCGACAGAGACCGTAGCGCCACCGATTTTTGTGTCGAAAGCAGAAACAATCGTGCAGAATATGGAGTTTAACGCGCCGGGGGCGGCGGAGACGTTTGCGGTGCCGGCAGCAGAGACAACGACGCCAGTGGCGACACCGGCCGCAGAGACGGCTGCGGCTGAGACTGAGGTGGAGATGCCGGTAGCGCGAAACCAATACGATGCAAAGGGGCTATGGGGAAGCTCGAGAAAAACCGGACCAAACGCCGTAGCGAGCGCACTGGAAATCCGGGAAGTGGTAGGGGAGGACGCACGCGACGCAGTAGTCTATACCGCGACAATGGACGAGGCGATGGCGATGTTTATCGCCGGGATGCCGGACGAAGCCAAGACCGGAAGCCTAGAAGTCTTCCGCGGGATGGATATGAAGCAGATGGAGACGGCGCTCGCAAGCATTACGGACGAGGAAGCTTACGGGCGGATCTATGCGGACTTTGTGCGGATTACCAGGGGCGCGAAGGCGGAGGCAACGACGCTTGAGGCGGGGAACTATGACAACGCTTTCCTCTATACGCTCGACCCGAATAATCTGACGCCGGAAAATATGATCCTTGAGCGGACAGTGACGTACGAGAGCGGGACGCCGGTGACGAAGTTGACTTATTATGATGAACAGGGGCGAGAACTGGGGTATATGTTAGTCAAGACGGGACAGGGAGAAGTCAACGGTTGTATGCAAGTAGTGGCGGTGCATCCGGCGGAAGTATTTACGAGCTTGCCGGAAGCGGAACCGGAGCCAGAACCAACTCCAACGCCGACACCGACTCCAGAACCGACACCGACTCCAGAACCGACTCCGGTACCGATTGACATAACGCCGACACCGGAACCGACACCTACTCCGACCCCAGAACCTACGCCGACCCCAACTCCAGAGCCTACTCCGACACCTACGCCGGAGCCGACACCAGAAGTGATTAAGCAGAAGGACCCGGAAAGCGAAATTGAGCACGCGCAGACGGGGGATGATGCGGCGGGAGAGATTACGCAACATACCTTGGATGAGACGCCAGTGACGACCGAACAGACAGTAGATATGACCCAAGAGGGAACGGTGGAAGTCCCGCAGGTAGAAGCACAACCGGGCGATGCGGCGGAACAAGCGGCGGCGGATCAGGCAGCGGCAGAGATGGCCCAGACGATAGCGGAGCAGACGCCAGAAGAAAGACAGGCGGTGGAAGATAACTATATCGAAGACATCCTAAACGGAGGAGCTATCTGATGAAAGATAAGAAGAAAAAGAAAATCATCATCAGCGCGATGTTGCTGGGGTTGCTGGTGAATGTTGTAAAAATTACAACAGTGGCAGCTTGGGGACCAGAACGGACGACCTATACTAACGAAAGCCCGGCGCCAAAAGCGGTGTTTAACTCAATTACGAATAACGCGGCGGTAGGGGACGAGCGAAACTTTGTACGGATAGTAGAAGTCGACCCCAGCGGAGCAAAGCACGAATACATGAACGAAGTGGATGTGTCGGGCGGACATGACTACGAGGTCTATATCTATTATCATAACAATGCGAGCGAGACCTATAACGATAAAGAACACGAATACGTGGGAGTGGCGCGCGACACGAAACTGGCGACAAGTTTCCCGACAAGCTTGAAGGCGGGCGAGGCGGGGACGGTTTCTGCGACCATCTCGGCGAGCAATACACTGGTGGAGAAGGTGTGGGATGAGGCGTTTATGAAAGCGACGGAGGACGTAACGCTAGCTTATATTTCGGCGAGTGCAAAAATCTATAATGATTGGAATAAAGACGGGACGGTATTGTCGACGGATTTGTTTAACGGGGAAGGGACGTATCTGGGGCTAAAGAGCCTGAACGGAGTAATTTTGGGCTGCGACCGGTATTCGGGGTATATCTTGTACCGGATTAGGGCGACAAAAGTGGCGGTGGAGCCGGAGCCAGAACCGGAACGGCCGGAAGAAACGACGAGCGGATTCTCGGTTGACAAGCAAGTGTCGAAAGACGGCGGGGTTACCTGGACGGATAATGTGTCTGTGACACCGGGAGAGACACTAGAGTTTAGGGTGAGCTATAAGAACACCGGGACGGTAGCACAAACGGGAGTGACGATTTCTGATACGCTAGAGGGGGCGGCGGGGACGGAGTATGTGGCAGGTTCAACGCGGATTGTGCGCGGAGAGACAGAAACGATTGTGCAAGACGCGGACGGGACGGGGCTGTTCTCCGGAGGACTGGTGATAGGGACGGTGGCGGCAGGAGAGGAAATTGAAATCCACTATAAGGTAAAAATCCAGGGGACGGATAAGTTTGCTTGCGGGAAGACAGTGCTGTATAACCTTGCGGGGGTGTCGGGGAAGCGGGCGGACGACGCGAGCGCAGGAGTAGCTTCTAGATATGATAAGGTGCAGATAGAAGTAATAAGAGAGGATGAAGGGTGTTTGCCGGCCGAGATTCCGGAGACGGGACCGGCGCAGATTATCTTGGCGAGTGTAGTGTCACTAGGACTGTTGGTGGGGATGGGCTACTGGCTAAACTCGAAGCATCAGCTCCGAAAGTTAGAGCAACAGGCTAAGGGGCTTGATAAAAATCAATAGATATGATAGAATAAGAGGACTTAATAAAACAAAGGATTTTATGAAGAAAGCAGTCATTAGACTTGGCGGCAAGCAGTATGTAGTCGCCGAGAAAGAGACCCTTAGGGTGGACCTCCTCCCTGAAGGAACGAAAGAGCTCGAGATGGACGCTTTGCTCGTAATTGACGGCGAGAAGACCGAAGTGGGCGCGCCGACGGTTAAGGGAGTGAAAGTAAAAGCGAAAGTTGTGGAAGAGCTAGTAAAGGGCGACAAAGTCCGCGTAATCCGCTATCACTCCAAGAAGCGTGTGCATAAAGAAAACGGACACCGCCAAAAATACTCTTTGATCGAGATTGAGAGTATCAAATAGTCACTAAACCATCTAGCAATAGATGGTTTTTTGTTATATAATAAACCGTATATGGCTACTGTGATTTGTATTACGAATCAAAAGGGAGGTGTCGGTAAAACCACAACGGCGGTAAACCTGGCTTATTATCTGGCGAAGGACCGGTTGCGGACGCTAGTGATAGATTTTGACCCGCAGGGAAACGCGACGAGCGGACTAGGGATTGATAAAGACGAGCTAGAGGCGGGAATGGTAGAGGTGATGGCGGGAGAGGTGGCGCTAGAAGGGGTAATCTTGGGGACGCGGACAAAAAACTTAGACATTGCGCCGACGACGCCAGAGCTAGCGAACGCGGAAGTTGAGCTAGTGGGCAGGCAGGGGAAGTTTACGATTTTGAAGAACGCGATTGCGAGAGTGGCAACGGATTATGATTATATCTTGATTGATTCGCCACCGAGCCTGTCGCTGTTGACGGTGAACGGGATGATTGCGTCGGACTATCTGCTGCTGCCGGTGCAGACGGAGTTTTATGCGCTGGAGGGGGTAGCACAGCTACTAGAGAGTATGAAGCTGGTGCGGAAAGCGATGAATCCACAGTTGCAACTGCTCGGAGTGCTGGCGACGATGTATGACAAGCGGACGAGCTTGTCGGCGCAGGTGCTAGCGGAAATCAAAAAGTACTTTAAGGACAAGACGTTTGAGACGACAATCCCGAGAAATGTGCGGATTGCGGAAGCGCCGAGCCACGGCGCGCCGGTAGGGGAGTACGATAAGTTTTCTAAGGGCGCGAGAGCTTACAAAGAGCTGGCGCGCGAGGTAGAGGCGCGAACCGGGAAAGGAGGAAAGCAATAATGGGATTAGGCAAGGGACTGGGCAGAGGGTTTGAGAGCTTGATACCGACGGATTTGATCGACGACGAGTTTGACCCGACAGCGGAGGAAGACTTGGCGGCGTCGAAGCTGCTAGAGATACCGTTAAATAAAATCGTGCGGGATGAAGATCAGCCGAGAAAAGAGTTTGATGCGGAAGCGCTAGAGGCGTTGGCACAGTCGATCAGGGTCAACGGAGTGTTGCAACCGATAGTGGTTGTGCGCGAGGGAGAAGGATATAAGATTGTGGCGGGGGAACGTAGATACCGTGCGGCGGGGATGGCGGGGCTCGAAAAAATCCCGGCGATTGTACGGACGCTGGATGCGCAAAATCGGCTGGAGCTGTCGATTATCGAAAATGCGCAAAGAGAAGATTTGAATGCAATTGAGCTGGCGACAGCGTATGCTAAGCTAAAGGCGCAGTTTAACCTGAGCCCGAAAGAAATCGGGGAGCGGATTGGCAAGAGCGAGTCGGCGGTAGTGAACACCTTGAGGCTGCTGAACTTACCGGAGTTTGCTAAGCAGGCGATGCGAGAACACGGATTGTCGGAGGGAGTGATGCGGCCGCTGATTACGATGGAAGAAGGGGTGGTAAGAGAAGCCTTGACGAAAATCATCGAGGAGGGATGGTCGGCGCGGAGAGTGGAAGAGTTTATCAAAGACAAGAAGAAGAAGCCGCGCTCAAGCGAGGCGCTACTGAAGGAGAGCGCGTATCAGAAGCAAGAGGTGCAGTTGACCCAGAAGTGGGCGGCGAAGCGAGTCAAGATTACGGGAAAGTCGATTACGGTGACGTTTAAGAACGGGAAAGAACTAGAAGATTATTTGGCTAAAATCTCGGCGTAAGAGTCGCGAGTAAAGGCGGGCTCTTCGAGCTGTTTGAGGAAAGCTTCGAGATCTTCACGGAGGAAATCTGGCTTGTCGCCATCTTTGAGCTCGCGCTCGATCTTGCAGTAGAAGTTGGGCAAGCCTTCTACTTTGTCGAGGAAGAGAGTGCCGAGGTTTTTGTCGAGCTTGGCTTCTTGGCGCTTGCGGGAGACTTCTGAGGCGAGCTCAAAACCGAGCTGGAGCGCCATGCCGGCGGCGGACTGATAATCGTCGATTTTGGTAGAGAAGACGATGTCGACGCCACCTCCCTCTAAGTGGCGCTTAAGAATAAGAGTATATTTAGCGGGGCGATCGATGGCGCGCATCTCGGTGCGGAGGATGAGACGGGGGAAGTTTGCACCGTGCTGGAAGCCGCGGGGAAGATAGACGCGATCGTGTTGCCAGTAGATAGGGGAGAGATCGATACCGGCGCGGTCAAGTTTGGCTTCAAACTCGTCGCGACCTTTGAGCTTGGTTTTTAAGATGAGTTGTTTCACTTGAGGACCTTTCTTAAAATTACGGATGACTCTGGGGCGGTGAGACCGAGACGGGCGCGGTTGGCGTATTCGTCGGCGAGTTCGTTGAACTCGGTGCCGATGTGTCCGCGGACCCAACAAAGCTCGATGGGGTTCTCTCGGTAGAGACGGAAAGCAGTTTTGACCATTTCTAGATTTTTGATTGGGCCGGACTTTTTGGTCCAGTGGCGAGCTTCCCAGGCGGGCGCCCATTTGGTGAGGACGTTGACCCAGAACTCGGAATCGGTATAAATCTTGGCACCATCAGACCCGGCGTATTCCATAGCGGCGATAAGGGCGGCGCCCTCCATACGGATGTTGGACGAGGGGTCTTCGCGACCAAGACGGACGGGCACGCCATCTTCTAGAACGGCGAAACCACCAGGGCCGGGATTGGGGCTAGCGCTACCATCTGTCCAGAGAATTTTTGTCATATATGGTATAATTTTAACATAATGAACGAAAAACGGAAAGATACGGCACGGATACGGCAGGCGGTAGACCTGGCGACGGCGGCGCACGAGGGGCAGACGCGACGCACGGGCGAGCCGTATATTATCCATCCGCTAGCGGTGAAAAAAATCTTGGAAGAATGGGGGATGGACGAGGACACGATTGTGGCGGGAGTCCTCCACGATACGGTAGAAGATACGGATGTAACGCTGGAACAAATCAAAGAAGAGTTTGGCGAGTCGGTGGCGCAGCTGGTGGACGGAGTGACGAAGCTGGGAAAAATCCGGAAGAATATGAAGGACCTCGACACTTACTTGCCGGAGACGAAAGACAATTTCCTCCGGCTAATGATTGCGACGGGGAATGATATACGAGTACTAATTATCAAGCTGGCAGATAGGCTGCACAACGCGCGAACGTTGTCGGCGTTGCCGCCGGAGAAACAGAAAAAGATTGCGCTGGAGACGTTGGAGATTTTTGCGCCACTGGCGGACCGACTGAATATGGGGCGAGCGAGGGTGGAGCTGGCGGACCTCGCGTTTTCTTATGTGGACCCGAAACGGTACGCTTATCTGAAAGATTTGATCGAAAAGACGAACAAGCAAGGCGAAAAGGCGTTGAAGCAAATCGAGAAAGAAGTGTCGGAGTTGCTGAAAAAAGAGAAGATTGAGTTTGAGATTTCTGGGCGGGTAAAGTCGGTGTATTCGCTGCATAAGAAGTTGGCGAAACACGACCAAAATATGGGGGAGATCTATGACCTGGTGGCGCTGAGGATTATCGTGCCAGACATTACGAGCTGTTATCTGACGATGGGGCTGCTGCACTCACTGTATACGCCGATGAACGGGCGGATTAAAGATTATATTGCGGTGCCGAAACAAAACGGGTATCAGTCGCTGCACACGACGGTGATTACGAAAAACAAGAAGATTGTGGAGTTCCAAATCCGGACGCGAGAGATGCATGAGTACGCGGAGCGGGGGCTGGCGGCGAGCTTCTATTATAATGAACAGAAATTGACAGAGAATTATAAGGAGGGAAAAATCCAGCATTTACCAACGAACTTGTTATGGATTACGGAGCTGCAAGATGCGGCGGCGAAATTGCGGGATGGGAAAAAAGTGGATTTGAAGAAGTTGCGGCTAAACTTGTTTGCGGATAAAATCTTTGTCTATACGCCAAAGGGGGATATTATTGATTTGCCTAAGGGGAGTTTGCCGCTGGACTTTGCATTCCGGCTACACAGTGAGATTGGGTCGCACGTGGTGGGGGTGAAAATTAACGGGAAGATGAGTAACTTGAACCGGAAGCTGGAGCATGGCGACGTGGTGGAAATCTTGACGTCGAAAAATCAGACGCCAAAGTCGAGTTGGCTGGACAAAATTATCACGCCGCACGCGAGGCAAAAGCTCAAACAGGCGTTGACACGGCAGTAAGTGTAGACAAAGAACGGTTGACGCCGTTATGCGCGGGGTGATATAATGGGGGAATGAGAACGAAGAAGAAATTGGTGGGAGTAGAAAAAAGTTATCAGGTCCGGATTGGCGAGGCGGTGGAACGCGCCAGGCTGGAGCGAGGATGGACGCAGGCGGAGTTAGCGCGACGCGCGGAGACAAGCCAGAGCGCACTCCACAGAATCGAGAAAGGACAACAGAATGTCTCGCTTGATATGGTGAAGAAGCTGTCGGAAGTCCTGGAACGGCAAATTCTCTCTGTGGCGGACGAGGCGGCGCAGAGCTACGTGATCCGCGGAGGGAAAGAACTGCACGGGGAAATTACGGTCAATACAAGCAAAAATGCGGCGGTGGGGCTGCTTTGTGCGACGCTGCTAAACGCGGGACGGACGACTTTGAGGGGCATTGCGAAAATTGAGGAGGTCTATCGAATCATTGAAGTTTTGGAGTCGATAGGCGTGAGGACGACTTGGATCAATAAGGGGCGAGACCTGGAAATTATATCACCGGACGAATTGAGGCTAGAGAAGATGGACCTTGTGGCGGCGCGAAGAACGCGGTCGATTCTGATGTTGATGGGGCCGCTACTACACAAATACGAAACGTTTGAGTTGCCGTATGCAGGGGGATGTTCGCTCGGGAGCCGGACGATTACGCCTCACCTCAAGGCGCTGAGCGAGTTTGGGTTGAACGTGGATGCGAAAAAGCGAAGTGGGTTTTATCAGGCGACGGTGGACGTGCGGAAGCGGGACGAATGGGATCCGGAAAAACAGGAATATAAAGAAAAGAAAATTGTACTGATCGAACGGGGCGATACGGTGACGGAAAATGTGTTGATGGCGGCGGCGAAGTATCCGGGTGTGACGCGAATCGTGGGGGCGAGCTCAAACTATATGGTGCAAGACTTGTGCTTCTTCTTGGAGAAGCTGGGAGTGGAGATAGAAGGAGTGGGGACGACAAACTTGAGCGTGCGCGGAAAAGAGAAGATTGAGGAAGAGATAGAGTATTATCCGAGCGAAGATCCGATAGAGGCGATGAGTTTGATAGCGGCGGGGATAGTGACTAAGAGCGAGATTACTGTCCGGCGAGCGCCGATAGAGTTTTTGGAGATTGAGCTGGAAGTGTTGAAGAGTATGGGGGCGGAGATTGAGCGGAGCGAAGAGTATTTGTCAAGGAATGAGCGGACACGGCTGGTGGACTTGACAGTGCATAAAGCACGGCTACACGCGCCGGAGGACAAAATCCACCCGATGCCGTTCCCGGGGTTGAATATAGACAACTTGCCGTTTTTCTCGGTGATTGCGGCGACGGCGAAGGGGCGGACGCTGATACACGACGGGGTGTTTGAGAACCGAGCGATTTATACAACGGAGCTAGCAACGCTGAACGCAAAAGTGGAACTGCTAGACGCACACCGCGTGTATGTTGAGGGGGAGACGAATTTCCGACCGGCAGAGATGATGGCGCCACCGGCGCTGAGGCCGGCGGTAGTGGTGTTGCTCGCGATGCTAGCGGCGCCGGGGAAAAGTATTTTGCGCAATGTCTATATGATCAAGCGGGGGTACCAGGATTTTGCGGAGCGGCTGAGAGAATTAGGGGCGGATATAGAAGTACTGTAAAATGAACAAGATTTTTGAACAACTAAACGAACAACAGCTAGAAGCGGTAAAGACACTGGAAGGGCCTTTGCTGATTTTGGCGGGGGCGGGGAGTGGTAAAACAAAAACTTTGACGCACAGGATTGCAAACTTGCTTACGAACGGGGTGAGCGAGTACGAGATTTTGGCAGTGACGTTTACGAATAAGGCAGCGAGAGAGATGCGCGAGAGATTATGGAAGCTGATGCGAGGCGAGCAGGCAGAGGGAGCGGATTTGCCGCGAGGGTTTATGCCGTATATGGGGACGTTCCACGGGATTTGCGTGAGGATTCTAAGAATAGAGGCGGATGCGGCGGGGCTGGACAAGAACTTTACGATTTATGATGCGGAAGACCAGGTGGCGCTAATCAAACGCATGATGAAACAACTAAAAATCGACAATAAGACCCTAAAGCCGAGGGCGATTCTCTCGATAATTTCTCGAGCGAAGAACGAGGGGCAGAGCCCGGAAGAATATGCCGCGGGGGCGTACTACCCGAACCAGCGGAACATCGCAAAGCTCTATGCAGCGTATGAAAAAGAAAAGGGAGAGAACGGGGCGCTTGACTTCGACGATTTACTGTTGCGAGCCTTAAAACTTTTCCGCGATGATGTCAAGGTAAGGGAGAAGTGGCAAAAGCGGTTTAGATATGTTCTAATAGACGAGTATCAAGATACGAACCATGTGCAATACCAGCTAATCAAACTGCTGGTGGGGGCGGAACATAACATTTGCGTAGTGGGGGACGACTGGCAGAGTATCTACTCTTGGCGCGGGGCGGATTTTACGAACATTTTGAACTTTACCAAGGATTTTCCGGAAGCGAAGGTGATAAAACTGGAACAGAATTATCGTTCGACGGGGAACATCCTGGAGGCATCGCAGAAAATCATCAATCAGAATAAGCAACGGTCGGAGAAAAAGTTGTTTACGGAAGCGGGGGAGGGAAGTCCGGTAGAAATCAAGACGACGAGAGATGAGACGGAGGAGGCAAAGTGGGTAGCACGGAAGATTTTGACGATGAGCGGGGAGCGAGACTTTTCTGATTTTGCCGTGCTATATCGGACGAACGCGCAGAGTTATGCGTTTGAGAAAGTGTTTATAGAGAGACATATACCGTACAAAATTGTGGGTGGGGTACGCTTCTACGACCGGAGGGAGGTCAAGGATGTGCTGGCGATTTTGCATTTGATAGTGAATCCGCGAGATAAAGTAAGTCTGGAGCGGGTTACGAAGAATGTGATTTCTGGGATTGGCGAGAAAACGCTGGAGAAGATTTTTGCGTATCTTGATGCGGGCGGGAGGCTAGGGGACGAGGAACTGATGATGAGCCTGACGCCGCGAGCGCGGACGGGCTTGATGAGGCTGGTAAACTTAATAACTCAAGCAGCGACGCAGATGACGGACGAGCGGCCGGGAGAGATTGTGGAGCTGGTAGTAAAATACTTTGACTTTGCGGGGCTGCTGGATGATGGGACGGAGACAGGGAAAGACCGAATCCGGAACTTGGAAGTGCTAATGGACAACGCAAATGGGTTTGGGACGGTGGAAGAATTTTTGGCGGACGCGGCGCTGATGTCGAGCGCGGACGAAAGCTCGGAGAAAAATACGGTGACGCTGATGACGCTCCACGCGGCAAAGGGGCTGGAGTTTCCGGTAGTCTTTATGGTGGGGCTGGAGGAAGGGCTGTTCCCGAGTGGGCGAGCGGAAGAGGAGGCGGACGTTGAGGAAGAGCGGCGACTAGCGTATGTGGGGATGACGCGGGCGATGCAAGAGCTGTTCCTAACTTGGGCGCAGAGTAGATTCTCTTTTGGGGGGCGGAATTATACGATGCCGTCGAGATTCCTCACTGAACTGGGGTTTGACCCGTACGGGAGTAATGAGTTTGAGGCGGAGGAGTTTGGAGCGGACGAATTTCCGGATGAGGAAGTTTACGTTTATGATTATTAGTGTGGTATAATGGGGGAAATTAAGCGAGGTAAATATGGAAGAGTTTGATGTGTTCCAGTGGGCGAACGAGGTGGACGAGATAAAGAACAATGTCTCGGTTGAACTGTTTTTGTTTAACAAAAATTATACGCCGTATAAGGTGCGATACAGCGATAAGCTGACGAACTCGGTAAAAGCGATGTTTATGCAAGAGGCGATTGGATACGTGATTAAGGAAGCTGACAAGGGGTTGGAGTGCCGGACGTACGAGAAGAGCGACGGGGAAGACAAGGTGATCTATAAGACAAAACTCGAGAACGTGGGGCGGGCGGAGACGCTATTACACCTGATTGAAAACGAATATAAAGACATCGACTTTTTCTCGGATAATGAATATGAGTTCAAGAAGGTGAAGGGGATTATCGCGAAGTTTACATACCCCGGCGGAGATGAGGGGACGAAGACGTTTTACATCGCGAAGGGATTGTCCGCGAGCGCGGCGCTTAAAGGAGCGACGAGCTGGGAGCTAAACGGCGAGAGCTTTGAGCCGTTTTCTGCGGAAGTGGCGATTAAGATGCCGGAAGACAACCAAGTGGCGATTGTGGACGGGACGATTGTGGTGTTTAACCAGAGCAAGTTTGAGGCGCTATTCCAATACGATTATAAGTCTCAGGTGATTGCGGAGGCGAAAGCCAGGGAATTACAGGAGAAGTATAAACTGAGCTTTGCGGAGGGGCTGACGCTGGACGCATTGCTGCAAGATCGCAAGCCGCTATTGAAAAAGTTGCAGAGCGTGGACGTTGCGCAGGCGATGACGCAAGAGCAGATGCTGGATTATTCCGACGAGATGCAGCTTGACCTGATGACGGACGAGGACAAGTCGATTATTATTATGGATGACAAAGATCTGACGATGTTTGTGAACCTCTTGAACGAGGATTACTATGTGTCGCCGGTGACGGGATTGCGCTATGAAATCAAGTCGAAGAAGTTGATGGAAGAAGCCGATGGCGGCGAACCACCTCGTGGATAAGTAATATTTTGGCGAGCTGCTGCGTTGAAGCCTGCGATACTCAGGAGGCGTACCACTAAGTACGCCTCCTTCCGTTTCTCAGCTTCGCCTTGCATCTCATCCAAAATATTTACTTATCCACATTTCTGTGTTGTTTTGTGGAAAACTTTGGTTAAAAAAGGGCTTGATTTTTCTAAATAAACTGGTTATACTAAGTGCAGGTAGAAAATAAAATAAACATTAAACATAAAAATCTACTGAAGGTACATTAAAATCAGTTTGAGGACGGTTAACAAGGAGTTTTGGCGCGCGGTTAAACTTAAGGATACGCGTCACCAAAATCCTCCGTACATTCTAAAACTAACACCTCCCAATTAAAACTCTCAACCAATTACACAATAAGTCTCTCAACGGCCATAATATGACTCGAGATTTATCTCAGGAGATTATGGTAGATCTAAAGTGTAAGGGAAAACAAAAATCTTAGCAAAAACAAACACGCTAAAGTTTCTTGTTAAGCGTCCTTAAACTAAAGAAGAAGCAATATGGTATAATATATACCGTATGGAAGAACTTCATAAACCTGTATTATTATCTGAAGTCCTCGAGGTCCTGGATCCTCGACCGGGTGAGTCGTATTTGGACTTGACGGCAGGATATGGTGGACACGCGAGTAAAGTTTTGGATTTGACACGGAATTATAAAGAGTCGGCGCTAGTCGACAGGGATTCTTTTGCGACGGAGTATCTACGCGGGAAGTACAAAAGTGAACCGGTAGAAATCGTAGAAGGAGATTTTTATAACTCGGTGCTGAAGTTAATTGAGTGTGGAAAGACTTTTGATATGATATTGGCGGATTTTGGAGTGTCTTCCCCGCAACTAGACAGGGCAGAACGAGGGTTTTCTTTTCTGAGGGAAGGGCCGCTAGATATGAGGATGGACAGGACGCAGGAGCTAACGGCGGAGCGGGTAGTAAATCACTATCCAGAGAAGAAGCTGGCAGAGATTTTTGAGAAGTACGGAGAAGAAAGACCCGGGAATGCAAAACGGATGGCGCGAGAAATCGTCCAAGCAAGACCGTTTAAGACAACGGAGGAGCTGGCGGGATTTATCAAAAGTAAATCTAGATTCTCAAAGACGCATCCGGCAACACGGATTTTCCAGGCGATACGGATCGAAGTGAACGACGAGCTAGGGCTGATCAAACAGACCTTGCCGCTGATACTGAAAGTCCTGAAGCCGGGAGGAAGAGTGGCGATTATTACATTCCATAGCTTAGAAGACCGGCTAGTGAAACAGTATTTTAGGGAAGCGAGCGAGTATGGCGAAGAGTCGGAACTGGAGATTATAACGAAGAGCCCGATAGTGGCGAGTGCAGATGAGGTTGTTATCAACCCACGCTCCCGATCGGCAAAATTGCGCGCAGCAAAAAGACGCTAAATAACAGGGGTAGGACGCAGAGCTTGTCGGAACTTTTGACCGCGCTGAAAATTGGCGAAAAAGAGAGTGGAATTGATAAAAATACAAACAAAAAACAAAAAGGAGGCAATATGCCTAAACAAATCGTAGTCTCGAACAAGAGTCGAGCGCAAAAAGTAAAAGTTACTTTTTACTAAAAACTTGCCGCGCCTAGCCACTTTGACCTTTGTGTGGCTGGGGCGATGAGGAACAGGGGGATAGACATGGCCGAAAAGGCCACCACAACTACGGTTGCGGAGTCTAAAAAGAGTGTGTTAAATATATATGACCTTCCCGAGGCGGAGCTAGTTTACTTATAGCTCTGGCTAGTCCACCCGCCTCGGACTAAGTGATATAAACCAAAAATAAAAACCTAAAACAAAAGCGAGGAATTATTTTCTAATGCGTGAATCTAGTTCGGCTTGGGTCCGAAATCGCAATATCGTCCGGCATACACCAAAGACTTTGGGGAGTGTATCGCAAAGCGTTATCTTGGGCGTGCTGGTGTTGGTGGTGGGGTTGATTTATGTCACTCAGGGAACGAAGGCAACGAGCTACGACTATGAACTGTCTAAAGTAGAGAATGATATTGCGAAGCTGGAGGCGGAGAAGGAAGATTTGGCGGTGGAGCGAGCGAGATTGACCAGCATTGCGCGGAGCGACAGCAACGAAGTGGCGGCAAATATGCAAGTGGGGCAGGTGGCTGGCTACGCGGAATAGTTTGTAGTATAATAAACATAAGATGAATAGGATTAAAGTCTTGAAGTTAGGGCTTTACGCGGTCGCGGCAGTGATTTTGGCGCGGCTGTTTTTTGTGCAGATTATACAGAAGGAGACGTGGGTAGCCAAGGCGGAGGCGCAACATACGCTAGAAAACACGATTAAGGCGAAGCGGGGGGAGATCTACATGATGGACGGGAGCGAGCCGGTAGTGGTGGTGATGAACGAAAAGGTATATACGGTGATTGTGGACCCGATGGTGGCGGAGGAAGCGGAGCTAAAGGAGGCGGTGTTTAACGAGAATATGAAAGAGAACTTGGTGGCGAAGCTAGAGGAAGTGCTGAGTGACCGGACGCGGAGATATATGGTTGTGGCCAAGAACGTATCGAGAGAGAATGCGTTGCGGATACGCGAGGCGCAACCGAGCGGGGTGTGGCTACAGGAGACGACGAAGCGGGTGTATCCGGAGGGGACGTTGGCGGCGCGGACGCTGGGGTTTGTGAACGCAGACGGGGAGGGGCAGTACGGCGTGGAGGGGGCGCTAAACGCGCAGCTGGCAGGGAAGGACGGACTGCTAAAAACGGTGGCGGACGTAAACCAAGTGGCGCTGTCGATTGGTGATAAGAACGTGAAGATTCCGGCGGAGGACGGGGAGAATGTGGTGTTGACGATTGACCGGAACATCCAGGCGGAAGTGGAGAATATTCTACAAAAGAAAATGGACGAATACGGGAAAGACCAGGCGAGTGCGGTGGTGATGAATCCGCGGACGGGGGAGATACTGGCGATGGCGAACCTGCCGAGCTATAATCCGGCAGATTATGGCAATGTGGAGAGCGCGAGTCTTTACATCAATCGAGTGACGGAAGACCCGTATGAGCCGGCGAGCGTGTGCAAGGCGTTTACGTTTGCGACGGGGATTGACCTGGGCGTGATGACGGCAGAGTCGACGTATTATAATGTGGACAAAATCTATATTGATGGGTGGCCGATTGAGAATGCGAGCAAGAACGGGGCGGGAGTGCGGACGATGCAGTATGCACTAAACTGGTCTTTGAACGTGGGAAGTATCCAGGCGCTGAAGTGGATTGGCGGAGATGCGGAGAACATTACGGAGGAGGGGCGGAAGACGTTGTATGATTATTATGTAAACAAGTTTGGGCTGGGGGAGGAAACGGGGATTGAGCTGTATGAGGCAACGGGGTTGATTGGCGACCCGGTAGAGGGGGACGGGCGGGATTCGTTGTATGCGAATATGACGTTTGGACAGAATATGCTGGTGACGATGATACAGGTAGCGGCGGGGTATTCGGCGATGATAAACGGTGGCGAGTATTATGCGCCAACTATCGTAAAGGGGACTATTGACACGAACGGGGAACTGGTGGAGAAAGAAAAAGCGGGGGCGCTAAGGCGAGTGGTGTCGGAGGATACGAGCCGGCAGATGCGCGAGATGCTGTGGGGGACGCGGAGCTCGCCGCGGCTACTGGGTATTGACCAGGCGGGCTACTTTGTTGGCGGAAAGACGGGGACGGCGCAGGTGATTCGCGACGGGGAGTATGTGATGGACGAAAGCGTGGCGACGTATGTGGGGTTTGGCGGGGCAGAGGGGGAGATGCCGGAGTATCTGGCGATGGTGCGGATTTGGAAAGACGGGGAAACGACGGACGCACAGAAGATGGCGCTACCGGTGTTTTCTGAGATATCGAATTATCTCATCGACTACTTGAAAATTAAACCTAAAGTGGAGTAAAATAGGAGAATGTGGAAAGCAGAAATCAACAATGAACTGTTCTATGGATTGATTTTGACGCTGGCGGGGTTTTTGCTGTCGATGTTTTTGACGCCGATTTATACGCATTTTGCGTATAAGTATAAGTTTTGGAAAAAGCAGAAAAAGGCGACGGCGCAGGGCGATGCTTTGCCGGTGATGACGAAGCTACACGCGCATAAGTTTAAGCGGAAATTCCCGACGATGGCGGGGATTGTGGGGGTGCTGGCGGTGGCGGCGGTGACGCTGTTTTGTAATTTTGACCGGGGGCAGACGTGGCTACCGTTGGCGGGATTCCTCGGCGGGGCGATAATTGGGCTGGTGGATGATATGATCAACGTCTTTGGCGACGGGCACGGAGCGGCGGGTTTGAGAGCGCCGGTGAAGTTCTGCTTGATTTCTGTGGTGGGGCTAGCCTTGGGCTGGTTCTTTGCGTTTAAGCTGGGGTGGACGAGCGTGATGATTCCGTTCTTGGGGCCGGTGGAGATTGGGATGGCGGGGATGATCTTGTTGTTTGCGTTTGCGGTAGTGGCGACGAGTAATGCAGTGAACATTTCTGATGGACTAGACGGGCTGGCCGGAGGGCTGATGATGATGGCGTATGGGGCGTATGGAGTAATTGCGTTGTTCCAGGGGCAGTGGATGTTGTTTGGGTTTTGTTTGACGGTAGTGGGGTGGCTACTGTCTTATGTGTGGTTTAACGTGCCGCCGGCGCGGTTTATGATGGGAGATACGGGAAGTTTTGCGCTGGGTGCGGGGCTGGGCGTGGTAGCGATGATGACGAACGCGTTTTTGCTGTTGCCGGTGATTGGAGTACTCTTGGTGGTAGAGGCGGGAAGCAGCTTGATCCAGATGTTTTCGAAAAAGGTGTTCCACCGAAAAGTGTTTATTTCTGCGCCGATCCATCATCATCTCGAAGCGAAGGGATGGGGCGAGGCGAAGATTGTGATGAGGTTTTGGGTGTTGGCGGGGATTGCGGCCATTCTCGGAATGTTTTTAGCTAGTGCCGGCGGAATTGTTTAATTTTGGCGCATTTCTGCGTCAGCAGGTGCGTTACTCGCTCTCCGTACTTTAAGTACGGTTCGCTCCGTTACTCCTGCTTCCTTGAACTGCATCCAAAATAAAACAATTCCGGGATGTGGTATAATCGTAGTATGAGAAAGCATAAGAGCGATTTGATAATCGGGTTGATGACGCTGGTGCTGTTGATTGCGGGGCTGATTGTGATTTATGCGATTGGGCCGATGCGGGTGAACTTTATGAATGCGGCGTATGGTAGTGAGCTGAGTGAGAACTACTTTTTTCTGCATCAGCTAGCGAACGTGACGATTTCTGTGGTGGCGTTTGTGGTGGCGTTTAGGCTGCCGTATGAGAAGTGGAAAAAATACGGGAAGTGGGTGCTTCTGATTGGATTTTTGTTGTGCGGGATTTTGTTTGTGGCGAGCAAGGCGGGGAGCGGGATTGCGAGGTGCGAGTTGGGGGCGTGTAGGTGGCTAAACCTGGGCGGGGTGGCGAGTCTGCAACCGGCGGAGATGCTGAAGCTGGGGCTAGTATTATACCTTTCTCAGCTGGCGGCGGAACGAAAGAGGGAGGGGAAGCTCGATACGAGCGATTTTTGGCTGCCGGCGGGGGTAGTGTCTGTGATTTCTTTGTTGTTTGTGGTGGTGTTGCAGAAAGATTTGGGGACAGGGGTGGTAATAGTGGCGATAATTTTGGCGACGATTTTTGCGAGTGGGGTGAAGCTGAAGTGGCTGGGGCTGGTGATACTGGCGGTGGGAGTGCTGGGAGCAGGAGCGATAGTGACGAGTCCGCACCGGATGGAGCGGATTGAGACGTTTTTGTCGGGGGAGGATGCAGATAATTACCACATCGAGAATGCCTTGATTGCGATCGGGACGGGGGGACTGGCTGGAGTGGGGGTAGGGAACAGCGTGCAGGCGACGGGGTATTTGCCAGAGAGCATTAACGACTCGGTGTTTGCGATTATGGGGGAGACGTTTGGGTTTATTGGGCTGGCGCTAGTGGTGTTGGTGTTTGTGGTGCTTTTGATGCGGATTTTGAGAGTGGCGGAGCTGGGGGCGGAGGAGGATCAGCGGCTAGTGGCGGTGGGGGTGTTTGCGTGGATAGCGGTGCAGATGGCAATAAACATTATGGCGATGACGGGGCTAATCCCGCTAACGGGGATTACTTTACCCTTGCTGTCTTACGGCGGGACGAGTATGATGTTTGTGACGTTGGCGTTGGGGCTGAGTTTGCAGCTTTCGTGCTATACTAGAAGAGAAAAAGATTTAACGAAGAAAAAATTTGCCAACGGACATCTAAAGAAAGGAAGACTTCATGAAAGTGCTAGTCGTAGGCGGCGGTAGCGGGGGGCACGTAACTCCGGCGATTGCGGTAGTGCGGGAAATTCTCGCTAAGAAGCCGCGAGCGAGGATTGAGTTTTGGACGGACTGGAAGTACTACAAGAATGTTGTAAAAATTACAACACTTGGCGAGGCGGGAGGAGATTTGCCGA
>JAFUBM010000010.1 GCA_017460225.1 Candidatus Saccharimonadota bacterium
AAGAGCGCGAGATTGAAAATATTGAAAAAAAATTCAGTTTTAAAATCACCGGCACTTTTGGCGAACACGAATTCTCCGCCACCCTTGACAAACATCAGCCCGCCACCGAAACCGCCGCTAGGGAATTACTAGAAAAACTCACCGGCGCCACCTATACCGTAGATGCCATTGAGCAAACCGAAGGTAAAAAAGCCAACCCTGTCCCCATCACCACTGCCGCCATGCAGATTGAGGCCAACTCCCGCCTCGGCTTCGCCGCCGGCACCACTATGCGCGCTGCTCAGGTTCTCTATCAGGCTGGCCTCATCACCTATCACCGCACCGACAGTCTCAATCTCAGTAAGCAGGCTCTCGCCAGCATCGCCAGCTATATTGAAAAAGAATTTGGCAAAAACTACCTCCAAGTCCGCCATTTCAAGACCAAAGACGCTTCCGCCCAAGAGGCTCACGAAGCCATCCGCCCCACCGACATCACCAGAGAATCAGCCGGAAAAAACGATTACGAAAAGAAACTTTACAATCTCATCCGCACTCGCACCCTCGCCACTCAGATGGCGAACGCCAAAGTCGCCAAAACCACCATCAAATTACAACCCAGCACCATCCAGCCGCAGTTTATCGCCAAAGGTGAAGTAGTCATTTTTGACGGCTTCCTCCGCGTGTACGGTTCTAGCAAAGACACCGAACTCCCCGCCCTCAAAAAGGGCGACACCGTCGCTGCCCACGAGATTATCGCCCGTCAAACCTTTGCCAAACCGCCCGCCCGCTACACCGAGGGCTCATTAGTCAAAAAACTAGAAGAACTCGGCATCGGCCGCCCCTCCACTTATGCCGGCATCATGTCTGCCCTCCAAACCCGCGGCTACGTCCGCAAAGGCGAAGGCGAAGGTCGCGAGCGGCAGGTTATTGAGCTGCGGCTGTGCGGTGATGCTGGCAACGCGGGTGCTGCGGAACATGAAGACTTAGCCAGAGCGGCCCGGAGCGTGTCCGAAGGACACGCCGTTGCCAACATCACCCGCACTATCACAACTGAAAAATCTGGCGCGACCAAAGGCAAGCTCCTCCCCACCCCAGTAGGCGAACTCGTCTCCGACTTTCTCACCGAACACTTTGACCAAATCGTTGACTACGGCTTCACCGCCGGTGTGGAAGAAAAACTTGATCTCATCGCCGAGGCCAAGCTAGAGCGTGTCCAAATGCTCCGCGATTTCTACACCCCTTTCAGCGCCCAGGTCGGCAAATCTCAAGATGCCGAACGCTACAATGCCGCCCGCGAGCTCGGCACCGACCCCAAGACTAAGCTCCCCATCTTCGCCAAAATTGGCCGCAACGGTGGTTTCATTCAGCTCGGCCTCAACGAAAAAGAATCTGGCGCCAAGCCTCGCTTCGCCCCTCTCCCCGCCAAAACCACCGTCAAGACTGTCACCTACGAGCAAGCCTTGCAGCAACTCGCTCTGCCACAACTCCCCCGCTCCCTCGGCCAGGCCAAAGACGGCACCGAGCTTATCGCCGCCGCCGGCCCCTTCGGCCCTTATCTTAAAGGCGGCAAATATAATATCCCCATCAAGGGCCACGACCCCTACACTATCACCCTCAAAGACGCCGAACCTCTTTATCAGGCTAAAATTGACTCCATTATCGCCGATTGGGACGATATTATGATTATCAACGGCGCCTACGGCCCCTACATCAAAGGTCCCGGCCGCTGGAATAACCTCAAGATTCCTAAAGAAATGGACCCCAAGAAAATCACCAGGGAAGAAGCCGAAAAGATGCTTGCCGACAAACCCAAAAAGAAAACTCGCCGCGCCCCACGCCGCCGCGCCACCAAGGCCAAAAAATCCGCCAAAAAGTCCTAAAAAGCTCTTGTCAAGCCAATCCGCTTGCGCTATAATAGATACAACATCACATTTCTTACGTCTCTATTCGCTACTAATATCAATATAAGGTCATATATGCGATGGGAGCAGCGATGGGTCTATCTATTCATAATTCTAATATCAACTTGCATTTAATTGCTGGTGTTTTTCTTGGCACCGGCGTTTTGTTAGGTGGCGTCGCCTTCCTCCATCCTTTCAGCACCGAAACTTCTTATGCTACCAATAGCAATGTCTCTGTGGGCTATTCTGGCTCAGACTGGGTAATCACTGCCCCTACCTCTACCGCTGCTGATGCCGGTGGCCTGGAGTTTGACATAGAAGGCAATCCTGCCGGTGTGAACATGGCCAAGAAGGATACTGTGACAGGTGGTGGCACCAATGTCCCAGACTACCAGATTTATGTAAGTGTAGATACTGAGGGTGGCAAAATT